>CAZAQN010000019.1:0-79505 GCA_964487345.1 uncultured Occallatibacter sp. | reverse complement strand
CCTCCTTCGCAGAAACTCGCGGCTCAGCGGATGAGAGGGTGTGGCATCCGTCAAACATGATTTCACACTTGTTTCTCGATTGACGATAACGGGGCAATGCACTCGTCGATCTCGGTTGAGCCTCTTTCTGACATCCGGTCGAATTGTTTGAATGCTAAGTCAGAGAGGAGCACGAGGTGTTGCAAAAGGCTGAACTCAGCTGTGAGGCTGATTAAGAGAACTACCTCGGAGGCTCCTCAGAGACTATGTATTACATCGGACTTGATGTTCACAAGAGGACGATCAGCTATTGCGTGAAGGACGCAGCTGGCCGTGTGCAGATGGAAGGCAAGATCGGGTCGACGCGACGCGAGTTGGACGCGTGGATCAAGACCCTTCCCCAACCCCGTACGATCGCCATGGAAGCGACGATCTTCACCGGGTGGATTTACGATCATCTGCTTCCGCACGCAGAGAAGGTGAAGGTGGCGCATCCTCTAATGCTGCGTGCCATCGCCGCGGCCAAGCGGAAGAACGACAAGATCGATGCAAGCAAAATCGCCGACTGTCTGCGCTGTGACTTCCTGCCGGAGTGCCACAAGTCCTCAACCGAGATCCGGGACCGGCGGCGGACGCTGCGCTACCGGGGCCTTCTGGTCAGGCAGATGGTGCAGATGAAGAACCGCATATCAGGACTGTTGCTGGAAAAAGGTGTGACTCATACCAAGCGGCGGCTGCGCAAGGTGGGCTACTTCGCCGAGCTGATGTCCGGCAACGAAGAGATCGATGCCAGTATCCGGCCGCTGCTGAAGCTGAGCCGCGAACACATCGTTCGCGCGCAGAAACTTGACTATGCCCTGGTCAGTTCCCTGGGGCGTGACCCTTTGTTGGCAGAGAGACTGAAGCGGTTGAGAACGGTCCCCGGAGTGGGCCCGATCACCGCGCTGACGTGGGCACTGGAGATCGGCGATGTGACGCGCTTCCGGTCGATTAAGCAGGCCATCAGTTATTGCGGACTGTGCGGAGCGGAGAGAAGCTCAGCCGACAAGGCGGCGCGTACGCCCATTTTCCAAGCAGCGCAACAAACACATTCAACATGTGCTGGTGGAGGCCGCGAAGCTGGCTCCGAGGCAGTGCCATGAACTGGCGCTGATTTACGAAAAGGAGATGCAGCGAGGCAATCGCAATCGGGCCACGCTGGCTGTGGCAAGGAAAATCGTTGCGTATCTGCTCGCCGTAGAACGCAAGAAACAGGATTTCGTGCCTGCCGAGCAGTTTGGAGGCACAGCGGCAGCGTAAAAGCCTGCCCATGAATGAAAAAACATCAGGATCATTCCGTGCGCAGACTGCCAGGTCCCGCAATTAGGCCACTGTGCGAAGGAGATCAAACTCCGGAGGCTCTCTACGGATTGTTTCGGGACTGGCGGAGAACACAAACTCAATCTTCGGCGACGGCTCTTAGGAGCCCGAGGCTGCAAATAGATGTGTGGTTCTGCTTGATGCAGGAATCATCGGCCGGGAGGCGATGTTGCGTATTCGAAGATTCTGATCAGATCTACAGCGCGCTCTCCTGAGCGCGCAACCTACACCTATGCTTTTTTCTTGACCTTGACTTACATAGATGTGGCCAAGCCGGAAGTTACCTTCAGTCAACATGGTGTGCATCTAGTAGCGAAGAACAACTCTGCCTCCGCGCAGAGAGCCGCGCACCTGCGCAGAACGGGCTTCGAGATCCCCCTTCTCTAATCCCCCTCTGCACGGAAGCATGTTTATGTTGTCGCCTGTTTCTTTTCGCAGCGCAATGCGGCTTTCGTTCACCGCAACTGCTGCCCCGGTAATGCGAGCCGATTACTCTCGCGGCGATTTGAAGCTAACAAGCTAAAACAAAGAACCTTGCCGGGATCCAACCAGCAGAATGATCTAACTCGATCTGCAAGTGGAAACGTGTCCCGGCATAGTAACCATGAGTCAAACGTCAAAGATTGACTTCTGTGCCGATGCACTCGTCGAGCCAGAGGAACACGCCACTTTGTTCGCTCTGGTCGGTTTGTGGACGATCCGGAAGTGACCCGGTTTTGGTGCTATTTCCCCGGGGGAACGGTCATGCGTTCCGAATCTGCCTTGTGCCAAAACCAGTGAAGTACAATTTGGCTCGTGCCTCAAAAGTCCGGTCACGAGGGCGCGGTTTCAAACGCCGTAACGACCGCGTAGAATTTGTGCCAATTCCACGGAGAGCGAAAAGCAATGCGCAGGTACCATCACATCGGAATTCCCACTACTGAAGCGAAGTCCGGCGAGACCCACTTGAAACACCTGAAACTCTTTGTCGTCAGCCACGAGAAAAGCGAATTTGGCGTGGAGTGGATGCGTTTCGAAGCGGACGCGGCGGTCCCTGATCTCGTCCGGCAAGTTCCGCACGTCGCGTTTGAAGTGGCTGATCTCGCCTCCGAGCTTGCTGGCCGCGAAATCCTGATTCCTCCCAACAGCCCATCCGACGGCGTCCGCGTCGCGTTCATAGTCGAAAACGGCGCGCCCATCGAACTGCTCGAATTCACTGACCCCAACCATCCTGGCCGCCGCCAGCAGAGCAAGATGCTGATTTAGACACCATCCATCCCACACACCTCTTAGCGCGAAGGCGAGCAACCCCCGTTTTGCCGTTTTGGAGTTACTTCTGTATTGACGGTGACACTCCCGCGATCCCAGCTCGGCGCGGTGTGCCGAGCTGGCGACGGGTCGCTTAGGCTAAGACGGATTCGGAAAATGGGTCCAGATGTGACAATCAAGGACAAATCGCTCGCAAAAGCAGACTTGGACTCTTACGTCTACGTGTATGGATTATCGCCAATGCGCTCACCGACGATAGCACTTGAGCCACTGAGCCACATGGACGTGTAGTCGCCAACATGGACACTGGCCGGTTATAAGAGCACTTGAAATCCAGACATTCCATGGACTCTACCGCCTGGTGGCGTCGATGCTCCAAAGATGATAGCTTGCCGCTGAGCATTGAGGCGGTGGATATACCTTGACCTTCTACATCTGGCGATGTATATGTAGAAGCGACAGGTATGAAGAAGAGGTATGAAGAAGAGGTATGAAGAAGACCGACGACAGGTTTGACCTTCCGCAAGGCACGCTCGATCTCCTCATCATGAGGGTCGTTGCGCTTGGACCCATTCACGGCTATGCCGTCGCGCAAAGAATCCAGCAGATCTCTCGCGACGCACTCCAGGTTCAGCAAGGATCCCTCTATCCCGCGCTCCATCGCCTCGAATATAAAAAGTTCCTTTGCTCTCGTTGGAAGCCCACCGAGACTGGCCGTGAAGCCAAGTTCTACGAGCTCACTTCCAAGGGACGAACTCATCTTAAGGTTGAAACCGAGAACTGGGCGCGCCTAACCGACGTGGTGAGCCTCATTCTCAAGGGCACCCTGGAGGGAATCTGATGGGCTGGATACGAAGATTTTTCTCTCGCGAACGATCGGAGGCCGATCTGGACAAAGAGCTGCGCTTCCACTTCGAGTCTCAGGTCGCCGATAAGGTTCGTTCCGGGGTTCCGGAGAGTGAAGCCCGTCGGCTCACACGAATCGAGTTCGGCGCGATCGAGCAGATTAAGGAAGACTGCCGCGAGCGACGCGGAACCATATGGCTTGAGTCGCTTCTGCAGGATGTTCGCTACGCTTTTCGCCAGTTGGGAAAATCACCTGGCTTTACGTTGACCGCGGTGCTGACTCTGGCCCTCGGCATCGGCGCAACCACAGCGATCTTCACGCCCGTCGAGCAGGTGATGTTGCAATCGCTGCCGGTCAACAGGCCGGATCAGTTGTGGCGTATCGGAGGTCAGCCCCACTGCTGCGACTGGGGAGGATACAGCCAGGACAGCGACGACGAGGCGGGCAACTGGAGTCTCTTCTCGTGGGAAGCATACAAGCTATTCCGCGCAAACACGCCGGGATTCCAGGATCTGGCAGCGCTCCAAGCGGGTAACATGCCGCTGGTAGTGCAGCGCTCTAGCTCATCGGGACCGCCGGATACTGCGAATGGCCAGTATGTCTCCGGGAACTTTTTTCAGACTCTGGGCGTTTCCGCCTGGCGCGGAAGGCTGTTCGTCGACGCCGACGACCTGGAGGGCGCGCCACCGGTCGCGGTGATGAGCTTCCATGCCTGGCAGGAGAAGTATGGGTCCGATCCTTCGGTCGTCGGATCCACATACCGGATCAACCGCCAGGCGTTCACGATCATAGGAGTGGCCCCGGCAGCTTTCGTTGGGGCGAAGATGACGAGTTGGGGCTTGCCGGATATCTGGATGCCACTGACGGCCGAGCCATTGATCTTGGGGAAAACGGCGCGGATTAAAAACACTCGGATCGACTGGTTGGACCTGATCGGACGTGTGCGCTCCGGAACGAATCCGAAAGTGCTCCAGGCGCAGCTTCAGGGTGAATTGCAGGGCTGGCTGGCCAGCCACCTGGCAGATATGAGTCCGCAGGAAAAAGCTGTGTTGCAGAAGCAGACGCTCCGCTTGTCGCCTGGCGGCGCAGGTTTCTCGTTTTTACGCAGGGATTATAGCGAAGGTCTTCTACTGCTCATGGTCACGGCCTGTTGTGTGCTGCTGGTGGCCTGCGCCAACATCGCCAACCTGCTGCTGGCCCGCGGGCTGAAGAACCGGCAGCAGACGGCAGTCCGCGTAGCGCTGGGAGCATCGAGGGGGCGCCTGGTGAGGAATGCGCTTCTCGAAAGCGTTACGCTCTCTCTGATCGGCGGCGCGGCCGGTGTGGCTGTAGCCTGGGCGGGGGCCCGGTTGATCCTTTATCTCGCCTTCCACATGATGGAGCGAACCAGCTGGATTCCGGTGCATGCCACGCCCTCAACACTGGTTCTGCTTTTCGCGCTTGGAGTCTCGGTGTTCACGGGCGCGATCTTCGGAATGATGCCTGCGTGGATGACCTCGCAGGCCGAGCCGGTGGAGGCGCTGCGTGGGGCCAACCGTGAAGTTGCAGGCGGCGGTCACTGGGCGCAGAAGGCGCTGGTGATTGCGCAGGCGGCAGTATCGCTGGTGCTGCTGAGTGCGGCTGCGATGCTGGGCGATAGCCTTCGAAATCTGGAGCACCAGAACTTCGGGTTCGATCTGGATGGCCGCTACCTGGTTTCCATTGGTTCGCCTATGCTGGCGAACTATAAGCAGGAGCAACTGGTCCCGCTTTATCGTCAGATTCAAGTCCGGCTCGGCGCCATTCCCGGGGTGCGCAGCGTTAGTGCCGCGACGTACGCGCCGATGAGCGGCAACCAAAACGGCCACGACATTCGGATTCAGGGCAAACCAGAGCCCGGCCCGAAGAACGATGTATCCGCCGACTGGTCCCGCATAACCCCTGGGTTCTTCGAGACCATCGGCGCCTCAATGGTGGAGGGCCGCACCATCAACAAAGACGACAACGAGAATACGCGGCACGTGGCTGTCATCAACGAAGCCTTTGCCAGGAAGTTTTTTGGGAACCAGAATCCCATCGGCCAGCACTTCGGTCCCGGCTCCATGAGGAATGCGGGAACCTATGGGATTGTCGGTGTCGTCCAAAACATCCATTACGTGACTTGGGGCTTCCGAGATCCAGCACGGGCCCTGTACTACATCCCCGAGGCGCAGACCGTACTTTTCGATCAGCGTGATCTCCAGAGTGACGAGCTTGTGTCGCAGAATCTCTGGAACATCGTGATCTGGGCGCCGGAGCATCCGGCGAACATGTTCATGCAGGTAAAGAAGGCGCTGGCCGAAGTCAATCCGAACCTGGTGATGTATGACGCTCAAACCTATTCACGAGTGATTCAGGAAACCTTTGATCAGCAGAATATGATCGCCAGCCTGGCTTGGCTGTTCGGCGCTGTTGGCCTTGTGCTGACGGCGGTTGGCCTCTATGGCGTAACCGCCTATGGAGTGGAGCAACGTACAAGCGAGATTGGCGTGCGCATGGCGCTAGGGGCCGATCGGCGCTCGGTGGTCGCGATGGTGCTGCGCGGAGCGTTCTGGCAGGTCAGCATCGGATTGGGGATCGGGATACCGGCGGCGATTGGAGCGGGATATCTCATGGCAAGCCAGCTTTTCGGAGTAAAACCGTGGAATCCGTTGCTGCTTACAGATGCGACGGCGCTCCTCGCGCTGGCTGCGCTGGCCGCAGCGGTGATCCCGGCGCGGAGAGCGGCAAGCACCGACCCCATGCAGGCACTGCGCAGCGAATGATCTCCACGGAGTAATCCAGATCAACCAAAGGTAGAAAATGGTAATGAAGGTCGGTCGGCGACGACCGACCGTGCGCAGTATGTATTCGAAAGCTCTCTGAACGCTGTCGATCCACCCACCATGATGCACGTTAAATACCGAAATGTTGGCGTGGCCACTGGAATGTCGCAACTTGCCCGTCGATTCAAGATGGCCGACGCCTTCGGCGTTTTTCGGGAGTAATCGGTCTTTCGCCGCTTAAACAGCCTTAATATTCGTTACCGGGTGCCAAAGTCTTGTTGAAAGCGAGTCCGGGTTCCGAGCAATACCATTCGACGAATTCCATGATCGTAGGTTCGTTGTGAGCTTTGAGACGTCAGGCTGTTCAAGACTGCTGACTTTGATTGCTCGAGGTCCGGGAACTGAGAACATGCTTGGGTGTCAGTTTGCGCTTAGCCTTGCTCTTTGCCATGGGTACGGCCCTCAATTCGCCCTAGCAAAAAGCATGATCCCCTGATCGGATCTCGGCCTATCGCACACTGCGGCGTGTATCACTACTAATCGCTTGAGCCCGCTCTCCGAGCAGGCGATAAGTGCTCGTGGGACGAGTTCTATTGTCATCGGGCAGACTCACAGCGGCGGCTATTTGGCAAGCGCGCTGATTTCGGCCGCGACCGCATCGTGCACGTACATCAGACTCGTGGGGGCGTCGATGGTCTCCGCGTCTTGCTGCCTTGGCGCATGAGTCATCAACAGCGGCCGTGGGTCCCACTCACCGCCGTGGGAGATACGCTCATCTTCGGCGCTCCAGCCGGGCAGCGGCCGCCACATCTGCGTGCGCCAGGAGTGATCGCCCTGCACAATAAGCGTGGTGTTTGCCCAGCGTGGCTGCGTACTGAGAATGTCGAGCATCTGCCCGAGGAGCCTATCGGAGTAGTCGAGCGAATCGAGATACGAACCGCCGAGCGCGAACTTGCCTGTTTGGCGATCCCAGAAAGCCACAGGATGCGGAGCAGGAAGATGCAGGTAGACGATGTCGGCGTTGCTGGTGGAAAGCGTGTGCAAGGCGTGCTCCTGAACATCCCGCACCGATGCGATGTGCCCGATGGAGTTCAAATCGGCGTCATCGGCCCACGCCCGACGAGGAGCAAGAGCTTGCTCTGCCATGATGCGCAGGGGGAACCAGAGATTTGCGGCGAAGCTGGCGCTCTGCAACGTAGGTCCGCGGTCCTGCGCGTCTTCATTGCTCCAGTAGCAATCGTTGGCGATGCCCGTGAAGATGGGGCAGTAGGCGATATACCATCCGATGATCGAGGTTGTAAGACCTCTCTGCCTGGCGATGCCAAAAAGAGAGCCATGAGTATCGAAGGGAATCCAATGCGAGTCCTCGTCAATCTGCACCAGATACCGATTGCTTGCGGTGTAGGCGACGTCGGTGACTGCGCGGCCGAGCAGCAAACTCGGGATCACGCGCGTCGTCCGGTAGGCGATCGGGGTCATCTCGGTATAGAGGGTGCTCTCGTTGCGCAGGCGATCGAAGTTGGGAAGGTGCAAGGTTGGATCGCGCGATTCAAAGGTGTATTTGTAGGCAAGTTCGTCGAAAACAATCCAGACAAGCCGCGGCTTTTGCATGCCCACTGGCGGCAGGAAAGAAGTGAACGACTGCGGGCCCGGCCGCCACAGCGTTGCGCGCGCAAGTTGCCATGTCATGATGACGGCGAAAACAGCGAAGCCGGCCAGTAGCGTGCTTCCGGCAGTGCGCAGTTTTTGTGCAGCCATGGGCGAGCGCAGCAAGAGCAACGCGAGCAGACTCCACCAGAGCAGGCTCGCGGCAAGAATTGCAGGCCACGGCACGGCGAATGGAATGACGTCGAGGTTGCGAACGAATAGCAGCACCGGAAGCAATGCCAGCAGGCCCCAGCGAATCTTCGGCCATGCGGCCAGCCGCCGAAGCAGCGCCATCAGAGCGGCGAAGAGCGCGAGAACGATCGCCATATCGGCCAGGTGCGCGAGGGCAATGCGGGTGAGAGGCACGGGCGAACGCATGCGAGCGTCTCCCGCGCTCGAAGTCAGATCGATGTAATTCGGAAGGAGCAAGATGGAGGCGAAGGCCCAGGCCTGGGCGATTCGTTTGATCATCCTTGGCGGTCTCCGGTTGTCGAGCCGCCCGCATTGCTCCGCTCCATAAGCAAAAGTGTGCGTCGATTGTCCAACGTGGCGCGATCGACAATGCGGAACCATGGAGCAAACGCGTGGATCAGGTCGTCCTCAGACAAATGTCCATAGAGATCGTCGCGGCCTCGCAGCCATTCCTGAAACATCGGGTCAGAGGGCGGAACCCACTCGAGAAGGAGCCATTGGCGCGTGAGGGTGGAGCAGAGTTCGCCGATGTGGCCGAGCGGCACCTGCTCGCGGAGGATGAGATGGTGGATGACAGCCAGCATCAGGACCACGTCGAATTCGCCGCCGAGGCGGTCTAGAAGGGACGGCTGTTCCCGATTTCGCCAGCCTGCTGCAGGCGTGGGGCGCGCGATGTTGGCGACGAGGGCCGTGACGGCCTTTTTCTGGCGGTTCGCTGCGCGCCAAAGGGCTTCAAGCGCCGCCCGGTCGCTGTCGAGCGCGACCACTTGAGCACCCGTTTCAGCTGCCATGAGGGAGTACGTTCCAGTATTGGCGCCGATATCCAGGACGCGCGCTGGGCGGCAGCGTTCGAGCGTGCGTTGCACGAATTGCAGTTTGGATTCCACGTCGGAGGGGTGGTAGTGCGTGGCGGCTTTTTCGTAGCCGCTCCACGTGCTGCTTGGTTCGGATCGTGCGGCGTGCCGGATCTGTTTGCCGAGACGGGCAAGGCGTTTGTGCAGAATATGCTTCGCCAATGCGGGGTCGAAAACCGATGGAACCTTTCGCGCCTTCTGCGCCGATTTGCCGGAATTCTCAAGGAGCGTTGCGAGCGTGACCACGTCGACCAAACTGGGGTATAGGCGCTGCCACGGCTGCAATGCGCGGTAAAGCGTGCCGGGCTCATAGCCATCGCGCCAGAAGAAAGTAGCTTCTAACGGCCACTTTAGATATTTTGCGGCCAACAAGGGCAGCAGAAATGTGCGCACGAATTGCCCATAGGCGAGCCATACAGCCGACTGGGGGTCGTGCGGCTCAAACGACAAAACATCGACCAGGACCGGCTGGGCGCCATGGAAGAGGATGTTCAGCGGAGTTGCGTCTTTCAGAGCCCAGCCGGCATCGATTGCCTGGCCGGCCAGCCGCAATGTTAGGTCGGCGGCCGAGCTCCACTGCGCGGTTGTCCACTCCCAAGGGTAGGAGATCGGATCGATCCGCGGATGCAGTAGCCAGAGTTCGTCTGTGCTCGTCGAAGGAATTGCCGCGGGGCCGGCGATCTCGGTTGCAATCAGGTCGCAGCTCTGCTCGAGGGCGGCTCTAAATGGGGAGTCGAGAAACGCTTGGGTTTGTTCGGCTGATGCCGGATGAATGCGCCGGAGAGCGTGCGACGGAGTGAGATAGAGCTGGCCTGCCGGATCGCGGAAGGTCGACGCGCTTTCATTCTGCGCGGCGAGGTCCCGAGGCTCGCGTGGGAGGCGATCGACAACGTTCACTGGCCCGCCGAGCCCTCGTCGCTCTTTGCAGCAGACTCGGGTTTGGATGAGCTTCCGCGATGCAGCAGGGCGAAGATCTTTTGGCGCAAATACCATCCGGTGGCCACGAGCGCGGATCCGACGGCCTGAATGGCGAGGAGCCCCGTTCCGGGATCGGCGTACGCGTAAGCGGGTCGCTCAAGGAACAGCGCGGCGACGGCAAGGAGCAAAACGATCGATAGGAATCGTAGGAGTTTTTTCATGGGGCATTCTGCATTGTTTGAGGCAAAGAGGGAGTTCTGCCCACGATCCGCGTAGACAAATCCGGACATACCGTATGTAGACGATGAATTGATCCCAAAAGATTACAGTCGGGACGAAACTCCTCCAACGCAGCCGTGTCTGCACAACGAAGGGCGAAGTGGCTTGCTCTTACGGTCCGATCCGCGCTTGCCGGAGTCAGGAATCATCAAGTGCATGTCGTCCTGTGTCGCCGATTCGGCGTCATATCATCATGGCGAATTGAAGTCGCATGTCTACCGGTTCTGGCGATGACGGCTTCTGGCAAGACCTATCTGATCCAACAGAGAAATCCCGCGCCCCATGAATGAATTCCGCTCGCGAAGCTTGTTCGATGAGACTCGCAAGGGTCCGACGGCAGTCGAGATTGCGCCTCGCGCGGCCCCTGGACGATGCGCGGCGCACCTGAGCCTTCTGCGCCTCGATCACTCCGTCAAGCAAGTCTTCGTCATTCCGGGCATCGTGATTGCTGCGAGCCTGACTGGAGCGACCCTGAGCGTTGAGCTGCTTTTGAGAGCGCTGATCGGACTGACGGCGGTTGTGGCCGTCGCGAGTAGCAATTATGTTTTGAACGAGCTATTGGACGCGCCTTTCGACCGGTTGCATCCAACCAAATCGTCGCGCCCGGCTGCTTGCCGGAGCGTGAGTGTTCCTCTCGCGTACCTGCAATGGCTGGTCTGCGGGTTCATTGGATTTCTGTTGGCCTATGCGGTATCGGAAGCGCTGTTCCTGAGCGTGCTAAGCCTTTGGATCATGGGATGCTGCTATAACATTCCGCCGGTTCGGATGAAAGACATTCCCTATCTGGACGTGTTATCGGAGTCCATCAACAACCCGATCCGCCTTTGCGTAGGGTGGTACATCGTCACGTCCACCGTGATCCCTCCGGCATCGTTGCTGATTGCGTATTGGATGCTTGGCGCCTATTTTATGGCACTGAAGCGATTCAGCGAATATCGCCAGATCGGATGCGGAACGGCTATCCGCTATCGGCGGTCGTTCGAGTACTACACCGAACACGCACTGCTGACTTCGATTACGTTTTATGCCGCCGCAGCCATGCTCTTCTTTGGCGCCTTCATCATGCGCTACCGCATGGAAATGGTTTTTGCTTTTCCGTTCATTGCGATGCTGATGGCCGCCTATTTCAATCTCGCATTCGCCGACGATAGCCCGGTGCAGAATCCCGAAAAGCTATATCGCGAGCCGCGCTTGATGGCTCTATTGGCGGTTTGTTCGATCGTGCTCGTCATTACTTCCTTCGTCAATCTCCCTTGGCTTGCACGCGTATTTCCGAAGTCGCACGTTCACCATGCAAAGCAGTCCCAGATTCTTCCCGCTGTGCAGCATAAGGACGGAGCCTGAGAAAAGGCCTAAGCGTCGAGTCGAAGGAAACATCATGAATACCACGAAGGAAGAGCGCCTGCCGATTGCGCGCCTGGCTCTGCTCACTGCCGCCGCTCTCGCAATCCACGGCTATCACTTGGGCGTTGAAGACGCGGAGATATATATCCCTGCGGCGAAGAAACTGCTCAATCCTCGCCTTTATCCCTACGCCACGGAGTTTTTCCTCGCGCATGAGCGACTCTCGCTTTTTGGCCAGATTCTTGCATGGACGGCGCGTTTGACGCACCTCTCGATGGACTGGACTATTTTTCTCTGGTATTTGGTCACGGTGTTTCTGTTTCTGGCGTCCTCATGGATGCTTGTGTCGGCTTGCTTCTCGACTGCGAGAGCACGCTGGGGATCTTTGCTCGTCGTCACGGCAGTCATGACGATGCCGGCCACAAACACCGGCCTGCTGCTGATGGATCCGTACTTGACGGCGCGCTCATTTTCAACGCCGCTCACGCTCATTTCGCTGGCTTTTCTGTTGAAGAAGCGCTACGTGTTCGCGACTGTTGCAATTGCTCTGATGTTCGTGATTCATCCGCAAATGACTGTGTACTTCGCCGCATTTGCATCGATGCTTTGCGCCGCTCAGAAGACCGCCAATCGGACGCGGGAGCGCGTTCCAGTACTCGCTGGGGGTGTCGTGCTTTTGCCATCGGACTTATTGCTGGCGCCGGCGCAAAATCCGTACCGCGAAGCCTTGTACGCGCGCGACTTCTACTTTCTTTCCAACTGGGCCTGGTATCACTGGACCGGCATGCTGGCGCCGCTGGGCTTTCTAGCTTGGTTCTGGAGAGGAAGACTTCGCGGGACTACGAAGGAGTTTCATCGCTTGAGTTGCGCACTAATACCGTTTGGCCTCCTCTCGATCCTGGTGGCGGCGGTGTTCGCCAGTTCGCATGCTCTGGACACGTTTGCGCGGCTTCAGCCGCTGCGCTGCTTTCACTTGATTACCATTGTCTTTGTGCTTCTGCTTGGCGGAGTTGTTGGAGAATATGCAGGAAGAGGTCGATCATGGGCTATGGCAGCGATCTGCTTGCCGCTTGCGATAGGAATGTTTTTCGTCGCCAATGAGACCTACCCGTACAGCGCGCATATCGAGACGCCAGAGACAGGAAGCAGCTCCAATTCGTGGGTGAATACCCTACTTTGGGTGCGCGAGAATACGCCTGAAGATGCCGTGTTCGCCGTCGATTCGCGTTACTTCAAGGACCGGGGAGTAGATGTGCACGGATTCCGCGCGATCAGCGAACGATCTGACCTGGCCGATTATTTCAAAGATGGCGGCGTGGCCGCGCTCTTTCCCGATCTGGCGGCGGAATGGAAACAGATGAGCAACGCGACGTACGGGCTGAACCGCTTCAGCGCGGCGGACTTTACTCGCCTGGCTCGCGAGTACCCGGTGACCTGGACCGTGATTCGCGGACCAGCGCCGGAGGGAATGAGCTGTCCGTATCAGCAGCGCGGCTACGCGGTATGCAAGATTCAGTGATATTCGGATCGCGTCGTTGTGAAACAATACCGGCCCGGCAAGTAACGCGAAAAGCACTGCTGCCTCATGAGAGCCTGGACTACTTTTTTGGATTATGTGTGTACTACAGCCTGCTCGTGAGCCGCAGAGTTGATTACAACAGAATCATGCAGCCATTACACGCAGAAGAAAGAGAACCGGAGGAACGGGGCTGTTTTCTGCCCATTACCGATTCTCCAAGATCACTCCTCAAATGTCGGCCAGCGTTCACGAATCGTCGGCAGCGGACCGGGTCGGTGAAGTACGCGCAGTTGTTGAGCGCATGGACAATCTGACCACAACCGACAATTCGTCACTCTTCGCGCATCAGGATCACTGGATTTACCGCGAGCGCCTTTTGCGCTGGAATCCATGCGGCTACGAGCCCGATGAGCAGCATCGTGAGGACTACTCCGATCAACACCAGCGGATCTCTGGGGGCTGCCTGGTACACGATGAACGACAGCACCTTGGACGCGAGAATGCCCAGCACCACTCCAGCGACTGAACCGACTGAGAGCAATACGAACGGGCGACCCAGCGCCGCGCGCAGCACCTGTTTGCGCCGCGCTCCGAGCGCCATGCGAATGCCCAATTCACGCAGGCGTTTGCTGACGGTATAGGAGGCCATGCCGAAAATGCCCGTAACCGCGAGCATGGCGCCCAGCAGTCCGAGCGCGCCGAGAGCGACAGTGGCCACTCGCGCGGCAAACAATGCCCAGCCCATCTCGTGGTTCCAGGTTCTGGCGATGACAGGCAGGCTCGCGTCCAACCCGTGCATGGTGCGCTCGAGAGCGCTCGCGATCTCCTGCGGATCGCGCGTGGACCGCACCAGAAGGAAGGTTCCGCTGGCCTGCTGCTGCTGAAACGAAAAGAACATCGCGGGCTGCTGATCCTCTGTCAGCGTCCGGTATTTTCCGTCTTCGACGACGCCGATGACTTCGGCGCGCGTTCCCCCATAAAACTTGAAATGGCCCTCGACGGCCTTGTTCACCGATCCGAAAACCTTGAGTGCGAACTGCCGATTGATGAGAGCCACTTTCGGCGCCTTGCTGTCGTCTGCAAACGTCAGGTCTCTTCCCGCCAACAACCTGGTGCCCGCAGCTTGAAGATAGCCGGGCGAGACGATGTAGCTCATGGCGTCGGCCGCCAGATTGGTCGGCCGGTAATCGGTGGTGGCGTCGGTAAAGACAAACGAATCGCCACCGCCCACGCCGAGCGGCAGGTGGTTTACATAGCCAACAGAAGCTGCGCCTGGAATGGCCGCTGCGGCATCCAACATGCGCCGCTGCATCTGCGGTAACCCATATCCGAAGCTTTCAATACGTATTGCGTCGCCACCTCTGCGCCGACGCACGATGCCTATCTGCGACATGATCAAGCCTGTAATGACGGGGCTTAATAAAAGACTGATGCCGTGAACTTTGGAGGGATGGACCGACGCGGAAACGAAGTACGCTCACTGATCCAAAGCCGACACCCAGCACAAAACATCCCAGTGCGGCCAGAACGGGACTCATGGCTTCTGATTGGCTCGCAACATTTCGGACGGATCGGATTATGTTGCGCTTGCCACCCTCAATGTCCAGGTTCCAGCTTATTGGGAAATCTAGAACTGGAACAACCAACTCAGTCGTTCGTTCTATGGCGCTAGTTGGCCGCGCGCGTAGTCCAGTGAGCGCAGGGACAATAGGTAGTCGTATCGCGCGTTGACTGCCTCAACTGCCGCCTGCGTGCTTTGCAGTTGAGCTTGGCTGAGTTCGACGATTGAACTGAGGCCGAGTTTGTATCTCGTTTGCGCGAGGGTAAGTGCCTGAACGGTTTGTTTCCGAAACTGATCGGCAACCGCAATGCGCCTAAAAGCGGTTTGTGCGTTCAGGACGGCGATGCGCACGTCGCGAGCAATAGAGTCGGAGAGATCCTGCGCCTGCTTCTCCGCAGCTTTCTGACGAAGGCGGGCCTCCTGCACCTGGGCATCGATGCGGAATCCAGTAAAGAGCGGGAGGTTAAGGTTCACTCCTCCAGCAGCGTACCAGTTGGGAACGAAGACTCCATCGGGAGCAACTGGTGTTATGCCTCCGATCGCCAATGCTGAGATGGTCGGCAGACGTTGGAGCTGCTGTGCGGCAGCGAACTTCTGGTCGGCTGCGGCGTTGAGGCGGAGAGCTTGGAGATCGGGGCGTTGGGCTTGCGCGCTCGCGTTAATGGAAGGAGAGCTATCGGGTGATGGCGGTGGCGGCGGTGCGTCCGCGGCGTCTTCAACGGCGTGATAGAGCGTGTCCGCAGGTGCGGCGAAGACAGCGGCCAGAGCGGCGCTCGCAGAGGCGACCCCGTTCTCGGCGTCGAGCTGCAGGAGTTGCGCCTGGGAGAGATCGGCGGATGCAATGTTGAGGTCGAGATCGCTCCTGAGTGCGCTCTTGGTGAGTGCCGAGGTAAGGTTTTGTACGTCGCCACGTGCTGCTACCGTTGCCTTGGCTACATCGAGCAGAGACTCTGCATTGAGCAAGCGATAGAATGCCTGGTCCGTCGCCAACAGGACATCCTGTTCGGTAGCGATTGCGTTCTGGTCCTGTGCCTTCTGCTGCAGTTTGTTGGTTGCGACAAGATCGCGTGTGTGACCGAAGTCAGTGATGAGCTGCGAGAGCGACCCACCGGTGCCGGCGTGCGTATAGAGACGCGAATCGGTGAGCTCACCGGCACCGATGCGGCTTCCGTCCTCGGCCTTCGCTGCGGTGATGGCGGCGGAGATCTGAGGTAGTTCGCCCGATCGGGTCTCACGCGTGACTTGCCCAGCTGCCAGAGCGAGCAGATGACTCGCGGTGATGCGAGGATTGTTCTGGAGAGCGAGGCGCTCTGCATCGGTTCGCATAATGGAGATGGCGGCGGTTGCGGGATTGATGAGAGGCTGCTGTTGATTTGGAGGCGTGGCTTGAGACTGAGATGAGCCCTGGTTCGCAGCTACACTTGCAATCAAAGCAGCCGATGAAGGCAACGGGGCGGCGGGGAGATCGGCAGCGCCGGCCTGGTTGCTGCTCTGGGCCAGCGCAGGCAGAGGAGCGATGAGTAAGAGACTGAGCAGAAAACTTCTCATGCGGTCACCACACTGGCTTGCGAGGAATCTCCAGAAGAGACGGTGCCGGCGTGCTCTCTGCGAGCCTCGATGCGGCGATGAATGAGCAAGTAGGCGCTGGGTACGAGGAAGACCGTGACGATTCCGGAGACAGTAAGACCACCGAGAATTGCCCGGGCGAGCGGTGCATATTGTTCGCTCCCGGCTTCGAGCGCCAGCGCCATTGGGATGAGCCCCAGCACAGTGGCGAGCGTGGTCATCAGAATCGGCCGCAGACGCACCTTGCAGGCGGTGATGATCGCCTCTTCCAGTTTGACCCCGTGCTCACGAAGTTGGCCCGTGAACTCGACGATTAGAATACTGTTGGATACGACGATCCCCGTCGTCATAAGGACACCCATGAGACTCATGATGTTGATTGTGGTGCCAGTAACTAGCAGGAAGAGGATCACGCCGGAGATGCCTGGAGGGATGGCAAGCAGAATGATCAAGGGATCGACAAAGGACGCGAACTGCGCCATCAGAATCAGGAAAACCAGCACAATCGATATGACGAGACCGATCGCAAAGGATTTGAACGAGTCGTTCATGTTGTTGACGGTACCTCGCACCGTCAGAACCGTTCCATGGGGCGGATTCATTCCTGCGACGATCTTGTTCACGTCTCCGCCGATCGAGGCAAGGCTCTCCGCCTTGGGCATCACATAGACGTCAAAGACCCGCCGGAGCTGATAGTGATCGACTTCGGTCGGTGTGTTGATTGACCGGATCGACGCAACTGTTTCCAGCGGTGTCGTGGTCTTGCCGTCGGCCGATCGCAGCGGGATCTGCTTGAAGTCATTCAGCGTTTGTACTTGTGTCTCCGGGTACTGGACTGTGAGCATATAGTTGTTGCCGGTCTTCGGGTCGATCCAGTAACTCGGGGCGACCATGCCGTTCGAGGTCATAGCAGTGATGACACTATCGACTATGGTCTTCGGAGTAAGCCCCTCGAGGCTTGCCCGTTGGCGATCGATGTCGAGGGCGAGACCGGGATAGTCGATGTCTTGAGGGATGAGGACATTGCTTACGCCATGGAGCGCTCGCAGCTTTTGCGCAAGCTGCTGGGCGACGGCATATCCTCCCTCCATATCGTTACTGCTGACCTGGATGTCAAAAGGTGCGGGAAGTCCTTGATTGACTATCGAATCGACGAGGCCCCCGGACTGAAAGTAGGTTTCGATGGATGGAAGATCGGCAGTGAGCTTGGTTCTTACTCGCTGCATGTATGCAAAGCTGCTCAGACTGTGATCTTCATTCAGGCTCACCTGGACAAACGCGGTATGCATTCCGGAGTTAGAGGTGTAGATCGCCGAAAGATCGGGTGTGACACCGATGTTCGAGACAATCATGTTGAGGTCTTTGGGTGCCACAACATCACGCACGTCCTGCTCGACTCGAGCGATGTACTGATCGGTGAGTTCAATGCGCGTACCGGTTGGAGCCTTGACGCTGATGACGAATTGCCCCGGATCGGTGCGCGGAAAATAGGCGCGGCCAAGAAGCGGAACCAGTGCGAAGCTAAGCACCACGAAGACAGAAAACACGATAACGACCAGTGCGGGCCTGTCCATGCAGTAGTGGAGCGACCGGTCATAACGTCGCTCAAGCCAACCGAAGCCCTCATTGAAGTAGTAGACGGTCTTGGCAAAGATGTTGATCTGACCGTGACCGCCTCGCATATGCTCGGGGACCCGATCATCCTTCTGAGCGGACTCATGCTCGTGGTCGTGTTTGGTGTGTTTGATAAAGCGAGAGCAGAAGAGCGGTACGACGGTCATGGCGACGACGTACGAACAGAAGAGTGCGATAACCACTGCAAGCGCGAGCGCCGTAAAGAGGTACTTACTAACGCCTGTGAGCAGGACCACGGGAAAGAAGACAATGGCCGTGCTGATGGTAGCCGCCAACACAGCGAGTTCAACCTCTTTGCCGCCCTCTTGCGACGCTTTGACCGGATCGGAGCCCATCTCGAAATGGCGAAAGATGTTTTCGAGCACCACGACGGAATTGTCGATGAGGCGGGATAACACCAGCGCCATTCCACCAAGCACCATCGTATTGATCGAGTTGCCCATTGCGTCCAGGATCAGGAAGGTTGCAATGCACGAGATTGGAATCGACAGGAGGACGGCAATCGTTGCGCGTACGTTTCCGAGAAACAGAAGGATCATGATGCCGGTGAGGCAAAGGCCAATTGAACCCTCGATGATCACGTTCTTGATCGCGGTTTTCACGAATACGGATTGATCGAAGACGACGGCGGTCTTGAGCTGTTGCGGGATATCGAGCAGATGGGCCGTGGCTTTGCGGATGCCGTTGACGATAGTGATGGTGTTGGAATCACCGCCCTGCTTGAGGATTGGAATGTAAACGGAGTGCTGGCCGTCAACGCGCACGATATTGGTCTGAAGCTGGCCGCCATCGACTGCATGTCCAACGTCGCCCACTAGGATAGAAGCGTTGCCAACTGTCTTGAGCGGGATGCTGTTCACGGCGTCGGGCGTCGGCACCTGGCTATTGGCGTAGATGTTGTAGTCCTTAGGGCCTATGCGAACGTCTCCTGCGGGCAGGATCAGGTTTGATTCGTTCACTGCCTGGACGACGTCCATGATCCCGAGCCGCGAAGCTTCGAGCTTCAACGGATCGACGTAGATCATTATCTGCCGGTAAGTTCCCCCATAGGGCTGAGGGACCGAGGCGCCTGGAACATTGGCCACCTGGTTTCGAACGCTGAACTGTGCGACATCTTTCAATTCCGTCTGATTCATCCCAGCGCCTTTCAGCGTAATCAGACACACCGGAAGATTCGCTGCGTCGAAACTGAGTACGACAGGCGGCAGAGTGCCCGGAGGCAGGCGGCGCAGGTTTGCCATGGCCAGGTTCGAGATGCCGCTGACCGCTGCCGTTGGATCGGTACCGGGCTGAAAGTAGATCTTGATGAGGCTGACGCCGGACATCGACCGCGATTCAATGTGGTCGATATTGCTCCCCAGCGTAAAGAAGCGCTCGTCGCTGTCTGTGATGTCCGATTCGATCTGCTGAGGTGGCATACCGGCATAAAAAGTCGCCACGACCACGACAGGAATCTTGACGGGAGGAAAGAGATCGACGGGCATGCTTGTGATAGCACCTACACCGACCACAACGACAATCATGCAGGCCATGAGAATGAAGAATGGGTAACGAATCGCAAAGAAGGACATGGTTATCGGCCGCCCTTCTGATTCGTTTGCTGATAGTTCTCAAGGTCGGTCTTCGCAGGCTGCGGTGTAACTTTCTGGCCGGGCTGTAGCTCCGACTGATCCCCGATGATGACTCTGTCTCCCGGCTGAAGTCCTGAGTTAACTTCCTGAGAGTTTGCGCTGCTGATCCCCAGCACAATGGGCCGTTTTTGCACTCGATTGTTGCTATCGACAAGCATCACCGAAGGTTCATCGCCCTGGATGATGGCGCTTGCGGGAACAATAAGCGCGTCGTTTTTCTGCTCCAGATTGAACGTCACATCCGCGTACATTCCGGGGGTGAGCGTTAGATCTGGGTTTTTCACATCTACTTCAGTCAACATGGTTCTCGTCGAATTGGACACGTCCCGCGTGTAACGCACGATTGTTCCCGGGAACTGCTGCCCCGTCGCCTGCACATGGACCGAGACTTGCGAACCGACGTGCACGAGAGGCACATCCCGCTCGGGAACCGGCATGCGGAGACGCAACACATCGCTCTGTGCAAGCCTGACCACCGCCTGGTTCAACCCCTCCGCGGTTCCTGCGGGAATGAGTGCGCCAGTGTCCGCATACCGCATGGTCACGACACCGTTATAGGGAGCCGTAATGGTTGCGTATTGCTCCATGCTGGTGACCCTGAGGTTCTCAGCTCGCGAAACGCCCAACTGTCCTTGCGCCGCGGCTACGGCAGACTTGGCCGCATCTACTTGTGAGGCCGCCGACCTGTCTTTCGCCAGAGCATCTTCAAGCTCTTGTGCCGCAACCAGGCCGGGCTGTTCGTCGGATGCTTGCTTCAAGCGCGTGTAATTGGCATGAACGGCTGCGTAGGTGGCTTGCTCCCGGGCGACTTCATTTTGCAGACGCGATATGTTTTGCTCTGTCTGGGTTATGCCCGCCTGCGCTCCAGCAACTTCAGCTTGCAGTTCCGGGACTTCGAGCACGGCAAGGGTCTGCCCCTGATGTACGCGGTCGCCAATGTCCACATAGATGTGCCGGATATAGCCAGAGACTTTTCCGTGGACGTCGATCTCCTGAAATGCTTGGAAAACTCCGGCGACCGTCAGCTGATTCGCAATCAAGCCGATGTGCGCTGTGGCAACCGAAACGGCCGGAGAGGCTGCCGGCGTATCCGTGGCAGCTTCCGTCCTATGGTGGGCATGCAGAAAATAGAACGATAGCAAGATTGCGGCAAAAACACAGGCAGCAATCAGGAGCAGACGCTTGGTGCGCATCAGAGACCTTCCTTCGAATGGACGTCTAATTCATCCGCAGAAGGGTCTTATCTCCAGCGGCTAATCGTGAGAGCGGCCTTCGTCTGGTGGTGGTCGAAGATAGAGAATCGGGGCACGACTGAGTGGCCACATGTCGATGACCGCCTCATCGCGCAGCCGAGCTACGGGATAGTCTTCAGTTGGTTGGAGATGAGAGAAAAGAACCGCCATGCTGAGAGGTGCGCGAGCTACGGTACGGCCATCTGCAGCATCGTCTAATGCGCTCTTTGCAGCGTCGCTGCCGCGTGTGCACACTTTAGCCGGGGTACTTTCATGTCCGCGGTTGTAGAGCGACAGCTTATAACTCGTACCCCACGCGAAAACCAGGAAGGCAAGGATGAGGCAGAGGACACCGTAAATGGAGAGCAACCCCTTGGATTCCGAGATCCGGATTTTAGAGATGCGTTTCACTTCAGCTCTCTCTTAGATTCTACTGCATTGCGATTCTACTGGCTTCCGCCCGTTCCTTTGATTGGCGGTTGCAGGTATTGGTTGCTTCTTCTTTGGCAGCGTCGTGTCTCCCTTACCGCAACGGTCTGAGGCGACGGGCCGTTCGAGGCCGAAGTCGCTGGAGCGTGGCCTATATGCAGAGGAACGGCGAGGCGGGTACTACCTGCGGGGTGAGCGAAAGACGGGCCACACTGGATGCCGGAGCGGGGCGGCATAGGAGGATGGCACTCCCAAGGCTGACGATTGCGGTGGTTCGCCGTTCGAGAAGTTCCGTGATTTCTGGAGCATCCCATTCGAGCTGTTTTCAACCGACGGGAGCGGACAACCGGCATATCTTCGGAAATTCCGCTGGATTCACGCATAATCGCCAAAGCGCGAATCCACCCCGCGAGAGCCAAAGTCTGGGGTCCCGGTCGAGTGACCGCCAAAGCGGAAGTTGCATCATTTTTGGTAAGGTCCGGTTGGCCCACCACTTGGGCGCGATCTGGAAAACTGCTGAGAAAGGCATTACGCTGGGTGCGACGCAAATGCACTGGATTTTAATCGCGACGGGGCTTGTGGCCATCATTGCAGGCGTGCTCGGCAAAGGGTTCACCGTTGCCGACGTGACCTCCCTGGCAGAGTTCAAGCCGCCAAAGAAAAGCTCGACGTGGTCTGGTAAGGCCGTTTTTATAGGGGTTGGAGTTTTTCTGATCTTGATCGGCATCGCATTGCGTTCCGCTGATGGATAGAATCATGGTGGAATCACCGACCACTCAAAAAGCGGGTTACTCTGTTTGTCCACGACACAGTCGTGATCCGCAGATGGTATATTCCATCCCCATGATGAGCCTCGAAGACACCCGCTGGTCGGAGATGACGGGAGGATACAGAACTCCGCTCGATCCGCGTCCTTTGCTCAGAAGACTTCAGACGGACAGTGACACTACCGAGGTCTGGAGGAAACTTTGGGATGAACTCCATCACCAAGGCGACGTTGGTGAAGCATCTTTTGCTTCGGTTCCCTTTCTGGTCAAAAGCTATCAAGAGCGTGGAGCGTTAGACCGGAACACGTACGCGATTGTGGCGATCATCGAACTGGCTCGCAATGAAGGAACAAATCCAGATGTACCGCAATGGTTGGGGACGGACTATTTCGACGCGATTCGGCAACTAGCGGAAATCGGAACTACCGAGGTCATGAAGGCCGGAAGCCCAGAGGATGTTCGCTCAATACTGAGCATCATCGCCATCGAGAAGGGTCTCCGAACGCACGGAAGGTTTCTCGTCGATTATTCGGAGGACGAACTGATCGATCTTGAATCCAAGTCTTGAAATGGCAGCATTGCACCATTTTTGGTTATTGACGAGTTGTCCACAATCCAGACACAACTTCACTTCTGGACGCTAGCGCGGACTTCGTCACTGATCCACTCGAAAACCCAAATTGAAGCTGCGTGAGCCGCTTTGCCTTGTTATGGTTCAGTCATTAACCACTGATGCTCTGAAACCTTTACTAAGGTCAGGAATAAATGCGATGGATGATCCGAAACAACTGATCAACAGATTCGTGCAGGAATTATGGAATGAACGCCGTTTGGACGTGGCGGATTCGATTTTCGCCAAAGACTGTGTAACGCATCAACTGCGCTCGGGCGTGCCAGCTGATGCGGTGCCGCGTGGCCCAGAGGCGATCAAGGAGCATGTCGCTGGCTGGATTGCCAGTTTCCCCGATCTCCACTTCAACATCGAACAAATGGTGAGCGAAGGCGATCGCGTCATGACTCAGATGCTGATGGAGGGCACACACCAGGGCGCATGGCTGGGTATTCCCGCGAGCGGCAAGAAGATGCAGATACGGATGTTCACAGTTCACCGCGTTGTGCAGAGCAAAATTGTTGAGGACTGGGTGCTGGTGGATTCGCTCGGCGTGTTTCAGCAACTTGGAGTTGTCCCAGACACATCGGACTTACTGGGCAATTTCATGCGTCTGCAAGGCAATTGAGAATGGACGTTTGCGAGGTTCTCCGAGACGTGAGAATTGATCGCGATGAAATGCAATTTGAACCGCAGCTTTGGAGTTCCGCGCGAATTACCGCCAATCCGGACGTAACCCAAATCTGGTGCAGACCGATTAGGGGAAGTCTCGGGTCACAACACGACCGCGTGATTGCAAACCAGGATGGCTCGGTCTACTCCACGAGATGTTCGGCCGCATACGCAGTCTACCGGGAGGACCAATGGCAGAGACGTTCGAAGCATACCGAACTCGAGTCCTAAGCTATCTTGGCGATGAGGAGCCCATCGGTGTCCAACAAGCCACCCCATCGCAGCTCGATCGGCGTCTGCGCGATGTCGCGCCCGAGGAGTTGATCCGGCGCCCTGCACCTGAAAAGTGGTCAATTGCCGAGATCGTAGCGCACTTGGCGGACGCGGAGCTGGCGATGGGGTGGCGATTGCGAAACATGCTGGCGAATCCGGGCGTGGCCTTAACGTGGTGGGATGAGGCGGCATGGGCGGAGCGCTTGGGTTACGCGCAGCAAGATGCGAGCCTTTCGGCAGGGGTCTTTCGGGCGCTGCGCGAGAGCAACCTGCGACTGTTGGAGTCGGTCCCGCGCGCACGGTGGGTGGAGTGCTATGGGGTCCACGAGGTACGCGGACGGCAAACGGTCGAGGAGTTCGTCCGCTTGGAAGCGGCACACGACTTGAACCATCTTCGGCAGATCGACCGCATCTTGGATAGGCGTAAGTAGTGGTAGCCGTTTGGCTGCCAACGCCTCGGCGAGCGCACTCAGTCAGTTGTGACTTCATCCGTTGCCAGCAGCACGCGCCACCTTCACAGCGAGACCGGTGTGCCGTGAGTCTCGTTGCGGTCGAATCACCGTCAACACGGACATTACCCGATTTTGCGGCATAGCAAAGAGAGTGGAAGATCTCCTGCAATTCCCTCCACTCTCCCACATTCCAGAGAACCTCATCGCTCCCAGAACGGAGGTGGCTCAATCCCCAGCGCTCTCAAGTACACATATCCCTGCCCCCGATGGTGAATCTCGTTGTCGATCGCGTATTGGATTGTATCTATGCCCCGACCTTCCCACTGCCCGAAGGCCTTGTCAACATCGCCGAAACGGTGCGGCGGAATCTGCGCGAACACTGCGTCAAGGCGCGCGGTGTGTTCATCCCACAAGCGCAGAAGCTCACTTTTCGTAGTTGCCTTCGGTGCCTTGAACTCCTGCCACTTCCCCGAAGCCACGCCCTCCGCAATCGGCACCGCCATGCGGATGAACTCCCATGCTAGGTCCGCGAACGGCCGCATCTCGCCCACTTAAAATCCGAAAAGCTTGTCCTCAGGAAACGCCTCGATCACCCTGCGCGTAAGCCGCCGGTGTCCCTGCCAGTTCTTCAAAAGATCGCTTGCCGTCACAACGCTCACTTCAGCCACTGCGGTCGCCATATTTGTTTCCTCCGGCCCAAATCTGAGCACAGAATCAAGACTACGGATCATACATGACAATGCATGTCATATTTCGCAAATATGTTTTTCGCAGGCCGAACTTACGCTTTATGGGCGTCAACCCGGATGTGACCAAACGCTGGTGCATTCCCAGGTCACTTCCGGAGCGGCCACAACTCGATATCGATGAATGACTTGCGCTCTGCCTGGTCAGCGCGAATTCCCAACTGCTAGACTCAATGGCGGCGAGCGGAGGGCTGTAGGTGCGGGTACTAACCGTTTGCCATAGCTTCCTTGTTATTCTTGTCCTACGCTGCTCCCTCGGACAAACGCCTTCCAACCTGGTTATAGTTCACGTGAATGTTGTTGATGTTCGCACAGGGTCCGTGGAAAGCGATGCGACCGTAGTGATCTCGGGAAGCAAGATCAAGGCAGTCCTATCCGCCAAGGCTGCCACGGCTGCCACCGGCGCACGGATCGTAAACGCTCATGGAAGCTTCCTGATACCGGGCCTATGGGACATGCATGTCCATTCAGAAGGCGACAGAGATGTGCTCCGCTTGATGCTCGCATCTGGGATCACCGGCATTCGGGATATGGGTGGAGAGGTCCACAAACTCGCGGAAGCCAGACGCCACATCGAAGCAGAAGAGTGGGACGGTCCACGGCTTCTAATCGCCGGGCCGATGCTCGAGGGGCCACCAAGCGAATCGGACGATGACACCTGGATCATACGCACCCCGGAGGAGGCACAACGAGCGGTGGCATCGTTGGCGGCATTGCACGTGGATTGCCGCTTTTGCAGCAGCCCACGGGAATGATCACTATGGTCAGATGGTGGAGTACCTACGGATGAACGGCATTGTGCCGCCGGCAAGCGCCAAGTAGCAGCTGGTTAGCGAGTCGGCAAGATGCGGCCCGGGTCGGGCCGCTTTCTTTGATTTTTGGAGAGACTTCCAGCGAATCAACGCGTCCTGAATCACCGAGCCCTGATTGGGGAATGCACTAGTAACGAGACGGCTTGTGTTTACCAAGGGCTTTCGTTCAAGTGCACGAAAAACGCCCCAGTCAGCTTTAAGGAATTGTCTTAACCACGGGATCTCGCGGAGATCTGATGTGTATGATCGTTCGCCTTCTCAGATTTGGTGGTTCTATTCCACTTACCGACTAGAACAAAAGGCGCCCAGCAGTAGGATGAGACAAAACTGAAGACTCCCCATCGGGAGTTGCGTCTTCCCAGTCAGGTCCCGATCCTATGTGTTGCTCGTTGCCACGAGGTTTCCGTGCAAAAGGTCCAACTGCGCCTCGCGCAAGCTTCAGCATTGATCGCTTTTCCTCCGCCCTGCACCCATCGCCTGTAGACGCCTGCCATCAGTGCGGCTGTATCATCATCTCGGCGCCCCCAGCCGGTAACCATCCCGAGTACGGACATGGTATTTCTGCAGGTCATTGCCAACTAGCTTGACCTTGATCGAGCGCCAGCCTCGGTTTGCGTTTGGTTGCGGATAGTAGCTCAACGTATATAAGTGAACAAGGTCTTCGCGGATAGAGGAGAACGCCTTATTCTCGTCTCGCCAATTCCTCGCAAAGTATGCTTTTCCACCCGAAACCCTGCTCATGCGTTCAAATGCGGCGGCGGATACGGGATCGTCCTGCGCCTGGCGGGTACTGATGATATAGATGATGGTCCCAGTGGATTGGGCCAACTCTGCCACGTCTTCCGGCGGAACCGCGCTGGCGTTGTCGGGCCCGTTGGAAAACACCACGATTGCCTTTCGTCCCTTCAACGGAGCCGCATCTTTCACCGTCAATAACAGGCTGTTATAGAGCGCTGCGTCGTCACCGGCGACCGAACTGCGCACGCCGTTGATGACGCGGAAGTGGTCGGACGTGAGTTGAATGGCACGTGAAAGATCGCGGCAATACGAGTAGAACGCAACTCTGCTGGCTTCATCCATTGAGCGAACGAAATCCGCAATCGCATCCTGCGCAAATACGAAACCTCGGTACATGTAGTTACTTGTGTCAAAAAGGACGAATACGCTGGCGCCGCTCATTTGCGAGTTCGAAATGTTTGATTCCTCTGCGGGTGTTAGTGGCTCGCGATCTGCCGTATCGCCGGCCTTCGGAGGATCCACCGGAGGCGGCGCCGTCACCTCATTTGCCTCGAGAGCTGCTTGGCCGCTCTCTTCAAACGAAGATATCTTCTCCGGTATCTTGTCCTCGGTCACCGCGAAGTCTTCTGGACGCAGGCCATCAACGTAGTTTCCTTTGCTGTCAGTCACAGCCACATTGAGTTCAACCAGCACCACGTTCACGCGCAGATGCGTGGGCTCTTCCTGGGCAGCCGGCCGGAGATCGATAACGGACCCAAGTACGCAGGGCAGAATGCCATAGCAAAGTAAGGTGATTTTTCGCATTCGGTTTTGATCCCTGGTCCTACGCTACTGCGAGGACGTTGTGAGTGCTGCCCGGAACGTGATCTTGCCCTGTCGAAACTCGTTCCCGGTCTGTTGCATCGCTCGTAGCAAGGCATGCCAATCGTCGATATTACTGGCGAAAATATTGGCGACCATATTGCGCGTTAATTCTGGAACAAGAAGATTAAGCTCTGCGGGTGAATATCCCATTTCGTTTGCAAGCCGCGCCCAATAAAGGTTGTTGGACTCCCACGACTCCGCAAAGATCATGCCGCCGTTTCCGATGATTGTGGAGATGGCCTTCACATTGAGAAGGGATGAGGAGTCGGTTTGACTGAAAGCTGGATGAGGGGACCCGAAATCGGCTGATAACCTTTCCAGACTTCCATCGGAAGGATACCGTTGGCATAGATCTTCCAATTCCCGCCCCGCCGGGCCCCAGTTGGCACTTTGGCTGGGATACCTCTTCCGATATTCCACAGCAAGGTAGAAGACGTCTGAGGGCAGCATCTGAGAAATCAGGCTGTTCGGGTCTTGCGATTCCTGCAAAGCCCGCTCCATCGATTCCAATCGCACCGCAGACAATCGATCGGAAAATATGCCGGTCACTTCCCCGCGAAGCTCTGGGTTGCGTGCCGAAGCGACCAGCAACTCTTCGCCCATCTGCTGGTACAGAGCTGCAAGATGTAATTCAGTCTTACTCACCTTCCACCAGCGCGGCATTGTCGCGCCCACCAGGAGGACCGGAACAACCTCTCGCCAAATCAGGGCCTGCACTTTTCTGGGAACAATGAAGTCGGCCTCCGTCGACGCCAGCGCGTAGGGCAGATCGGCGAGTGAACCCAGAAGGTACGCCCCACCGCCGGCGGTTGCGCCCACTCCCACCAGTTGCGGAGGACCCCAAATCTGTCGCACTCCTTCAACCGAAATGGAAGAAAAATCGTGCGACCTCACGAAGATCGGGTTATTGTGCAAAACCTCGGCGCCCGGCGGCTCGTAATACGCGTAATTCAGACCCACAAGCGTGTCTCTTAGGAAGGGAGTGAGTTGACCTCGTGCCGCTTCCAGTTGCGATGGCGATGCAGCAGATTTCAAGGTCCTGGTCAAGTCCGTCCTCACTTGCAGCTCTGCATGCCTGCTCGTGTAAACGATGGGCGCCCAGTTGCTTCTTTCGCTGCCAGTGAAAATGGGGCGCGGCATTTCGAATTCTCGAAGATTCTCAGCGAGCGCCAACAGTGAGGCGCCAACCGGAGCCCCATGGGCCATCTCGGCCATTCCGTCGTAGAGACCGAAAAGTGTGTCGAGGGAGACGAGCCGTTGGTCATCCAGCACCGCACGGATCCTGGCGGCTATTTCGTGGTGGACGCGCCGGCTATCGGGATCATCGATATTCGGCCCGCCAAGCAAGTCAATGATCTGGTCCTGGGTGAGCGTTTGATTGCCGGTCGCGGCTTGCAGAGTCGCCTGCAGCGACTTCCGAGCCGCATCGAAAAGTTGCACCGATGTCTTAAAACTCTGAAACGGCTGCACGACCTGGAGCCAGGACAAATTCAGATAGTTATTGGGGATCTGGCCCTGGCGGGCAAAGATTCGCCAGAGGCCAATCTCAGCCTGAAAAGTTCCCAGCGCATTCGCACGCAGAGACGGGTCTGAGATGCGGTCGATTTGGTCTGCTGCGTTCACAAATCCGGCGATGGCGGCATCGTCGAGAGCTGGAAATTCCGCAAAGATCGGAAACCAATGATTGAACTGCGCAAACCGGCGTGCAACCAGCTCCTCTGCCTGGTTCGATAGCTGGCGATCCGCGGGCCTCGCAGAATCAATAGCATTCAACAGAAGGAACATCTGGTCAGGGCCGCTCTCCGATTGATAGCTCGACGCGGCGATCAAGGTCTCAAGCAGCCGCCCCGATGTATTCCAATCGTGAGTCCGACCGATCCACGGGCGCATTTCTCTGGATTTGGCGGCGTCGCTGAGGATTTCGTCCCAAACGGCAAGATCTCCGGGAATTGCAAAATCGCCATCTGGCTTCCATTTCAATGATTTCAACAGAATGAAGAGCTCACCGTTCGACGGGTAGACGCCTTTTGATGCGTCTGAACGGATCGCCGCTGATCGATACGCACTATAAAGTCGCTGGAGCCGGATACCCTGCGTGAGCTGAGCCTGCTCGGTCGGATTCAGGCGGCTCAGGACGTCAAAATATGCCGCGAGCCATCCACGATCTTTCGTAAAAAGGCCGGTGACAAATGCTTCGGGCGAATCCGCGCCAGCCCCGACGAGCTCTTCCCATGCATTTCCCGCGCCCGGGACCATCACCTTTCCGGACTTAATGGTGATCTGACTTCCATAGAGATCGACACGTGCCGCGAACGGTACAAGTTTCTTAAGTCCTGGCGAGTGGTCCAGAGCGACCCGTGTTCCTGCGTCGCACTTCTCCAGGGCTGCGTAGAGGCGATCCAGATCCTGATCGTGCAAGAGCGTGTCGAGGAGGGTAGTGCCCGCTTCGCGTTTCCAACTGGTAGCCGAAAGCCAGTCCTGCTCGGGGAGAGAGATGGGAACCGTCGTGCCCCGGAATGAATAGCTGAAGGGACCATCCTTCGCAAGCGCCTCTTCCAGCGTCGTTAACGGGAAACCGGAATCAATAGTGAGGAATGCTCGCTCGGCATTGGCAGTCCGGAGGGCGGTGTTTCGGTGGCCGCAATCCTGCTGAAATGCGTATCCAAGAATCTCCAGCAGCTTATCTGCGTCCCTGCAGCCAGTGATACGGATCGTGCCATTGGCATTCGTGAGACTCTGAAGCTCCCGGGCAAAGTGGAGATACCTATGCAGGAGCAAGAGATATTCTGTAGGCCTTCCACCATCGAAGCCCCATAGGGAGACATTTCGGGCGAGCATAGGCACGACATCGCTTGCAGGCGCCTCTTGGCTGACCCCGGCCATGCGAAGAAACGAACTCAATGGGCCGGGAATTTCGACTGAATCACCCGAACTCACTGCCGGCAATTCATTGTTCGAAGGTGCGGCTTTTGCTGCGGAAGGTGCGGCGTTTGTTTCTGAGAGCGCGGGGGCAGAAACTGCGCAGAGGGCTGCGAAGCGAACGAAACCCGTTATCCAGACACGCGGACGGCGAAGGAACCTCATCTCAGACATCCCTCGAAAACGTTGAAACCGTGCTCGATGTGTTTAGGGAAGCGTTGCGCGAGTGTTCAGTGGGGTCCTGCGTCGCCATTGGGGGAGCGGTGGCGTCAGAACTCACGCTGGTTAGCGAACCATCATCGCAGAGTTTTTGGTGAACCGGCAAGCCGGTTCTCGGTTTTATTTCTGAGTCAGGAATGAAGAGATTCGGCCATGAATCGCTCCATCCAGCCGGCTTCTTTCGCAGATTCAGATTGTTGCGCGATAAAGACCCTATCCGATTCGGTCATTTGCGTATGCTTGACGCTCGCCTTGTCCAATGGCTTTCTCCTGCCCGTCAGCCGCTTGGCAATCCTCGGATGCGTCGCACTTATAGCTTCGGCCGAATCGATCTGCCTGGCTTCTGATAACCCGTCACAGCAGTTGCCAGTGCTCACAACGGCTCGCCAGGTTCACGATCTCAGCCCCTACCAAGCATCGTTGGGTTATCCCGTTCGATTGCGCGGCGTCGTTACTTTCTATGACGCGTATCAGGAAGGCCACAGAGCGCTCTTCATTGCCGACAGGACAGGTGAAGTCTTCATCGCGCCTGGTTCTGCGCTCCTTCTTCCCCTGCACGCCGGTTCGGTCGTTGAGGTCGTCGGCGAGACTGATCCGGGTGGATTTTCACCCATCGTTTCGCATTCGACTATTCGCATTCTTCCCGAATCGCAGGCGCTCCCGACCGCTCCTGAGGTCACAGTGCCGCAGCTCCTCAGCGGCGGAAAAGACTCTGATTGGGTAGCCCTGAAAGGGGTTGTCCACGCTGTGGAATTCGACGGAATGCACGTTGTGCTCACCGTGGCCACACCAGACGGCACGCTTTCGGCAACCACAGATAAAGAGGACGGAGCGAACTATCCTGCGCTGATCGATTCTGATATCGTCATCCAGGGCATAAACGCACCACTGGTCAATGCGCGACGCCAATTGACCGGAGTCCGTCTTCTATTTCCAGGAATCAAGACCATCTCCGTAACGACACCTGCTCCTTCCGATCCATTTGCACTGCCCACTCTTGCGCTGAGCAGCCTGTTGCAATATTCGCCGCACGCCTCCAGTTCGCATCGCATTCATGTCCGCGGTCTCGTAACACTCTCTTGGCCGGGGCAAACCGTATGCATTGTGGACAAGACCGCCGGGCTCTGTATCCAGACCGCCGATCGCACCCCGCTGAAAGAGGGGGACCTGATCGATGTCGCTGGTTTCCTGGAGAGGAAAGACTATCTCCCCAGCATCACCGCTGCGGCCCTGAAACGTGTGGAAAGCGGCGGAACGGTGGCGCCGATCGAAATCTCTGCAGCAAACGCCTTTGACATGGGCTACAAACATTCCGGCACGGTTTCGTCAGCCGCGCATACTGATATCTCGGAGGCAAACTCCTTCGACACCGACCGCAACGGAGAACTCGTTCGCATTCAAGGCAGGCTGGTGGGAAAAAATCGAGGGTTGAACGGCTCGACACTGCTTCTCTCGTCCGATGGAATCGTGTTCCCTGCCGTGTTACCTGCAGATGCAATAAAAGATGAGAAACGACGGAACTCCTCGTGGATTGACGGAAGCACAGTGGCAGTGACTGGCGTCTTTATCGGAAAAGTGGATGAACGCCAAGCCGTCCGTCAGGAAGGCATCGCGCGCATAGAATCGTTTCAAATTCTATTAAGATCGCCGGAGGATGTGCTGGTCGTCAACACTCCTTCCTGGTGGAATGGCAAACATGCCCTCGACGTCCTTGGCTTCGTTCTTCTCACCATGATTGCGGCTCTCGGCTGGGTTGGAATTCTTCGTCGGCAAGTCCACGAGCAAACCGCGATTATCCGTCGAAGTGAAGCGCGTTTCCGCCATATGGCCGAGCACGACAGCCTCACCGGACTCCCCGTGAGAAATGTTCTGCTGGAACGGCTTGAACTGGCATTGGATGAGATCAAGCGGCAGGCAAACTCGATGGCTTTACTGATGGTCGATGTCGACAATTTCAAGCACATCAACGACACCATGGGGCATGCCGTGGGCGATCAAGTGCTCATTACGATCGGGACTCGACTTCAAGAATCGTTACGACCGACCGACACCGTCGCGCGTATGGGTGGGGATGAGTTCACTGTGCTCCTCACGGGCTTGAACGGTCCAGAAGAGGCTCAAAAGCTCGCTTCAATGCTGGTTTCAAAGATATCTGAACCCATGGTGCTGCAAGGGATTCGAGTTGAAGTGTCGGTGAGCGTTGGCGTCGCGACCTATCCTGAGGGTGGGAGCGACGTGAAAACACTGTTGCGGAATTCTGATGCAGCGCTCTACCAAGCGAAAGCGAGAGGACGCAACTGCTACCAGATGCATTCTACTAATGCATATATTTCGGGTCTAAGACCGGCGTTTCCACAAACTCGGTAGGCGTACCAGTCAAGTTCGCTCTGCCCAGCAGATCCATTATGCTGCAAGAGTGGCCGCGCAACTGCCTCGACTCTTTCGCCCTGACACTATGCGAGGGAATCCGCGGTCTCCTACGCGACAGGGCAGAGGTCTGCGGAGAACTCCAAGTGGTCGAAAAACCGGCACGTGTCCCAGTTGGCTTCGTTCATGTGAAATGCATCATCGTCAAGACTCTGTTGTGCATCCTTGCGTACCCAAGGCATGCACCTCGAAGCATCTGTGGGGCTTTTCCGCTCGGTCCCCCAGCTCCCTCACAATCGGTGAGACCTAAGAAGTAGAATTTTGTTGTCGCTGGTGAGGTTGTCTGCACGACAGCGTCGAGACAACTTGAAGGGACCGGTAAAAAGCGAAAGCGGGCGGACGCACCTCTGGTGACGCGCGACGTGGGGACCGAAGATATCTACGCCTTGACCCTTGAAGAGAAATGAATGATGCCGGAGGGCCTGAGAGCGGGTGATGAGTTTGTGATGGCGAGTAAGTCTGCGGTTTTCAGATTCGGAGACGTGGAAGTCCGCGAGCGCGAGTTTGCAATCGTTAGGGTGGGCGAGGCTGTGCCGGTCGAGCCGAAGGCGTTCCGGGTCCTTCTGTTTCTGTTGCGCAACCCGCAAAAACTGATCACCAAAGAGGAACTGCTCGATGCGGTATGGGGCGATACCGCAGTCTCAGAGAACTCTCTGGCGCGGAGCATCGCGCTGCTTCGCCGCCTGCTCGGAGATGAATCCCGGAGCCCGCGCTACATCGAAACCGTGGCCACGGTGGGTTACCGCTGGCTCTGCAAAGTCGAGGTTGCTGAAGACGCTGCGGGAAGCCTTGAAGCGGCCGATAAGCCGACGGCAGAGGTTCACGACCTCTCTGCGAACTCTGGGACGGCGACGGAAAAAGGTGTCGTCAACGACCAGCGGCCGCGCAAGGACGGGAGCCATCTGGGACTGGGAATCGCGGTCGGCTCAATCGCAGTTCTGCTGCTGATTGGTTTCGCCATTTGGAAAAGCTGGCCGCGCCTGCCGACCGTCACCAATATCGTTCGCATCACAAATGATCGCAAAGCCAAAAATCCCATGAATTCGCCCGTTACAGACGGCGTCCGTCTTTATTTCGTCGAAGGAATGCCCTGGGGGTCGGGTTCCGAAATCGCGCAAACTTCAGAAACAGGCGGAGAGACAACCTCAATTACGACAAACTTGAAGGAAGCCCTGGCAATCGCCGCTATATCTCCCGATCGTTCAAAACTGATGATCCCTTACGGATCCGGCGCCAATGGAGACTCTGCAACTGAATTCTGGGTTCAACCGCTGCCGGCGGGTGCGCCCTACCGTATCCGAAACATCGTGGCGTCCACTGCAATTTGGACTCCGGATGGCACCCATATCCTTTATGCCTATAAACACAAAATGACGATCGCGAACGAAGATGGAAGCGACCCCCATGTGCTCGCAGATGTGCCCGGAATTGCTTTCGGGGTTCGATATTCGCCCGACGCACGAGTGATTCGATTTCATGTATTCCAGCCGCAAGGAGAGGCCAGCTCCCTCTGGGAAATGCGAGCGGACGGGACAAATCTTCATCCGCTCTTACCGGACTGGAAGGAGTCGCCTGATCAATGCTGCGGCACCTGGTCGGCCGACGGGAAGTACTACTTCTTCCAGGCGGGCTATGGAGATGAAGAGACCATCTGGGTAATGTCTGAGCAACATTCTCTGCTCCACCCGAACCCTGGGCCAAGGCGCCTGACAGCGGGCCCCCTGCGCTTCACCGCTCCTGCGCCCAGCCGCGACGGCAAGAGACTGTTCGTCATCGGCGATGAGACGCGCGTGGAACTCTTTCGCTATGACCCGCAATCCGAGCGATTCGATCCTTACCTCGGGGGACTATCTGCTGGCCCGGCCGATTTCTCACCGGATGGAAAGTGGATCGCGTACGTTTCCTATCCGGATATGACTCTCTGGCGCAGTCGACTCGATCTGAGCGAAAAAATGCAGCTCACGTTCCCACCAGTGAGAGCCTATGGGCCTCGATGGTCGCCGGACGGCACCCGGATTGCGTTCTTGGACGTGCAGTTCCATCATCCCTGGAAGATCGGCGTGCTCTCTGCGTCAGGTGGAGACCGGCCAAAGCAGATTGCCGAGTCCACTAAGGACGATGCCGATACCGACCCGACCTGGATGCCGGACGGAAAATCCATCGTCTTCTCAAGAGCCAGCGCTGCCGGCGAGGGCAAACCGGCAATTTATCGTGCGGACCTGAGCAACGGAAGTCTTGTCCTGATTCCAGGTTCGAATGGGCTTTACTCGCCCAGGCTCTCTCCCGATGGGCGCTTCATCGCAGCGATTTCGGCCGACGCGAAAAAACTGATGCTTTTCGACCAGAGCACGAACTCCTGGTCGAGATTAACAGAAGGTGAACAGTTGGCTTTCAACGAGTGGTCGCACGATGGAAAAGACGTCTACGTGCGCGAGAGCGAGGGAGGATTCGCAAGGATTGTTCGCGTGAGAATCAAGGACCGGAATTTGGAAGACGTCCTGAGCCTTAAGAACTTCCCTCAACTTGCAGATATATTCGCCAATTGGTTCGGGCTAACTCCGGACGGTGGAGTGCTCCTGATGCGTGACAGCAGCGTCCAGGAAATTTACGCTCTCACACTTGAAGAGAAGTAATTTGCTCGTCGCTGCTTCAAGTCGTCCAAACGTTTAAGTTCTGACAAAATCTACTGAGTCGGCTTACAATATCCTCCCAAAGCCAAAGGCCGCGCTGGTTCTCCCCAGCGTTTCTAACCTTGGAAAATCTATCGTCGTGAGCTTTGACTTCTATTTCACTTACCGCGGGCTTTCAACGGCGACATGCATGAAGCGAACTAAGAAGGCTTGATGGGTCCCAAGGAACTTGAGATTTCGCAAGCTACAGTTGCTCCAACCGGCGGTGGCAAAGGGCCTGGCGCATCAATCGGAGAATCAAGAGGTCTTGCCCTTTCAAACGGAGGTCGGATGAGGTGTCCCGGCAGATCAATCAGGCCCTGGCGATATGTGTTGCCTTTGATATTTACATTGGCGTGCACGGGTGCGTTCGCGCAGGCTAACTCCGAGCTCTCCGGCATGGTGACAGATCAGACCGGCGCCGTGATCGCAGGAGCGAAGATCGTTCTCACCGATCCTGCCACCGGAATCTCAAAGACGGCCAAGAGCGGCTCGACTGGACTCTACGACTTCAGCGGCCTGAACCCCTCAAGCTACGAACTAAAAGTCGCCGCAAATGGCTTTGGGACGTTCGTAGAGAACGGCATCTCCATCAACGTTTCCTCGACCGCCAGAGTCGATGTCAAGCTGATTGTCGGCGCCGAGTCGCAAACAATCGCCGTAGAGGCCAGTGCCCTAACTCCGCAGGCCGATTCAAATGTGATCAGTACAGTGATCAGCTCAGAGCAGATCAGCGAAATCGCGACGGAAAACCGCACCTTCGGCGCACTGGCCGCACTGGGCCTCGGCGTAAGTTCCGCGCTGCCCGACAACAATACGCCGAGCGCCGCCTCTGCCAGCTACTACCTCAGCATGAACGGGCTGCGCCCCAGCCACAACATCTGGATCATCGATGGCGGAGAAGCCGATGACCGCGGCGGAGGCGGCGCCATGAACGTGTTGCCGTCCCAGGACGCAATCGCGGAGTTCACAGTTCTGAGCTCCAACTATCCGCCGGACTACGGCATCTCCTCCGGCGCCACCATGAGTCTTTCGCTCAAGAGCGGCACCAAGAGCTTCCACGGCGAGCTCTTCGAATTCAATCGCAACACGGCCTATGACGCGAACAGCTACTTCAACAAGCTATCCACCCCGGTGACACCGCGCGCCACCGTCAACTACAACATCTTCGGCGGCAACATCGGCGGACCGCTCATCATTCCGCACCTCTACAACACCAGCAAACAGAAGACGTTTTTCTTCTGGAACGAAGAAGGGCGCAGGCTCGTTAACAGCGCCGGAACCAACGTGGAAAACACCATCGATCCAGCCGACATTCCCAGCGCCGGCCGGAATCTGACCTATATCCCTCCCGGATTCGACCCAGGCGCTTTCATTGTGGTCCCGAACATCTCCACCTCAACTTCGTATTATCAGAAGAAGTTGAAGCCGCTGGGCCTGACTCCGGGCCGCTGTTGGAATGGCCCGACACTGTTCGACTCCCAGGGCAACGTCAGCGGATGCCAGCAACCGCAGGTCATTCCTGCATCGCTCTTCGACAACGACGGCATTCTCTATTTGAATTCCCCGGTTTTCCCGAAGCCCAATGTGGCCGGACAGGATAAGAACATCACCAGCCTTTCCGTTCCGATCGACGTCAGGGACGACATTGTTCGCATCGATCATAAATTCAGCGACAAGTGGACGATCCTGGCCCACTACATCCACGACACGGCCACCCAGGATTCCGCCGGGCCGTTCTTCGGTTTTTCGTGGGCAAGCTACAACACCGTCACCAGCGTACTGGCCAACCCATCCTCCTCGGCTGCCGTCAAGCTGAGCGGCATCATCACTCCCAACCTGCTTGTCGAAGCCAGTATCAACTATGACGGCAACATTATCGATATCACCAACAACCCCGACAGCAAACTACCCGCGGGCTGGAGTATCGCTCCCGTCTCTCCGGCTTTCGCCATTACTGGCAACTCGCTTCCGAGTATGAGCCTCATGGGGCCTTACGGCGTGGTCGAACAACTCGGCACCACGCCATGGCACAACGCCGCCGAGGACTACGAACCTAAGATCGATGTCTCATGGACCCGCTCCAAACACACCATGAAGTTCGGCTTCAGCTACAACCGCTACACCAAAAACCAGCAGGTCTTCGGCAATCAGGAAGGTTCATACACCCCGAGCAGCACCACCAACGACAGCCTCATGGACATCCTGCTCGGGCTGACCGCTAACTACTCGCAGTCCCAATCCGCTCCCATTCGCCACTACGTCAACCAGACGCCATCGCTCTATGCGATGGACAACTGGCACATTGGGCCACGTCTCTCCCTGCAGCTCGGCATTCGGTTCGACGCACTGCCGCACGCGTGGGAACGCAACAACGACATCGCAAACTTCGATCCCGCGGCCTATCAGCCGTCGGCAATTCCCATCTGGACTGCGGCCGGCACAATCGATCCCTCAAGCCCCAGCGTCTCAATCGTCGACACAGTTCCGTACTACCTGAATGGAATCGAACTCGCCGGAGCACACGGCGTTCCACGCGGGCTTGTCGACAACAACTACTACACTTTTCAGCCGCGCATCGGATTCTCGGACGACCTCTTCGGCAACGGCAGGACCGTTCTTCGCGGCGGCTTTGGTACCTTCTACGAACGCACACAGGGCAACGACATTTACAACGCGGCGACAAACACTCCCTTCTTTCCCAACCTGAACATCGGAACCACTTACCTGAGTTCTCCAGGAATCAACTGGCAAACCGGGCAGAGCGCGGCTGCGCAGGCCTTCCCCATCTTTCCCGCCAACCTCGCCAACCTCGAGCCTCATATGTACGCGCCGCCCGAGGTGGCCATGTACAGCCTGGGACTGCAGCGCGAACTCGCGCCTTCAGCCATCTGGGTATTGCAGTATGTCGGCAACTCAGCGAGGCACCAGTGGGACGATCGTCAGATCAACAATATCTCCAAGACATACGGCAACGTGACGATTCCCGAGCCCGATGGAACTTCAGCCTCAGTCCCGGTCACGTGCCTCGCCGGCGATCCGGGTAACCACTCTCCATTTGGCGACGATAGTTTATGCCAGCCCGCTTTCCAGTCCTTCCCAGGCGGGATGAACCAGTTTGCCCAATATCCGGGCTATGGCCAAATCCAGCAGCAGGAGATGGCCACCAACGCAGGTTACAACGGATTGCAGACCGGTGTTCGCGTGCAGAACAGGCGGGGCCTGAGTGGCGAGGTCGATTACACGTGGTCGCACGAAATCGACATCCAATCCGATGACAACAACTGCTGCGTGAGCAATCCCTGGGACCTCAAATACGACAAGGGCTCCGGCGGGCTTGACCGGCGTCACATTCTCAGCATCGACTACGTCTACCAGCTCCCGTTTCTTGCCAAGAGCAGTGGGGCGCTTCACGCTATCGGCAGCGGATGGGCGATCGCCGGGACCGCAATAGCTGAAACGGGCCTGGTCCAGATCGTAACCGGTGCGGGAGGCATAAGCGGCAGCGGCAACACATACGACCCCGTCGGCCTCGGCGGCGAATACATCGTCCGCCCCAACGTCAGCGGTCGAATGAATTATCCAAAGAAGTGGGGCCAGTGGTTCAACACCTCCAAGTTCTCCAACGTCGTGCCTGTGTGGCAGGGTGGTCCCAACATGGGCTTCGGCAACGCAGGCAAGGACGCAGTCCTCGCGCCGGGTCGCGCGAACTTCACTACCTCGGTCTACAAATCATTTGCCATCACCGACCATTCCCATTTCGAATTGCGCTTCGAGTCTTTCAACACCTTCAACCACTCCGAGCCCAGCGGAGTGAACACCAGCTACAACCCCCAAAATGGACCTTTCAGCACCAGTCTCAATCAAGGCAACACCTTCGGGCAGGTAAACGGCACGTTTGATCCGCGCGCTCTCGAACTGGGCGGCAAGTTGATCTTCTAACCCCTAATCAAATTTCGTGAAAGCAGCACGAACGCAACATCGCCGGCGCCGCGATCTTCAGCTTCGGGCGTCCTTGAGTGGCCAAAACTGGTTGCACGATGCTTTGGCCCTTACTTCTCTTCCAGCGTCAGCGCATAAATGTCGTCAGTCCCCACATCGCGCTGCAACAACGGGGCATCGGTCGGATCAAGGTCCGACCAAAACGAAGACAATCCCATGATAGGCCAATCTTTGAGGTCGACAACACGCTCCACTTTGCCCCCAGTTGCGCGGATTCGATACACACCCGGGTCGCCGTTTTCGCGGTGCGAAAAGTAGATGTACCTGGAATCGCTGGACCACGCGGGGTATCCGATGGAATTGCTCACCGGCAAAGTCGACAACCGCTGCGTCGCGACGTCGAGTACCTTCAAGCCTTGCACCTTGTTTGAAATTGCGGCAATCAACTTGCCGTCCGGCGACCACCGCGGCGACCACAAGCCATCCGACCCTGGAACAGGGGTGACCTGGCGGGTTGCGAGGTCAAGGGCCGCTAACTCATACTCCCCCCCTCTGACTCCGTTGCTTCCAAATACGATCTTGCGTCCGTCCGCCGACCAATTGGGATCATCCTGATTTCCACGGTAAGCCGGCAGCCGTTCCGGGATGCCGCCCTGCGAAGAGACGAGATAGATTCTGTTAGCCTCTAGCTCTTCGTAGTCCCCGAACACGATCTTGGAGCCGTCGGGTGACCAGCGTGGATCCATCGGGTGCAAGGCTGGAGTACTAAATCGCACGGGGTTGCTCCCGTCGCGATTGGCCTTCCACAGGATGCCGTCCGGGAAAGAAACGTAAGCGACAGACCGACCGTCTCTGGAAAATGAAACATCCTGCGCGGAAATGCCCCCGAGAAAGGGCTGAAGCTGTTTCGTCTTTGGGTCGAAACGGTAGAGCTCGACGCGAGAGGTTTCGCCCGTGGAGAAGATTCTGTCCATGCCCTTTCCGGGGACGGGTTCACCCCAGTTGATCGGACCGGTCGTTAGTTGGACCGGATCCGCGGACGGATGGTGAAACAGACCGCGCCGCTCATCGAGAGCCCAAATCATATGCCTTCGGTCGGCCGGCCCCTGGCTCGTGAAGATATAAAACTTCCCATCGGGAGTCCAGCGGCCATAGCATTCCGTCCCCTGATTTCGCCAGCCTGGGAGCACCTCATGGAGGTTTGATCCATCTGCCGAGATCTCCCACAATGCCACGTCGCGGAAAAAGCGGATGACTTTGCCGTCCGGCGACCAACTGACACTCCCTATGTTTTTTCCAGGAGACGCGAGTTTGTGCCCTCCCGTTCCATCGCTTTGAGCCAGCCAGAGATCGCCGGGATCGGTTGTGTAAACAATGGTATTTCCATCCGGAGAAAAGGCTGCGCTGATGCTGTGGCCTATGAGGCGGGATGTTCCTCCCAGAACCCGCACAATCCACAGAGACTTCTCGCCGCTATTTGCCTCCAGTGAAGTGACCAGCAGACTGGAACCATCCGGCGAGATATCGAGTATCCAAAAGAAGCCTGGCAACGCGACCGGAATCTGCGCAACTTCCCCGCCCGCTACCCCAACCTGGTTGATGGAATTCGGCTGCGCCTGCGTGAAGTAGAGCCTGCTACCGTCTGTTGCCACGACCCATTTTTTGTGCCCGTCGTTGGTGATTAGGGTATACCCCGTAATTCGCGGTGGCGGCAGTGGGCGGTGCAGATACCAGAGGGTGACGCCGAGGACAGCAACGAGCACGACTGCGCCGATAGCCAATCGCATCGCGCGTCTCTTATGCGCGTTCTGATTCCGATGCTCGCTCGTCGATTCGCTGACAACTCGCCGGTTGTCCGGTTCGGGGATTATCGGGAAGGCCTTCGTATCCGTCGAGCTTCCCGGCGTGTCTCCGGTTGGCTTCAACACCCCCGAAGTATCCTCGGCAACCTCGACCTTACACACCCACCGGTAGCCGACCGTTGCTACGGTTTCGATGTAGCGCGGATTGCGGCTTTCATCTCCGAGCAGACGCCGCAGCAGAGCGATGCTGCGCGTCAGCGAATTCTCCGTAACCGCTGCATCGCCCCACACCGCGTTCAGCAGCTCTTCCTTCGCGATCAGCTTTTGCGGGTTGCGTAGCAGGATGAGCAGCACGCGAAACGCCTTCGGCTCGACCGGCAACGCTTCGCCCGCCTTGATGAGCGAGAACTCCCGCTCACGAACCTCTGCATCGCCAAATCTGAACACAAAGGACTTACCCGCCATCATCGTCCCATCACAACCTCATCAGCAGCGTTCAGGAATCGATCAACCGCGTCCAGAAACAGATCAGGAGCCCGTCAAGACCATGTAGAAGCACACGCCCAGAGTGCCTTCAGCCTACCCGGCTGAGGAGCACTCGCAATGACAAATTTCAAGGGTTTCGCTTCACTGGTTCTTGCAGCAACCATCGTCTCCACGCTTTCAGCAGAAACACATTGCCCAGGGAATGTCGCCAGTGTACCTTTCCGTCTAGCCAATCGCCACCAGATCATCGTGGCCGTCTCCGTGAACCACTCCGGACCCTACAGTTTCCTGTTGGACACCGGAACCCAGATGACGATGATAGATCCTTCACTGGCCAATGAACTTCATCTGAGCAGTGAGGGCAGGGCTGAAGTCGCAAGTGTCGGAACCCATACATCGGCTTCCTTTGCGCAGCTCGATCAGCTTGCAGCCAGCTCCCACGCTATCACCAACCAAAAGGTGCTGGTATACGACCTGCAGAATCTCCAGGCCACCGGCATGAACATTCAGGGCGTAATAGGTGAGGATTTGAAGAACGCTCTCGATTAGGTCCAAGTTCCTCCTGATGAGCCGATGCCTAACGGCTTCCCGGTACTGAATCGTCGACACCCAACTTCTCGGCCAATCGCGGTCTGCATGAACCGCAATTGCATCTGTGATGACCGCTTCCGAGCTTAGCCAAATGCGACTCTATGCAAAAGGACGAAGCGAGGTCTCGGCCAGCTTCGTCCTTTTGCCTTCCGATCTACTGCCAGTGTCCTTCCCGCAGCTCCCAATGATCGCCCCGATGAACCCACCTATGCGCAACCCAATGCTGGTGCTCTTGAGGCGGACGTTCCCATCGACCGGGGGTCAAGATGTAGTGGTCGCCTTCATAACGGTGGTACCCGGAGATCCACACGTAGCCCCGGTCAGGAGGCGGACGCCGGTGCTCGTAAACCGGCGGTTTAGCGTTTGGGTCACAGGAGGTTCAGCGGTCGCGATGGAAAGCACGCTGCCAGGTCGCTGGCAAAGAAATCTGGTCAGAGCCCCAAAACAACTGTTACGATCGAAAAAATCTTTCTAGCGATGATACGAAACCCGCAGCATTCTTGTTATCTAGAACAAGCGGGCACCACAGACTTGGAGTGCCGCTATGAATCGGGCGAAGGGGGAACAGCAGATGAATGCGAAGAGACTGGCACTATTCGGGGGGACCGCGGTTGTATTGGCCGGGGGCCTGATCTATTCACTCGGCATCTATCCACCGGCTTCGGGACGCGACGGACAAGGCGCCATCGGAGAGCGCAAGGTGTACCGTGCTGAGCAGCCAGCGGACGCATCCGTCACGCCGGGCGCCGCGCCGGTCGCAATGGCCGCCACTGCTGAGGCGATGAAGAATCATCAGATCCCAGAACTGCAAAACGGCCAGATCTTCCAGTTAAGTAACGGCGATATGTTTCAGCTGAAGGGCGGCAGCTTGGTGCAATTCCAAAACGGCGCGATGCTCCAGTTGAGCAATGGTGTCAAGTTCCAGTTCGTCAACGGCAAGCTTTACGAAATGAATAACCAAATGCGTCAACTTGCGCCCACCGGAATGTATCAGTTGGCGAATGGTCTAAAGCTGCAGTTGCGGCAAGGCATGGTCGCCCAGTTAAATAACGCCCAAATGTTTCAGCTGGACGGCGGCCGAATGTTTCAGATCACGAATGGCAACCTTTTCCAGCTGAACCAAAACCAGCTTTATCAGTTAAACGCCGAGCATCTTCAGGCATTGCTTAAACCTGAATGAGCATTGCTACCCGCAAGCGCCCTTGACAGCTACGGTTTACCCTCCCCCGCGCCCCGGCAGTGCTCGAGATGGATGAATGGATCAAATTCCCGTTGGGGGCAGAATCAGGCCCCCAGGAAAACCAAGTGCCGCCGGCGTCATTTACCTACTGATGCTCTGCATGGCGCTATTCAACGGCCTCTGGGCTCGAGCGCAGCCACGCCTCTACTCGCAGGAAACTAAACACTTTCGGATCGTCTACTACTCTCCCGCACACGAATATCTCGCCCCCCTTCTGATCCGCTCGCTGGAAAACGCCGCGCAGTTTTACCGAAAACAGTTCGGATACCAGCCGAAGGGCAAAATCACCGTCTTGATCCAGGACTTCGATGACTCCGGATACGGAGGCGCCGGGACGGTACCCACCGATTTCATTCAGATAGGCATTGAGCCATTCAATCTCGTCTTCGAAACTCTGCCTTCGGCCGAGCGCATGGGGCTGATGTCGAAGCATGAACTGATGCACATCGTCATGGGCGACGAGACCGCCCCGCGCGATGCGACGTTTCGGAAGATTTTCTTTGGGAAGATCATGCCGAATACCGACGATCCAATTTCGATTCCCTTCAGTTTTTTAGGCAGTCCGCGGGTGTACTCCCCGCGCTGGTTCCACGAGGGCGCGGCCGTGTTCATGGAAACCTGGCTGGGCGGCGGCTTTGGGCGCGCGCTGGGCGGCTACGACGAGATGGTGTTCCGCGCGATGGTGCGCGACCATCGATACATCTACGATCTCGTTGGTCTCGAGTCGGAAGGAACATCTGCGGATTTCCAGGTGGGCGCGAATTCGTATTTGTATGGGACGCGCTTTATGAATTATTTGGCGACCCAGTACGGTCCAGAGAAGCTCACCGCATGGATTGTCCGCACCGATAAGGGCGATGCCTATTTCGAGAGTCAATTCCGCAAAATCTATGGAGACTCGCTGCGAGACGAATGGCACAAATGGATTGCTTCCGAGCGGGAGTGGCAGGACGCAAATCTGAAGACAATCCGGCAGTATCCGGTCACCCCGGTCAAGGCAATCTCGCCAAAGATCCTGGGATCGGTCTCACGGTGCTACTACGATTCCAAGGCAAACGTGATCTACGCAGGGGTCCGGCATACCGGTCCCATGCCTTATCTCGCGGCGATCCATCTCGACTCTGGACGGGTAGAACATCTTACCGATGTGCGCGGCGGTGCGATTTACGATGTGACGTCGCTCGCTTTCGATCCCGACGGCCGCCTGCTTTACTTTACGACCAATAACACGAGCGGCATGCGCAGCCTCAACGTGTTCGATCTGAACTCTCGCAAGAGCACAATGATCGGGCGAAACCTGCGGATGGGCAACCTTGTCTTCTGTCGCAAGGACGGTTCTCTGTGGGGAGTGCGCCACAACAATGGTCTTTCGAGCATTGTCCGCCTCGGGGCTGATCACAAATCGCTAAGCACGCTGTATACCCTTCCCTACGCCTCCGATATTTTCAATCTCGATCTCTCCCCAGACGGTTCCCAACTGACCGGGGCGTTCATCGATGAGACCGGAACGCAGCGACTTGTCCGGTATCAGACGGAAGATCTGCTAGCGGGAAGAACGAATCACGAAGTCCTGTATGACTTCCAGTTCAACTCCCCAGACAGCTTTGCCTTTTCGCCGGATGGAAGGTATCTGTTTGGATCCTCCTATCTGACGGGTGTATCGAATCTGTTTCGTTTCGATTTGGAGACGAAAAAGCTTGATGCGCTCACCAATTCAGAAGCCGGGCTCTTCCGGCCTGTGCTGCTACCTGACGGCACTCTGAGTGCCTTCGAGTATTCATCGAGAGGCTTCCGGCTGGTGAACTTGCCGGTTCATGTGATCAATGACGTAAACGCGATTCCGTACCTGGGACAATCGGTGATTGAGAAATACCCTGAACTGAAATCGTGGAATCTGCCTTCGCGCAACAACATCGACGATCTCCGCCTGCGCACCTACGCGGGCTTCTACCGTCCATTGCGCCATATTGAGCTGCAATCCGTTTATCCCATCCCGCAGGGCTATGAGAACCAGAAGGCCGGGGGATTGCGCTTCGACTTCGGAGACAGCCTGGGACTCGGCCATATCACAACCACACTGTCTTACTCACCTGGGCCACAAGCCATGAGGGACCGATTCCATCTTGGCTTCGAAGCGAAATACTGGGAATGGATGCTCTCCGGGTACTTCAACAGAGCTGACTTCTACGATCTATTCGGGCCTACGAAAGTAGGACGCCGCGGATTTGCTTTGATAGGCGAGAAGAAAAAGTCTTTCATTCACGATCCTGGTCGAACGCTCGATTTGACTCTCAATCTGGCGGGCTATTCCGGCCTGGATCGACTGCCCGAATATCAGAACGTCACCGCAACGCATACGAAGTTCGTAGGCGCCACCGCAGGGCTTAGCTACTCAAATACGCAAAAATCTCTAGGGGCGATTGAAGAGGAGATCGGAGTGCAGTGGGATGTGAATGGCCAGGTGAATGCCACGTTCCCCAGTCTCTTTCCTCAAGTATGGGGGGAATACGCGCGAGGATTCCTCCTCCCGCTCAGAAACTCATCACTCTGGCTTCGTTCTTCGGCAGGTGGTGCTTTTGGCAATGCAAGCGATCCTTTCGCGAATTTTTACTTCGGCGCTTTCGGGAATAACTGGGTCGATAAAGGCGACATCAGCCGCTACCGCGAATACTACAGTTTTCCGGGTACCACGATTGATCAGATCGGAGCAAACAGTTTCGCGAAAGGTCAGGCCGAATGGGACCTCACGCCGCTGCACTTCCGCGATCTGGGAACCACAAAACTCTATAGCAATTGGGCAAGGCTGGCGCTTTTCACCGGGGGTCTCGCGGCGAATCCGGCAAGCTCTGACCATAGCGGCTATGCGGACGCCGGCGCTCAGCTCGATCTCCGGCTGGTGCTGTTCTCTCAGGTGAAATCGACCTTCTCGACCGGCTTTGCAATAGCGCATGACCGGTCGGACCATACCAGAACCGAGACTATGTTCTCGCTGAAAATCTACTGAACACGTCGCGAACTTCGTGTGCGGGAGGCCTCAGTGCCGGATCACGATCGAGCATGCGAAGAATTAGGGAATCAATCTCCAGAGGTATGGCGGGCTGCATCGCAGAAGGCGCTGCCACATTCCGGCACTCGATGGCCTCATAGACGTCCAGCGGAGTTTCGCCCGCAAACGGATGTCGCCCGGTCCACAGCTCGTAGAACAGTGCACCCAGCGAGAACACGTCAGAGGCACTGCTCGCTGTCTCGCCACGAAGGATTTCAGGAGACATGTAGAGCAGCGTGCCTGAGAGCGTGCCGGATATCGTTCCGGACGCACCCGTCGAATGAGGTTCTATGCGCACGGGACCGGCAAGCCGCGCCAGCCCGAAATCCAGGATCTTCACAACCCCGTCTTTTCGAAGGATGATGTTCTCCGGTTTGATATCCCGGTGCAAGATATCCGCAGAGTGGGCAGCGGCAAGTGCGCTCGCCGCCTGTTCTCCCCAGTCAATGGCATCGCTGATTTCCGCCGCGCCAGCGGCCATCAGTTGGCGGAATGTCGGTCCCTCGACCCATTCCATCGCGAGGAACAGGCCCGCCGGCGAGTCTCCGGATTCGTAAACCGTGACGATATTTAGATCATCGAGCGCCGAGGCTGCGCGCACCTCTGTTTGGAAGCGGTCGACTGCTTGCGGACTCGCGACTAGATGGCGGCGCAGGATCTTCAGAGCGACCGGACAGCCTGATTGATTGCGCGCCAGGTAAACTTCGCCCATTCCGCCGACCGTGATCAGAGATTCGATTTGGTACTTCCCGATGCGCTCGCTGGTGGAAAGAGCGCTTGGCTGGTCGAGCAGGTCTGCCGCCAGACGATCAGGGCGCGCGACAAAAACTGCCTCGTCTTCTGTCTTGAGGAGAGATTCAACCTCCGCCCTGACCGAGGCACTGGCAGAGGCAAGCAGAGCCTGGCGCTCCTTTACCGGAAGATCGACCGATTCGTGAAACAACCGTTCAATCTCAACCCAATCCGCCTTCAAGGTCATGACTGCTCGCCGTTCATCTCGCGCATCAGCCATGTGCGCGCCAATCGAAAATCACGATTCACAGTGATAATGGAAACACCCAGGGCCTCTGCGGTTTCTTCGATACTCAGACCGCCAAAGTAGCGCATTTCGATGACTCTACTCTTACGTTCGTCAACGGCCTGCAAACGCTCAAGCGCATCGTGGAGCGCAACCACCTGGGCAGCTTCCTGGTGCACTGCCAGCTGCACATCGTCGAGCGAGACGGGGACTCGACCGCTGCCGCGCTTTCCTGCAAGGCGACTGCGGGCATGATTGACGAGGATCTGGCGCATCGCTGTGCAAGCGACAGCGAAGAAATGGCAGCGATTCTGAAACGATGCATTTTCGACGTCGGCGAGCCTTAGATATGCCTCATTGATCAGCGCCGTAGGTTGCATAGTGTTGCCTTGATCCTGGGCGCTCCATGCGCGACGCGCCATTCGATGTAGCTCGTTGTAGACGAGCGGCATCAGTTCATTCAGCGCATTTTGGTCACCTTTACCCCAGGCAACCAGTAGACCGGTCACCTCGCCTTGAGGATCCACGGCGTCCGACCTCCCAATTCAATGACAGCATACGCGGATTATGCAGCACCGTCCCTGCCCGCGAATTTGCTGCTTCCGCGCGCTTCCACCAGCCGATGCATCTCCCAAAGATCACGTGGAGTTTGAGAGAGGAGCGGCCGGATAGCCAGCATTCCGGTAGGTCCGATGCTTTTCTGAAGATACTTCAGCTCCACGAACAGGCCATCCAATTCGGAATCAGGTTCAGCTTCGAGGCCAGCCTCCCGAAGGAGCAGATCGCCCTTGGCGCGCATGCTGAGCTCGCTGGTTAGCTGCAGGAGAGACAACATGTCGCCGCGCACTGTCGGCGAGAAACTTTCCTGCAGAGCCATCAGATAGGCACCGACGCGGGTCCGCTGGAATTCCTTCGAACCAATTTGGTTGAGCATGTCGATATCGCTGTCGAGTTTGCCCCCCAACCACTCGCGCAGAGATTTTTCGCTGAAGTAAAAAACGAATCCCAGGATCAGTGGCAACCCAGCGGCCGCCGCAACCGTGGATGCCACGGGAGACTGAAGACTCTGATTAAATAACGAGTGGAGCACAATTGCTGCCGCCACTCCTGGCACAAATAAGGGTGCGCGCGACCAGTTCCGGCTCTCAAGCAGATAGGCGGAAAGAGTTGCCCCCAGCGCTGCAACGCCTCCGTGCATCACGGCTGTGCCGAATCCGCGCAAAATCCAGACTCCAAGCCCTCTTCCTTCAAGCAAGTGAAGGTAAGAGATGTTTTCAACCAGCGCAAATCCCGCTCCCACTGCGAATCCGCAAATGGCTGAATCTGCCATGAAGGCCGCTCTCGCAGTGGCGATCAGAAAGATCCAATAGACAGCTTTGGCGAGTTCTTCCACGACCGGAGCGCCGAAGCGGGCGTACTGGTCCTCATGACCAGGAAACTGCCGAAAAATAATCGAGTTGAAAGCGAAGCAGAGCAACGCTGCCAGGGCCCCGGACGCAAGGGATGTGAATACCGTGCGAACCGAGATCAGTTTGTAACTGTCAAGCGCTCGAAGGGCGGCAAGGAATAACAGCACCGGCACCAATGCCAGCACGATGCGAAGCACGTCGACGCTATGAATCACGAATTCGCTGAGATCCCGAAGCTCAGTCGGTTCCAGCCTTGTTGGCGGCGATAATTCAGCGAACTGGCGAAGGACTTCAGCAGAAAGATTCCCAGACCTCCCGCGGGTCTTCGAGATAAATCGGGCGTCAGGTCCGGCGGATCAGCAGTCAACGGATCAAATTCAATACCCTGATCCGCGACTTCGACTTCCATCTCTTGCGGTCTGGGAACAGAATAGGTGATGACGACCGTCCCCGGCGCGCCCTCAGGATAGGAATATCGCCAAACATTGACCAGGATCTCTTCAATCACTAGGTCGAGCTGACTCATATGCAGTTCCGGCAAATTCGCTTCCCGTGCGCCTATTCGAACAAAGTCTGTCACAGGGGCCAGCGATTCGGGTATTGCGATCAGCGTCAAAGATTGCGATATTCCTGGCAAGACTTTGCTCAGCCTCCCAACGACGCCGATTCCACTGATTCGTACATCGGAAATACGTGGTTCAGCCGGGTAATTTCGAATACCTGCCGGACGAGGCCGGTCAGACAGCAGATTCGGAGCTCTCCACCCTTATTCTTCAGCTTCTGAGCAATCCCGACGAAAGAGCGCAAGCCCATGCTGCTGACATAACTAAGATCGCCCAAGTCGACGATGAGGCTCGTTGTGCCCTCTGAGATACATGAATCGCATTGCCGCTCAAACTGAACAGCATTTTCGGCATCCATGCGGCCAACCACGTGCAGTACAACTTTGCCTCCAATTTCAGAGCAATCAATTGTCATGGTATCCCTAGGGTGCCTGAGGCCGCGGCGAACGTCAATTATAGCGACCGACTTCCTGTAGACCTCTTGAGTACGAAAAATCGGATTCTCAGCAGTGATTGTCAACCCGACAAGAAGCGCGTTCATCGTTATCGATCCCATCTGAGCTTCGATATCGATCGTAGTGTTCGCCTGTTTTCTTTCAAGCCAGTCGATGAGCGACTCGGACTGTCATCGCGATGTTTAGACCGACTGCTGGGGATTCCTTCACCCTCGCCGACTAGTGAGGACTAATCCGCCGTCGATGAGTGCTTTGGCGGTCATGCGCTCATCGATGACTGAAGAAACCGAATCGTCTCAGCCAACCTGGCGGTTCCCCGTCGATTGCTATTGCGACGCTCTCTTTCGCGTGAAATGACATTTTCCGTTGTCGGCCAATGAACTTGATGACAAGATTGCCAGTAATGCTTCCCCGCAAAGCGTTCCGCCTGATTCTCGGCTTCCTGGCCGTCTCAATGCTCTGTGGCGCGCTCGCTGCGCAGAGCTTCGATCTTGCCGCTCACGGCCGTCAGATTGTGGCGCTGGACGGACTCATGCGTTTTCATCCAGGGGACGATCCGACCTTCGCCTGGGCCAACCCAGCATTCGATGACAATACCTGGCCTCTTATCCGAGGCGATCGACCCTGGTACGGGCAAGGCTACCCGTATCTCACTGGTTTCGCGTGGTACCGATTCAAAGTCACGCTGCCATCCCACCCCGGCCCACTTGCGGTCTGGGTTCCGGTCATCGCCACGAACTTTCAGATCTTTGCCGACGGCCATTCGATCGCCGCGTTCGGCTCCATGCCTCCGCACGCTATACCGTTATCAGGTGAGAACCTCTCGTTTCCCATTCCAGCCGATCTGACGCAGTCCGGTCGGCCCCTCACCTTCGCCATCCGTGTGTGGCACTACTCGTCTGAGTGGGGAGGGGGGCAGCTCGGCGGGTTTCAGGAATCCATGCAGCTGGGTGATGCCAGTTTGATCCAGGAATGGCAAATACATCGCCTTCGGCAGATTTTCTGGGAAGATGCCCAATACAACATCAATGGACTCGTTTGCCTGCTGGCGGGGATCGGCTCGCTTCTGCTCTTCTTCCTCCGGCCCACCGACCGCGAATTCTTATGGTTTGGCCTGTTTGAGGCGATCAACGTGGTCTATGTGCTTTTCCAAACGTACTGCGAAGTCCATTCCGTAAACATCCACTTTTGGCTCTGGGGTCAGGCCATCCTGATCCTTGGTCTCAACGTGTCCATGCCGACGATGATCGAGCACTTTGGGCGGATCGGTCGAACCCGTCTGTACTGGGTAGCAATCGCAGTGGCGCTGTCCGACTTTGTACTGAATGGCCTCGTCGCTCTCGGTTGGATCAGCACTTCGTTGTACGGCGAAATCGGGGCATTCTCGAAGCTTTTGCTCGCGGCTTCCAATTGCGGACTGCTCTTCGAGGCCTCAAAAGAGAGCAAAACAGAAATGCGCATCTTTTCTGTGCCGGTGGCTGTGTACTTCCTCAACCTCACCGCTGTCTACGTGACTGCAGTTCTGATTGGGCAAGGTGCAACCTGGGTAATCTTCTACCAAAGCCTCTTCTTCAGCGGCTTGGCTAACTGGCCCTTTCCGATCGGGACCTATCAAATTGCGAGTATCGCCGTTCAACTCGTGCTCTTTGCCATTTTCCTACTTCGCTTCGTCCGAATCCGCCGAGATGAAGAGCGCTACAAAAACGAATTGGAAGCCGCGCGAGCCGTGCAGCAGGTCCTCGTGCCGGAAGAAATCCCCACCGTGCCCGGTTTTGTGGTGGAGAGCGTCTACAAGCCTGCCGGCCAGGTCGGCGGCGACTTCTTCCAGATCATCCCCATCGCAAACGGTGGCGTCCTCGTTGCCATCGGCGACGTGAGCGGCAAGGGCATGCCGGCCGCGATGACTGTATCCCTTCTGGTAGGAACCTTGCGCACCCTGGCACACTACACGCAAAGACCCTCGGAGATTCTCGCCGCGATGAATCAGCGCATGCTGGCACGCAGCTCCGGAGGGTTCACAACGTGTCTCGTTCTCACGGTGAGCACCGCCGGCGCGCTCACCGTCGCCAATGCCGGGCATATAGCCCCTTACGTGAGTGGCCGCGAGCTGGCTCTTACCAATGGTCTTCCACTCGGTCTTTCTGCGCATGAGCAATACACCGAGTCGGTCTTTGCTCTCGCAGCGGGTGAGCAACTCACTCTCATAACTGATGGCGTGGTAGAGGCTCGCGCGACCGATGGTGAACTCCTCGGGTTCGAACGCGCGACGGCGATGATGACCCAGTCAGCAGATTCAATCGTGCGGGCTGCGCAGGCCTTCGGGCAGGATGACGACATTACGGTTCTGAATCTGCGCCTCGCGTCGGCCTAAATTTTGACCAGCACCCTACTGGTGCGATCCAATCGGAGTGGCTATCGGATCAATAATCGAAGACAGATCCTGTGCAGCGGACGGAAACGGCCATATGCATGCACTGTGTTGCTGAACACAATCAATTACAGCTACGATCGCTTCTTGCTTTGGATTAGCCCGGTTCGGCGGGTCAGAATATGCCTGAGCCATCTCGACCGCCTTAGGGCGTTTCGAGGATCAGTCGTTGCGATCACCCTAAAGACGGAGTACCGATGTTTCTCCGCGAGTGCAAGATGATCAGCGGCACACCTGATTCAACGACCAATTCACCCACGACATTCCAGCTCGTTCGGGCATTTGCGTGGCCCGCCGTTGCGGCCTTTGCCATCGCAGTCTTTTATAAATCGGTGCGATCGCTGTTGGAGGGCTTGAGGCAGCGAATGGACGCAGGAGCGTCGATCGAGATTTATCAGGTGAAGGTGGGCCAGGCTCCCATTAATCTTCAGGCCGCGGCTGCCGGACAGACGCTCACGGCCGATCATATGGCGCTCATACACAGCAGCTGGCGATACTCGAAAAAGGATACAGAGTTCCCCATGCCAATGTGGGCATTTCATGTGATCGTACAGGCTAGAGAGGAAGTACTGAACCGGATCGAGTCAGTCAAGTATGTGCTCGATCCCTCCTATCCCAACCCCGCTCAAGTCGTCACCGACCGAATGAGCCGCTTCAAGATGAAAGAATTGGCGAATGGAGAATCTACCGTTCGTTGCGAAGTTAAGGTCAAGGGTCAACCGGAGGTAGTCAAGCTCGAGCGATATATCAACCTCACGAACACTGGTCCCAGAATCTGAACTGGGTTGATTGTGTCTGCTTGAACTGAGACGCGCCGATCACGGATAAGTCACTCCATGCTGTAATCCCATTATTTGTCCCGATAAACCCCGGTATACCACACATCCTGGTTTGAAGCTTATTTGCACAGTAATAACTAGAGACTAGGCGACGTGGTCATCCACGACCTCGCCGCGCGGATTTGCGCGTTGCATTCATGCCCGCACATCGGTTACGCTCGCTCCACTGGTACACATCCGTTTCGAAAAGTGTCTTCAATCCTTCTTCTCTAGTCTTGTTACATCAGCTAAGTCTGTAGCGCACCTTACGCATTTCTGTGGGGCCGTCTATGCCGTCTTCGCAACGCCCCTTCATGGGCGCCACCCCCTTCCAGGACCCTGCCGGCAACGGCGTCACTTTTCGCGTCTGGACTCTCTTCGCCAACTCCGTGTGTGTGGCAGGCGACTTCAATGGCTGGTCGACCAATGCCAACCCGCTCTATTCCGAGGGCAACGGCTTTTGGTCTGTCGATGTCCCCGGCGCCACAACAGGGCAGGAGTACCTCTTCGTCCTCCAAAATCCGGCGGCGCCAGATCCACTCTGGCGCATGGACCCCTACGCCCGTGAGGTGATCGGCAGCGGCATGGCTGCTAACCCGTGGAATGCGCGCATCGGCCCCAGCACAGAAACGCTCGCCGAAGTCCCCGGCTACGGCACGCCGAACTGGAATGAACTCGTCATTTACGAAATCAACGTGCGCACCTTCCTATCCGATCCCGCCATCGACGCTCTCGATGCTGATGGTCAGCACACGGGCTCTTTTGCTTCGATTGTCACCAAACTCGATTATTTGCGTGACCTGGGCATCAACGCCATTGAGATCATGCCCGTCTTCCAGTTCGATATCCCCGTCGACGCAGGCTACAACTACGCATACATGTTCGCCATTGAGAATGCCTTCGGCGGCCCCGACGGCTTTCGTAGTCTTGTCAGTCAGTCCCATCAGCGCGGCATCGCAGTCATCGTCGACGTCGTCTACAACCACCTGGGGGCCGACGCCGGCGATATGTGGCTATTCGACGGCTGGGCCGCTGCGCCCACCTATGGCGGCATCTACTTCTATAACGACTGGCGCCGCCAGACCGCCTGGGGCGACCGGCTCGATTACGGGCGCGGCGAAGTGCGGCAATACATCCGCGACAACGCGCTCCGTTGGCTGGAGCAGCGCTACGCCGACGGTCTCCGCTGGGACTCGGTCGGCTCCATCCGCAACGTCTACGACAACAACAACGATCCGGCCCACGACCTCCCCGATGGTTGGTCTCTGTGCCAGTGGATCAACGGCCTCATCCAGCAGCGGGATGGCTGGAAGATCTCCATCGCCGAAGACCTCAAGGACAACGAATGGATCACCAAGACTGTAGGCGCAGGCGGCGCGGGCTTCAACGCGCAGTGGGGAATCAACTTTTTCTGGAAGCTGCACTATGCCATGGTGGCTCCCGACGACAGCGGCCGCAGCATGAGCGACGTCGCCTTTGCCGTCGGGCAGACCTACAACAGCGACGCCTTCCAGCGCGTCATCTATACCGAATCGCACGACGGCGTCGATGGCTCGGCTAACCCGCCAATGGCCCGCGTTCCGGAGATGATCTGGCCCGCCCATGCCGATAGCTGGGCATCCAAAAAGCGCTCTACGCTGGGCGCAGCTGCTCTTCTCACCTCGCCCGGGATCCCCATGCTCTTCATGGGGCAGGAATTCCTGGCCTGGGGCGCGTGGGACGCCAATCACATGATGGACTGGTCGCACGCCTGGCAGTTTGCCGGCATCACCCAGCTCTACCGCGACCTCATTCATCTGAGGCGCGACTGGTTCAATCAGACCCGCGGTCTGAGAGCCCAGAACACCAACATCTTTAAGGTCGACGACAACTCAAAGCTCATCGCTTATCACCGCTGGGACCAGGGCGGCGCAGGCGACGATGTCGTCGTCGTGCTCAACTTCGCCAATCAGGGCTACACGAATTACTCTTTGGGGTTCCCCCGGCAGGGCCTTTGGAAGGTCCGCTTCAACAGCGACTCGAACGGTTACGACGCCTACTTCGGCAACTGGTTCAGCTACGACACCGAGGCCTCCGACCCCGGGGCGGATAACCTTCCCTTCTCGGCCAACATCGGCATCGGTCCGTATACGGCCGTCATTTTTTCGCAGGACGCGTAAACCGGAAGCCTCTCTCGGTTACAAGGGTTACGAGAAGCGAGCTCGTGGCGCCAATGAGGATGCCGGTCCGGACGATGGCGGCGAGACCACGTTTCTGATCGATGAGTGCCTCAGCGAGGAGTGGGCCCGGTTGGCGCGGGCCCGCGAACATCCAGAGGTCTCCCATGTGAGGTGGATCGGCAAGGGTCAGTGGAAAGACTGGAATCTAATGCCGGTTATCATCGCCGGAAATTGCGTACTTGTCACCAAGAACAGCATCGATTTTCGTGCTCTGGGACAGTTGGCTTTATAGATCTGGGCGAGGCTCTTGGACGTTCTCCGAAAAGCCTCATGCGCATGCTGAGCCAGGAAGGGAATCCCCATGCTCGCAATCTGCTCGAATTGGTTGCATATCTCCAGAAAGCGGATGGGGCCGTGGTCGAGGTCCATATCAGTGATGCGGTAGCAGCATAAGAACCTCTCCACGGTTTCTTGTGCCCGGCAGTGGTCGACTTTCCGGCGGACGTCTCAGTTCAACCGGGGAGTCGCAGCCAGCGCGTTTCCTGCTCAGATGAGTGCCCTAAACAGCCCCGAACCAAGACCAGACCTCCAAGACCTACATCGTGATCGACAAATCTTATGATGTAAGACCACCTCAGCGCTCTCCCACTGTCGAAAACTAAACCGCAGGGTCTGCTCACGGAATCGGCTCGGTTGAGAAGAGCGACGGTTCCCCGGTCTCTTGCGGATTATGGAAGTTGCCAAGGCCGACGCCGACCAGACGAAATCTTTGCGTAGGACCCAAGTTCACTTTTTCCCGCAGCGAAAGAGCGATCTGCGTCAAGTCTTCGCAAGAGGCGGGTGGCGAGGATGGTGTCTGGCTTCGCGTCAACACTTGGAACCCGGCTGTCTTGAGCTTCAGGACGACTGTGCGGGCGATCCTCGATTCCTTGCGCGATGCCTCCCAGGTCTTTTCCGCCAGGCGCCGGATTATGGGTTCGGTCTCGGCCAACAGAACGTCCTGCTCAAAAGTATCTTCGGCCGAGATCGACTGGGTCGGCCGGTTGGGTACCACGGGATTCTCATCGATTCCCCTGGCCAATTCGTAAAGGCGCTGCCCGTAACGGCCGAAGAGCATTTGGAGCTCTCGAAGAGAGCGAGCGCGCAGTTCACCGACGAGATGCAATCCAAGCCGGGAGAGCTTCTGCTCGGTCACTTTGCCGACTCCTGGAATGCGCCCGACAGGTAAGGGGGTAAGAAACTCCTCTACTTCGGCAGGCTGAATAACAAATAGTCCATTCGGCTTTCGCCAATCCGAGGCGATCTTCGCCAGGAACTTGTTGGGGGCCACGCCGGCTGAGGCGGTCAGATCCAGTTCTTCGCGGATTTGCCGCCGGATGGTGCTCGCGACCTTGGTAGCTGTGGCGAGTCCGGTCTTGTTCTCGGTGACATCGAGATAGGCTTCATCGAGCGACAACGGTTCGATCAAGTCCGTGTGCCGGAGGAAGACCTCACGCACCGCACGCGAAGCTGCCCTGTAACGGGTAAAGTCCGGAGGTACGAAGACGGCCTGCGGGCACAGGCGCTCGGCATGCGTCGCCGCCATAGCTGAGCGAACTCCGAAGCGCCGGGCCTCATATGAGGCCGCGCAGACAACCGAGCGCTTTCCTCGCCACGCCACGACAACAGGCTTGCCGCGCAGCTCCGGGTTATCCCGCTGCTCGACCGAGGCATAGAACGCGTCCATGTCGACGTGAACAATCTTCCGCCCGCTCATCCTGCATCCATGGTAGGCGGTCTCCGCACAGACTCAGTCCTCGATCTGGCAGGGATCAACGCAGAGGAGTTGAAGCCGCATCCGGTCGCCCGAGAGGCCCCACTCGAAACTCAATGATCTTTGCTGCGGGAGCCTCGCGACTCACGCTCGCATCGCTCTCTACCTCGCAACGAAAGACCAACAGGCAGTTATGGAGACTCTCATGCTTTTCACTATGGAATCATTTGTCCTTTTCACAACTTCGAATTGGCACAGGACAAGTCAAAGCCATCGCCAGTCCTAGCCGGCCTTTTCGATCTCTTCATTGGCTATCGGCAACACCATCTGAACCGGTTGTCTCTCCTGCTGATGCCGCTTCATGAATGTGCGGACGAATTCGCTCACAAGCGCCGAACTGTTGTTCGCCAGGGTAGCCAGGTGCGTCTCAAGACGAATTTCTTTATCGACGAGGGGTCGCGACAAAAAGTCGCCATGTGCGACACGCGCAGCTCCGGTCGGCGAAAGCCATGCGACGGACAAACCATCCTTGACGAACGCGGGAACCTGCTCGGCGTGCATGATGTTGTGAGCGATATTCGGTGTGATCTGCATCACATGTGCTCGCCGCAGGATCAAATCGTGCAAGTGCGGATGAACATGTCGATTGAAGAAAACCCATGGATACGCCGCCACATCCGCCAGGCCAACTGATTCCTGAGTTGCAAGTTCGTGGCTCTTATGGAAGACGATCATAAAATTACGCACACCCAGCACGGCTGTGGTGATCGACGGCTTCGATGGAGGAGATGTCAGCAACGCCACGTCGATCTCATGGTGTTCGAGCTTTCTGAGCAGGTCGCAGGAAAATGCGGACTCGACCTCGATTGAAAGATTGCGATAAAGACGTAACTCCAACGTGCGGAGCATTTCGACTAGGTGCGCCGGTTGAAATGGTGAGGTCCCGACCCGCAGCCTATTCAGGTGCGCATGCCGGGCCTGCCGAGCTTCGTGAATGCCCCTATGGAAGAGATTCACGCTCTGTTGCGCATACTCGGCGAAGAAGCGTCCCGACTCGGTAATATCCGCGCCGCGATGGTTGACCTGAAAAAGCTTCAGCTGCAGGCGCCGTTCGATTACGTGCAGGCGCTTGCTTATCGCCGGTTGCGACATGCCCACACGCTTTGCAGCCTGGGACAGGGTGCGCTCCTCAGAAAGCGCAATGACCAATTCAAGGTCGTGGATCCGAGTTTTGGTAGCCACCAGTCATGCACCTCATCCTGAAGTCAGTGTGTGCATACAAAAACAATCTCAGCTACCGGTCCGCCGAGCGGCGGCATGTCCCCGAATGAGGAAAACGTATCCCAGTTCCTATTGTGTGTCAACCATACATACTCCGAACTCGTCCAAAATCCCCGGATACTCCCGGCGTGACGACGACGAAGCACTCAGCTTAAGCATTCGTTCGATTGACTACCTCATCACGACGGGTCGCCTTCCCTCCAGGCGTGTTGAAGGAAAGATCCTCATTCCAGTAAGTGCGGTGCGTCGTTTCGCCAGAGAAGATCACCCGGATTCAGTCCGCACTGCCCACGTGTCTGATCACGCGAAGGCCGGTCGACATTCTTCGGGGTCGTCGAGCCGCTTTCAGCCGCAAAGTGAAGGGCTCGATGACGCCGCCCCCCGCGCCGCGGATACGCATCGCGCTTTTTAAGTGGAAGGCTTTTTATCCTTCGGACCCGCTTTCCGTTCCGCCGGCCGGGTCGAGCCAAAAGTTTGCCCTCGCAGCGTCAAATAAAACAACAATTCGGTACGACTGGAGACCCCCAACTTTTCGAATGCGTGAAAGAGGTAATTCTTTACTGTGTGTTCGCTCAGCCCCAATTCGCCGGCTATCACCTTGTTCGTCTTGCCGCGGGCCGCAGCCTGTACCATCTGCTTTTCGCGGTAGGTCAGCGGCAACGACTCGGTTGACGGCGAAAGATTCTGTATTGGAAATGATCGAATCGCGTCGAGCAGAAGGGTCGTCTCTTGCTCGGCCGCCCAAATATATCCATTGCGAACGCGCTCGACGCAATCGAGGAGATCGGCGATGGGCCGCTGTCGCGGGAAAACCCCGCGAGCTCCGCTTCGGAAAGCATTCAGGACGGAATCACGCGTCGAATGGTTCAAGAGCATTACGATCAGGACGCTGGGATGTGCGCGACTCACGGCTTGCGCAAGGTCGAACTCATTTGGGGACCTTTGGTTGACCTCGGCGCCAATGATGACCATATCCGCACGCTCAACATCCAAATGTCGAAGGAGATCGGTAGACTGCACTGCGGATGCCCGAATATTTCTTACTTGGCAGAGTGCGGTCGCGAGCAGATGGCTGCTCATCGAATCGCGGTCGACGATCAGGACGCGAAATTCCGGTGCAACATCCGTTTCGGATTTCTTTCTCTTGTTTTCCAGGCTCCCGACGCGACCGGAGGCCCCTTGGCCCTGAAGGTCGTCGCTGCGCGGCGATTGTTGTGAAATAGATTTCATTTGCCCCCGGTGAATCGATCACAAGACCCTCTCAAGGAGGAGCAGGTTGTTCGATTACGCCTTCAGTATCTGCAGGTCACCGACTTCTTCGTCAGAATGGCCTGGCCGTCGTGCGAGCGGGGGTCCCGCGTTTATCAATGCGATAGATTTCTGTTAATTGCCATTATTAGCAAAAAATAGGACATAAGAAATGAAACTGTTTTAAAATCAGTGATTTCTTGGCTCCGTTCAGTTCTTCTTGTCCGAAACTAACAGATGCGCACAAGTCTGCAATAACACATGCGGGCTACCCTGCAATAACATGGAAGGCACTCGGCATCTTGGCTTTTGATAACTTCATGTGGTTACCATAAGCGACCCTCTCCACAGGGAGGTGCTTGCACAGGATCGCGCAGGGATATCGCTGCTCGTCTAATTTCGATATCACATCAGTTTGCTAGTAGATTGGGCTCTGGAAATTCGGCCGTGTCTTGGCGGAAAGTCTGACCTCTCTGGGTCAAATAAAACAGCAGTTCTACTCGATTGGAAACGCCCAACTTCTCAAAAGCCCGAAATAGGTAGTTCTTCACAGTATGCTCGCTAAGTCCTAATTCCTTCGCAATCGCCTTGTTCGTCTTACCTCTTGCGGCACACTTGACTACTTGCAATTCACGATGCGTCAACGGCGACGACTCATCCGTCATCGATAAATCGGGAGTGGAAAGGGAGCTGAACGCCTCCAAAAGGAGGGTCGTCTCTTGTGCGCCTGCCCAAACAAGGCCCTTCCGCACATGCTCAACGCAGGTGACAAATTCGGCCACTGGATGCTGTCGGGAAAAGATGCCTCGTGCTCCAGAACGAAAAGCGTTTATGACTGAATCGAGAGTCGGTTTGCTGAGAAGAATAACAATGGGTATGGACGGGTGAGCGTTTCGCACTGTATGAGCCAAGTCGAAACCATTCTTAGAATCGAGATCAAGATCGGCCCCGATGACAACCACGTGGGTTTTTCCGTCTGCCAGACAATCCAGAAGATTATCTGGCCGAATCCCGGACGCATGAAAATTCCTATCACTGGTTAGCGCCGTTGCCAACAGATCACTACCCATCGAATCCCGGTCAACGATCAAGACCCTGAGCATCTGTCCAGGATTCTCGATAGTCTGCAAAACGCTCTCGTGTTTGCGCGGATTTGGGACTACCCAACTACTCCCCTCGCGAGACCGAAAAGAGACATTTTGAGAATGCGACGAAGGCATATGCAAGGATTGGACCTCCATGTTTTTAGAGTGAACATGACCTCAGACACACGACTATCTGATCGCGATGATTGGCCCAGAACTGTCCAAGGCTAACGAAGTCCAGTCGAACACACAGGTCATTTCCTGTTGTTCGAAGAAGTGGAGGGGAAGGCACTCACCCAATGATTTGGAGTTGCCTGCGTGTCATCAATGTACAGCAATTTTGGGATTGCGCAAGTTGACCCCTGTGGAAAATCAAACGACCTTCTCTATATCAGACCGAGACGATCTTCTCAGGCCAAGGGCGTTTTCGGTACTCGTTGGATAATCCGCAGAGAATGAAAACTCATGCAATTGCCCGATCGTCTCACGAGAGTTTTCCAACGTTCGGCACCTTGCGGCGCGATCGGATTGACCATAATCTGACATCACTTCTATGACCAAGGGTCCTCCCTCAGAACGCAGGGCTGCGGTGAGATACCGACTGCGCCTGCCTGTCATTTTCCATTGGGAGGACGGTAGAGAACATACGGAGGGCGGCTTCACGAGCGACATTGCGCTGGATGGTGCGTTAATTCTCAGCAGCAGATGCCCGCCAGTCGGAGCCGATGTTCGAATTGAGGTTTTGATTCCTTCGCCGGATCATTCCACCGAGGAGATTCGGATCGAGTGTATCGGAAAAGTGACGCGAGTGTGGGAACAGCCGGGATCAGCTTATTTTGGAGTACACGGTATGTTCAATGACGATCAGCTCACGAGCCACGTCATCAATTGAGCTAAATGACCATCATTGCCTCGGAGTTCGAAAAGCAGTCCTGGGACTGAAAGGGCGAAGCTATGTCCGTCCCGTGACGTCAGCAGCATCGAAATCGTGTCCCTAGACGAGGAGTGTGGAGATGGAATACAGGAACTGGATTGCTCCAGATTGTGCGCAATGGTATGCGGTGAGGACACGGTCGCGGCAGGAAAAAGCCGCTGCCACAATGCTCGAAGCACTTGGCGTTTCTCATTTTCTCCCATTGATCAGTCAGGAGCGGCAATGGAGTGATCGAAAGAAGATGGTCACGGTACCGATTTTTCCCGGCTACCTTTTTGTTCGAATCATGGCGACGTCAGGTCTTGAACTCCGTGTCCGAAAAGTTCCCGGAGTCGTCAACTTTGTCGGTAATCAGAACGGTCCTTCGGCGATTCCAGAAGACGAGATTCAAAACGTTCGCGCGTTACTGTCGCCTGCCGCCAAATGCTTTCCGTGTCCTTATCTGAAGGCCGGCGACAGAGTTCGGATCGTTAGGGGAGCTCTGGCGGGAGTTGAGGGTTCGTTCATTCGCTGCGGTGCCCGATCCAGGGTGGTAGTTTCTGTAGAGATAATTCAGCGATCAATCGCGGTTAACGTCTCAGAATACGATGTCGAGCCCATTCGGGATTTCTCGCAACAACGATCCTACCCTGTCTTCGCTTCATCACCTGCCTGAATTAGCGCACAAATCGTCGCGATTGCGCTCCCGAAACCGGGATTTGGGGTTCTAATTCCACCTCAAGAGGTCACGTTTCTGATCTTCGACAAAACTTACTAGTACACCGAAGCTTTGATAGCTGAAATAGTGTCTGGCCGAGCTTCAGGCCAACTTCCGATTTGACCGGCATCTCACCCCGATTCACCATTCCAGCACGAACAAGTGTCTCGACGCTCTTCATTTACTAGGAATGTGCTATGCCTTCGAATAGAAGACGATTTATCCAGTACCTAGCCAAGCTTTTTGATCTCTGTGCCCTCGCAGCGTCAATCCTTGTTGCTCTGATTGTGTTCTCCTCTCCAAAGGAGATGACGCTTTCCAGTTTTGTGGCGATGAGAATCAAGCTCGGAAACTGTCTATTATTCGCGTTTCTTCTCTTCGTATGGCACAGCGTGTTCATATTTTGCAGACTGTATGTCTCCAAGAGGTTAACGAAACAACACACGCAGTTTGTGGAAGTGTGCAAAGCTACGATGCTTGCAGCAATTGTGCTACTTGCGATGTCCGCATTTTTTCAACTGCAAGTTGTAAGCACAAGATTTGTCGTATTGTTTTGGCTGTTGAGCACCCTTATGATGGCGGGTGGTCGGGTTACAGCTCGTTGGCTGCTTCTTGCATTGCGGAGCAGAGGAAGAAACACCCGCCATATTCTCATCGTGGGAACCAACGACCGGGCGATCGAGTTTGTTCGCCAGATCGCCGATCGTCCAGAGCTTGGATATCATGTGGTCGGTTTTGTGGATGATGATTGGGCCGGAACAAAGGAATTCGAATCTACCGGCCAGACTCGGTGTTGCACCTTTGCAGGCCTTTCCAACTTTCTCCGAACGAACGTCATTGACGAGGCGGCCATCTATTTGCCGCTGCGGTCGTACTATGAACACGCGGCCGAATTGGTTGCATTGTGCGAGCAGCATGGAATCGTCATAAGATTCGACGCCCAGGTTTTCAAGTTGCGCACCCCTAATTATCGTGTTCTAGACCTGGAGGAGAACTCACGCGTCCTTTCCGCCGCCGGTCCAGACGACGCAATCCAGGCGATCACAAAACGGACGCTGGATTTTCTGGTTTCTGGCGCATTGCTTGTTATCCTTTCTCCTCTATTCCTCGTGGTTGCTGTCCTTGTCAAGCTAACGTCTCCTGGACCCGTCTTCTTCCGCCAGATCAGGATGGGGCTAAACAAACGGAAATTCACGATGTTCAAGTTCCGAACGATGGTTGCAAATGCTGAGCAGTTGCAGGAGCAACTTCTCTCTATGAATGAAATGACCGGGCCAGTATTCAAGATGAAGAAAGATCCACGAGTCACCTCGGTAGGGAGAGTCTTGCGCAACTCGAGCATCGACGAATTGCCGCAGCTCTTTAATGTGCTGAAGGGGAACATGAGCCTTGTCGGACCGAGGGCGATGTCGTTTCGTGACTACCAGCTTTTTGATAAGGACTGGCAGCGGCGCCGATTCAGCGTAAAGCCTGGTATCACATGCCTGTGGCAGATTCACGGGCGGAATTCCGTTCCCTTTGAAAAATGGATGGAACTCGATATGCAATACATCGATACGTGGTCCTTGTGGCTTGATTTCAAGATTCTCCTACAAACTGTCCCTGCAGTGTTGCGGGGAACTGGAGCTGGATGAAGGGGGCTATGCGGACAGAATTTAAGTTAGTCAACCCATTCCTGCAGGCCCCAAGAGCATCGAATCATCTGCTGCAAGAGCGAATGTTTCCGTGGCGTTGATTCAGTTGACATCAACGACGTGGAAGCCATTCATGATCGTTCCGATGCAGATTAACTGAAGGCACCAAAAGTTTCTGCTGCCAACCATTCTCATCTCCATCCGTTTTGCTGCCACATCACTTTTTACCGTATTGCAGACTGCATGCGCCTCACGGAAAAAGCGAGGACCGACCACTATGCTGGAATCAAGAGACCGCCGTGTAGCAATCTTAGGTGTAGCCATAGACAACCTGACGATGGATCAAGTCTTGGACACCTTGGAGGCCCAGATTGCAGAGGGCGGCTTTCACCAGATCGCTACAGCCAATGTAGATTTCGTGATTAGATCCGTCAGAGACGAAGAACTTCGGGAGGCGCTTAACCGCTGCGATATTGTCCTGGCGGATGGCATGCCACTTGTATGGGCGTCGCGTCTATTGGGCGTGAGGCTGAAGGAACGCGTGGCCGGAGCCGATCTCGTGCCGCGTCTGGCGGAACTGTCGGCCCAGCGCGGATATCGGATCTTCTTGTTGGGAGCAAGTGAAGAGAGCTCGGCCGGAACGGTCGCTTGGATGCAGAAGAACTATCCGAGCGTATGCATCGCCGGTCGCCATTGCCCGAGGTTTCAACCGCTTGAGGAAATGGATCACGAGGACATCCTGGCTCGCATCGAACAGGCGCAGCCGGACATCCTTCTGGTTGCCTTTGGAAATCCCAAGCAGGAGAAATGGCTTGCGATGCATCGCCACCGGCTGAAGGTGCCTGTCTGCATCGGAGTTGGCGGTTCGTTTGATTTCCTCAGCGGCAGAATCCGCCGCGCCCCTTTATGGATGCAAAGTTGTGGCATGGAATGGCTCTACCGGACGATTCAAGAGCCGTCCCGGCTTGCAATTCGCTATTTCAACAATGCGGCGGGGCTTCTGCGATATTTGCCGGTGCAATTGGCGGCCATCGTAATCCAGGCAAGACAGGGCTCGCATGTGCAGATCATCAAAGAGACAGTTGGCCCAGCCAAGGTTCTTCGCATCAAAGGCAGTTTCACCGGCGCGCTATTACCGCGGTTCGAAGCCGACGTGCGCAGTGATTTTGTTGCTGGCTCTCACGTGGTGCTCGATCTGAGCGACACAGCTTACATTGGAGCGGACGCGCTGGGCACGCTGATTCACCTGCTGAGTGCTGCGCGCTGCTGGAAACGAGAACTGTGGCTGGCCGGCCCGCAACCGTTTCTACTCCGGGTAGTTCGCGCTGCGCGATTGGGGCCCTCCTTTCGCATGGCCCCTCATGTTGCGGAAGCATTGCGGCGCATCGAGCCGGAACTTGCGCCGGTTCCGATCCTGGGGGAGGAATTTGCATTTTTCCGTGTCGGAGGACAGTTGGTTCCGATACACACTCGCGAAATGCCTGAAGTGTACCGTCAGGTTCGATTGCTGCTGCAGCAAAGAATGACTGTTGAGCCGATTTCAATCATGTCGTCTGACAGTCAGGAACAGAAAGCGCTTGGGCAGGAACTGCTTTCCGCCGATTCCACCTGAGATCACGGCAAGTGAGCACTGCAAAGCAAAGCACATCGACGCGGTATCAGGGAACATCTGCCGAGGCCCGCGAGAATGAGTCCAGGACAGTCGTTTCGTGAAACTGCAGTTCGTTACCATCGAGTAGTCTGGAGCCGGACTTAATGCTTCTATCCGAATTGTTCGTCGTCATTGGGATCGTTCTTGTGCTGGCGACGTTGCCGCTGCTCGTGGAACTCCTTGTTCTTACTAGCGCGGCGCTATTGCCAGAGACGCGAGTACGGTATCGGGCGGCGGGGTTCGAACTGCCATCGCTCACCGTTCTGGTTCCGGCTCACAATGAAGAGGCTCTGATCGGAAGATGCGTTCGAGCTTTGAGATTCTCCGCCGACCGCGGGACGGAGGTTGTCGTCGTCGCGCATAACTGTATTGACGCGACGGCAGCGGAAGCCGTGGAAGCTGGAGCAAGGGTGCTGGTGCTGGATGATCCTTGCCAAAGAGGAAAGGGCAGTGCGCTGAGTTATGGGTTTACTTCGATTTTGGCCGGGCCTTCGCAGGCGGTGCTCGTGATCGATGCGGATTCTGTAGTGGATGCCGGACTGATAGCAGAAGTGCGGCGGAGGCTCAGGAGGGGCGCGCGCGCCCTGCAATGCCGGTATGAAGTCTATAACTCTCAGGGCAATCGGCGCACAAGGTTGATGACGCTCGCATTCTACGGGATCAATACAATTCGTCCACACGGCCGTGCCCGTCTGGGCCTGTCTGCAGGCATTTTGGGCAACGGCTTCGCCCTTCACCGGGACGTGCTAACACGGATTCCATACGGCGCTCATTCCGTGGTTGAGGATCTGGAATATCACTTGGCCCTGGTTAAAGCGGATATCCGTGTAGAGTTCATCGAGAAGGTCGCGGTTCGCGGTGAAATGCCGGTCACGGCCAAGGGTGCACAATCTCAACGCGCTCGCTGGGAAGGTGGGCGCTTGCGCATGATGAGAAGGTGGGCTCCGGGACTGATTTCGGACGTACTCCGTGGAAGGGTGAGACAAATTGAGCCGCTCCTCGACCTACTGGCGCTACCGATCGCCTCAGAGGTAATTCTTCTCCTGATAGCGGCGTGCCTGCCTATTCCATGGGCTAGGATATACGCACTCTCGGCATTTGCCGTACTGGCCTTTCACGTAACTGTTGCGTCTCTCAAAGGTCCCGGGATTTGGGAAACAATGAAAGCCTTATCGGCTGCTCCGACTTACGTTCTGTGGAAACTTTGGATTCTACCGGAGATATGGCGCACGTCTCGGGCAAGCGCAGCTTGGGTGCGCACAGAGCGTCAATCCCCGGCGGACGGTCGATGATCCGCCAGGTGATCCAAATTGTTAGGCTTTTAGATATCTATCAGACCGGCTCGGGTCGAACACAATATCGACAGTCCGAGCGGCTGGCTTGTGCAAGGGATGAGGAGCTTTCTGTGATTCTTTCAAATACCCGCCAGGCTTTCACAATCTGCGTTTCCGTTGTGGTTGCGATTGGAATGGTCTGCCAACTGCCGGCCGAAGCCTGGCCCCAAGCGAACCCGCAGGCGGCAGCAGATCCGGCACGGACCGTACAGGAAGCGCGGGAGTCCACACCGGATAACCCGACAGATCCATCCTTGAAACTGAGCCCCGTCGCAACGTTGCGCATGTTTGAACCTGCGGCGAACGAAGAATACACCCTGGGCGCCGGGGATGAGATTTCCATCGAGTACCCTGGTCGACCCGAGTTGGCGACCAAGAGCACGATTGGGCCGGACGGCCGCATCACGCTGCCAGTGGTGGGGCCTATGGTTGTAACCAACCTGACCCGTGAAGCAGCCGCGCAGAAGATTGCAGCCGCTCTGTTGGCCTACTACACCACCAATATCACTGCGACGGTTGAGGTGGTGAGGTACGGCTCGAATCATGTTACCCTGCTCGGAAATGTGAAGAATCCGGGATCCATCAGTTTCGATCAGACGCCGACCCTGCTGGAAGTGCTTTCCAGAGGCGGGATTGAAACGCGTCCCGACGGCAGTCTCCCGGACCAATGCGTGATCTATCGAGGAGACCTGGTGTTATGGGTCGACCTGCAGGAGTTACTCGTCACCGGTAGCCCACTGGCGGACCTTCGCCTGCTTCGCAACGACTTGATCTTTGTGCCTGCCGTAACCAAGACGATCACTGTTGTGGGGCAAGTGCAGCATCCGGGACAGATTGAACTGAGACACGACTCGACTCTCACCTCTATTCTCGGAGAAGCAGGCGGAGTTAGCGATGCCGCCGGCAACAACCCTGAACTCCAGATTGTGCATCGCGTCAAAGGAGGCAGGACTCAGTACATTCGTTTAAAGGATCTCCTGAAGCCGACTGGCGGCATGGAGATTTCGTTGAATGCCGGGGACGTGATCTATGTGCCAAAAAGCGGGATCGCGAAAACGGGCTTTGTCATGCAGCAAGTGGCGCCATTCCTGACGCTGGGCAGTTTGGCAGCGGTTGCCGTTCACTAACTTCGAAGGAAGGGTCATGCTCAATTCAACGCTTGATAATTCGACTTCCGGAAGCCGCATTAGCTTGCCGTCGTTTCCTTCGCGCCGGCCGGGGTTTTCCCCGGAGAGGCTGAAACCGAAGATCAACATGGCGGGCAGTGTTCGACGCCATTGGTTTGTTTTTCTGTTTGTTCTTCTCGTACTTCTTGGTTGCGGGGCATACGCGCTATGGAGGGAGGCCAAACCGGTTTACGAATCCCACAGCATGGTGTATGTCGCGCCAAAATTTCCCAAAATGCTGTCCGGCGACAGCGAGGTCGACCTTCCTTACGAATCTTATATCCAGGACCAGATTCAGACGGTCACCCGGTACGACATCATCGCAGATGCCATTTCGAAGCTCCCGTATTCCGTGCGGCACCGGACCGGCCCAGCGCTGCCCGATGAGGTACAGGCGCTGCAGAAGTCGCTCGCAGTATCGAGGATCGGTCTAACCTATGAGGTGTCCATAGGCCTAAGTGGACCCTCGCCGAACGGCCTTGCCGACACTGTGAATATGGTCACCGAAACCTATGTGGAGAGAGCGAAGAACGAGGAATTCTTCGGGCTCGATGATCGCGTGAAGACGCTCCATCTGGAACAAGACCGGGTGCAGAATGAAATGAACGAGCGCTTAGAAGAACAGGCGCATTTAATGGAGCAGCTTGGTGTAGCCACTCTTCCGACTGGACAGGGTTCGACGAACCCTTACGACTTAACGTCGCAGACGGTACGCGAACAGTGGGCCACGGCGCGGATGCAGCGCGAAGCGGCGGAGGCGCAGCTGAATGCAGTGCTGCAGGGAAGCGGAAACGGAGGATCGACCGTAGCGGACGCAGCCGCTGATGAAGCTATCGCCACCGACTCCGGCTTATCCGGTGTGAAGGCCGGGCTGAACAGCCGCAGAGCTGCGCTGATTCAAGAGATGAACGACCTGCGGCCGGATCATCCCATCTACCAGAAGGACAAGAACGAAGTAGCTTCGATCGACGGTCAGGTGAACGACCTGAGGCGAAAGGCTGCCGAACAACTTCAGGGGAAGCTGCTCCAGGATGTGACGCGCACGCGCTTGGTTGAACTCAATCTCATTCGGGAATTGGGGGAGAATACACATACGGCCACGTCGGCCGCACCCAAATTTCAGAGAGCTGCGGCGCTCGGGCCGGAGATCGACAGTCTGCAAAAGGCGTATGACGCAATCGGCGACCGTATACGCGACCTCGTATTGGAAAGCAGCTCGCCCGGATCGATTCACGTGTCCAGCGTGGCGCTGACTCCATTGGGCCCGAAGAGCAAATTGCCGTTCTATCTGTTCGCTCTTGTTGTCTTCAGTCTGGGGTGCGCCATCGCCGCTCCTGTGGGGATTGATTGGATGGACAGCAGACTCTACACGGCCCAAGATGTCGAGCGGATAGTTGGCTTCCATCCGCTGGGCGTTCTGCTCGACGAAGACGAGTTCCGCCAGGAGCTTGCCAACGAATATTATTTCCGGCTGGCCGCAGGAATCGATCATGCCGTCCGCAACTCCGGAGCGCGAATCTTTCTCTTCACATCTACAGCGCATGGCAGCGGAACGAGCACCGTGGTGAGAAAGCTGAGCGAGAAACTGCGCGGGCTTAATCTGAGAATAAGGACAATAGCCGAATCGGAATCATGCGAATTAGAAGTTCTTCGCAACGACGCTCTTGTGCAGTCCGAATTGGTCCTCAAAGGGCAGACCCAGCCCCACGAGATTTGCCCCTCCCCGGTATCGCCGATCAGGGCGGCTCATAACCACACGGGATACCGCATGGAACAAGAAGCACCAGCTCTTGAAAAAGTGACGGGGGCTGTGAATCACCCAGGTGAGCTGTGGGATGTGGTACTGATCGATGCAGACCCGCTGCCGATTTCTGCGTACACCGAGTATCTGGCGCGGGGGGTCGATGCAACTGTCCTGGTGGTCAAGTCCAGTTCGACGACCAAGCAGGAACTGGAACGCGCGGCTCGACTTCTCGAGCGGCTAGAAGTCGCCGGAGTTGCGGTGATTCTGAACAAGATGAGCCTGGGGCGCTCAGATCGCGCATTGAAAAGAGAATTCCGGAGGTATGAACAATCACCTAAGCAGCGCCGCTCCACAGCCGAAAAGGCTACGCCGCTGCGAAGTAAGACCAGCGCCTGAGGCATGGACAGATAAGAAGCCTTATTCAAACTGCGATTTAGAAGAGAAACGGAGAAGCCTGCACGTTTCGCCATCAGAGCACCGGCTCTTCTTCCGATTAACTGACCGGGACTAACGACGCTACCTCAAGTTAATCTTCAACAGTGTCCCAGTACTGGGAGAATAGTTTGTCGACAAACCCGGCGTTACCCATGATTGAACTCTCGGAACCGGAAACGGTGACGAAAAAGCACGCAGAAGCTGATGCGATTGTCAGAAAAGCGCTGGAATCGACGGCACTCCGAGCCACCGTCTGGACCGTGGTGGATTACGGGTGTTCGATGGCGCTGCGCGTCGTCAATAGCCTCATCCTGACTCGGCTGCTGATGCCGGAGTCTTTCGGTCTGATGGCGCTGGTTTCGACGCTGATCGCCGGAATCAGCCTGATGTCCGATATCGGTCTGGGCCCGAGCGTGGTTCAGAATCCCCGTGGAGACGATCCCATACTGCTGAATACTGTCTGGACCTTGCAAGTGCTTCGCGGCCTCGGCATTTTCCTGGTCGTCCTGATAGTCACTTGGCCAATGGCTCAGATTTACCATGAACCACGACTGATGGCGCTACTGCCGGCATTGGGTATATGCAATCTTGTCGTTGGCTTCAACAGCACCAACCTGCTTTCGATGTCGCGGCACATGGGTGTGCGCCGATTGTTCCTTCTCGACATCACCTGCCAGATTCTGGGGCTAGGGGTCATGATCTGTTGCGCACTGGTACATCCGTCGGTTTGGGCGCTGGTCATAGGAGCGATTGTAGGCAACACAAGTCGGCTCTGGCTCAGCTTTTACCCCCGCCTGATCCCCGGCATCCGGAATTGCTTCCGCTGGGACCGGGAGAGCGTGCATGGCCTCGTTCACTTTGGGAAGTGGATTCTTCTGTCTACTGCTTTTGGCTTCTTTGCGTCGCAGGCCGATCGGCTGATTCTCGGAAAATTGATCACGTTTACTCTGCTAGGGATATACAGCATAGCGTATACGGTTTCGGATATTCCACGAGCCGTTATAAATGCGTTCACACAAAAGGTGGGTTACCCGTTTATAGCTAAGATGGCACACCTCCCGGTGGCTGAATTCCGCAGGACATTCTTGTGGTACCGCTTTCGCGCCTTGCTGGCTGGAGCGGCGATGCTCTGTCTGATGGTTTACTTAGGCGGCTTTCTGGTGACGAGAGTTTACGATCGGCGATATCACGCCGCTTCGTGGATGGTGCCGGTTCTGGCACTTGGGCTGTGGCACACGCTGTTGTATGCGACGACTATGCCTGCGCTGCTCTCCCTCGGCAAGTCACAGTACCAGGCGATCGGCAATGCAGTCTACTGTCTCGGGGTGGTGACGGCCATTCCTTTGGCCTTCCATTTCTTTGGGATGATCGGTGCGGTGGTTGCGGTCGCTGCCGGGGATTTGCCAATGTATTTCGTATTGGTGACTGGTGCCAGCCGCGAGGGCGTTTCTACATGGAAGCAGGATCTGCAGGCAACCGGAATCTTCCTGTCCCTTCTGGGAATAGGTTTCGCTCTGCGAACACTCATCGCCGGCTAGCGCATGACCGGAGATGACTGCTTCTGAAGGCACGACCTTCAAGTTAGCTGTTCCCGGCGACAGGTTTTCACCGAGGAGTCGGCGGCTGACGCGACCATCGGGGTGTGGATATGTCCTGGTCGGTTGGGTTGAACAGGTAGTGGCTCTGCACGAGACTGAACCGGACAGAGTGCTTCTAGCTCGGTCGACTGATTTGCAGGAACCGGCCGCAAGGGTGTAGCACTGGTCCAGGCGAGCGAGAGTGCCTCCGCCTGGCTACCGCAGTCGCGGGGGTTGTCAAGCGAAAGATGTCCTGGCGCGAGTGTAAGAGCCGTTAGAGGCACAAACGTGCAGCGTTTGCTTCCGTGTCCAGACGCCGCCCCAACATTCTGTGTGCAGCCCAATCGGGATTCAATGCCTTCGGAATCCGAATGACCCAACGCCGCCAAGTCTTCATGGTTCTCTCGCCTCGCTCTCTGGGCTATGCCAGAGGAGCGCTGGAAAGCCTGTTTCGCAACTCGCTCGAAGCGCTTCGTGTTCATCTCATTACCGACTCCCAAGAGGACAAGCAGGAATTGTCCGAGGCGGTAGCATCCCTCGATGCGAAGACACATCAGTGGCAGGTTTACTCCGAGAAAGACCTGGGCGATCGCGAGGCGGACCTCTTCAGACGGCACAGTAATCTGCGCGTGTTTCGACGTGGCCATCCATGCTGGCGCAAAATCACCGATCCCCTACTGCTGAACGATCCCGGTGCGGAGCTGGTGCTGTTGGACCCCGACCTTTACTTCCCTAACCGATTCAAGTTCGAGGAAACGCCTAAAGCAGGCCTGCTCCTGATGTGGCAGAGGTCTCACTGCCTATTCCCACCGGAGGTAGTCCGGACAGCAATTGAGGCAAGGATCCGCCTCGCAAACCATGGGGACATCGGGGTCGCACATTGGCGTGCTTCCGCGGATCTGGAATGGCTTGATTGGTTGGTCGGCAGACTGGGCGGCGAATCGCTGCCGCGCCTCCCGCATGTCGAATCGATTGTTTGGGCCGCTTTGGCGATGCGAGTAGGAGGGGGGCATCTCGACCCCGAATACTGGAGATGTTGGCGCCGCTCGATCGCGAAACGAGTGATGTCGAAAGTAGGCGTAAGCGGACTGCAAATTCTCAAATCGGAGCCATGGGTCAACCTGAAATGCTTTCACGCAGGTGGCGAGGCAAAGTGGTGGCTGCATGCCGCTCGGGAATCAGGCATGTTGGACGCCACGGCCGAGCATCGCCTGCCGGGCCGCATCATTCCTTATGTCGAACTGAGTCCCACGCACTATGAACGGGAACGGGCATTCAAGCAAGTGCTACGAGCCCTGGGATATTACAAGGCCTTCCGTCCTGCATGAGCCATATGCGAATCTGTGTCGTCGCCGAACACGCCTCGGCACGCTTCGGCGGCGAGGCCATTCTTCCAGTCCACTACTTTCGCCTGCTGCGCTCTCGCGGCATCGAGAGCTGGCTCGTCGTTCACTCACGAACGCGGAGCGAGGTGGCGGAGCTTTTTCCGCAGGACGTCGACCGGATTCTGTTTGTTCCGGATTTGTGGATTCACAAGCTGCTCTTTCACCTCAGCAGTTATCTGCCGAGACGGGTGTCTGAAGCCACACTGGGGCTTCTCAACCAGCTCATCACGCAATTCTGTCAGCGCTCAATGATACGCCGGCTAATCCGCGACGAACGGATCGATGTAATTCACCAGCCGATCCCAGTTGCCCCGCGATTTCCGTCTGCAATGTTTGGCTTGGGTGTGCCCGTCGTGATCGGGCCGCTGAACGGCGGGATGGAATACCCCCCGGCCTTTCGACGGACTGAATCGTGGATGAGCCGGTCGGCTATTTCCTTCGCCCGATTGTTCGTGGATACAGCCAACGCGCTGCTGCCGGGCAAGAAACACGCGAGTGTTGTGTTCGTGGCCAATGAACGCACGAGGCAGGCGTTGCCCTCGGGAATTCGCGGCAGGGTCATCGAACTGGTGGAGAACGGGATCGACGTCGGCATTTGGCAGGGTGGACTCGACAATAAGGAGAGCGCCTCTTCTCGCTTCGTCTTTCTCGGACGCATGGTGGACTGGAAAGCCGTGGACATTGTGCTTCGCGCGCTGGAAAACGTCCCTGGTGCCGAACTTGAAGTCATTGGCGATGGTCCCATGTTAGGGTCCTGGAAGTCGATGACCAGTGAACTAGGTTTGAATGACCGTGTCCATTTTTCAGGTTGGTTGCCGCAACAGGAATGCGCCGCTCGCATGCGATCAGCAATCGCGCTTGTTCTACCAAGCCTCTACGAGTGCGGTGGGGCCGTGGTGCTGGAAGCCATGGCCATGGGCAAGCCGGTAATCGCAACCCGCTGGGGCGGTCCTGCGGACTATCTGGACCAATCCTGCGGAGTTCTTGTAGCGCCTGAGAGTTATTTGGCCCTGGTTACGGGATTTGGCGAGGCGATGCAGATGATGATCGACTCCCCTGAAGTAGCGAAATCAATGGGTGCCGCGGGGCGCGAACGGGCCGTTCGCCATTTCGATTGGCAGAAAAAGATCGACCAGGTCATCCTGATTTACCGCTCACTTGCGGAGAAGTCGGGAGTCAATCGCGAATTCGAATACGGCCGCGTTTCGCCCAGCGCCGTTTCCGAGCGTCACGTTCTGTAGTTCCGGTTACCTATGGACGCAAGCTCCCAAAACATAAAGCCGCAAGCCGAGTATCCTGCGACAGCATTAGATGCGGAACCTCGAATCGATTCCGCGCGTGCGAGCGAGGCCTCCCTGGCAAACACGCCAGAGGTGGCGCAGGCCTGCCGACTTGTCTATCTTCTGAGCCGCTATCCGGGTGTCTCGCACACGTTTTTCCTGAACGAAGTGCGGGAACTGAGAAAGCTGGGCTTCACGGTCGACGTCGTCTCCATTAATCATCCCGACCGTTCACAATCGTCGATACCTGCGTATGAAGCGGCGGAGAAAGAGAAGACGCTTTACATCAAGTCAACTCGGGTCGCAGAGGCAATATGGATTGCGGTGAAGACACTTCTCCTGCGGCCGCATGTTTTTGGACGCGGCCTGGCGGCCGCTCTGCGGCTGGGCCGATCCGACCTTGGGGCGATATTGTACGCGCTCTTTTACTTTGCAGAGGCTCTTATCCTTGGGGACTGGATGGTTTCGCGCGGTCATCGCCATCTGCACATCCACTTCGGCGGACCGGTGGCCACGGTAGGCATGCTGGCGTCTCTGGCGTGGGGATTCCCTTATTCGATGACCGTGCATGGACCGGACGAATTCTACGATGTGGAGAAGTACTATCTTCGCGAAAAAATCGAGCTCGCGAAGTTCATCCTGTGTATCAGCGACTTTAGCCGGAGCCAGCTTATGCGGATCGCGGCGCCGGAGCACTGGGACAAGATGCACGTGGTGCGGCAGGGTGTCGATCCGCAAGTGTTCCTTCCGACACCGCGAGAGCGTGAGCCCGAGGGAGCTTTGGAGATTCTGTGCGTGGGGCGGTTGGTCCCGTCGAAGGGCCAACTCATTCTGCTACGCGCCTGCGACATGTTGGTCTCCCAGGGCTATTCGCTTCGTGTGCGTCTGGTGGGAGAGGGTCCTGACCGTAAACACCTGGAGACATTCGCGGTGCGCAGCGGGATCGCAGTGGTCTTCGAGGGAGCCAAGAGCCACGAGGAGACGCGCCAACTGCTTGATCGCGCAGATGTCTTCGCCCTCGCCAGCTTCGCCGAGGGCGTGCCGGTGGCTTTGATGGAGGCGATGGCCATGGAGGTCCCCTGCGTGAGCAGCTGTATAGCCGGTATCCCAGAGCTAATTCGCGATGGCCTCGACGGGCTGCTTGTCCCTGCGTCCTCGGTCGAAGCGTTGGCCGCAGCGCTTCAACGATTTTTCGAGGAGCCCCTCCTGAGGCGCAGCCTCGGGGTTGCAGGCCGCAATCGTGTGATCCAGGTCTACAACTTGCCGCAGAACGTATGCTCGCTGGCGCGCGTGTTCAACAATCAGCTGGCGGACAGAAATTGAAAGAATATGCAGACGCAGAGTCCCGTCTCGTTCCAGTTCGACGTTTCCGTGGTAATTGTGTCCTTCAATACACGCGACGTACTGCGGGAATGCCTGCACTTGGTCTTTCGCGAGGGAAGTTCGCTGAGTGTCCAGGTCATCGTCGTCGATAACGCCTCGACCGATGGATCCCCCGACATGATTGAGCAGGAGTTTTCGGATGTTGTATTGATCCGGAGCGCGGTTAATCTGGGCTTTGGTCGGGCGAACAACCTTGGCTTCCAGTCGGCACTGGGACGTTATATTGTGCTGCTCAATTCTGATGCGTTCCTCACCGAGGGATCTCTTGAGCGTTCCGTGGCGCACATGGACGCTAACCCGCGCGCTGGACTTGGCGGCGGGCGGCTGACCGGGCGCGACGGTTCGTGGCAGCCTTCGGCGCGCATGTTTCCCACCGTCTTCAATGACCTGATCGTGCTTTCCGGACTCGCAGCGCGATTTCCACAATCGCGCCTTTTTGGGCGCCCCGACCGTACGTGGGCAAACCAAGAGGAAGCAGCTGCCGTCGATTGGGTTCCGGGCGCGTATTCGATTATTCGCGCCGAGACCCTCGCGGCTGCGGGTCCATTTGACCCGCGCTTTTTCCTTTATTACGAAGAAGTCGACCTATGCAAGCGCATTAAACAGAAGGGGTATTCGATCTGGTATTGGCCGGATATCTCTGTCGTGCACATCGGAGGCGAGTCTTCGCGCCAGATCAAATCGCTCGAACTGTCGCGAAGTGGGGCGCAACTTACACTTTGGAGCATGCGGAGCAAACTTCTCTATTATCGAAAACATTACATGCTGCGCGTGTTCTTCGCCATGCTCGTTGAGCTTGTCTGGTATTGGTTCCAATCTCAGCGACGACGGCTGAGCAAAGATCCCGATCGCCGCACCAGGGCTCGTGCCGATCGACTCATGGTATCGATGATGAGCCAGGCATGGCGCGATACAAATGGAGGACGTCTATCCCCAGCGCCGCCTTGGTGAAATAAGATAAGCTGAAGTTACTCTTTATGTTTCCAAGCAGGCTCAAGAGGACCTATATATATCGCGGCAATTTCACAAACTCTCTAATCAAACGGGAGTTCCCCACGCTATGCCGGGGGTAGTCGAACTTTGAGAATCCCGAGAGTCTGCCTCCCGCTGTTACACTTGTTTTGCCTTTCACCGGTTGCGATCAGTTCCCTTTGAGGGGCCAGCAACCGAAAGCCTCAGGCTCTGCCGGAGGATCCTTACTAATGAAGGACCAATCGCATGGGTGGGCCATTGCTACGCGTAGGTGTGGACGCGTCTCCCCTGGGGCCGGTTCGCACAGGGGTTGGCAATTACGTTTCAACCCTTTTAAGGGCTATGTGCGAGCAAAATCCGCACGTCGAGTTTACGCTCTATGGGAACACCGCGGTTGTCTTTCCTTCATTGGCCAACGTGATCGTGAAAGCGGCACCCTCAAAGTTGCGCGGGCCTCTTTGGCACTCGATCGAATTGGGTCGAATGCTCATGAAGAGCAAGGTTCAAGCATTTTGGGGTACCAACGGCTACCTTCCCCCGTACAGGCTCCGCGGAATTTCAACGGTACTGACGGTGTATGACCTCGCAGACGTATTCGTGCCTTCCACACAAGCGCATTTGGTGAGGTGGGGCAGGGGGCTGTTTCAACGTCGCGCGATCCGGGTGGCAGATAGGGTAATTGCAATTTCAGCCGCGACGGCGGCGGATATCGAAACTGTTTATGGACGAACGGCGGATGCAGTCATCCACCCTTTGATTTCGCCGCGCTTTCGAGCCGTAGAAAGGGCAGAATCTGCGGGCATCCTTGCAAAGTACGAGTTGCCCGAGCGCTTCCTTTTAACTGTAGGGACGTTGGAGCCGAGGAAAAACCTGGTTGCATTGATTCGCGCGTACATCGATCGAAGAAGCAGGGGCACGAACCTGCCGCTTCTGGTACTCGCCGGAGGAGATGGCTGGCGCGACGCCCGCATCCAGGCCACCGTCTTGAGCAGCCAGCAAAAAGGGTGGGTCCGGCGTTTGGGCTTCGTGCCCAATGAGGATCTGCCCGCGCTGTACGCGGGATGCGAAGCGTTCCTGATGCCCTCGCTCTACGAGGGCTTCGGCATGCCATTGGTTGAAGCCCAACTTTGCGGGGCACCGGTCATCTATGGATCGCATGCTTCGATGGTCGAGGCAGCGGGCGGGGTCGGCGTCCCGGTCGGAACCTCAGAGGCAAGTCTCGGTGCGATGCTCGATTCATTGGCGGGTGGGCGCTGTGCGCTGGCATGCCGCTTACCACAGTCGATCGAGAACGACCCCGCGTTGTCCGCCCAGCGACTGTGGCAACAGCTCTCAGAGGCGGCTTCCAGTGCAATGACGCGACTGCACTGAACCGGATGGCGCGCCAGAGCCAAGCGCCGTCTCAATTGCATGGATTGTCAAATGTGCGGTATCGTCGGGTCAAGATTCCGCTGAACGTCCTCGTGGGAAGGCACACCTACGCACCGGATTGGCCCGATACGCTCCCTGCTTCGGCCTAATGGGGGAGCGTCCTGTTCTCGCAAATGAGAGAGCCGAGGAGTACAAGAGCAACAAGCCGTTTCCGCACATTTACTTCGACGATTTTCTGCCCGTCGAGGCTGCGGAAGCGGCGTTAAAAGAACTTCGCCGAGCCCAAGCAATTGGCTTGGAGCGGGTTTAATCATCCTAACGAGCGGAAGCTGGACTTTGACGTGATAGAAAGGCCGCCCGCATCCGTTCGCGATGTCCTCTACTTTCTGAACAGCCGCCCGAGATGGGTATCGAGGTCGTGATTCCCGATCCTTACTATGTCGGTGCCCGACTACACGATCAAACGTGGTGACAAGCTAAACACGATCAAGAGAGTTCACAACTAAGGCGGGACGCTCAATGCCGGAGCTTTCGGCTGAGGTGGTTTCAGAAGTGCTGTACTCTAACACCATGACCACTCAGCAGTCTTTTTTCGTCTCGATTCTCAAGGGCTCAAGATCGCAGCTGGAGTTGAGACGGTACTGAATGCCGTTACGGGGCAGTTACGACGCGATTCCTTCCATCTGTCGAGGTTCCGATTGTTTGAGAACATCCGCGAGGACTGGCGCACGCATGACCGGCAGCTCTTCCGTCAGGGACTGTGGGCCATGACTTTGTACCGCTTTGGGCGCTGGCGATACACCATTCGCTGGCGCTGGTTGCGAATGCCCTTTTCGTTTCTCTATAAGCTCCTGAAGCCTATCTGCGAGATTCTGACGGGAATCGAGCTTCCTTGCGAGGTAGCGCTGGGTCGACGGTTCCGAATCGACCATTTTGGGGGAATCATCATCAGCGGCGATGCAGCCTTTGGGGATGACTGCGTGGTTCGCAATGGAGTCACTGTGGGTCTGAAGCATACCGGCTACCGCGGATCCCCGATTCTGGGAAACCGCGTGGATATAGGTGCCGGCGCCAAGATTCTGGGTCCGATCCGGATCGGGGACGATGTGCTCATCGGTGCCAATGCGGTGGTGCTTACCGATGTCCCTGCCAACTCCGTTGCGGTAGGGGTCCCGGCGCGTGTCCTTCCCCGAAAGAAGCCGATGTTGGCTATGAACGTAAACCCCGCTACTGCTGAGAAAGAACAGCCCGCGCATGCAAGCAAACTCTGAGGGTCTCGCGACGAGTTGTGCGGGCGCTGATCTGCCGGCCTTTTCGATTGTCGTGATCGGCCGCAATGAAGGGCAGGGGCTGGCCCGATGCCTGGAGTCCGTTCAGCAGGTTCGGGGCGTCACCGTAAGAGAGGTGATCTATGTCGATTCCGATTC
>CAZAQN010000018.1:0-79876 GCA_964487345.1 uncultured Occallatibacter sp. | reverse complement strand
TGAAAGACGCTGCCGCAAGCTTCGCGCAGCAACTGCCCACGCTGCTCGCTCCCACGGCCAAACCCCTGGGAACGCGCACCGCGGTTGCATGGGAGCGCACCACCACCGTGATGGATTCCGCCCTAGCCGACGAAGAAAACGAAGGCTCAGCCGCCACCACGAGTGCGACGCCGCTTCACGTCACGACGACGGTAAAAGAGCGCTTCAACATCGATCCCGACAAATATCTCGATCACGGCTCCGTTGTCATCGCGGCGATCACCAGTTGCACAAACACGTCGAATCCATCCGTCATGATCGCCGCAGGTCTGCTTGCGAAGAAAGCTGTCGAAAAGGGCCTCACCGTGCCACCGTGGGTCAAGACCTCGCTCGCGCCGGGCTCGCGTGTCGTCACCGACTACTACCAGAAGTCTGGCCTGCTGCCCTACCTCGAAAAGCTGCGCTTCAATGTGGTGGGTTACGGCTGCACTACATGCATTGGAAACTCCGGCCCCTTGCCTGCCGATGTTTCGAAGAGCATCGATGAGCACGGTCTTGTCGCCGTGAGCGTGCTCAGTGGCAATCGAAACTTCGAGGGTCGCGTCAATGTCGATGTGCGCGCGAATTATCTAATGTCGCCGCCGCTCGTCGTCGCCTACGCGCTCGCCGGGCGTATCGGCCATAACTTCGACACCGATCCGTTGGGCAAAGACAAAACTGGACAGCCGGTTTATCTCAAGGACATCTGGCCCACGCAACGGGAAGTCGCCGAATCGATCGCCAAGGGCGTCAGCAGCGAAAGCTTCCGCAAGGAATACTCGACCGTGAGTGACGGCGACGCGAACTGGCAAGGCTTGAGCTTTCCAACGGGCGACGTCTATCGATGGGAGCCTGACTCAACCTACATTCGCAAGGCGCCGTACTTCGACGGCATGGCAAAAATGCCCGCGCCAGTTACCGACATTCTTGGTGCGCGCGTGCTGGCAGTGCTCGGTGACTCGGTTACCACCGATCACATCTCGCCTGCGGGATCGATCAAGGCCAGCGGGCCGGCTGGAAAGTATCTTGCCGAGCATGGTGTGAAGCCGGCGGACTTCAACTCCTATGGGTCGCGTCGCGGCAATCACGAAGTGATGGTGCGGGGCACATTCGCAAACGTGCGTTTGCGCAACAAGCTTGCGCCCGGCACGGAAGGCGGCGTCACACGCCTGCTGCCCGAAGGCGAGCCGATGTCGATCTTCGATGCCAGTGTGAAATACGCTGGGCGCAAAGTGCCGCTGGTAATTCTCGCTGGCAAGGAATACGGCTCAGGTTCTTCGCGCGACTGGGCAGCCAAGGGCCCGAATCTGCTGGGCGTGCGCGCTGTCATTGCGGAAAGCTTCGAACGTATTCACCGCTCCAACCTCGTAGGCATGGGCATTTTGCCGTTGCAATTTGAAGAGGGGCAGAACGTCGAATCGCTCGGATTGACCGGAGAAGAGATCTACGACTTCCCGGGACTGACGAAACTTCTTAAGGACAAATTTGCGGGCGGTCGCACGTTGGAAGTGATCGCAACCGGGGCGGACGGAAAGAAGAAGACATTCAACTCCAAGATCCGCATCGATACGCCGCAGGAGATCGAATACTTCGAGCACGGCGGCATCCTGCTCTACGTTCTGCGCCAACTGGCGACGAAATAGTTCGTATCCGCCGAAGTATTTCGATCCTCGCCGCTACGGATTCGAAATCTTCGGCGGATTCGGCGAAGGATACCTCTGCAGCCCTGGCGGCTTGATGCGCGGCGAGCGCTTCGTCTTTGGTTGAGCCTCAGCGGACTCGGGATCGGGCAACGTCTCCTGATGATGCGGTGCAAAGAAGCGCACACCCTCCTGGTTATGTTCCCCAAGAACATGCAGCCGCAGGAAATTCGTCGACCCGGACTTCGTTCGCGTGCCAGCCACGATCGCTATCACTTCGCGATTCTTGACGTAGCCATGTTGCTCGAGCAGGCTCTCGGCTACATCGACCAGCGCCTCGGTCGAATTGACCTTGGGACATCGCACGGGCGTTGTGCCCCACAAGAGATTGAGGCGGTTAATTGTGACTTCAACCGGGCTGAGCGCGAAGATCGGCGACGTCGGATGATACTTCGACAACTGCCGCGCTGTCGCCCCTGACTCGGTGAACAGCGCAATGCCGCGCAGGTCAAGGTCATCGGCTGCATGGGCGGTGGCCTCGCAAATCGTCTCGGCGATCGAGAGATGGCTTTGCCGCACGCGCGTACCAGTATAGGTCTCTTTCTCTTCCTTGATATGCCGTTCCGCCTCGCTCACGATGCGGGCCATCATCGACACGGCGTCCACGGGATACTTGCCGACCGCCGACTCGCCTGAAAGCATCACAGCATCCGTGCCATCGTAGACAGCATTCGCCACGTCGGAAACCTCGGCGCGCGTGGGTCTGGGGTTCTCAATCATTGATTCCAACATCTGAGTAGCTGTGATCACCGGCTTGAAGTACTCGGAGGCCCGACGAATGATGTGCTTTTGAATCGCGGGCACTTGCTCGGGAGGCACCTCGACGCCCAGATCGCCGCGTGCCACCATAATGCCGTCCGCCACCTGCAGAATGCTGTCGAGATGTTCGATAGCCTGAGGTTTTTCGAGCTTGGCAATCACCCATGTTTCGCAGCCGTAGGCGGAGACTCGATTCCGCACAAGCCGCACATCTTCTGCCGTGCGCACAAAAGATACAGCGATGGCATCCACGCCATTCTTCAGAGCAAACTCGAGATCCTGCGAATCCTTGTCTGTGAGGGAGGGAACACGCACGGCGATGCCTGGCAGGTTGATTCCCTTGTTTTCACCCAATTGCCCACCGTTGATGACCTCGCATACGACATCCGTGCCAATCACCTCGTGCACGCGCAATTCAATCAGGCCGTCGGAGAGGAGAATGCGTGAGCCCTGCTCGACGTTTTCCGCCAGAGTCTTGAACGTGGTTCCAACCAGTGAGGCGGTTCCAGGAACGTCACGCGGTGTGATGGTTAGACGGCCGCCCGCCTTCAGCAGGACAGACTGATGATCCTTCAGCTTTGAGGTGCGGATCTTAGGCCCCTGCAGATCGCCGAGGATGCATAGTGGCTTTCGCTCTTCGCGGCTCACTTTGCGAATCATCTGAATCAGGACTAACTTCTCTTCGTGCGATCCATGAGAGAAGTTCAGGCGAACTACATCGACTCCAGCGCGGACGAGCTCGCGAAAGACCGGTTCGGTGTTTGAAGCGGGCCCCAGCGTCGCAACAATCTTTGCGCGTCGTTGAATGGGGGATTCACTCAGACTCGTTTCAGCGTGCGGCATGAAAATAACTCCAGAATGGGTTGCGCGGAAGGTGGGGGTTGAATTGGGGACAGATCGCTTCATTGTACACGGAGGAGCAGGAGGAAACTCTCCTTTGCCCGCCATGAATTGTTGAGGAATGAAGGGCCGACGCGAAGGATTAACGGCGCGAAGCGAATCTTTCGAGAAAATCGAAACTGGCCTCATCTTCGACACGCGCTCGAAAGCGGACGCCGTTCAATTCCGCTCCAAGGAGTGCGCTGAACGAAGTGAGGTAGAGCCACACCAGAGTGGCGATGCCGGCGCCAAATGGGCCATAAAACCTGGAGTAGTTCGCGAAGGTCGTCACATACCAGCCGAAAGCCAGCGTCGCCGGAAACCACACCACCGTCGCAGCAATCGCGCCTGGCATCACCCGCGACCAATGTTCCTTGCGCTTCGTTCCGAAGTGATAGAGTGCGACAAGCACTGTAACACTCGTCACCACGGCGATTGCCCATCGCACCATTCGCCAGAAAAGGAGCACTGCGTGGCGCAATTCGTGCGCTGCATTGTTCACCATCCAGTGCTCAATCTGATGGCCGAAGACCAGGAGCAGCGTGGCAAGGGCCAACGGAACATGCACCATCGGGACCAGCAAGAATGCGCGCAGCCGCCGTTCCCAGAATCCCCACTCGGTGCGCGGGAGCCGATAGGCACGCCGGAATCCTTCCATCAACGACAACATCATGCCGAGACCGGCAAAAACGCTGAGGATCGCAGCCGAAAAGACGAGCTGTGCCGGTTGAAATCGCCGCGTCTGCATGGATGAGAGCAGCAGCACGTATGTGTCGGCGGGAACGAAGTTCATAAATGACATGCGAAATTGGCCCATCATTGTCGAGCCCTCTGGCACAAACGCGAGCAGAGTGGTAACGACAACCATGGTCGGAAACAGCATCAGCATGCCGGAATACGCCGCAGCCTTGGCCGTGTTGAGCATGTCGTGCTCAAACGCCAGCCAAAGTGCTTTTCGGAACATGTCAATCCAACGAGCCACGCGCATTACAAGTCAGAGTAGTTCATTTGCGGTGATTCCGGCGATACCTTCCCGCTGTTTCTCTCTCAGGGATCGAGATGGTGCAACGTCAGATGAAAGCTGAATGAATTCGACGTGGATTCTTGAATCCGCCACGGCCTTGAGAGTTGTTGCAAAAGCTCGAGCTGCATGTTCCAACCAGAGGCGTGGACCTGACGCACTAAACATAGGCGGTTTATGATAGCCGGGTTATGAGAATCGCTCTCGGCTGCAAAGCCCTTCCCCTGATTTGCCCATTGTTTCTGGCCAGCCTTCAACCTTTCCTCTTGACCGCCCAGTCGCATTCGGTGCCCAACGCTCAACTCGCTTCGAAAGACGTGAACGTGCGCGCTGACGCCTTGCTGAAGAAGATGACGCTCGAAGAGAAGATCGGGCAGCTCGTGCAGTATTCGGCCGGATTTGCGACCGGGCCCGCTGCGTCCAATCTGACCTATGACGATCTGGTCGCCAAAGGCCTGGTAGGTTCGATGCTCAACGTCGTGGGCGCAGAGAAGACAAATCACTACCAGCACATCGCGATGGAAAAATCGCGCCTGCACATCCCCATTATCTTCGGGCTCGACGTGATTCACGGCCATCACACTACGTTTCCCATTCCACTGGCCGTCGCCGCTAGCTGGGATCCCGAGGCAGCGGAGACGGTGGCGCGAACCGGTGCAGTGGAAGCGCGCGCAGACGGTATCGACTGGGTTTTCTCGCCTATGGTCGACATTGCGCGCGATCCACGGTGGGGCCGCATCGTCGAATCGAACGGTGAGGATCCTTACCTCAGCTCCGCGATGGCGCGCGCCTGGGTCAAGGGCTATCAGCAAGGCGATCTGGCGAAGCTCGATTCGGTTGCTGCATGTGTGAAGCATTTCGCCGCCTACGGCGCAGCCATTGCGGGACGCGACTACAACGCCACCGACATGAGCGAACAGACACTGCGGCAAGTTTATCTGCCGCCATATCACGCTGCGGTCGAGGCTGGCGTGGCTACGGTGATGAGCTCCTTCAACTCCATCAACGGCATTCCTGCAACGGCTGACCCTCTCACGCTGACGCAGATTCTGCGCAAGGAATGGGGCTTCGATGGATTCGTGGTTTCCGATTGGGGAGCGGTGGGAGAGCTGATGAACCACTCCATCGGCGATGGGCCTACCGTGGCGCGCAAGGCGCTCGAGGCCGGGCTCGACATGGATATGGAAGGCAATCTCTTCGGGACTACACTCGCTTCGCAGGTGCGCTCGGGCAAGATTCCTGAGAGCGTTGTCGATGAAGCTGTGCGCCGCATCCTGCGTGTCAAGTTTGCGGTGGGACTCTTCGATCATCCGTACACCGCGGACAGTCCGGCATACGAAGCGACGCCGGAGCGTCGCGCTGTGGCGCGCAAGGTGGCCGACGAGACTATGGTCTTGCTCAAGAATGAACCGATCGAAGGTGTTGGCACGCTGCTGCCACTCACTTCCAAGGCCAAGAAGGTTGCGTTGATTGGGCCGTTGGCTGACGACGCGCGGGATCTGCTGGGCGCTTGGTCCGCCGGCGATCCGAAAAATGTGATCACGCTCAAGCAGGAGTTGAGTCAGCGGCTCGGCGATCGGCTTACGTATGCAGAAGGCTGCGGACTGCTTGCCGGCGACGATGCGAAGATCCTTCAGACTGTGACGTTTGGTGGGTCGGTTGCAGGGCAACAAAGCCAGCCCACTCCTGACGACGAGAAGAGCATTGCCGAGGCTGTGGAGGCGGCCAAGCAGGCTGATGTTGCGATTCTGGCGCTTGGAGAACCGGCGAATTGGATGGAAGGTGAGGCTGCGAGCCGCGTCCATCTTGGGTTCACAGGCAACCAGGAGAAGCTGCTGGAAGCTATAGTCGCCACTGGAAAGCCGGTGATTCTCGTCGTGCTTGCGGGTCGGCCACTGGAGTTGAAGTGGGCTGCCGAACATGTGCCGGCGATTCTCGAGGCCTGGAGTCCCGGGATTGAAGCTGGTCCCGCGGTTGCCGATGTGCTGTTTGGCGATGTGAATCCGTCGGGGAAACTGCCCTCCAGCTTTCCTCGCGCGGTTGGACAAGAGCCGCTCTACTATGCGCAGCTGCCGACGGGGCGTCCCGCGCATGTCGACTTGACCCACATACCTACTAATTCCCTGGAGAAATTTGTCTCGCGGTATGTGGATGAACAGAACTCGGCGCTGTTCCCGTTTGGCTGGGGATTGAGCTACACGCGCTTCAGCTATTCGAAGCCCACGTTGAGCCGCGCGGAAATTCCGTTGCAGGATGTTTTGGCCAATCGCGCGCCGGTCACTACGGTTGCGCTGGATGTGACGAATACAGGCAGCGTTGCTGGGACTGAGGTGGTGCAGCTCTACATTCGCAATACGGAGGCGAGCGTGGAGCAGCCAGTGCGCGAGCTAAAAGGCTTTACTCGGGTGCAGTTGGCGCCGGGCGAGACGAAGCACGTGACGTTTCCGCTGGGATTCGACGAGCTGAATTTCTACAACGTCGAGGTGAAGCGGGTTGTGGAAGCGACGACGTATGACGTTTGGGTCGGTGGAAGTTCGCTGGCTGACGCGGAGACTGAGTTGAAGATTGTTGAGTGAGGTTCAGTAGAGTGGCCACGAGGATTCTTGCTTTCCCATGTCTCAAACGCGAGACATGGGGCACCCAAGTTCATCGACTCGATTCCTGTCGCGGTCACGTTACTTCAAATTGTTCCACGTGGAACAATTTGGACTGGCCCCTTCGCTGGCTCAGGGCAGGCTGTCCAGGCAATCGCTTCGCGCGGCAACGCCGCTTGGATTGTTCCACGCCGCGAAATTGTTCCACGTGGAACAATTGTGAAAACTGACACAGATGTTTGGCGCGATTTGCGAAGAATATCCGTCGCGCGATGTACAGTTTTTAGTCCTTTAGGCGTTGTCGAAGTAGTACACCGCCATAGGGGGTGGGGGATAGAGGGGGGTACGGGGGTAGGGGGGTACCATCTTCGGGCCACCCCTCGGAACGAAGACCAATCCTCATCCCGAGTTTCTGTGATGCCCCCTTGGACACTTTGCCAGCCGCTTGGCGCGGAGTGGGTCAGAATCTCTCTCCAACGCTATTGTGTTGCAAACGGGCCGAATTCTCTGCAAAGCGAATTGGCGGATCGATAGACACCAGCCCACATTTGAGGAACTATCCACGTTCGGTGAGTGCCTAGGCGATTTGGCGCCGACCCATTCTCTACGGTCAGCCGCGAAGAAGGGGAGCTCCGAAGGGAGCACCCGTTAATCCTCCATCAACCATCAGCTCAACCGCGTTGATGTACGACGAATCGTCGGAGGCAAGGAAAAGCACAGCCTTAGCGAGGTCTTCCGGTTCGCCCCATCGGCCCAGAGCAATCGCAGAGGAGAAGAAGTCTGCGAGTTTGGCGGACTGTTCCTCAGAGGCATTGGCACGAGACCCGCGCTTCCAGATGGGAGTTTTGGTCGCTCCGGGCGCGACGACATTGACGCGAATGTTGCGCGGCGCAAAGTCGGCAGCGATCGCACGTGCCATGGAGACCACCCCGCCCTTCGTGGCCGCATAGGCGGCCAGGCCGGCCTGGCCCAGATAGTTGTGCACCGATCCGTTGAAGATGATGCTGGCGTTGTCGTTCAGCAGAGGAGCGGCGGAGTTGACGGTGAAGAAAGCGCCGTTGAGGTTGATGCGGACGATATTCTCAAAGACTGCTTCGTCGGTCGCGCCCGTAGGAGTCCTTCCGGAGACTCCCGCATTAGCAAAGACGATGTCCAGCTTGCGGAAATCCTTGGCAAGATCCGCGAAGAGCCGTTTGCGGTCGTCCGCCACGGTAACGTCGGCGCGATAGCCGTGCGCTTTCGATCCCAGCTCGGCGACCGCTTCATCCAGTGTCTGTTGATCGCGACCCGTAATTGCGACTTCCGCGCCTTCAGAGATGAAAAGGCGAGCTGTGGCCAGGCCGATGCCGCTGTTTCCGCCGGTGATGAGAGCCTTCTTGCCTGTGAGTTTCATGATTCCTCCTTGATGACTGGGCATCAGCGATGACGACCGTCCTACATGTGATAGGGGGTGTGCCCGATTTTGCTTAGAAGCTGTTTCATAACTGCCTCAGACTTTTCAAAACCCACCCCTCAGGGGCTAAAGCCCGCGGTTTTCCCGTGTCCTTTGCGGCACGGCTAAAGCCGTGCCCTTTCAAAACGGAGTTATGAAACAGCTTCTAGTCAAAACTGGACAGCTCGGAAGATCGAAGCCCTCCTGTTGCAGGAAGATTTGGGGCATTGATCGCGTCTTTCAGATCAGGCTGCCGACTTTGCCGCATGAGCCCGCAGCGATCTGAAGCCTGCGCGAAGCTCTTCTGAAAACAGTTGCGGCGTCCCAGCTGCACGCAAGTCGGGCGGTTTCGGATAGAGGCCCTTGCTGATAAACGTCTGGCCTCCTCCGTCATTCGAATGGCACGTGGCGCAATGATCGGCGAAATGTTGCATGCCTGCCCGAATGTTCTCTGTTGAAGGCGGGATGGAATTGCGAAGTTGGCGATACCCGGATGGCACGGCCATTTTGCGTGCCGTCGTGGCCGCGAACTCCTCAATCGCCGATGGTGTATCAAGTGCGCTGAAGCCTCGTCGCACGAGAACCAGCCCGTATCCTGCCGCTGCAACCGCAAGAGAAACCAGGATCAGTAAAACTGCTTTCCAGGGTTTCCTGTCTACCTCTCCTGTCCCGAGCCGGCACGACATACAAAGACTTGGAATTCTGCTCAACGATCAGCGACTCGCTGCGGCTCAAAAATCCTAATGGGGCGCTGGCGCGCCGCGGCCAATGACGATCATGCCGCCTCTTCAGCTAGCCGGCGACGAGCTGCTGCCCGCCGTCAACGTCGTAGGTCGCGCCGGTGAGAGCGGTGTTGGTCATGATGTGTACGGCGAGCGCGGCAACGTCGGCCGCTGTGACGACGCGCCGGATGGGAAGCGTGGCACGAAGCTGATTGCGTCGGTTGTCGAGCTCATCGCCGAGGAGCGATGCCGACAACGGTGTATCGACGAAGCCGGCGGCGATGAGGTTGACTCGGACGGGCGCGAGTTCGAGCGCGAGGCTGGCGGTGAGGGCGGGGAGCGCAGCGGTGACTGTCGTCACGACCCCCAGTCCGATGCGTGGGCGGCGGCCGCCGGTACCGCCCATGAACACCAGCGTACCTCCCGGTCTTACCTTGGGAGCGGCGTTGCGGGCGACCTGGAGCATCAGCAAGAGGTGCGTGTCGAGGGCGCGGCGCGCCTGCTCGAAGTCCATGTCGAGAAGACGCCCGTAGTGCGGCTCGCCAGCTGTCACCATTACATGGTCGATCGTGTCCGGCAGGTCGCGGAAGAATCGCTCGAGTGAAACAGGATCGGTGGCGTCGAAGGCCGCTATGGTCAGGGCTTCGATCTCGCCGGCGGCGAGCTGGAGGCGCTCGGCATTCCGGCCGGTGAGGATCAGCGTGGCCCCCTCAGCGCGCGCTCGTCGTGCCGTTTCGAGCCCAATGCCGGCGCTGCCGCCGATGACAACAACAGTTTGCCCGAGGAGTTCCGGTTCGCGCCGGACGCGAACGGTGGTTGTTGCGGTGCTCATGCTTCCTCCAGGAAAACGCGATCGAGAGCCTCGACCTCCCGCCGGGAGCGATGCCGGTCCCGGCGTAGTCGCTCATTGCGGCAGCTCTTTACCGGACTGTTCAGCCACCATGTAGGCGGCGTACCAGTCTGGCCAATTCGCGTCGCGCTGCCCGGTGCGCTTCTCGTGCTCGCCGTGGGCTGCCTCCGCACGCCGAAACGCACTCGCCAGATCGTTCGCCGATGCGAAGGTCGTCGCCGTGGCCTCGATGCGGCCGGGCAGCCGCGTCGTGATCTCCTGGAACAGCCAGCCATTGCCGTCCGGATCTTTGAACGAGGCGAACGACCGGTAGCTGCGATGCTCGGGATCGCGACCGCTGACCCGTCGCCGTCCGAACAGGTAGGGCTCATCCGGACCTGAGTACATGCCGCCGGCGTCGTGGAATACCTCGCTAATCTCGATGCCGCGACGGAGCAGCTCTTTGCGGGCTGTCTCGATGTCGTCAACGATCAAGTACAAACCCTGGGCCGAACCGGGAGCCGCCCCGGTGACGTTCCTGCCGAAGATGACCGAGCATCCGGAGCCAGGCGGCGTGAACTGAATCACGCGGAAGTCGTTACCGTTGTCGTAGTCGGCGTCGAGCCTCCACCCGAGCCTCCCGTAGAACTCCTTCGCGCGGTCGACATCCGAGACGGGGATAACGACGATTTCGAACTTCATGTCGACTCTCGCGACGCTCGCCTCGCTGGCGGCGTCGTTAGCTTGAACTTCATACGTCACATTTGCCATTTTCTTTCCTCCTTTGCGTTCAACTGAATCCGCATGGGCGCGAAAACGTCTGCCTTGGAAGCGAATCTGACGAAATCGGGTTTGCCGATCTCGTTGCTTGAGGCATTGCGGTTTGTGAGTGTTTTTAAGCGACGAGGAACAGGGAAGCCAAACGCGTACCAGCATATGCCGTGAAACCCGCAAAAGTCACTTAGACGAAGGTATTGGTCGACACCTTGGTATTGGCGCAACCGTTGAATTTGAGACAGAGGACTGCGGGAGCTTGATATTGACGGCACTTCGAGGCTGTCTTCGTTAACAGGAATGTCCGTCACGCTCCAAGGGTTGCGGTTTAGAGTCGATGAGAGGGAGGTTCCCTATGAGCAGATTTCTGATTGGGCTTGCGACTGGTGTTGTTCTGGTTCTGCTGGTGCTGGTCTGCTACGTGCGCTTCGGATTTGTCGATCCTCGCGCCGATGCGCAAATGGGCGCGCTGGAGATGAAGATTGCCATGCCTGCGCTGGATGCTGCTGTGGATCGGCGTGCGCCGAGCGTGCAGAATCCGTTGCAGGCTACGGACGACAATCTGACGGCGGGGATGAAGATTTACCAGACGAACTGCGCGGGCTGCCATGGGGATGTGGTTCACACGCATACGGCGTTCGGCGACTCGTTTTATCCGCGCGCGCCGCAGTTTGCGGAGGACGCGCCGGACATGCCGGAGAATCAGAACTTCTACATCGTTGCGCATGGCGTGCGGCTGAGCGGCATGCCGGGGTGGAAGACGAGTCTCAAGGAGCAGGAGATGTGGCAGGTGACGACGTTTCTGAGCCACATGGATAAGTTGCCTGCGCCGGTGCAGGCTGCGTGGAAGAGTGCGGCGGGCGGGGTGGAGAGCGGGGTGGGCGGTGGTTCCGCAGATAGCGGGGCGAAGGATGAGAAGAAAGACAAGATGGAGATGCCTGCGCATTGAGGGATGTTGGTGAGCGGGGTGCGCGGGGCGAGGTTTCCGACGACAGGTCTTTGTCGCTGGGGAGATCGGGCGGGTATCATTAGCCTTCATGGGAACTCCGCCACCAATTGAACTTGGCAGCCTGGGGATGGCTGATTCGCTGATCCTGATGGTGATTGCGCTGGTGGTGTTTGGACCGCGGCGGCTGCCGCAGATCGGCAAGCAAATCGGCAAGCTGATGTTCGAGTTCCGCAAGGCCTCGAACGATTTCAAGTTCCAGATGGAAGAGGAGCTGCGGCTGTCGGAGGACGCGGATCGGCGCAAGAAGGAAGAGGAAAAGCGGAAGCAGTTGGCGCAGGAGTCGGTGTCGGCTACGCCGGATGTGGTGAAGGCTTTGGAGTCGCCTTCTTCGGAATCGCCCTATTCGGAGGGAATGTATCCGCCGGTTTCCGAAGTGAAGAGTGATTCCGAGATTAAGAGTGAGGAGACGGCGGGCGCGGAGGATGGGTCTCCGCGGATTCTGCCTCCTTCGACTGGCGAAACGGTTGCTGCGACAAAGGTGGCCGTGCTCGACCCGATGGGGCAAGTTGAGCAGGCGGCGCCTGGCGGGGAAGATAAGTCTCCAAGTGGAAATGAAAATGCTCCTGCGACGGAGACGGTAAGGCCCAATGGTTGATCCCGTGGACCCGATTGAGAAGGCGCGGCAGGCTGTGACGCATCGCGCAGAGCTGCCGGGTATGAGCCTGATGGAGCACCTGGACGAGCTGCGCAGGCGGATTGTGCATTCGGCGATTTATCTTGGCGCGGGATTCGCGATCGCGTATTTCTTTCACGAGAGGCTGTACGGCCTTGTGCAGCAGCCGCTGGACCGGCTGCACATCAAGCTGAACTACACGCATCCCATGGATGCGCTGAACCTGTATCTGCAGGTGTCGCTGATCGGCGGTGCGATTCTGGCGTCGCCGTTCATCCTGTATCAAGTGTGGCTTTTTATTGCGCCGGGGCTCTACCAGAAGGAGCGGCGGTTCGTGGTGCCGTTCATGGTGGCCACGGTGGGCTTGTTTCTGACGGGTGCGGCGTTTGGGTATTTTTTTGTGCTGCCAGGGGCGCTGAAGATTCTGATTGTGGACTTCGGCAAGCACTTCAATCCGATCATCACGATCGAGGAGTACACGGGCTTCTTTCTGTCGATCATTCTGGGGCTGGGGATCAGTTTTGAGATGCCGATTCTGATTTTCTTTCTGGCGCTGTTCGGCATTGTGAGCCCGCAGTTTTTGTGGAAGAACATTCGCTATGCGGTTCTGGCGGTGTTTCTGGTGGCGGCGATTATCACGCCCAGTCCCGACCCTTGGACGATGTGCATCTATGCGATTCCGATGTTGTGCCTGTATTTGATCGGTATTGGCGTGGCTTGGTGGGTGCACCCCTCGCGGCGTAAGGGCAAAGAGGATGCTTCGTAGTGTGCTGGGCTTGGTTGAGGTCCGTGGATTCCCACCCATTTCGCAAAGTGCGCGAAATGGATGGGGCACGGGGCTTTTTCTGTTTTTGGTGCTTCGCGGCGGGGATGGCGCTGTTGGTGGCGCTAGGCGCGGATGCGCAACGATTCAACGGCGAGCGGGCGTATGAGTACGCGCGCGACTTTGTGGCCATTGGGCCGCGCTGGCCGACTAGCGCAGGGCACGTGAAGGCTGAGGTGCTTCTTCGCGCGCACTTTCAGCATGATCCGCTGGAAGAAGATGCGTTCACCGCCGATACGCCGATCGGGCCGGTGAACATGCGCAATTTTATTGTGCGGTTCGCGGGCAAGAAAGATGGCGTGATTGTGCTCGGGACGCACTATGAGACCAACTACTACCTCAAGAACATCAACTTTGTTGGAGCGAATGACGGCGGAGCGACGACGGGGTTGTTGATGGGGATTGCGGATCAGCTTCGCGCGCAGACGGCGGGGGGGAAGAAGCTGGACGGGTACTCGGTGTGGCTGGTGTTTTTCGACGGAGAGGAAGCAATTCGGAGCTGGTCGGATTCAGATTCGACGTATGGAAGCCGGCATTTGGCGGCTAAGTGGGGACGGGATGGCACGCTGGGGCGCATCAAGGCGTTCATGCTGGCAGACATGATTGGGGACAAGGATCTCGATATTCAGCGCGAGAGCCGGTCGACGGATTGGCTGGTGGAGCTGGTGCGGCAGGCGGCGAAGAAGTTTGGCTACGAGCGGTATTTCTTTCAGCAGGAAGAGCCGGTGGATGACGACCACATGCCGTTTGTGAAGCGCGGCGTGCCGTCGATCGATATTATCGATCTCGATTACGGACCGAATAATAGCTACCACCATACGGCGCAGGACACGATGGATAAGGTGAGCGCGCGGAGTTTGGCGATTGATGGGGATGTGTTTTTGGAGACGATCCGGATCATCGATCAGAGGTGACGACCAGTTCAGAGTTCGTAGTTCAAAGTTATGCTCGCAGAATGCGGAACTCTTTCCTTCACACTTCTACGTCCCATTGCATCAAAACTGAATAATGCATCAACCAGCTATCTTGCATCAATCGTTAATATGGTGCATACTGCTTTTATGAGAACCACTGTCGCACTCGATGAAGATGTCTACCAACTGGCAACGCTCTACGCCAAAGGGCGCGGCGTTACGCTTGGCACGGCCATCAGCGAACTGGTGCGGAAGGGCAATGAGGCGCGCCGTGCAGAAGTCATTTCGCCACGGCTCAAAAGGCTGCCGAATGGGCTCCTTGTAGCTCGCTCACGCGGGAGAGTTATCACCACTGAAATGGTGAAAAAGGCTCTTGAAGAGGACGACGATTGAGCAAACCGAGATACCTGCTCGACGTGAATGTCCTGATTGCTCTCACGGACGAAGATCACACCCATCGAGCCACGGTGATGAAGTGGTTCCGAACTCCGGGGCTTGATTGGGGGCTGTGCGCCTTCTCGGAAGCAGGCTTTCTTCGCATTTCAACAAATCCAAGTGTGGGCGGCCTTAGCCTCGACGATGCGGGCCAAATATTAGCCGCCTTAACCAAGTTTGCGGGTTACCGGTTTTGGCCGATAGCGTCGGGTTGGGCCTCGCTGGCTGCACCGTTTGCTGACAGGGTGTTCGGCCACCAGCAAATCACAGACGCTTATTTGCTGGGGCTTGCTGTGATAGAAAACGGCGTCCTCGTCACATTGGACAAGGCGATCCGGCATATGGCCGGGCCCCAATACAGCAAGCATCTTCATATTCTGGAATGACCATTCTGCTTCGCAATACTGATACAGAGTCCTATTTCTCGAAAGGGCCAATGCCGCTTTCCTGTAGCATCCAGAAATGATTGCCGGCGCATCGTGGGTTTGGTGGCTTGGGTTCCACGCGGGTGTGGTCCTGCTGCTGATTATCGATGCGAATCTGCCTGCGAACCGCCGTGAAGGATCGAAGGCTCAACGATCCGCATGGCTTTGGACGGCCGTGCTGGTGCTGGCCGCCGCGGTGTTCGCAGCCTGGATCGGCATGGCGCAGGGCCGGCAGCGGGCACTTGAGTTTGTGGCCGGATACACGATCGAGACTTCTCTCAGCGTCGATAATCTCTTTATCTTTCTCGTGCTCTTTCAGGGGTTCCGCATCGATGCGGCGCGGCAGCATCGCGCCTTGTTGTGGGGAGTGGCCGGCGCCATTGTTTTGCGCGGGCTTTTCATTGCGGCCGGTGTTTCGCTGCTTACGCGCTTCGGCTGGATCTCGTGGGTTTTCGGTTTCGTGCTGCTGGTTGCGGCGTGGAGGTTGGTTCGCGGCGGGTCGGCGCACGCGGCTATCCCGGATTGGATTCGCCGACTGCAGCCGGCGAAGGGGTCGCTTCTGCCGGTGATCGTTGCGGTGGAAATCACAGACCTTCTCTTCGCGGTGGACTCGATCCCCGCGGTGTTGGCTGTTTCGCACGATCCGTTCATCGTCTACACCTCAAATATCGCAGCAATTTTGGGACTACGTTCGCTCTACTTCGCGCTGGCGGCCCTGCTTGACCGGTTTCGTTATCTGCACTATGGCCTGGGTGTCTTGCTGGCTTTTGTCGCGCTGAAAATGCTCGCTGCGCCGTGGCTCGATGTTCCCATCACTCTCTCGCTCGCTGTGATCGGAACCATCATCGCTGTTTGCGCGGTGGCGTCCTGGATTGCGGCGGATAAGGAACGTGCTTCCGATATTCCAAAATCTGGGGTTCAGAAATCTGGGGTTCGGAAATAGGAAGCCTGTTGGCCGGTTATGTTCGTACCCAAGAATCTGTTTCGCGTCGGCTTCGATTTGCATCGAATTGTGGAGGGACGCCTGGGGCATGACTCGACCAGCCCTTGAGTGTCTTGTTTTACACATTTAGTACCTTGGTTTTCCATCACTGGTAACTGCCGGTCTCGCGGAGAATCGCTGGTTTCGACGGCTCATTTCGTCGTATCCTGAGAGGAAAGAATCCTATGAAGACCTTTACGATTGAAGAAGCGCAATCGCTGCTCCCTGTGTTGGAATCCCTGCTGAGGCGCGCACTGGATAGCAAGAAGGCGGCGGAGCAGGTGGAAGCGGAGCTTTCCGCGCTGGCGCAGCGCATCTATGTCGCCGGCGGAATGTATGTGAATGTCGGCAAGGTCGCCAAGCAGCGCGCTGAAGTGGAGACACAGACCCAGCGCATGCGCGAGACCGTGGCGGAGATCGATGCCATTGGCGTGCAGGTGAAGGATCTCGATGCCGGGCTTCTGGATTTTCCATGCCGCCTCGATGATGAAATTGTTTTGCTCTGCTGGCGCACGGGCGAGACGGCGATCGACCACTGGCACACGGTAGAAGGTGGATTCCAGGGCCGTCAGCCTGTGGATGAGCGTTTTCGCAGGCGCTCTAATTCGAGCAATCGGCCCAACTGACCCGCGTTCTTCGCACCCTCTTCGACGCATTGAAGGAATCGATTCCTTGTACATTTCCGAGCAGGAAGTGCGGCAGCACCTCAGTTACGAAGCCCTGATTCCCGCCATTCGCCAAGCCCTTGTCGATTATTCTTCCGGTGTAGTTGACCAGCCACCGCGCGTCATTTTGCGCGCCGGCAACGCTGACGGCGCGAACAACGGCTGGTTCGCCGTGATGCCTGCAATTGCCGGCGATTGGATGGGCGTCAAGACGGTCACCTTCTATCCGGGCAATGCTGAGTTCGAGCTGCCCACGCACATGGCGGTGATCGAGCTGTTGCGGCGCACAACGGGCGAGCCGGTTGCGGTGATTGATGGCCGGCTGATTACCGAGATGCGGACGGCGGCGGTTTCTGCTGTCGCGTTCGCGGCGATTTCTCCCCTGCATTTTGCGGCGGCTCCGAAGAGTCTTGGGATTCTGGGATCGGGCGTGCAGGCGCACGCGCATATCGAGGCGCTGCGGCACGTCTGGCCGCTGGCGGAGATTCGGATTTGGAGCCGGACTGCTGCGAATGCCGAGCGGCTCGCGCTTGAGACCGATGCGCACGCGGTTGCTATCGAAGAGGCGGCTGCGGCGGATGTTGTGCTCACGGTGACGTCGGCTTCTCAACCGGTTCTGCAAGGCCGTTGGCTTTCACCGAACGCGCTGGTTCTTGCCGTTGGAGCTACAGGTTCGACGCTGCGGGAGCTCGACGACGAAGTGATGCAATCGAGCTTCGTCGTTGCGGAGTCCCGCTCCTGTGTCGAGCGCGAATCGGGCGATGTGCGTCTCTCCGGCGCCAGCGTGGGGGTGGAGATTGGCGAGATTCTGGCGGGGGCGGAAGCGGTGGGGATCCCGCGTGATGGACGGGTTGTTTTCAAATCGGTTGGCATGGCGATTGAAGACCTGACTGCGGCGCGGCTTGTTTGGGAGTCACGAGAAGAAGGACGGGCAGACTGAGGCGAGTCAGGACCGCTATCAGTTCGCGACAACGAAGATCTGTTTTGCTCAAGCGAGCGGCAAAGTGCGGGCGAACGTGCAGAGGATGGATAGGATCACAGCTCTCAGGGGCTAAACAGGCTGCGGAAAAAGTCAGAAGTTCCGAGAAAAATTGTGAAATACATCCCTCAGCGGCTAAAGCCGGCGTCAATCCAATCGACTTATCGGCACGAATAAACTCGTGCCCTTTCAAAACCGCTCTTGGGACGAGTTTTTCCGCAGCCTGTAAAGCCCGCGTTCGTTTTTGTGGCGTTTCGGCACGACTCAAAAGGCTGCGAAAAAGGCCCGATTCTGTTGTGGAATCGTCCATGAAATGCCGCAGGGGCTGAAGCCCACCTTTTTATTGCTGCGATCTCGGCACGACTGAAAGTCGTGCCCTGTTACACAGCACATGATGAATTGAGTTTTTCCGCGACCTGTGAAGTCGTGCCTGTTGCAAAGCAGGAAATGAACTCGGCATTCCGCATCTTGTAAAGCCCGGTTCGCCGCCGTCGCGCGTAAGCGGAATGGGGAATTGCCGCGTCTTTACAAAGAAGCGAACCATCTCCGAACCCGTGCCGAGGCGTCTATTCTGAAAGCAGGCCCGGAATATCACTTTTTTGTAGAACTGGCGCGCATGGTGGAGGAGCGGCAATGAGATTGAAGAAGTGGACCGGATTGGCGCTGGCGGCGCCGCTGCTTCTCGCGGGCTGCAAAGGCTTTTGGAACCCGATCGGCTCCTCCGACTTCACCCTCTCCAATAGCGGCACCATTACTGTGAGCAGCCCGGGCGCTACGTCAGGCAACACCTCCACGATTACCGTGACGCCATCGAGCTCGTTTAGTGGAACGGTTGCACTTACCTGCGCAGTCACCACGTCGCCGTCGAGCGCTACAAGCCCCGTCACCTGCAGTCTTTCTCCGACATCGGTTACGATTAGCAGCTCGACGGCGGAAACGGCTACGCTGACTGCAAGCACCACATCCACTACGACTACCGGATCCTATGAAGTTACAGTTACCGGCACCGCGGGCAGCGCTTCGACGACCACCACGGCGTGCGTCACAGTAGGAACTGTCTCGGGCAATTGCAGCACCAGCGCGAACTCCAGCGGCAACTTCTACGTGATGAACGTGGAGACGAAGCAGGTCGCCGGCTACTACGTGAATGCCGGCATCTTGACGGTTCTCCCGGGCAGTCCCGTCACGGTGCCGGCGACACCGCTCGCCATCGCCGTGTCGCCCAATGGCAGTTTGCTCTACGTCTGCACCGCCGATGGAATCTATGTGTACACGATCTCTTCCACGGGACAGCTGACGCTCGGCAACGCCTCTGGTCCTATATCTTCCGATCAAGCAATCAGTATGCAGGTGAGCCCGGATAACGATTGGCTGATTGAGGTCGCGACGGGCGCGCCCTACGTCTATGCCATTCCCATTGACTCGTCCACCGGCGCGGTGACTTCGAAGATCGAACAATTCGCGGTCCTTCCTGCGAGCACGGTGCAACAGGTTGCCATCTCGCCGGATGAAACATTCGTTCTTGTTGCCATGGGATCGGAGGGGACCGCGACGGTTCCTTTTACTGCCGCAAATGCAAATCCGTTCGGCGCTGTGGGGAAAATTGCGCCGGTGAACTCAGCCGGTGCAGCAATCTCGGTCGCGGTGGATCCGTTGCAATCCGGCCAGACTGCTCCACGGCTTTTCTATATTGGAGAGACTGCGGCCACCAGCGGTTCCAACACCGGCGGGCTGCGTGCCTTCAATTTCAGCACGCTCAAGGAAATCACCGGGTCGCCTTTCGGCAGTCAGGGCCTGGCGCCTTACTCCATCCTGCCTATTTCGACTGGCAACTACGTCTACGTGGTCAATCGGCAAACAAGCAGCGGTTCCACGGGAGTGATTGCGGGCTTCTCGATTTCGTCCAGCAGCAGCACGTATTCGCTTACGGCGCTGGGAAGCAATTTCGCAGCGGGCACGAACCCAGTGGCCATGGCGGAAGACAGCACCGGGACCTTTGTGTTCGCCGTGGATTACGGCGGCAGCCCAGATTTGAAGGGGTACACGTTCGACTCGACCAATGCGGGCTACCTCGATGGGGTCATCTCGGCGGCTACTGGCACCGATCCTGTGCAGGCTAGCGCTATTGCGGCAGCGCCCTAAGCTTGATGCGGCGGCTGCGATGACGCCTGCCTGGCGGCGACCGAGTTTGCCGTTGCAATGCCGGGTTACCTCCACGCTTCGATGCGTTGCCGATTAACCTTTCGTCACACACACGGTGCTATCCTCAAGAGGAAGACCCGTGGCTGCATTGATGCGATTTCCGATTCCAGATGCCCCCCTCGTCAGGAGTCAAAGATCCAGGCTAGTTTGTATCTTGGTCCTTTTTTTCCTTGTACTTGCGGTGGGCTGTTCCCGGCTCAGGCTTAGGCAGGAGCATCATGAGACGGTCTACGTCTGGACGCGGCAAATGTATCTGCGCGATCGCGTTGCCGCTGTCTCGAATCGCGTGGGCGAAGTCACCAACGGCGAAGCTCTTGAAGTGATGGAACGCGGACGGCGCTTTTATCGGGTCAAAACTCCGAAGAATGAGGTCGGCTGGATTCCTGAGCGCGCAGTCATCGACGCCAAGACCTACGACGCCTTTGTCCAGTTGGCAAATCAACACAAGAACGATCCGGTGATCGCCACCGGCACGCTGCGCGACGACATTTATCTGCATTCGAGCCCCGGCCGCGAAACGGATCGCTTCTACCTTCTGGCTGGAAATGCCAAGGTGCAAATGCTGGTTCGCGCCACCGTGGCGAAAGCTGCCGTTCCAGGTCCGGCTGCTTTCATCCCGCATGAGAACCCAGTGAAGGGAATGACCGCGACGCCGGTCAGTGTAGAACGGGGTCCCGCTCCTAAACCGGCGCATGCGCCGGACTCCGGCGAGGCAAAATCGGGCGAGGGAAAATCGACGGGCCCGGAGGCGCTACCACCCACGTTCGAAGATTGGTGGCTTATTCGCGATGGCCAGGGCCGCGCCGGATGGGTGCTCGGGAGCCGCGTGGATGTGGATGTGCCCGACGATGTGGCGCAGTACGCCGAGGGCCAGCGCATTGTGGGCGCGTATGTCCTTGCCAAGGTGCATGACGACGAAGCGAGCTCGGCGGATCATGAGGTTGCGGAGTACGTCACTGCGCTGGCGCCGCCGAAATCAGGCTTGCCGTTTGACTTCGATCAGATTCGCGTCTTTACCTGGAGCGTGAAGAAGCATCGCTACGAAACTGCATTCCGCATTCATCCGATTCAGGGATTCCTGCCGGTGCGTGTTTCGACTGAGGCGTCGCCGACCGGGACTGAGCCGGTCTTCAGCTTTTTGGTTTCGACTTCACCCGATTTGGCGATCGAGCCCGGAACCGGCATTGCGCGGCCCGTCGCACCTCGAACGATCCATTACGCGATGCGCGATACGTCGGTGCGCCGCATTGGACCGGATATGGCGCCCATTCCCACCATGCATGAGCCGGGGGAAAAGGACAAAAGCAAACCAGCTAAGGGTAAGAAGCGCAAATAGGAGCTAGCGGAGTTAGCCGTCCGCTGCGCGAACGTGTTGGCGGAGCTAGATCGGCTAGCGCAGCTGACAGCGCTAGCACCGCTAGCTCTGCTCCACTCCGCTTCTCTACGCCAGCTTCCACGGGTCACGATACGGGCGAGTGAGCAATTCGCTTGCGCCTGGGTCGTTGAGGATTTTTTCCTCCGCAACATCCCAATGAATTTTGCGGCCGACCAGCATCGAGATCAGGCCGAGATGGCCGGGGATCGTGGAGTGATGCGCGACTTCAACGGGCGTGATGGTGGGCTTGCGCGATTTGACGCTGTCGAGGAAGTTGCGCCGATGCTCGTGCGATTCGTACAACTTCACCTTGCGCAAATCCTCGGGCAGCGAATCGCCCGTGGCCCACTCGGGGTTTGACGCATCGAAGCCGCTGCGATCGACCCACACCCACCCATCGGTGCCGATCCATTTGGTCCCCATGCTGATGGCGGGGGAACCTCCGGCGATGGTCATGGTGACGTCGGCGGGGTACTGCGTCACTTCCTTGCGATAGGTGCACTCGACTGAATATTTGGTTGCGGTGTTCCAGACGGCGTTTGCGGCAGGGAACTCGCCGTGGCCTTCGACTTCCGACGGGCCAGACAGATCGAAGCCCATGCCCCAATGGGCGATGTCGCCGTGGTGTCCGATCCAATCCATCAGCTGGCCGCCGCCGGTGTTGTAATTCCAACGCCAGTTCTGGTAGACGCGCTGCTCAATGTAGGGCTCCATTTTGGATGGGCCGATCCAGCGGTCGTAGTCGAAGTCGGCGGGGGGCTCGGTGACGGCGAGATTCCAGGCAGGAGTGCCGGGCACGATCTGCGCGGGGCTTGTGATCTTTTCTGGAAGAGAGGAAAGCCTGGTGAGCAGTGCGGGAACGGTGCCGGGAAAATCGTGGTGACCGCCGGGCAAGCCCACCTCGACGTGGGTGACGGTTCCAATGAGACCGTTGCGGACGATCTCCGCGGCTTTGTGAAATTGAGGCAGGGAACGCTGCCATGAGCCGGTCTGCCAGATGACCCGATTCTGTTGGACGGCCCTGACGATGGCCTGCTGCTCCGCGATGGTGCGCGCGAGCGGTTTTTCGCCGTAGATGTCTTTCTTGCGGGCTGCCGCTTCAGTGGCCACGATAGCGTGCCATTGGTCTGGAATGGCAATCATGATGGCGTCGACATCGTCGCGCGCGAGCAGTTCGCGATAGTCGTGATAGGCCTTGCAATCTTTGTTTCCGTAACTGGTGTTGATGGTGTCGACCGCGGTCTGCAGATGCTTCTTATGGATATCGCATGCGGCGACAACCTGGCAGTCGTTCTCGGCGAGAAATGCCTTGGTGTTGGCGGGCCCCATCATGCCCCAGCCGATGACGCCTATGGTGATGCGATTGGAGGCCGAAGCGCGACCGGCGCGTGCCCATGGGCTGGAAGAGACGGCTGCGGCTGCTCCAGCGGCTTTGAGAAAACGCCGGCGCGTGATTGCAGAAAATGGATTGGAATTGCCTGAAGAGATGTTCATCATGTCTCCGAATGAAATCGTCAGCGTGCCCGATCCAGTTTCGGCAGCCAGAAAACCGTGCCGCAATTTGGAGGACAACGAAGGCAGGGGAAGTCTAGCACCGGAGACCCATCTAAGCGACAGGACCGACCGACGCGGCATAGTGTGATTCGAGTTGCGCGGCAATTGAGCGCGACTCTTCTGCGTTCTCGATCCACTCAAGTGGTGCAACCCAATTTGCGTTGGCGGACTCAAACCCCCCAGGGTGTTCCATGCCGAGGGTCGATCTTGAATTCACGAATTGCGATGTTCGTTTTGCGCGCTTTTTTTGTCTGGGTTCTTGGCCTTCAAATCGCATCGGCGCAGGCGCGCATCGATCCGTCGCTGCCTGAGGAGCCAATTCCGCACAACCGCGCGTTGATCCTCTTTGCCGGATACGACACCGTGCACGATCCTGACTTGGCCGTGCCTCTGCTGCGAGCTTGGCAGAAATTCGAGCTGGCCTATCGCTCGACAATCGATTTGTCTTCACCGATTCGAGCGGGCGCGACGACCTTGTTCGACAGATCTGTTGGTGTTGGTCCGTTTTATGGGCCGGGCGGGCGGGGATTCGCTCAACTCTATGGGTACAACGCTGCCAACCTTGCCTCGACTTTTCTTTTCACCCAGGCCGTTGCGCCCGCGGTCTTTCACCAGGATCCACGCTACTTTCGCAAAGGTTCCGGAACCGCAAAGTCGAGGAACTGGTGGGCGCTGCGGAGCGAGTTTGTTGGATTTAGCGATCAAGGAACGCAAATGCCGAATTATGCCGTCCTGGTCGGCTATGCGATGTCGACCGCGCTGAGCAATGCCTATCTGCCTTCGAGGAATGTGTCTGCCGGGAAAAGCCTGGAAGGATACGGCATCAAATTCGGCACGGGATTCGGCTTCAATCTTTTGCACGAATATGGAGCCGTGGCGCGCGTGAAGCAGATCATCCAGCAGCAGACAGATAAGTTGACACAGCCGAATCATTCCTCCGCGCCTTAAGGTGTTCGCTTGAGCGCAGCAGCAGGAATAGTCACCGATCCCATGCGGCCTGAGTTTTCGTCGACGACGACAACGCGCACCGAGGCAAAATCGGCTTTGCCTTCGATCGACTGGTCGAATGGGATTCCGTCATGCAAAACCTTTTGATATGTAGCAGGGGTCATCTGCAGCCGCAGTGAATGGCCCATGACTTTGGCGCGCGAACCGGTGTCGTCGCGGAGCGCAACGAAAACGTCGAGTTGATCGGTCCATCGCTTGTCTTGTTGCGCCACTTCAAGATCGGGGGTGGCGATGTTGAGCGAGAGTCCGGTTCCTCCTTCTCCCCACACCGGTGTCACAGTTACCCCAATCTCGTTCATATCGCGCGGTAGCCAGATCGCCTGATGGAATCTGTCTTTGAGTGTTGCCGGTTCCTTGCTGTAAAGGTAGCCGGTGCGATAGCGCAGCTTGAGATCGCGCCCATTCGTGAGTTTAATTTTGATCAGGTGGTATTTGTCGTCCGCGGGGAACTCGGGGCTAAAGCTGAGCAGGTATGCGGCACGGCCGTCGGCGACGATGGTGTCGAGTTCAGCCGCGATATCGCCGGCGCGGCGGAGGGCGCGGCCTCCGGTGGCCTCGGCCAGTTCGCGGAATGTGCCCTGGATGGGATGTGTGTCCTGATGCATCTGGGCGGTAATGCGACCGGGTTTCATGCCTGGGTCCGCATCGCCCATGACTGAAAGCTCCGGCGAACGTGAGGTCAATCCCACAGGTACCGGGTTCCGCTCGCGCAGTTCCGCGCCAATGGCACCGACCTCGAGTTGCGATGCGTCGAGCGGATAAATGCTGACGTGGGATTCATTGAGGGATTCCCGTACGCGGATAGCGATGGGGTCGAGATCTTTGGCTCCTTTGTCTTCCCGCCCAGCAGCCTGACCGCTCCAGTCCGCCAGGGCGTTGTCGCTGGATATCCAGACCAGGGATTTGTGTTCGGGGTAGACCGCAAGGTGACGTGCGATGATTTCCAAGCGGGCGAGTACGTCCTGTTGCGGGTTGCGGCCCATCGAGCGCAGCTGCGGGTCGATGCCACGCTTATTCAACTCGGCCACGGCGCCCGGGCTGGTGGCGTTCCCCTCTGGATCCGTGGTGTCATTTCCATTTATGTAGGCGAGGTCGCTCGTGGAATGGACCCAATCGAATTGTTGGCGATTGTGCTGTTCCTCATCCTGGGCGCGGGCCAGGTCCTGTGCGCTGGGCATCCAGTGTGTCAGGGTTGTGGCAACTTGCGCGTGGTCCGCTGTAGGCTCGAGAAGGACTTGGAATCCGTAACTCTTCATGATGTAGAGCCCGACGCGCTCTTCGGGCTGCAGCGTTTTAAGGAAGCGCAGCATCTCCAAGCGCGCATAAGTCAAATCGCCAAAGGCAACGTTGGCGGCATCGATCAAGAGGATGGTGATGTTGCCGTTCGCGGTGGTTCGCACTTGCTCCGCGCTCGCGGGGCGGTTGGTGAACGATGCTGGTTCGGCGGGAGCCGCGGCTTGTGCGGACTGTGGATTCGCCGCTGGAACTGTTTCAGCACTGGCACGGCTGAAGAAGCGGATGGTTTGCTTTTGTCCGTTGTCGTCAACCTCAAGATCTTCGGGTTTCAGATCGGTTACCGGGTGGCCCTTTTTGTCATAGGCGACGAGCGCCACGTCTACGAGACGCGTTGTCGTTCGCAGAGTAAAGGCTGAATTCGGGTCCGGGGGCGTTGACATTATCGGCGTATCCGGCAACTCAGTGGCCGGGGCTATCGCGATCTCGGGAATTTCCGGTTCTGGCGCGGGGATTGGGGCGGGTGGAGCGACAGCTACAGTTTCGGAAGGAGCAATGGGCGCAGCGCCTGAAGCGTTTGAGGTTTCAGCGAGGTTTGGACTTCGCAGACCTGGAGGCGCGCTCGCAGAGAGAGGCGGGAGTCCGACCGCCGCGTCGTGTGCATTCGAGATTTGAGCGAGATTGGCTTCCTCTCCCGTGAGGACACGAGAGTCGGAGCGGAACACGTGGTAGTTCTGAAAGGAGACTTCATTCACCGAATTCTTCAAAGGCTGCATCTGGCGCGCTAACGCAAACTTGTATTTCGGGTCGACCTGGATCGTCTGCCCAACCGCGCTGGACACACTGCGCACGGGACAGATATAGCTTTTCCCGGCGATCTCGACATTGCTGTATTCGACGAGGATGTTGGCTTTGGAAACGGGGTCAGTCGGCTTGAGCTCGGCCTCTGCGATCAAGCGCAGGATGGCTCCGGTGGCTGGATCGATGGCCAATGCTCCGTGGTAGCCCACAATCTGGCGAAAGGGATGAACGTTCGCAACGACGGATGCTCCAATCTCGGCGACACAGCAGTAGTTCACTTCGTAATGGGATTTTTCTTTTGGAACCGCATAGCTGAAGATGGCTTCGAGACCTGCTGGGCCCTGCTCCCAGTGGCCCCAGGCGAGCTTGCTTTGCGCGGCATCGAGCAAAACGGTGCTGAGGATAGGGCCGAAGACGCCGTAAGTGCTAAGACCCTGAGACGCCGGCGCGGATTTTTTGACTGGACTCGCCCCCGCGTCCTCAACTTCGCGACCCTCGCGATAGAGCACCGTGACATGGGAGTGATTGACGAAATGCAGGGGCGCATAGGGGACGAATGACTCGGGTGTTTGCAACTGTGGAGTGTCTTCGAAGCTGGTTGTATCGCGCGATGCAAAGAAGTTGGGCAATCGCGGAATTGCGTCGCGGACATAGCCGACGACGAGGCCCATCATGCGGCGTTGCTCGGCTAAATCCGGTGCGGGCTTGACGGGAAGCTCGGTTGGAGGAGGATCGAGAAAGGCTGCTTCGTCAGCCACGGCGGCAAGAGCCTGCTTGCTCTGATCGCCTGCCAGGCTGGCTTGGATTTGAGCGAGCTTCGCGGGGGTGAGCCGCTCCGTCAATTGAAGGCTCGCAATTTGCCATGCTGCTTCTGAATCTGGCTTGCCATGGAGTTCAGACAAAGCCTGCTCCAGTTGCTGGACGTTGACGCGTTTGGCTGCAATGGCGGGAATCGCAAACACCGCGCATAAGTAAACGAACGCAACTAATCGAACCATGGCGTTTCTTCCTCGAAAATATGGCTTCGCTTGTTTGACCGCCTGCAACGCTAGATCGGGCCTACGATCTCTTCCTTGGATAGGCGGCCTCAACTTTGTGCCTGCGCAAGCCGAATCGTTCCCCGAAGCCGGGAAATGACCGATTGAATGCTAGGACTGGCAGCTGTTGGAGTCAATGATGGATGGAGGCGGGATGTGTCTTGTCACAGGCAACTGTGATGTCTTCTGTGAAACAGAGGTGGCGTTGAAGGGCCGCGGTGGCTGGCTTAGATTCGTCCGCGCAATTCGTGTTCCACTACGCGGAGCATCTCGTTTTCGGGAGCGGGCTTGCCGGTCCATATTTCGAATTGGCGCGCGCCCTGCTGCACAAACATTTCGAGGCCGCTGACCACGGCGAGACCGCGGCTGTGCGCCAGCTTGAGCAACGGCGTCTCGATGGGGTTATAAACCATGTCGAAGACAAGGCTGGCGTTGAGCTCGTTTTCCGCGATGGGGAGGGTCTGCTTTACGCCTTTCATGCCGCACGGCGTGGAATTGATGAGCACATCGAAGCGCTGCTTGGCGAAAACTTCGTGCTTGAGGGATTTCGCTTTTGCCTGGCGCGCGAGGGCGACGGCTTTTTCGTGCGTGCGGTTGACAACGAAGACCTCCGCGCCTTGCGCGACGAGGCCGAAGACCGCGGCCCGTGCCGCGCCTCCCGCGCCCAACACGGCGATGCGGGCGCCCTTGAGGCGCAGACGCTTTTCGAGCGGACGAATCACGCCTGCGACATCGGTGTTGAAGCCGTAGAGCTTTCCATCGGCGCCGGTGCGGAGGGTGTTGCAGGCACCGATCTTCGCGGTGAGTGGGTCCATATTCGCCAGGTGCGGCAAAACTTCTTCTTTGAACGGCATCGTCACGGCTACACCGGCGAGGGGCAAATCGCGAATCACCGTCAACAGGTCGTCGAGCGAGCGGGGCTTGAGCGGCAGCATCACAGCGTTGACGATCTCGCGTCGAAACGCGCGGTTGTGCATGAGCGGCGAAAGTGAGTGGGCGATGGGGTTGCCTGCTACCCCGAAGATGCGCGTTGCTGGATCGAGCTGGTCGATGCGGTAGACGTCGAGTAACGTACGCGCGGCCATTTGGCCTGCGGCCGTTTCAACTCCGTCGGTGGGTGAGGCAAACGTGAAGGCAGCGCCAGCCCTCGGGCCGAGCACGCGACTCAGGATGCCTTCCTCACCCATGGCAATGCCGACGACGTTGGTGGAGAGCGAACGGTCTTCAATGAGGCGTAGAACGGCGAGATTGTCTGTCAGCGAGCGCGCGGTGGAGACGACCTTGACGTATTCAGGTTTGAAGCGCTCGATGCGGTCGGCTACCTGTTCGAGACCGCGCGTGCGGGTGAAGTCGTGGAAGCTGATCAGTAGCGCCGCTCCTGTGGCGCGAATCTTGGCAATTTGCGCGGGCTTGGCTTGCTCGGCCGATTCGACTTCGAGGTCGACGATCTGGCAGCCGGCCGTTGCGGCGTCGGAGAGAATCGCGAGCTCCGCCGCCAAGGCCCCGACGAAGGCACCGCCATGCTCCTTGCGGCGGCAGGTGGCGATCACGGTTACGTCTTTGTGCTCAGACAGAAATTGTTTCAGGTAGGGGATCACTACTGCCGGTTTAGGCAGCGAGTCGAGGCGAAATTCAAAAAAGCGGACATCCTTCAGTGCTGCCTCCGCTCGATCCACCATTTCGGCCGGGGTTTCGGCCTGAATGGCGACGCACAGCTTGCCCACCCGCAGCCGAAGGTTGGCGGGAGTTGGGGTCGGGCTCGCAATGGCGGCAGCAAGCGACATAACTTAATTGACGCATATTAGATGGCTTGCGGACCGGATGCAACCATAGAAGTGCACACCGGAGTGTCATATTTTGTGATGGACGGGGCAACCGGTGAGCCGGTTGCGCTGGCTCACTCGTCGCGCAAGGTCTTTGCTGGATCGATGGTTGCAATTCTCAGTGTGGGCCCCAACGTGGCAGCCAGAGTGACCAGAAGGATGGTCACAAAAACCGCCAGGATGCTTGGCAAGTCGTAGACACTTATGCCATAAATTACTGTGCGCATGACTCTTAGAGCGCCTGCGCTGAGCACAATTCCGGCCGCCAGACCCAGCGAAGAGGCGCGGATTCCCGGTCCGGCAATGTGGGCCATCGCCTGACGCACGCTGGATCCAAGGGCGATGCGAATGCCAATCTCGCGGGTCCGTTGAGCCACTATGTTTGCGGCCAGCGAGAAGATGCCGACCGCGCTCAACAATAGGGCGAGTCCTGCCATGGCGCTGAGGAGCGCGACTTCAACTCGCTGCGTGGCGAGAGTTTCGGCCAGCAGGTCGTTTATGCGGTAAAAGCCGGAGAAGGGCAGGCCGGGGTCGACGCTGGCGAGGGCGTGTTGCATCTGGCCGGTGAGGCCTTCAACAGGCCCGACGGTGCGGACGATCCAGCTGGGCTGGAACCAAACGTGGACCATGGAGAGGAATTGCGGTCCGAGCTGCGTGGCGGGGACATAAATGGTTTCCTCGGTCATGACGGGGGCGGTCGGGTTCAGTCCAGACGAGAGCTGCATATCCGCGACAACGCCGACGATGACCATGCCCTTGTCCAAGGTGAGGCCGACAGGGTTGAGACCGGGAAAGAATTTGCGCGCGAAGGTCTGGTTGACGATGGCGACAGGCTGGGTATGGGGGCTGTCGGAGGCGGTGAAGGTGCGGCCAGCGAGCAAAGGGGTCTGTAATGTCTCGAAGTAGCCGGGCGTGATGTAGAGGAAGTCTGATCCGACTCCGTGGCCCGCGCCTGGGCCGTCGTGGAGCGTCACCTGGTCGTTGAGGACTCGCTCATAAGGTACAGAGAGCCCGACAGCGGCGTTTTCGACGCCGGGAATCTTCTGCATGGCAGCGATGCTTTCATTCAGCAGCCGGCGAAAGGCGGCGGGGTCCTGATAGCGCGCGTCGTCGAGCGAAGCCTTGGCGGCCATCACCCCTTGCGGATTGAACCCCGGAGGCAGAGTTTGCAGGTGAATCAGGGTGCGAATGAGCAGACCGCAGCCGGCAAGCAACACAACGGTGAGGGCGACCTCGCCGGCAATCAGGGCCTGGCGCAGACGCAGCCGTTCGCCGCCTGCGATTGCACGGCTGGCCATGGAGAAACGCAGATCGACCTTGCGGACGGCGAGCGCTGGCAGCATGCCGAAGAGGACGCTGGTGAGCATTGAAACCACGAGCGTGAAAGCGAGGACGCGGATATCGAGCGGTACGCCGGCGATGGGGAGATAGTTTTTCGGCAGCAGCGAGAGCAATCCGCGCAACGCGATGAAGCCAATGCCGACGCCGAATACCCCGCCGATGGATGCGAGCAGCAGGTTCTCAATCCAAAGTTGTCTTTGGACCTGCCAACGCGAAGCGCCGAGCGCGAGCCGCGTGGCGATCTCCGGGGTGCGGCGCGCCATGCGGACCAGCATGAGGCCGGCGAGGTTGGCGCAGGCAATGAGCAGAATGAAACCCGCGGTCATCATGAGAGACCACGCCTTGGGACGCAGATCGGATGTTTGGCCTTGTTGGAGCGGGACAGAATAAAAATCGATCTGACCGCCGGTTGGGAGCTCTCGATGGAAGTCCTGGATGCGGAAGGCCCAGGCGCGATTGATTTCAGCGTCGGCCTGCTGCCACGTTGCTCCGTCGTGCAGACGGGTGATGACTTCAAAGTTGGAGCCGCCACCTTCGCCTTGGCGGCTTGGTTGGAGCGCCGTGTAGAGGTCGGCGTTCAACGGGGTGGTTGCGCCTGTCGGCAGGACACCGATCACGGTGTAGGACTCACCCTTTAGTTCGATGGTTTGACCAATCAGTTCGCGGTTGGCGCCGAAGGTGGAGCGCCACAAGCTGTCGCTCAGGATCGCGGCCTTGGGTCCGTGGGGCCGGTCTTCATCGAGCGTAAAGCTGCGGCCGAAGGCGGGATGAATGCCCAATGCGTCGAAGTATTGCGCGGAGACACGGCCTGCCTGCACGTATTGCACGCTGCGGCCGGCCTGCAGATTGACGCCCGAGGCCATCCCGCTTGAAACCGCCGCGATGAGCGAGGGCGCGTTATCGCGCAACACCTCCCACTGCCGGCCGTCGATCCAATGGCGTCCGTCGTAAGGCTCGGCTCCGCGCACCCGCGTGAAGATGGTGCCCATGCGGTCCGGATGTGGGTAGGCAGGCTCTTGAGCATCAGGGCATTCACGATGGAAAAGATGGCCGTGTTGGCGCCAATCGCGAGTGCTAGAGTCACAATCACGGTTGCGGCGAAGCCGGGGTCGCGGCGTAGTTGGCGCACGGCGAAGCGAAGATGCTGGCGGAAACGGTCCATGGATGACCTCCAGGCGCACGAGCCCTTTTTGGGATTGGATGATGATACGCGCGTCGTGGATGAGCGGTTCCTTGACTAAGGAAGGAATCCTGCGAACGCGGACCCGGCTGGATATGGCAACCTAGATTCTGGAGGATTGAGTCGATCATGTCTGCTGGAACCCTGGCTGCCGCTGCTGTAATCGAAGAGATTCATGTGTGGGAGGCTGGCGGAGCGAGTCTCGCCGAGGCTCTGGCTGCGTGGGTTGCATCGCGCCTGGCTGCGCATGAAGCCGCGCTGGCCGCGTTGCTGGCTGTCGAGGGGCCGCGCACGCCGGAAAACTCGCTTCGACTCTACGATGCGGCCATCGAGCAACTGAGTCTGGCGGGCGCGCAGGCTGGCATTCTGAATTCTGTTGCAGCAGATAAAGCCGTTCGCGACCAGGCACAGATGGAGGCGCAACGCGTGTCCATGGCAGGCAGCGCGCTGAGCTTGAACCGCGCGGTGTATGAAGCTTTGGCCGCGATTGACCTTACGGGCGCCGACCCTGCGACCAAACACTACGTGGAGCGCACTCTGCTGAGCTACCGGCTCGCTGGCGTGGATAAGGATCAGGCGACGCGCGATCACTTGCAGGCTCTGCACGAGAAGGCGACGCGGCACTCCCTCGATTTCAGCCGCAATATCCAGGAGGGAGGGAAGGCGATCGAGGCTCTGCCTGCTGAGTTGGAGGGATTGCCGACGGATTATCTCGCACGGCACCCGGCGAATGCCGAGGGGCGGGTGACTCTGACGACTGATCCGCCGGACATGCAGCCGGTGATGACATTTGCGGCGAGCGCGGCGTTGCGGGAGCGGATGTTTCTGGCCTACAACACGCGCGCGTATCCGGTGAACCAACAAATCCTGCTGGACCTGCTGGCGACGCGGCAGGAGATTGCGTCGATTCTTGGATTCCGCAGCTGGGCCGACCTGGCCACTGCCGACCAAATGATGGGATCCGCTGCCAACGTGCGGACTTTCTTGGCGAAGCTCAACGAGGCGAGCCGGGAGGGCGCGGTGCGCGAGCACGAACTGATTCTCGAATTCACGCGCAGCCGAGAGCCCGGAGTGAAGGCGATTGACATTGTGAGCCGGGGCTATTGGTATGAGCAATTCCGTCGGGCCGAGTTTGATTTCGATTCGCAGTCGGTGCGGCCTTATTTCCCCTATGCGCAGGTCGAGGCTGGCGTGCTGAAGACTGCGGCGCGGTTGTTCAAGATTGAGTTTCGGCGCGTGGACGCGCCAGCCTGGGACCCCGCAGTGTCGGTGTTCGATGTGCATGATGGGAGCAAAATCGTGGGGCGTTTTTATCTCGACATGCATCCGCGTGAGGGGAAAGACAAGTGGTTCTCGGCTGCGCCGGTTGTGACCGGTGTGCGTGGGCGCTATCAGCCTGAAGCCGCGCTGATTTGCAACTTTCCGGGTGGAGACGATAAAGATCCCGGACTCATGCAGTATTCCGATGTGGTGACTTATTTCCACGAGTTCGGCCACCTGATGCACGCCATACTGGGCGGGCAAACGGAGTGGGCCGGGCTCTCTGGATTTGCGACGGAGGGCGACTTCATCGAGGTTCCATCGCAGATGCTGGAGGAGTTCTTCCGCGATGAAAAGTTGTTGCAGGCATTTGCGAAACACTACCAGACGGGCGAAGTGCTGCCTTCCGAGATTATCCGAAAGATGAAGCTGGCGGGATCGTTTGGTAGAGCCGACTGGGTGCGCGCGCAACTCTACTACACCACGCTGTCGCTTGATCTGCATGACCAGGACCCGGCGACGATCGATCTGGATGAGACTACCAAGCGGCTTTACCAGAGCCTGCAGCCGTGGACGTGGATCGATGGCAATCGGATGTACGCGAGCTTTGGGCACCTCACGGGCTACTCGTCGAATTACTACACCTATGCTTTCGACAAGGTGATTGCGCTGGACTTTTTCGCGCAGTTCGATCCTGCCGATCTGCTTGGTTGTGAGGCGGGCGCGAAGTATCGCAAGACGGTGCTCGAGCAGGGCGGGTCAAAGCCGGGACGACAGATGGTGCGCGATTTCCTCGGCCGCGACGAGGAGTTTGCCGCGTTTTCAAAGTGGCTGAATGAAGAATTTGAGAGCGAGCTCCTGGGAGTTCACGCGTAACCGCTCTTTCGAAATCGTTGCGACGGGAGAAACGATGAGCCAATACCACATTGCTCAGGTCAACATTGGCCGCATCCGCGCCGAGCTTAGCGATCCAATCATGGCTGGTTTCGTCGAGAGGCTCGACGAGATCAACGCGCTCGCCGACGCGAGTCCCGGCTTTGTGTGGCGCCTGCAGACAGGTGAAGGCAACGCAACCTACCTGCGGCCTTTTCAAGATGAGCGCACACTGTTGAACATGTCAGTGTGGGAGTCAGTCGAGAACCTGCGCCATTTCGTATACCAAACTGTGCACGTGGAACTCGTGCGCCAGCGGTATGCGTGGTTTGAGAAATTTGCTGGAGCTTACTCGGCACTGTGGTGGGTGCCTGCCGGTCACATTCCTGGAATTGACGAAGCGAAGCGCCGCATCGCCCACCTCGATGCGAATGGCCCATCTCAATTTGCATTTACCTTCAGTGCGATATTTTATCCCGACGAAGAGTTTCAGCGCGGAATTGATTGGTCATCGTTCCGGCCCTGCACAGCAAATTAGGCGGCTTTTGCATCTGAAGGTATTGAGAGAGATGACGAACCGTCTATGATCCCATCCGATTTTCGCCGTATTGCGCTCAGCCTCGATGGCGCGGAGGAAGGCTCCCACATGGGCCACGTCGATTTCCGCGTGGGTGGGCGCATTTTTGCGACGCTTGCGTCGGAAAAGCAAGGCTTCGGCAACCTGATGCTGACTCCGGAGCAACAAGCCGCCTTTGTCGCGGAACAACCGAATTTGTTTATCCCGATTGCCGGCGGCTGGGGTAAGAATGGCGCCACGCATATTCGCCTGGCCGAGGCCAAAGAAGACCTGCTGGTTGGCGCGTTGCGCACAGCGTGGCAGCTGCGCATTGAGAAGAATCAGAAATCCCGATCGAAGCCCAACGGTTCTGCACGGCTACGCAATGGAAGCGCAAACGATCCGGCGGCAGTCGAAGCGGCCAGGACACGAAAGGCCGAGTTGCGCGCCCGTCTGATCAGTCCGACCGCACTGGAAAGCGTGAAGAAACGGTACGGCCTCGACGATTGATGGCACTTGCGAGGACCGTTCCGCAAGCTCAGAATCCGCGGAAGATGCTTCGGCGATTTGCGAGATCGGTCCTAAACCCACGGCAGCGAGCATCTTTTACTCGCTCTGGATGGGCGGTTGCAGTTCAATCAAAAATGAGATCCGAAGCTGCGGGGAACTGAGTCGAAGGTGGTCGGGCCTCCGCCCAGGACATCCGAATCAGATTGCGCCTTTGTGGAAAACTATTTTTAGAGTTGAATAACTTTTGGCAACCTTTCCCCGGCAGGTGGCGTCATATGTGGTAATAAGCAGAGGCTTCCCCGATTTACTGCCCTTCCGAGAAAGGTTTACCTCTTTTGAAGGTCCCTTTTGTGGACCCCTTCTCTTGACCCCTCAGGATTCCCTCCCTTTCAACGCCTCTCGAGCGGGCCTGCCGGAAGGCAGGCCCATTCGCTCCACCTCCCGCTTCATCCCGCGAACACCCTCCCGCTAAAATCAATTTGTGACTCTTCCTCATTCTTTGCGCGAAAAATCTAATGAGACTGATCTGCAGCATGTGGACGCACTTTTCCGCGGAGCGGGACTCGTGTGCAGTCGCCGGGGGAACGCAGGAAAGATCGCGCGGCCTGTTCGCCCAGACTCTTTCACGCCCGAGGAGTTGGCAGTTGGTCCGCCGGACGTCTTCATTGCTCCGAACGGGGTCCACCTGCTGCAAATTCCTGCGTGGAGTGCCTTGCCCTGGCTCTGGCATGGATTCACCACTCGCAAAGGCGGAGTCAGCCGTGCCTACTGTGCGGACGGTGCTCCCGGCGAGCTAAATCTCGGATTTACAGATGCCGACGATCGCGATCTGGTAGCCGCCAACCGACGACTGCTGGCGGAGTCCGTTGCCGGCGACCCGACGACTCAACTGATCACTGTGCGCCAATTTCACTCGAACCTTGTCGTCGCCCTTAGAGCGGATACGCGGCGAAAGCCGTCTTCAAAAGCATCTGGGGTTGCCGGCGAAAGCTTAGCTCCGCCGCCGGTGTGCAAGGGAGACGGACTGATTACGGCCCATCCTGGCCTGCTGCTCGCCATTCAGACCGCCGATTGCATCCCGGTTTTGGTTGCCGACCCAAAGCAGCGCGTCGTTGCGGCTTTTCATGCCGGCTGGCGCGGTACTGTTCAGCGCATCGTTGAATCGGGCGTAGGCAGGATGCGCCTGGAATTCGGTTCCAAGCCCGGGGACCTCATAGCCGCAATCGGACCAGGCATTGGGGCCTGCTGCTATGCCATCGGCGAGGAAGTGCTTTCCGCTTTCGAGTCGCAATTCACTTATGGGCGCGAACTTCTTCGTGAGGTTTATGACACCGATCCGGTGCGGACGAAATATCCGATGCTGTTTCTTACTCAACGTGCCCCGGGGCACTCATCTATTGGCCCCAACCTGCATCTCGATCTGATTGAAGCCAATCGGCGGCAGTTGCTCGATGCCGGTGTGCGACCACGCTCTATCCACCTTGTGGGAGGGTGCACCAGCTGCCAGCCTGATATGTTTTTCTCGCACCGTGCCTCGCGAGGCCACGCGGGCCGCATGATGAGCGTAATCGGCATCCGGCCCCGGTAGTCAGCAGCGATTGTCAGTTTCAGAAATGAGCGATGGCTTCGGGTGAAACAATTCCGGGCGACGCTAGCGACGTCAGGATGCCGAGGCTGCGCCGGCTGCCTCCGCGGGGTTCACCAGGTCGCGCAATTCCTTTGAAGGCTTGAAGTAAGGCACGCGCTTGGCGGGGACTTCCACGCGCTCGCCGGTCTTGGGATTGCGGCCAATGCGGGGATTGCGCTGGCGAATCCGGAACGAGCCAAAGCCGCGAATTTCGATCTTGTCGCCGCTCTGGAGGGCAGAAATCACCGAATCGAACACTGTTTCGACGATGACCTCCCCGTCGCGGCGGGTCAGATCGCCCAGTTTGGTGACCTTTTCTACCAGATCTGCCTTTGTCATGTTGTTGAGACCTCCGCACATAGCATAATCGGATTGTCCGCGCACGAGGGCCAAAAATCAAGGCCTACGCGAGCTTGATCCTTTAGAGTCAGCATTATGGCTGAAAAGTTGTAATTCGCGTATTTGGAAGAATGGCGCTCTCGATCTGCGTTATGATGGCGATTATCTTCCTCAAAAAACTGAGGCTGATGGGCGAAGGGGCGGGGGCGTGTCACAGTATCCGAAATACAGCATCGTGATTCCTGCTTTCAACGAGACGGCGCGCATCCCTGCGACTCTCCAATCTGTGATCGCCTGTATCCGCGAGAATGGCTGGGATGCCGAGGTCATCGTGGTCAACGATGGCTCGACGGATTCAACCGCGCAGTTGGTGCTCGATATGGCCCGCGAGGCGCCCGAAATCAGGCTTCTCGAAAACCCCGGCAATCGCGGCAAGGGCTATGCGGTGCGCAACGGCGTTCTGCACGCGTTGGGCGACATTGTGATGTTTACCGACTCCGATTTGTCCGCGCCTATCAACGAAGCCGAGCGTTTGTTTGCCGCCATCGCCGGGGGCGCCGACATCGCCATCGGCTCGCGGTGGCTCGCAACCAGCCGCCAGACCCATCGTCAGCCACTCTACCGGCAGCTTTTCGGCCGCTGCTTCAACGCGGTTTGCCGCCTGGTGATGAGGCTTCCGTTTGCGGATACGCAGTGCGGCTTCAAGGCGTTTACCCGAGCGGCCGCGCAAACTATCTTCCAGCTCCAAACCATTGAGCGCTGGGGCTTCGACCCTGAGATTCTTTTCATTGCCCTCAAACGCGGCTACAAGGTCCAGGAAGTTCCTGTGAGTTGGGCGCACGATGCGCGCACGCGCATGAGCTATCTTAGAGACGGACTGCAGATGCTCAAGGAACTTGTTATCGTCCGCTGGAACGCGCTCACGGGGCACTACAGCAGGCGCATCGACGCAATCCTGCGTACCGGCGAGACGCGCTGAAGCACTCCTAAGAACTGATATCTATTCGCGCTACTTGATCATTCTTCCTTCGCCCGGCTTCACGTCTCCGCATGCGGAGCCGAGGTAGTGCGAAACCATGGACACGTTGATTGTCATGGGTTGAGGAAGGGCTGGGTTTGCGACCTTCATCACAACGGTGCCATGCGAATGTTCCGTGCTGTCGATCAGGATATCGACGTGCGCGTTCGTCGTATCCCCACGTCCGGATTCGCAGACCTGGTCGAATGACACCTCATGGAAATCCTGATGCAGGTTTGAAAGCGTGCAGCCATGCTGCTGCCTGGCGTTGAACCCCTGAATGTCGCTTTTCCATTTCTCAGGTGTGAGGCAGGACTGCGTCGTATGCGCACGCCCGAGCACTGAGGCCATGCTAGCCATCGGCGTGTTTTCGATTCCCGTCACGGTGGAGGTGGTTTCAGTTTGCCAGAGCCCCATGCTGACCGGCGGGGTTTCGGAAAGCTGGGCCTGGGCAGGCGCAGCAGCAGCGAATCGGGCAAGCGAGAACAGCAGCAAATATGTTCCTGTTTTTGCGAATGGAATCTTCATCGTTCGAATTTCCTTTGCGGTTCGGTTGGTCTGCGCGACCGCGTGGGGCGGTGTTTTGGCTTATATCACACGGCGCGCGCGTCTTGCCAGAACACCCTTTTCGTCCACTGCGGATCGCCTAAGATGAGGTCTTTGGTTTGACTACCTGGAGTTGATCGCTCATGGTTCCAATGCCCTGTGTACTGTAAACTGGCAGTTCGTTTTTCAGAGGATCGGCAGTCCTTAGGCTCGATGCGCTGCCTGCCAGAAATGAACGCGAATGAAGCAGGGTATTCAAGAGGAATTCCGATGACAGCGCCAAGCCTTCTTGTCCTTGCCGCCGGCATGGGCAGCCGCTATGGCGGCTTGAAGCAGATCGATCCCGTCGGCCCCAGCGGCGAGACGATCATGGACTACTCCATTTATGACGCGTTGCGCGCGGGCTTCGGCAGAATCGTCTTCGTCCTACGCAAGGAGATTGAGGCCGCGTTCCGCCAGACAATTGCCACGCGCTTTGAGCATCGTATAGCCATCGATTATGTCTTTCAGGAACTCGACGATCTTCCTGCTGGATTTTCCGTTCCCGATGGCCGCACCAAGCCGTGGGGCACCACGCAGGCCGTTCTTGCAGCAGATGGGGCAATCCAGGAGCCCTTCGCCGTGATCAATGCAGACGATTTCTATGGGGCCGAAAGTTTTCGCGTGCTCGCTGCGCATCTAAAGTCGGCGACCACCGACTATGCCATGATCGGCTTTGTTCTCCGCAACACTCTTTCCGATTTCGGCGCGGTTGCGCGCGGCGTTTGCCAGGTGGATGAGCATGGCTTTCTCAAGAGCATTGTCGAAATGACGAACATCGCGCGCGATGGGTTGCAGGCGAAGAGTACCGATTCCGCTGGGGAAATCTGCCAACTCTCCGGGGACGAGACCGTATCCATGAATATGTGGGGATTTAGGCCCAGCGTCTTCGCGCAACTGGAGCAGGTTTTTCGGGAGTTTCTCGAAGCGCATGGATCGGATCTGCGCGCCGAATCCTACTTGCCCAACGCAGTCAATCGGCTCATTGATTCCGGAAAGGCGCGGGTTCGCGTGATCCCGACGGCCGGCTCATGGTTTGGCGTTACCTATCACGAAGACCGGGCGTGCGTCGTTGAGAGCATTGGCCGCCTTGTTCAGGCAGGGATCTATCCGGAGAGACTCTGGACATGAACGATCAGCACGATCTTGCCGCGGTTGTAAGCCATTTCGAGATTCTAGGAGTCTTTTCTGGCGCAACGCCGTATGGCAGCGGTCACATCAACGATTCGTATTCTGCTGTCGTTCTTCGGGGCAATAGGCAGGTGCGCTACCTGGTCCAGCGCATGAATCACCATATCTTCAAAGATCCGATCGCCGTGATGGAAAACATTCAACGCGTCACGTCGCACCTGGCCGAGCAACTGGCTGGCGAGCCGGACCGCGATCGGCGCGTGCTCGCGCTGGTTCCGGCTTGTGACGGCCGCGCCTGGCATACGGATGAAGGCGGGGATTATTGGCGGGCCTATCGATTCATTGAGGGAGCAAGCTCGTTCGACGCCGTCCAAACACCTCAGCAGGCGTATCAGGCGGGAAAGGCATTTGGCCGGTTTCAACGGATGCTTGTCCGCATGCCGGCACCGCGCTTGCACGAAACAATACCGGACTTCCACAACACGCCGAAGCGTTTCGCGGCGCTGCAGCGGGCGATCACGGCGGATGTCGCTCATCGCGGAGCGGGCGTCTGCGCAGAGATCGACTTTGCTCTGGCGCATGAATCGATCGTCGGCATCCTAGTTGACGCGAACCTCCCGGAGCGCGTGACCCACAACGACACCAAGTTCAACAATGTGCTTCTCGACGATGCGACGGGGGAAGGCATGTGCGTTATCGACCTCGATACTGTCATGCCGGGACTGGCAGCCTTCGATTTTGGGGATATGGTGCGCACAACTACCAGTCCGGCCATGGAGGATGAGCAGGATCTCTCCAAGGTATCAATGGAGTTCCCGATGTTTGAAGCACTCACGCGAGGTTATTTCGATGCGGCCGGCTCCTTCCTGACTCATGCCGAAAAGCAGCATCTCGCGATCGCCGGCAAGCTCATTACTCTCGAAGTCGGACTTCGGTTTCTTACGGACCACCTGGCCGGCGACACCTATTTCAAGGTCCATCGCGAGGGACACAATCTCGATCGATGCCGCACTCAATTCAAACTTGTCGAGTCGATTGAGCGGCAGGAAGAGAGGATGGGCCGGCTTGTGGAAGATATCGCGTAGCGTAGGAATTCGGTCGCTTTTGCGCCCTGAGATACACTCTTCCCGAGGAAATCGGTGAAAGATCGCTTACCTTCAATCATTCTTTTCGGGATGGTTCTCCTTGCTGCTCCGGCCTTCGCGCAGTCATCGGCTGCCATCACGCCGGCGCCTTATCAGGTGGCGTGGCAGGATCTGGAATTCGGTGTCATCCTTCATTTCTCGACCAATACTTTCCTCAACCGCGAGTGGGGCGACGGTACCGCGAGCCCGTCGGTCTTCAATCCCACGCAATTTGATCCAGACCAATGGATGCAGGCGATCCGAGCCTCCGGTGCGCGGTATCTTGTTTTGGTGGCCAAGCATCACGATGGGTTTTGCCTGTGGCCGACTCAGCAGACAGACTACAGTGTGCGCAGCAGCCCGTGGAGGAACGGCAAGGGCGATGTGGTTGGCGACGTGGCGCGGGCTGCGCGGAAATATGGCCTGCGCTTTGGAGTTTATTTATCTCCGTGGGATCGGCATGAGCCGAAGTACAAAGATTCTGCCGCCTACGATGCGTATTACAACGCCGAGTTAGAGGAGTTAGCGTCGAGTTATGGAGACCTTGTCGAGTTCTGGCTCGATGGGGCCGGATCGGCGGGGCACGTTTATAACTTCCCGAAGATCATTGAGACGCTGAGAACTTACCAGCCGAACACGGTGGTCTTTGCCGATACCGGCTTGTTTGAGTACGGTGATGCGCGCTGGGTCGGGAACGAGGCCGGCGTTGTCGATTACGAGAACTGGAATGTGATTGACCGGCACGGATATCTGCGCTGGCGGCCCGTCGAGGCGGATACACCACTGCGCAAACTGCATTGGTTCTGGCATCCCGACGATGAGGCCTCGCTGAAATCAGTGGACGAATTGCTTGCTACTTATGACGCTACTGTTGGGCGTGGGGCGCAATTGATGCTTGGAGTGGCACCGGATAGCCGCGGCCTGATTCCTGACTCCGATGTGAAGCGGCTTGCGGAGTTTGGCGCGGCGCTGCGTGAGCGGGAAGCGAATAATCTAGCGTTGCATCATCGGCCTGCTTCGCCTGAAGTTGCGGCTGCTCTCGATGACGATCCGGATACCTTCTGGTCAGCTCCTCCCGGCTCGCATCATGCCGAAATCGAAGTCGACTTTGAGAAGCCCGTGACGTTTGACCACACGCTCACCATGGAATGGCTGAATGACGGCCAGCGTGTGGAGAAATATGCAATTGAGATTTGGGATGGGAAATCGAGCAAGTGGAGTCGCGTCGCGGAGGCTCAGGCTATCGGCCATAAAAAGATTGATGCTTTCGCGCCGGTGACGACGGATCGGGTTCGGCTCAGGATTCTTTCAAGTACGACGGAGGCGCACATCCGCGAGTTTCAGATTTATAGCTGGGGTGCTCTTCCTGCGGAGAAGGCTGCCGAGAAGTAAAGAGGACGCCTCCGCTGGGAATGCCGTTAATCCGGATGATTCGCCAGGTACACGTTTGAGGGTGCGAGCACATGGGAGTTGCAGACCGGGCAGGCAATCATGTGTTCCATATACAGCCGCAGCGCCCGTTCATGACCGGCCTTGGTGTCCCCGGCTCGTTGCACAATCCTGTCCCACTCGTTGGCGCTGACTCCTCGATTGATGCCGACTGCGACTCGCTTATCGGCTTCCGCACTCACCCAGATCCGCGTCTTTTCGAAGTAATTGGTGTCGAGTTCTATTCCTTCTTCGCAGTATCTCTGTTGCACGATCCCCTCCGCTTGACGTTCGTGGGCCGATCGGTCTTGCTTGAAAGGGTATGAAGGACAGGGCTTTCTGCAATCTCGCTGTCTCGCACTGCACCTCGGTGCACATCGCGCCATTCAAGCGGTTCTTGTGGAGATTGCCGGGAAGTCCTTGCCTGCGCGGACTACGCCGATGAATGCGTAGGATGCAAATTTGGCGCAGAAGGAACGATGCAGATTAGGCTCGCAAGGAAATCGACGTGACCAAGGTACCGAAAAGTTGCCACCTTTCCGAGGCAAAAAGCTGCGGGTATAGGGGGTGGGGGTGTTGGGGGGGGGTATAAACCGGGGACATCCCTGACAGATTGACCCGGGACCGCTTTTTTACGCATGGCTATCGATCTCCATTGTGAAGGAACGCACGCATAAAATGCGCAAGTCTGGATGGACAACGGGGCCAGGTCCGAATCATCGTCGGTCCTGTATTTTTGAAAGCGAAATTAGGCTTTCTCGCTGTTTTCGATTCTTGTGAAAAACGAAAATGAGCACTTTGGCACAAGTCCCCGGAATCTCGTGCGTTTGTCCTGCTCTCACCAGGACGGTGCAGAACCAACGGCGCGAGCGTAGCATCCAATCAGCAGGAGACGTTCAATGCCAATGTTGTCGAGCCTACCTGGTTGGCCGCCTCAAGGTGGCGCGGGACCATTCGATACCCGCAAAGCCAGCTTTGCGAGTTCCCCGGAGTTGGTGACCGTAAGGAGCGTCGACAGGATCGTGAGCACTCGCGTCGACATCACCTGCGTGTTCGAGAAACAAATCGTCACCTTCCGATTCTTCGCAACAAGTCCGGGGATGGCCGAAAATGTTGCCAAAGTTCTCAGGAGCAACGCGGGGCAGAACTTGCGCGAGTTGGGCATGCTCCAGGTTGCCGGAGTGTGAGGTCGTGGCGGAGTGTTCTTGCGTTTGACCGATGAGCCGTACACGATGCCGAAGCGACGAGCGTAGACCCTCCGCATGCTGAAATCCTTACTTCCCCCGTACCTGGCCTTGCGAGGCGGTCTGAAGACTTGCAGCGTTACATAGGGATCGAGATCGGCGCAGTGGACAATAGGCCGAGACTCGATCATAATAATCATATCGATCATTATGGTTGGAGGTCGGATGATTACGGAAGTCAACGCGGTCAATTTTCGCCAGAATCTTGGCGAGATGCTCAATCAGGTGCAGTACCGCAACAACAGCATTGTCATCAACAAGGACGGCAAGCCGGTAGCTGCGCTGGTGGATGCGGAACTGTTCGCCCGCATACGCAGGATGCGCGAGCGGTTCGATGCCTTGAGCAGCCGGATCGCCGAGGCGTATGCAGGCGTGCCTCCTGAAGACGGACTGGCTGAAATCGACTCCCTAATTGCACAAGAGCGGGCGGCGCAAGACCGGGCTCGCTGATGCCGGGTTTGCGGGTGGTGCTGGACACCAATGTCCTCGTGTCGGGATTGGCTTATCCGGCGAGTATTCCGGGGCGCATCGTGAGTGTTTGGCGACAGGGCGGGCTCGATGTGGTTTTGTCGCGCTTCATTCTGGACGAGATGGCGAGGGAGCTGCCGCGCCTTCCGCGGATTGGACTCACGCCCGGCGAGATCCGGGACCTTGCTGACAGCTTCATGTTCCTTGCCGATGTGGTTGAGCCTGACGCCGAACAGGAACCGGGCCTGCGCGATGCTGCGGATCAGCAGGTGCTCGCAACGCTGCGGGCGTCGCACGCGGATTACCTGATTACTGGGGACAAGGATCTATTGGCACTTGCCGGGAAATACCCCATCGTTACGCCTGCCGAGTTTTGGGAGCGGCATGGATGAGGGGTGGAAAGCTCGGGATATGTTGACAGGTTTCGCAAATAGCGCAGGCCCGATCCTTTTGAAGGCGCCGCCGTCGCCTTGGGGAAGTTGGGTGGCGCGAAAGGCGGAAGGGCCAGAGCCGAGGCGCTTTCTCCCAAGAATCGACGCGCCATCGCAAAGAAGGCGGCAAAAACTCGCTGGAAATAGTTGAAAATACTTAACATAATTTTAGGAATAATTTATGTTGATTTGTCCCTCTGATGGGCGTACTGTACACGTATCTCATCGTTTAAGGGAGATGTCGACTTGCAACGACTTTCGCGCGACGAAGTTATCTCAGTGGTTGAGCCGTATTCCGAACAGCTGTATTCGATAGGTGCAGAGCCTTTTGCCGAATACATGGAGAAGTACCCGAACCTAGCCATCCACAGCACGAGAACGCGAGCGAACATTATTTGGGACTTGATGGTCAACCGGGTCCACCGGGAGTTTCGTGGCGTCAGTAGCACGAAGATCATCGTTACGCGAAACGGGGTTGTGTTGCTGATCGTTGCCGAGAAGGTGTGCATCCGATTCAAGAAGTTGAACATGGGTGGTTTCCCCTCCAACTTCCCAACACCGGCGGCGATCAACTGGGACCGCGGCGAAGATTTGCCAGGAATACCATCGGCACCTCAAAGGCTTTCACTCGGATACAAGTTGAACCGGCTCCAGACCGCCGTGGTCGAAGTTCAGATCACAAACGTTCTCAATGGCAGATATGTGTACGGCATCACGCTTGAGGCACCGTCAGAGGGGCTGATCGTGCTCGATTCGCGCGACAGCGCCACCAGTACCGAAGCAACACCTAAACGGCGAGTATTCATTCGCCCCTCAGAAGAGCAATCGGAGATGTAGTGAGATGCCAGAATTCAATCCCGGCATGCTGGTGCTTGCGCGAGAGTCGCGCGGGTACACGCAGTCTGAATTGGCGAAGTTGATCGGTGTAGAGCAGGGCACAATATCAAAACTGGAAGCTGGCCTTCTGATCACCCCTGAGGAGCTTATTGCCGAAGTTGCAGACGCGCTGAGATATCCGCTCCAGTTTTTCTTTCAGAACGAGAAGGTCTACGGCTTCGGGTCGAGCGTTTTCTATCACCGCAAGCGGCAAGGGCTTCCGATGAAGCAGCTGCGCCAGCTTCACGCGGAGATGAATATCAGGCGATATGGCATCCAAAAACTGCTCAGGGCTACGGGAATTGCCGCATCAAACAGGTTTGATCACTTCGACCCTCAGGAGTACCGTGGGCGAGTTGATGTTATTGCGAGAGCCGTAAGAGCGGCGTGGCGTATTCCTCCGGGTCCTATTCGCAATCTGACTGAGGCGCTTGAAGATGCTGGCGCGATCATCATTCGTCATGACTTTGGAACGCGTAAGGCCGACGCAGTAAGTGAGTGGGTAGAGCCGAACCCGCCTATTTTCTTTGTCAACTCACACCCCGATGTAACTGGCGACCGCTTGAGATTTAGCTTGGCTCACGAACTTGGGCATGTCGTTATGCACGAGTTCCCCGTTCCGCACATGGAGGAACATGCGGACAGATTTGCCTCTGAATTCCTTACTCCGGAGCGAGACATTGCCCATCAGCTTACGAGGTTGACGCTGCCCAAGCTTGCCTTACTGAAACAGGAGTGGCGGGTGTCAATGGGGTCCCTGATCGAACAGGCTTATCGCATTGGGAACATATCGAAGTCGCAAAGAAGTCGATTGATAATCCAACTTCGCGCTGAGACACACAGCTATAGGGAATCTGTTGAGACAGATATTCCAATCGAGAAACCTACCCTACTGGATGAACTGATTCAGACACATCTCGTGGGCCTCAGATACAGCGTCGAGCAGTTGAGTCTTTTGATGAACGAGTTGGAACCCGAATTTATTGCGAAATACCTTCCCCGTCCTAAGGTTCTTCAATTCGCGTAAAGGGGTACTCGCAGATCATGTTTGGAGCGTCGAAGAATTGGTCAGTCTGATTCCCGAGGTCTAAGCCAAGAAACGCGGTCCCTATTGTCTTGACATTGTCATGACATAGAGATAAAGTAGGGATTCGAGGGAACCGGCATGGCGACTCAAACCACGTCAACGGAACGACGCACGGAGAAGCTGGATGTGCGCGTCTCGCGTTCTGCAAAGGCTATGCTCCAAGCTGCTGCGTCTGCCTCGCATCGATCGATGAGCGATTTTGTGATGGAGAGCGCGCTCGCAAGAGCGGAAGAGACTCTTGCGGAGCGGCGCATCTTCGCTCTCGATGCGGAGAGATGGGCCGCGTTTCAGGCTGCACTCGATGCACCCACGCGAACCTTGCCTCGGTTGCAAGCTCTTCTCGAAGAGCCGGGATTCTTCGCGCCTGGCTCCGATCGGTGAGTGCAACGCGCAGCATTGAGAAGCTCCGGCGCGATCACGTTCTCGAAGTATTTGATTGCGGGCAGTTGGACCTCAATGCGTGGCTTGTCAAACACGCTCTTCAGAATCAAGGTGCGAGCGCCGCTCAAACCTACGTCGGCCTGGTCAACGACGCGGTGGTGGGTTACTACAGCCTGGCTGCGGGCCAGGTGGAATTTGCCGACGCTCCAGAACGCCTCCGCAAAGGACTTGCGCGGCATCCTGTTCCGATCATGCTGTTGGCCCGTCTTGCTGTTGACAAAGACTGGCAAGGGAAAGGCATCGGCCGCGCCCTTCTCCGCGACGCGGTACTACGCACCCTGCAGGCGGCGGATATCGCCGGTATTCGGGCTCTGGCGGTTCACGCCAAGAATGATAAGGCGCGGCAGTATTACGAACAATTCGACTTCATTCCTTCACCCTCTGACCCTCTGCTCCTGTTCGTTCTGCTCAAAGATCTGCGCAAGAGCATCGGTGTGTAAAGGGATCAATTATCCGCCGGCATCGTGATCGGAGGGCGTCGGCGCAAATCGATTGATTTTGAAGGGATTGATGGTGGGCGCTGTAGGATTCGAACCTACGACTTCCACCGTGTGAAGGTGACACTCTACCGCTGAGTTAAGCGCCCGGACGAGGCCATCAAAGCCTCTGTTGAGGCCGTTGCAGCCTCCGTAAGGTAGAGTAACACCAGCGAGGGCGTGGGACCAACGGCGCCGGTTGTTGACGCTCGGAGCCCTTGACTCGCGCCATGCCACGCATGTTCTGGAAATCCAGATCGCCTCGATTTGCCGAAGATCCCGCAGACGATCCCGCATTGGACGGCGATGCATTGTTCCGTTTCCGTTTTGGACATTTTGGTCTTGGATTCAGCCGCTTTGCGCCAGCTGCGGCGGGTCTTGGGGGGTCCGTTCCGGTCGGCTTCGAAGAACAGCATCGAGAGGCGATGGCGGCCCTCCGGGCGGAGGGGGACCGGGCTGATGATCTGGCCGGCGGACAGGCTGGCAAGAAGGGACGTCCCGAAGCTGACGGCGACGCTCCCGAAAGTGCGAATTCGACCAACGAAACCGGGCATTTAGCGCAACCTTCTAACCCCGATGGGGTTGATGAAGATATGGCAACCCTGGTCCTGGACAAACCGGCGCTGGGAGCGGGCACTGGCTCGCGGCCGGACCCTCGGGCGGGCTCCGTAACGGTGAATTACGGGGCGGATGAGTCGAGCGATGCGGCGATTATGCTGCGCGTGGCGGCGGGCGACGAGTCGGGCTTCAATTACCTGGTGGAAAAGCATTACCGGGCCATGATTCACTTCCTTTTCCGGATGGTGCGCAACCAGGCTGTTGCCGAAGAATTAGCGCAGGAGGTGTTCCTGCGGGTGTACCGCTCGCGCGAGAGCTACCGGGCCGAGGCCAAGTTCACGACGTGGCTTTACCGGATCGCGACGAACCTGGCTGTGAATCACGCGCGAGACACCAAGCATGAGCGGTCGGCGTCGACGATTTATTTGGACTCGCCGGACGAGGAAACGGGCACGACGCCGGATGTGGCCGACGATGAGCCCAACGTGGAACAGAACCTGCTGCGCAAGGAGCGCATGGCGGCCATCAAGGAACATGTGATGGCGCTGCCGGAGCGGCAACGGATGGCGGTGCTGATGCACAAGTATCAGGGGATGGATTACAAGCAGATCGGGGACGTGCTGAAACTGAGTGAGTCGGCGACCAAGTCGCTGCTGTTTCGCGCCTACCAGACGCTGCGGGACAAGCTGAAGGGTTTCGTTTAAGGAATTGAAGCCGGGCTAGAGTCGAGCTAGAACCGATTTTGGCCGGCGGGGAGTGGGTGGTAGCAATGGAATCGAAGATGAAAAAGTGCTCTGCGACGGAGACCAGGGTGGCCGATGTGCTGCTGGCTCCCGATGCTGTGCCTGCCAAGGTGGCTGCTCATGTTGCCGAATGTGAGCCGTGCACGGCCGAGTTGGAAGAGCTGCGCGCGACGATGGCGCTGCTGGATACGTGGGAAGCGCCGGAGCCGAGTCCCTACTTTTTGACTCGCCTCAAGGCGCGTCTGAACGAGGAGCGCCAGGCCGCGCCGGCCGGATGGTTTGAGAGATTGCGTGCGCGCTTTACGTATGGACCGCACCTGCATACGCGCCCTATGGCTGCGATGGCGTTGACGGTGGTTCTGTTGCTGGGCGGTGGGACGTATCTGGGCATGACGAACTGGGAGCAGCCGGCTGCTCCGCCGCAGGCTGCGGTGGTGCACGATTTGCAGTTGCTCGACAACAACGCCCAGCTGCTCGATCAGCTTGAATCGATTTCGAGCACCGAGAACAACAACGAGAACTAGAATCGAGCAACCAAAGCGGGGCTGGGGTGTTTATCTAATTGAAGATTGATTTGATTGGTTGAGAAGGGCCTGGGGGAATCAAATGAAGGGGGCAGCCAATGCGGGCGTCGTAAGTGGGGCGCAGAGGACGGCTTTGACTTTGGCCGTTACGCTGCTGCTGTGCCTGCCTTCGGCATGGGGGCGCGGCCAGCATCCCAGCGCGCCGCACTCTTCTTCAGCGCCGCATTACTCGGCGCCGCGTGCGCCGGCGAATCGCGGGCAGGGTAGACCGCAGGGCCAGCCGCAATCCAGATCGCAGTCTGGGCCGCAGGGTTACGGCAATCCGCAGTATCGTGGGGCTGGACCGCAGTCCGGACTGCAGGGTGGTGGCTATCGGCCCATGCCTGGGAATGCGTCTGGGGCGTATCAGGGCCAGGGTTATGGGCGGCCGGCTTATTCGGGCGCTGGTTCGGCGTATGCGCCTCCGGGCCATCTTGGCGCGTGGTTGAATGCGCATCGCGGCGTTCCGGCGCAGGATCAGGAACGGATGCTGCACAACGATCCCAGCTTTAGTCGGCTGCCTCAGGCGCAGCAGCAGAGGCTGGTGCAGCAGCTGAATCGGGTGAATCAGATGCCCGAAGCGCAGCGCGAGCGAACTCTGGCGCGTGCGGAGAATCTCGAGCGTCTGTCGCCGCAGCAGCGTGCCCAGGTGCAGGACTCTGCACGCCGCTGGAAGACATTCCCCGCCGATCGACAGGCGATGATGGGGAGTGCGTTCCGGGATCTGCGCTCAGTGCCGCCGGATCAGCGGGAGACAGTGCTGAATTCTGCGCGATACCAGAATGCGTTTAGCCCCGAGGAGCGCGGGGTTTTGTCGAACATGCTGCGGGTTGAGCCTTACGAGGCGCCGCGTTAGCGGAGCGGATTACTGCGCAAGCTCGAGCGGCAACTTCATGGGGATATCACGCGAAGAAGCCCCAACTTCAATCTGGAATCTCCCGGGATCGGCGGTCCACGCCCTTTTCGCCGGATCCCAGTAGGAAAGTGCTGTGCGGTCGAGAGTGAAGCGCACGGTCTTTTCTTCGCCAGGTTTCAACTCCACGCGGCTGAAGCCCTTCAACTCATGCACTGGACGGTCGATCTTCGCATCTTCGTCATGAACATAGAGCTGGACTACCTCGGCACCGGCGCGGTTTCCAGTATTGCGCACCCGCAGTCCGACATGGATCGGTTCGTCTTTCGTGATCCGTCCCGGCCCAACCACTAAACTGCTGTACTCGAATTTCGTGTAGCTCAGACCGAAGCCGAACGGAAACTGCGGCTCGACGTTTTTCGTGTCGTAGTAGCGATAGCCGACATAGATGCCCTCGGCGTAATTCACTTCGAGGTCTTTGCCGGGATAATTTGCTGCGGCTGGATTGTCTTCGTAGTGCTTCGGCAGCGTGACGGGCAGCTTGCCCGAGGGGTTCGCATCGCCGAACAGGATTGATGCAAGTGCATGCCCGCCTTCCTGCCCGCCGTACCACATGTCGAGCAACGCCGGCGTGGTATCGATCCACTTCGTCATCGTGACCGGATCGCCCGTGTTGAGCACCACGACGGTATGCGGATTCGCTTTCTCGACCGCCTGAATCAGCTCGTCTTGGCCGGCCGGTAGATCCATCGACTTCACGTCGAAGCCTTCGGATTCGAGCTTGCTATAGCGGCCTACGACGACGATTGCGACATCGGCTTTTGACGCGGCATCGGCTGCTTCTGTCAGTGCTTTGGCACGCGCTTCGGGTGTGTCTTGGGCCGGGTCTTCGCCCTCCATGCCTACCCCGAGCGCATAGGTCACGTTGATTTTGCTGCTGCCGGCCTTTTCTTTGATTCCGTCGAGTGGCGCGATTGCATATTTCGGGTGCACCAACGAACTCCCGCCCCCGCCTGTGCGCGCGACGGCAGCGTTGGGCCCGATCACTGCGATCGAATGAATCTTCGTTGCATCGAGCGGAAGCAATGCACTGTCATTCTTCAAGAGAACGATGCCTTCGGTTGCGCCCTGCAACGCAACCGCACGTTGCTCGGGCGTGTCGACTTCCCCCCCGCCGGTGTGCGGGTGATCGAAGATGCCGCTCAGGAAGATTACGCGCAAAATGCGGCTGACATTGTCATCGATGGCCGCTTCGGTGATGTGTCCGGCCTTCACTTCGGCCAACACTTTCTCTGGAACGAGGAAGCCGTCGCCATTGCCCGAGGCCTGCGTACGCGGACTCACGATCCACTTCTGCATCGGCGGACCGCCCGGCATCTCCAGATCCATGCCCGCATTCACTGTGGGCGCGGTTGAGTAAGTGCTGCCCCAGTCCGACACAACGAACCCCTTGAAGCCAAATTCCTTTTTGAGCACCCGATCGAGCAGGTAGTCGCTTTCGCCGCAATGCACGCCGTTCACTTTGTTGTAGGCCGACATGACGTTCCACACGTCGGCTTCCTGCACAGCGGCCTTGAATGCCGGCAGATAGATTTCGTGCAGCGTGCGCTCGTCGATGGTTGCATTCACGCGATGGCGTTCGTACTCCTCGTTGTTTGCGGCAAAATGTTTCACCGACGGAATCACGCCCTCGCTCTGTACACCCTTGATGTAGGCCACGCCTAGCCGCGCAGCGAGATAGGGATCTTCCCCGTAGCCCTCGAAGTTGCGTCCCCAAAGCGGCTGGCGATTGATGTTTACAGTCGGCCCAAGAATCATGTCGCGGCCCAGCGCTTTCACTTCTTGTGCAATCGCCTGGCCCTCGCGGTGGACGAGTTCTGTGTCCCACGTGGCGGCCATCGCTACGCCTGAGGGGAACGATGTGGTCTCCACTTTCACAGGGTTGCCGGTCGAGTTGGTTATCGCCGAGCTGCCAGCCCACGAGCGCACACCCATCGGTCCATCGGCCATCTTGATCGCCGGAATGCCGAGCCGCTCGATGGGCGCCGACTCCATCCATCCCGATCCCGAAAGCATTGTGGCTTTTTCTTCCAGCGTCATGCGTTTCAGCAGATCTGCCGCACGCCGATCGACGGGCAGGCTTGCATTCTTGTAAGGGGCATCCGTGGGGACCGCAGACGAGACTGCACTCTGCGCTTGAACAAGAACCGGAGAAAATGCCAGCTCGCCGAAAATCGCAATTCGAACGAAAGCACGGAAAAAGAACGTGTGGGGATGCATCGACAGAAACTCCTGAGACAGGGAATTGTCCGCTCCAAATTCGGAGGCAATAGTAGCCGATGGACGGTATCCCCGCCAACTGGAGATTCTTGAATAAAACGTTTGAGCAGGGTCGAAGATTCTCTGCGCGGCCATCAGTTCCGCGTGAGATTGAGCGGCAGGGGGCCAGCATCCGCTTCCTCTTCGCGGCCGCTCAGCAACCAGCCTGCGCTCGCTGCGATGAGAAGAATGCCCAGGCCGGCACGCAAACGGAGAGAAGGCCGCAGGACAAGGAATCCCACCACGTTCACAATGAGCGGCGCTACCACAAAGCGCGTCGTCATGCGCACCGCCGACATGCGCCGCATCAGCCAAAAGAGCAGCAGCAGCGCCGGCAACTCGACGGCGGTCGTCCAGGCAATCTCCGGCCCCACGATAGGGCCATTCCATGCCGGTTGCTCGCTCACTAAACTCGCCATAGCCAGCGCGACAGCTGCGGTTGCGCCCGCAATAGCAGCCGCTGCCGCACCCGATTTTTGTGGCAGCTCCGAGATGAAACGCACCGTCCAGCAATTCGTCGCTGCCACACACGCCACGGCAAGAATTATCGTGAAAAAGGCCCCTGCGCCCCCCCAAGTGCGCGGGATCACGAGAGGGAAGACACCCAAGGTTCCGATGACACAGCCGAGAGCCGCCAGGAGGCCGCCCTTGCTTTGCGATTCCGTCAAGCGCCCCAAATACGGCTCGAATGCGACTGCAAATACGGGTGCCAGCGAGTAGAGCGCCACGCGCGTCAGGTCGGGAATCGAATCTTTCGCGGCCTCGCCAAGCAAAGCCGGCACGACAAACAGGCCGATGCCTACGAGAACTGCATCCCAGATTTGCCGGCCGCGTGGCCAAGCTGCCCCGACTACCAGTGCGATCAGTCCTGCTACGACTGCCAGCGTTCCAAGGTGCATGGCCTCGCGCTCAAATGCGGGCAATCCGTTAGCAAACACGGTTGGCATCAAGTCGGAGCGCAGCGAGCCGAGCGACCAGAGAAAACAGAGCAGCAAGAGCGCCGTAACCGGCACTGCGTCTCTGATTCTTTTCCCTCGCTCCGCGTTCATCGTCTGGATGAAACGATAGCTGGCGCAGGCCGCGACTGCAACCCTACGGTGCAGACGATCGGTCTTCGCATCCTTCTCTCAGCTACAATGAGGTTTGGGCTACACCCGAATTTCTGCGTAGAGAAACGCAAGCACAGCAAGGAGTTTTCTTCTTATGGCGATTCCCGCCACTCAAATGCGTCCGGGCATGATCATCAAGCACAATGACCAGTTGCACCTGGTTTTCAAGGTGGAGCACCGGACCCCCGGCAACCTGCGCGCCTTCATCCAGGCCAAGCTGCGGAACCTCAAATCGGGGGCCATGTTCGAGCACCGGTTTCGGTCCGCCGACGCCATTGAGCGCGTCGTAGTGGACGAAATCGCCATGGACTTCCTCTACGCCGACGGCGATGACTACTACTTCATGAATCCCGTGGACTACGAGCAGACCGTGCTCAAGGGGTCCACACTCGGCGACGCGGTCGAATATCTCACCCCCAACCTGCAGATCAAGGTCAGCTATTACGACGGGCAAGCGGTCGGCATCGAACTGCCGGGAACCGTCGAGCTCACTGTCGTCGAGACCGAGCCGGGACTCAAGTCGGCAACAGCTTCCAGCGTCACCAAGCCCGCGAAGACCGAGACGGGCCTTGTCGTACAGGTGCCGCCCTTCATCAACGAAGGCGAAAAAATCAAGGTTGATACGAGCGAAGGGGCTTACCTCAGTCGGGCCTAGTTCTCTGCGCATCGATCCACGACGCCGGGCCTTAAGTCCCGGCGCTTTGCGTTTCGACCAGCTCCCGTTCTCCACGACACTTTCGACTCGCCGCAGCTCCTTTTTCGGCGTGGCCTTGGTTTTTTTATTCCCCCATTTCCCGCTTGTCACAAAAACTTGCCTTCGTTGGGCTGATATGTGTTACAGTCGGTAACACTATGGCAAGCAATACTCATCCCAGCCACGATCCTGCCGAGCTCGGCGAACTGGAACGCGGCATCCTCTCGATCGTCTGGCGGCTTGGCAAGGTCACCGCTGAGCAGGTGCGCGAAGACCTCGATCGTCCACTCAAGGACTCGACCGTACGCACGGTGCTGCGCCGCCTTGAAGAAAAGGGCTACCTGGCGCACTCCGTGGAAGACCGAACCTTTATCTACCGTCCCGCTGAGTCGCGGCAACGCGTGGCGGGCCGCGCCGTCAAGCGCATCGTCGATTGGTTCTGCGAGGGCTCAGTTGAAGCGCTGCTTGTGGGCATGGTTGACTCCAAGGTGCTCGACCGCGCCGAGCTTCGGCGACTCGCCGAACACATAGCCGCTGCGCAAAAGAACGCCCCATCCGCGAAAAAGGAGGCCTGATCATGATTCCCACGATGATGGAAGCTGCTCTTCGCTCTTTGCTTCTTGCTCTCGCCGTCTGGGCGGGACTGCGCATGTTCCGGGTGCGCAACGTGCTCGCACAAAAATCGGCTTGGGGCTTGGTGCTCGCATCGGCGCTGCTGATGCCCGTGTTGGCTCCATTTGCGGCGCGCTGGCAGTTTTTGCCTTCAGGCGCCACATTGGTATTGCCGCCGCATCCGATCGAGTTGCTGAAGAAGTGGCAATCGGCTCCGCAGGCTGTTGCCTCAATCGCACCGGAAGCTGTGAGCCCGACTGCGGCGATTCCCCGGACGGCAAAGACCACCACGCCCCCTGCGGTTTCCGTTGAGAATCCCGAGCCGGTTCCCGCCGCCTCCGGCGCTGCGCCCGTCTCCGTGATCTCCGATGTTTATAGTGGCGCTCCCGTCTACGCTGTATCCGTGCCGCCCGTACACAGCCGCCCGCGAATCCCGCTTGCTTCGATCGCATGGCTCCTCTATCTTGGCGTCTCTGGTGGACTGCTCCTTCGGCTCTTCTACGGACTGGCCTTGGCGCTCGATCTCTGGCGCAACGCCAAGCCCATCTCGCTTGATGATGTGCCGCCTTGTGCTGAGGGACTTCCGCTGCGCTCGAGCCGAGATGTTTCGTCTCCGGTGACCATTGGCTCGGGTATTGTTTTGCCGGTAGATTACGCCGACTGGGACGCAGAAAAACTCCGCATCGTGCTCGCCCATGAGCGCTCTCACATCCGCCAGGGAGATTTCTACCTGCAACTTCTCGCCGCGCTGTATGCCGCACTGGTCTGGTTTAGTCCGCTCGGCTGGTGGCTTAAGCGCACACTTTCCGAGCTGGCCGAAACCATCAGCGACCGCGCCGGCCTCGAGCAGGCTGCAAGCGGCACCTCGTACGCGCAGATTCTTCTTGAATTCGCGGCAGCACCGCGCCCAACCCCCATAGGAGTCGCCATGGCTCGCACTGGTAGTCTCTCTCGCCGCATTGAGCGGCTGCTGAACGACAGCGCGTTCCGGCAAGCTTTCGTCGGTGGACGCCGTCGCGTCCTGATCGCTGTCCTGCTTGTGCCGGTCGCGCTCTATGCGGCGACGGCTCTGGTGCGCGTGCAAGCTGCGCAAGCGACGCAGGCTGTTTCTCCCGCGATACCCGCGCCGGCTGCGCAATCCGCACAAAACGCGACACCCGCGACTGACGTTTCCAATCCCGAGCCGGCTTCCGTTGAGGCGCCGGAGGCTGGCGAGCCATCTGTCGAGATTCGTTCGGGTGGACCCGTTGGAGCGGAGATTGTTGGCCCTGTTGTAGCGCCTGTTCCACCGAGTGCAGTTCCTTCGCTGCCATCGGTTCGCGTGCTTGCTCCGCTCCGCGCCGTGGCCCCGCTGCCGCCGATGCCTTACGTGTCAAAAATTGTGACCAGTAACGGCATGGTGATCGCGATGGCACAGGACGATGACTCCAACGCGAGGCACCATCATGGATTCAGCTATCGCTACTCGTTCGGCGGCGATTCGTATGCCATCATCCGCGGTGATCACCGCGAGAACATGAACTTCTCTGGCGATATTCACACGGGCGACATTGACAAGGCGCGCAAGCTCGCCCACGGCGACTTCCTGTGGTTCACGCACGATGGCAAAGAATATTTCCTGGATGACGCTTCAACGATTGCGCAAATCGAAGCGATGTACAAGCCGATGGAGGAACTGGGCAAGGAGCAGGAGGCCTTAGGGAAGCAGCAAGAGGAACTCGGCAAGCAGCAGGAGGCGCTCGGCCGCTTGCAGGAACAGGCGAGCGTGCCTACGCCGGACATGCGCAAGGAGATGGCTGAGCTGACCGATGCGATGGCCAAGCTGGAAGCCAAGATGGGCAAGAACATTACGCAGGATGAGCTGGGTGACCTTCAGGGCAAACTCGGCGATCTGCAAGGCAGGTTAGGCGATTTGCAGGGGAAGATAGGGGACAAGCAGGGCGAGTTTGGCGCGCAGCAAGGCAAGCTTGGCGAGCAGCAGGGCAAGCTCGGAGCGGAACAGGGACGCCTTGGCGCGGAGCAGGGAAGAGTCGCCCGCGAGGCCGATCGTAAGGTTCGGTCGATCATTGACGAGAGTCTGCAGAACGGCAAAGCCCATCCGGTGGAATAGTGGACCGCCGACTCACAAAATATTGATGGGCGAGTGAATCAGGTTGCAGTAGAATCCCGCCCATCATGATTCACGGTGTTCACCTGTTGCTTTATAGCCGCGACGCGGAGGCCGACCGCGCCTTTTTGCGCGATGTTCTTGGATTCGCCTCTGTCGATGCGGGGCATGGCTGGCTTATCTTCGGCCTGCCACCCGCCGAAATTGCGGTTCATCCCACGGATGGCAACTCTGCGGAGAACGGTGCCGCGGACAATCCGACGGGGGGCGCAATCTACTTGATGTGCGACGATCTCTCTGCAACCATCGCGTCGCTCAACGCCAAGGGCGCGGTCACCACAGAGGTCAAGGAAGAGCGCTGGGGCTCGGTCACGACCGTTCGCCTGCCCAGCGGCGCTTGCCTCGGACTCTACCAGCCGCGCCACGCGACCGCATTGCACCTCGCAAGCCGCTGATTGCTTTCTTGGCGCGCGGCTCTACAAATCCCGGCCCAAAATTCACGAATTAGTTCGCGCGCACGCGCTGGTCTCCCGTGTAACCTGATTGCGCGACGGAACTGACACATTCAGACGGAGTACTTCACAATGCCGATCTCGAGTCGAATCGTTATCGCGTCCCAGAGCTTCAACCACAATGCCAGATTTCTCAAAGGGACGATTGACGGGCTCACTGACGATGAGTGGGTGCGCCGGCCCTGCGACCACACCAATCACATGCTTTGGATTGTGGGCCACATAGCCTGGTCGCGCACCATGGTGCTTGCACGGCTGGGAGACGAATGGACGACGCCGTGGATGAAACTCTACGCGCGCGGCGCCAAATGCATCGAGTCGTTTGACTGCCCCACACCGAGAGAGGCGATGCTTGCTTGGGATGAAACGTGCAGCAGGCTCAACGCGGCAATGGAAGCAGCTTCAGAAGAGACGCTGGATACACCTGCGACGAAAGGCCCACCCTCCGCGGACGGAATGCTCTCCGGAGTGGTGAATTTCATGGCGCTCCACGAGACCTACCATGTGGGCCAGGCTTCGTACGTGCGGAGCTGGCTTGGACATTCCGGTGTGATGGGGTGAGCTTCGCCGAAGTGCTCTCAGCCGCGTTTACAGCGTCACAAGTTTTACTTCAAGAAGCGCTTCGATTGTGTACAGCGCCTCCAGCACTTTGTCCGACACCGGCGCGTCGACCTGGACCACGGCGAGAGCTTTCACAGGTTTGGTCCCGGCACGCTCGCGGCCCAATGCGAAGTTCGCGATGTTCACGCCCTGTTCGCCGAGAATCGTACCGATGCGGCCAATGACACCGGGCACGTCGAGATTGCGGCAGACGAGGAGATTGCCTTCGAGCGGGGCTTCAATATCGATGCCGTCGAACTCGAGGAGGCGGGGCTGTTCGCCATGAATCACGGTGGCGGTGGCGTGGCGTACGCCTGAGACGGCGTGCAGCTCAATGGAGAGAACGGTGGCCGCCCCGCCGCGATGACTCTCGCGCTTGTCCTCGTGGACGCGAATGCCGCGCTCCTGGGCGACCGCTGCCGCATTGATACGATTCACATTTTCCGAGCCTTGAAGGAGGCCTTCGATCGCAGCATTGCGGACGAGGTCGGTCTTGGCGTCGACGAGCGCGCCGCCGTAGATGAGATGGATGGCGTCGATGCCGCCTTTTCCGGTCTGCGCGAGGAAGGAGCCGAGGCGGCCGGCGAGATCGATGAAAGGAGCGAGCTGAACGTATTCCTCGTGGCTGAGCGAGGGGAGATTGACGGCATTTTGCACGACGCCGAGCTTAAGATACTCACGCACCTGCATGGCGATCTGGATGCCGACTGCTTCCTGAGCCTCGGCCGTCGAGCCGGCGATGTGGGGCGTCAGGATTACGTTGTCGAGTTCGAAGTAGGGCGAATTCTTCAGCGGCTCCTCGACAAATACGTCGAGGGCTGCGCCGGCTACCTGGCCGCTTTTGAGCGCGGCTACCAATGCCGCATCGTCGACTAACTCGCCACGAGCGCAGTTGATGATGCGCACACCTTTTTTCATCGTCGCCACCGTCTTCGCATTGATCACGCCCGTCGTTTGTGGCGTGAGGCCCACGTGCAGCGTGAGGTAGTCTGCCTTGCCAAAGATCTCCTCCAAAGGCAAAAGAGAAATGCCGTTCTCGCGGGCCACGGCTGCCGACACAAATGGATCGCTGCCAATGATTTCGAGGCCAAATCCGCGGGCGCGTTTGGCGACTTCGAGGCCGATTCTACCGAGGCCGAGGATGCCGAGTGTCTTTCCGCGCAGTTCTGCACCTTGCAGGCTTTTCTTTTCCCACTTGCCGGCATGCATGGTGGCATTGGCGGCGGGCAGTTTGCGCGCGAGCGCCAGCATGAGGGCGATCGTGAGTTCGGCGACGGCGACGGCATTCGCGCCCGGTGTGTTCATCACGACAATGCCACGGCGGGTGGCGGCTGCGGCGTCGATATTGTCCACGCCCACGCCGGCTCTCCCAATCACGCGCAGCTTGGGAGCTTTCTCCATCAGAGCGTCGTCGACCTGCACAGCGGAGCGGACGACCAAAGCGTCAGCATCGGCAAGCGCTGCAGGCAGTCCGTCCGGCAGCTTGTCATGCGTGAGCACTTCCCAGCCCGGCTCGGCCGCAAACACGGCAAGCGTTGCCGGAGAAACTTTCTCTGCCAAAACGATCTTCATTGCGTTACTCCTGTCTTGCTGCGCGGATTCATACTCGTCGAAGCGGATGCTGTTTTGCTCAACCAGCAGCTCGAACATGCGCACGACCGCGGCGTGCGGCTTGCCCTCGCCTCGCTCATACTTGGTGATGGAGTTGGGATGCACGCCCAACTTTTCGGCCATCTGGTATTGAAAGAGATCGAGCTGCCGTCGCGCGATGAGCAGCTTTTCTCCGAAGGTGAGGTCAGCCATGGATTCTCAGTTCGTAGTTCGGAGTTCGTAGTTCTTAGTTGCGGAAGAGCGGAGCTAGCGGAGTTAGCCGCGCTTTGCGCGTGTTAGCGGAGTTAGAAGGCCGTCGAGTTCGTGCTAACTCCGCTAACCCCGCTGACTCCGCTCTCACTTCTAGCCTTTCACAGCCTCCGCATAGACTTTTTGTGCTGCTGCTACCGCCGAGCCATATTCAACGGGCAGGCCCAGCGTGTCTTTGGCGATGTGTTCCATTGCGCCGAGCAGGGCTACGGTGTCGAGGTAGTCGAAGAAGCCGAGGTGCGCGACGCGGAAGATTTTCCCCTGCATCTCGCCCTGTCCATTGGCGGTAACGAGCGCGAACTTCGTTTTCAGAGCCTTCACCACGTCGCTCGAGTTCATGCCTTCCGGAACCGCGACAGCTGTGGCTGCGGCTGCGGGGGCCGTCGGGGCAAACAGCGTGAACCCCAGCGCGACAAGCCCCGCGCGCGTGGCCGCTGCATTCAACTGCGCATTGTCGATCAGCGCGATACGCCCCTTTTCGAGATCACCGCTCGCCTGGCCCGCAATGTAATCGAGGGCCGCGCCGAGACCGGCAACGAGCGCGACGGCAGGTGTATAGGCACTCTCGCCCTTGACGGCGTTTTTGCGTTCCTTGCGCAGGTCGAAGTAGTAGCGCGGATTCTTCGACTTCTCCATGGCCGTCCACGCCTTTTCACTTACGCTCAGATACGCGAGGCCTGGCGGAATCATCACTGCTTTTTGCGAGCCGCCGATCAGGATGTCAATGCCCCAACCATCGACGTCGAAGTGCGTCGTTCCGAGGCCGGTGATGCCGTCAATGACAAGCAGCGTCTCAGGCGCAACTTCCTTGATCAGCTTGGCGATGGCCTCGACGTCGTGGCGGACGCAGGTCGAAGTTTCGGTCGCCTGCAGGTACACGGCTTTCCACCCCTGCGACGAAGAGCCGTCGCCGGGGACCCCGGCCTTATGTTCTGGTTTCAGGGCGGCGCGAATTTCGTCGAGCTTGAAGGTTTCGCCGTAGGGGGCTTTGACGATATCGACTGCGCAGCCGAACGCCTTCGCCAAATCGACCCAGCGCTCGCCGAATTTGCCGGCTGTCAGGACGAGCACCTTGTCGCCCGGCGAGGTCAGGTTGGAGACGGACGCCTCCATCGCGCCGGTTCCGGACGACGACAGCAGCAGCACGTCGTTCTTCGTGCCGACGAAGACCTTCAACTGGGCCAGAACCTTTTGATAGAGAGCGCGAAACTCCGGCGTGCGGTGGTGCATGTCCGCGGCCGCCATGGCAAACTGCGCTGCGGGTAGCAGAGGTGTTGGGCCGGGCGTGTAAAGGCGTGTCTTTCTGAACATTTTTTCTCCCTTTGGACTTTCTTATCGGCCTGAGTATCTCTAAAATCACATAATACACATTTTTGTGGTTTATGTGAATAGCTGAACGGGTAATTCCGCTCTGAGGCTTTCCGCGTTTTGTGGCATGATCCACAGCTTTTGGTCGCTCGGACGTCAGAAAGCAGAAAAGTAATCTAAGGAAGGCATAAGGAGGCCTATCGACTCAACACTTTGGTCACCCCAAGACCGGGAGTGCGTATTGCCGACCAAGCCTGCAAGTCCTAAGGTTGAAGCAGATAACAATTCGCTGTGATTGAGCCCGCTGTTCAATACAAAAGCAAATAGGAGACCCTCGTGAATAGGATTTTGTTCGGCCTCTATTTGAATTTCAACGACCTGATGAGCAGGGAAGAGGCTCAGGACCTGGTGGAGTACGCGCTGGTGGTGGCAATCATCGCATTCGGCGCGGTGACCGGGATGAAGGCTCTGTCCAACGAGATCAAGACCGCGTTCAATACGATCAGCAGCAATCTTGCCACCAGCCTGTAGGTTCCTCCCGGTCGCAGCCAAAATCAATCCAGGCTTCCAGCCCCAAGGAAATCCCTCTCGGGGCTGGATTTGTAGCGCAGCAATCAGCGGCGGCCTCCCCCGCCACCAGCGAATCCGCCGTGGAATCCGCCTCCTGCGAATCCGTGAGCGGGGCCGCTCACGCGGCCGATGCCGCGATAGCCATAATGACCGCCGTACCATCCGCCAGCCCAGCCGTAGGGATAGAAACCCCAGCCAAATGGGCTATAGAACGGGCCCATGCCGATGAAGGTGTAATCCCACATATACGGGTCCCAGTACCAGCCGGGTGCGAAGCCTGGGCCGCCGACGTATTCTCCGGCGATCTGGTTGTTGGCCTCGGCCAGATATTGCGAGCGGAGGCTGTTCCAGTTGTAGAGGTCGTCCTTCGCCTCGTCGGTATTGAAGCTCGCGGGTTTCTCGTTTGCTAAAGGCTTGTCGCCCGGACCGGAGACAAGGGCCAGTTCATGATGGGACTTGACGACCCTGTATTTTCCATCGCCGACTTCGACGGCTGCCTTTCCATCGAATACCATCGCCGTTGGCTGGTCCGCGTTGAACTCGTAGTACCCGTTCTTGACGAGTTGCGTGGTGACGCCGGCGTCGAGAATGTCGAGATTATTTTGCGGGTAGATTTCGTCGACCTCGATTCCCGCGCGGCCATGCTCCAGCTCGACCTGCGTTTTGGTGAGGTCGGGCGAAATCATCTTCACTTCGCTGTTGTCGTCGAGGCGCAGAAACACACCGGGTGTGAGCAAAATTTCTGCTTTGCCGATTTGCGTGCTCAGCTCTTCGCCGGGATTGAGATCCCTGCTACCGACACTTTTGCCGGTCAGTTGTTCCCCATTGAGATACGCCGCGCCCTCCACGTAGTTCACCGTGCCGGGGCGGGCAGAATTTGCACCAAACGCTGCCGGGCCCAGCACCAGTCCAGCTCCGGCCAGCGCGATCGTAGTAATTTTTGGCATCACTGCTTTAACTCCCGTTTATGTAAATGCGAATGCCCACGTAAAGTTCCTTTGTTGCCGAGGTTCGGTTGCATCTGCTGAAAGCGAAAATCGAAGCGCGTTGCATCGTTTTGGGTGCTCGATCATCGTCAATCGACATCGGCGAAGGCCTCGTCCGCGCTGCTCAATTAAAATCGATGAGTTAGAGAGGCCTCCATGATCGATCCTGGCGCGCTTGCCGCGCACATCACCAAGTTGACCGTCGTTGCCATGAAGGCGCATGATCCCGAGCGCACCGGCACGCTGCGCCTGATCAAGACGGCGCTCATGAACAAGGCGCTTGAAAAGAATGCGGTGCTTACTCCGGCCGACGAGGAGCAGACGCTGACCATGATGATCAAGCAGCGCCGCGACTCGATTGAGCAATTCACCAAAGGCAATCGGCCGGAGCTTGCCGCGAAAGAAGCAGCGGAGATTGTGGTCATTGAGGAGTTCCTGCCCAAGGCACTCGATGAAGCTGGACTGAAGGCGCTGGTTGCGGAGACCGTTGCCGAGCATGCTGCCGCCTCAGGCCACGCACCTACACCCAAGGACATGGGCCCAGTGATCAAGGCTGTGCAGGCGAAGATTCAGGCCAAGGGGCTGCGCGCAGAAGGGCGCATCGTGAGCGAGTTGGTGAAGCAGGGACTGGCGAGTTAACGCGAAGTAAATATTACAAAACCTTCTGGACGGGGTTTAGCTCATCCCTCTAGGATCGCTTCACGATAGCCAGCAAACGCGGATATCGGCACGCGATGAACTTCCCTAGTAAATTCGCTGGACTTGCTTTCTTCCTGCTCCTGCTGCTTGCTGCGCCGCGCACATGGGCGCAAGGGCCACCATTTCAGACCGACGACCCGGTCCCCGTTGACTATCGCCATTACGAGTTCTATATCTTCGGAGGAGCCGATGGCACTCCTGCGGAGATGGACTCGACGGGCCCGGCCTTTGAATTCAACTGGGGCGCGGTTCCTCGCGTGCAATTGCACGCTATTCTGCCCTGGGGCGGCATCTTTCCTTCGAACAATCCGGTCTACCTTCCCGGCGGCACTGGGGCGAGCGCTTTTGGCCTTACGGATGTGGAACTCGGCGTGAAGCTGGCGATCTTCAAAGAGACCAAGATGACTCCGCAGATCGGCACCTTCACCATGTTCGAAATGCCGACGGGCAATTACGATAAAGGGCTCGGTGTGGGCAAGGTCTGGTACAAGCTGCCCGTATGGTTGCAGAAGAACAAGGGCAAATGGCTCTTCGATGGGGGCGCGGGCGAGACCGTCGTACCGCAGACGGGGTATCACGATTTTCCGTATGGCGGATTCATAGTAAAGCGTGAGTTGAGCGAAAAACTTGAGCTGGCGGCTGAGGTGTTTTCGCACGGTGGCGAGGGCTTTGCCGCGGCGCAAACGCAAAGTTCCACGATGATCGATGCCGGCGGTTACTGGCACTTGAAGAAGGAGCCGGACACGGAGTTTCTCTTTGCTTATGGCCATTCGATCGCGGGGCAAACGGAGAATTATGCGTACGCCGGCATTTATTGGACGTGGGGCAAGGACGACAAGAAGTCCGATGACAAAGACGCACCTGATAAGAAAGCGTTGATGGATGACCCAATGTTTTCACATCAAGCAATGAAACGCGGATTCTGAACCGAACCAGATTCCGCGTATGCGGGCCGCAGACCACAGAGGAGCATTTTTTCGATGGAGATCACGACACGCGGCCTTTGGACACTTATGCACGGCATGGGATTCGGCGCGCTTTATCTGTTGGCTTGCTCCGGCGCGCTTGTCGAAATTTGGCGACGGTATGCGCCGACTGACTTATCGCCGATTAATGAGCGGGAAGAAGCTTTCCTCAGATGGTATCTACTGGCGATGGCGGTGCTCGCGTGGTTCGCTGTTCTCACGGGCACTTACATCATTTATCCGTGGTATCGGGCGGTGCCGCCGGTGGGGACAGTAAATCTGACTGGATATCCGCAGAGATTGCTGCTCTCGAATCCCGCCACGAGTGGCTGGCACTCGATCGGAATGGAATGGAAGGAACATGTTGCGTGGCTTGTTCCCATTTCCATTACGATGGCGTTCGCGGTCTTCAATCATCATCGCCGCAATCTCAGGAATCATCCGGAGCTTCGCGCCACGGTGCTGAGTTTTGTGGCGATCTCATTTCTGGCTGCGGGCATCGCGGGATTCTTTGGCGCAATGCTCAACAAGCACGCGCCTGTGGGGGGTGGACCGACAATTCGCGTCATGGAAGGAGCGCCGCGATGAGTGGCACGTCGACCGATACTTCCACACCCGTCGCCAGAGCGATGACGAATGGCTCCGGAGCGGCCGCTGTTCTTGCAGCCGCCGTTGGTTCTTTCTCGCTCGCGGTGTTGGCCATTGCATCGGACAAATTGCCAGCGATCAAGAGCCTGATGAACTTCTATCGCCCCACCGGACCGCTCTCCGGAGTGACGACCACGGCCATTCTCGTCTGGATCGCTTTCTGGATCGCACTTGTACGGCACTGGCGCAATCGGAACGTTGCGATGGGCCGCATCGGTACGATCGCTCTGGTGCTGCTCGTGCTTAGTCTGCTGCTGACTTTTCCTCCGATCGCGGACCTCTTCTAGGGCCGAGTGATTTTTCTGTCGCCAACACAACATAGAAAAGGCCGGCGCAAGTTTCCTTGCTCCGGCCTTTGAACTACTTCTCGAACAACTAGTTCATGTCGTCTACGTAGTGCCCGACCAGCACCGCGTTGCCTGATGTCGGATCTTTCAGCAGCAGGCCGACGACGCGGACATTGGCTCCGTCGGTAATGCTGCTGAAGCCGCTCCATCCGTCGCGGAATCCAGTATTGCTCGTGACGTAGACCGTCACTGTCTCTGGAATCAGCACACCCGCGAAGCCGTTCACCTGCATTTGGAAGGTGCTGTTGGTCGAGTTTTCGCTGCCTGCAACCACCGTTCCGTTAAAGCCCCAATCGCGCAGCATCACGCGAGTCACTGTCACCGCCGATGCGCTTGCCGCGCCGCTTGCCGGTCCGCCTACAGCCACGTGCTGCCCGGCCAGCAGCCCGCTCGGGTTGAAGAGGAATTGCGCCAGCGGTCCGTGCATCCAGTAGATGGAGAATTTCTCGCTGCCGCTCAAATCAACGGTTGCAATGTTTCCATCCGTCACTCCTGTGCTCGCTGGGAGGGTTCCACGCACGTACAGGTCGAAGCTCGTGGCCGCGCCCGTCGACGGGGTCACATAGGTCACCTGTCCGCCAGCATAGAAGCCGCTGTCGGAGAGGATTGCCACTTCGTCCGCATCAATGGTGGCATCGGCGCGGTCAAGGAATCCGGAAACCTGCACGATGCTGCTTGTGGTGAGGCTGCTCAGACTCGCGCCGCCGTCCCACTCCGTTTGGCCGGTCACGTTCACCGTGAACTGCCGGCCGTGCGGTCCCTGGACCGTGAACGTTTGCGCGGTCGCATCCGTGCCGATTACCGCGGCGTCGAACTCGTCGATATAGGCGCCCGGATCCGAATTATTGACTGACTTCACAGTAAATGTCGGATTCACGGCTCCGGTGATATTGCCATTGGAGTCCACCTCGATCGACTTGCGAAGATCGAAATCCATGTGCAGGCCGACGGGCGCTCCTGCCGTTGCAACCACCATGGGCGTTGCCAGGGGATAGGTCAAAGGGGTTGACGGAAGGGTAGCCGGTTCCGAAGTGATGGTAGGTGCAACGCCGCTGCTGGTATCGAGATAGCCGAGCGTCGCAGTTCCCAGCGTGATCGACACGCAGTTGTACGTCCCCGCGGCCACATCGTTCATGTCAATCAAGGTCTGCAGTCCATTGAAGCGCGCAAAATCCACGTTTGGTGTGCCGCTCAGCAACGATACGCCGGTGCCGCTGCAATCGCTGGATGTGTATGCGTTGATTGCCGAGAGTTGTACATTAAACGAGGTTACGGCAGCCATAGGCGCATCGGTGCCGACAACAAAGGAAGACCCGGTTGGCGAGGTGGAGTTCGTGTTTGTGGAATTAGACGACGTCATGCCGCTGCCGCAACCTCCAATGAGGATTGAGCCAACGGCGAGTGCAACGATCGAAGGAAGAAAAAGTCTTCCGTGCATTTTAAAGAGCATTTTCAGATACATCGCTTTCTGCGGTCGTCCGTGGCCTCCACGGAAACTTCGCTGGAATTGACGCATAGCAGCCGCGCAAACAAGATTCACCAGGACCACCCCACCCGAGAACGGATTTTCGAAGTCTATACAACGTCGGCTCCGGATTCCGGAGAAAGATCTGCTTCGTCCAGATAAGTTGCTCAGCGAACGAACTCGAATTTCGGAATATATTCTGAAACCAGTGTTTGGCGGCTGACTATGTGACTTGCTAACTTAGAACCCCCGCTTGCGTTGCATAGTTGTGGATCGATCCAACATTTTTCTCTTAACCTATTACACTGGTAACGTCTGACCCATAAATCCAAAAAATTAGGTGCGATCTATGTCAACTTATTACCGCTGAACGCCGTCTATCCAAGAACCTTCGCACGGGCTCATCGCGCTCCAATCCAATGGCTATGTCGTAGGCGTGCCGTGCCTCTTCGCGTCTTCCTGTGCGCGCCAGCAGCTCCGCGCGTGCTGCCCACCACGGTTGATATTCGACGAGCCGTGGATCGCCAACGAATCCTTCAATCGTGTCGAGTCCCGCCTGGGCGCCTTCGATTTCCGCAATCGCCAATGCGCGATTGATCGCCACCACGGGCGAATGCGCGTAGGACAGGAGCGCATCGTAGAGCTGCACGACTTCGTTCCAGTTCGCGCGCCCGCTGCGGCGTCGCGCAACATGCGCCGACTGGATCGCGCCTTCCAATTGATAACGCCCGAACACGTTAAGGATGGACGCGCGCAATAGGAATGATTCGGCTTCCTCAATCATTGACGTATTCCAGTCTTCCACGCGTTGTTCGGCCATCGGCACATACTCGCCTCGAGAATCGCGCCGCGCACGCCGCCGCGACTCCGCATAGAGCATCAGCGCGAGCAGGCCCATTGCCTCAGGCTCGCCGGGAAGCAGCTCGGTCACCAGTCTGCACAAATAGATCGCTTCTTCTGCGAGCTCACGCCGCGCGACGTCGGTGCCTGAGGCGTCGATCCATCCCTCGGCGAATGCCGCATAAATTGCGTCCAGGACTGTTTCGAGTCGATCACGCAATTCTTCAGGTTCGGGGATACGGAGCGGAATCCCGGCCTGCCGGATCTTTTGTTTTGCGCGGACTAGTCTCTGGCCCATGGTTGCAGGGGACACAAGAAATGCCGAAGCAATCTTCGCCGCATCGAGACCCAGTACTGCCTGCAGCATCAGCGGCGCGCGAACGCCGACATCGATTGCCGGATGCGCGCAGGCAAACATCAGACCGAGCCGCTGATCGGGGAATTCTTTTTCATCGGTTGCTGCAGCGAGTCCTTCGGCCATGCGTTCTAATTCATCGCTCGCTGGTTCAGTGCGTCGATTGTTGCGGAGCGCATCGAGAAACTTTCGCCGCGCGACCGTCAGCAGCCACGCTTCGGGATTGGCGGGGCAGCCCTTGTGCGGCCAGTCGGCCAGTGCTGCCGCGAACGCTTCGGCCAACGCGTCTTCGGCGGCGTCCACATCGCGCGTGCGCGCCGCCAAAAACGCCACCAGTTTTCCATAGCTGCGGCGCGCCACCGCATCGGCAGTGATGCTTGCCTGCGCGCCGCTGCAATGGTTGGCGTTCATCAGGTTCACCTCTTCGCCGCGAGAGAGGCTTCTCCCTCATACTTCTGGGTTGCGGGGTCCATCGACCAGATGGCCCGCACCTCGACGACGCCATGCCCAACGCCAGGGCAACGCCCGGCCCATGTGAGGGCCGCATCGAGATCTGGGACATCAATCAGGTAGTATCCGCCGAGCTGTTCTTTTGAATCCGCAAACGGCCCATCGAGGATCTGCGTTTTGCCGTTGGTGGTGCGCAAGGTGGTTGCCGAAGAACTGGGCTGCAAGCGATTGGAGCTCTTGAGCACGCCCGCGGCTTTAAGCGCCTCAGTGTAAGCCGCGTACGCACCAGCTCCCTGTTGCTGTTGCTCGGGCGTCATCTTTGTCCAACCGCTCTCATCGGCGTAAAGCGTGAATAGGTATTGCATCGGTATTCCTCCGGTTTGGATTTTAGCGGGGATTCTTGTCCGCTACTACCATGACGCCGAGGGAGGGTGCATTTCGACATTTGGCCGGGGAAAAGTTCGCGAACTCTAAAGACAAGATTTTGCGGATGGCTAAATGCATGTGATTCCTGGTGAAAGCCCGGACGCCTGCCACCTTGGTGTTAGTCACAGCAACTATCACCCGCGATCCTCATCTAATAGAGCAGGTGAAAAACTCAATGGAAAAGTTGACATCCCTGACCAAAAGATCGGCGATTCCCCTCGACCATGCGGTTCTTTGCATGGACTGCAATTGCGTGAGCGATGCGAACCGAGAGTGCCCGGCCTGCTCTTCAAGAGCATTGATGAATCTGAGTGCGGTGCTGGATCGGCGCGAAGAGTTCGCGGAGTCGCAAGAACTGGCAGTCGCGTAAGCAATCTTGTGGCGATTCGGCACGAACTAGCGCAGGCTACTCCGATTGGCCGGCTGGGACGCATTGCAACAGGCCGAGATCTCCCGCGACGCGCTCCAATCGCGCACGCGTGCCCCCATCGGGCGTTACAAGAGGCAGGCGCACGTGCGCGGTGCATTTGCCCATCAGGCTGAGCACGGTTTTCACCGGCCCCGGATTTGAATCCCAGAAATTTGCTTCGAAAAGATTCGCGTATTTGCGCTCGATTGCGCGGGCCGTGGCCCAGTCGTCGCGCAGCGCGGCGCGGATCATCTCGCCCACTTCGGCGGGAGCTTCATTCGAAGCCACGCTGATGAGCCCAAGCGCCCCGACGCCGATCGTGGCCAGCGCCAGGCCGTCGTCGCCCGAAAAGACCTTGAAGGATCGCGGCAGCCGATGGATCAGCTTCGCAATCTGGATCAGATTCCCGCTGGCTTCCTTAATCGCCTGAATATTCTGTGCGGCCTCGGCCAATCGAACGACCGTCAACGGTTCGAGATTGGCCGCTGTCCGGCCCGGTACGTTGTATAGACACAAAGGGGTGGGGTAGACGGCATTTGCCAGTGCCAGGAAGTGTTGAAACTGGCCTTCCTGATTGGGCTTGTTGTAGTAGGGATTCGCCGAAAGGATCGTATCGATGCCTTCCACATCGCGCAGCAGCGCCGCCTGGCGCAGCAAAGTCCGCGTGGAGTTGTGGGTGCATCCGGCCCAGACGGGCACACGCCCTGCCGCGGCATCGATCACGATGCGGATCGTATCCAGCCACTCGTCTTCGTCCAGCGTCGCCGCCTCGCCGGTCGAACCGCAGGCCACGAGAAAATCAATGCCCGCGTCGATCTGCCAGCGCACCAGCGCCCGCAGAGCCTGCTCATCGATGGCCCCGTCCGCCCGGAAAGGCGTGACGATTGCCGTGCCGCACCCTGTCGTTTCCATCACTGGTGAGTGTATACCCGGCGGACGTGGATAAGAGCGGGCTTTGTCCGTGGATAGGGATGCGGCCTGAGTCTCGCCGGATTGCACATTACGACCGAACGCCCTTCAGAGCGCAATGATTAGCCCTTGCCCCAGTGCACGTCCAAAGGGGGTAAACCCTCTGCGTCAAATCGCGCATAGCAGGATTTGTCGGCCATTCGGCCGCCGGGCAATGGATTGGCTGCCGTCTCAACTCCTACATGGACGAATCCCAGCTTCTCAGCGATGCGGCGGCTAGCCTCGTTCCCATCCGAGTGCGTAAGGCCAACCCGGCGCATGCCCAATGCTCCGAATGCATAGCGAAGCATCGCGTTGGCGGCCTCGGTTGCGATCTGCCGCCCTTGGGCGCTTCTACGGACCCAGAAGCCTGTATCGCACTGGTGGGCCTTCCAATCGATATCGTGGAGGCCACACCACACAATCACCTTTCCCGTTGCGATTTCGACGCCAAGCAGTTCTATGACTTCCCGTTGAATAAAATTGGCGATCGCACAACGGTTGCGCAACTCGAGCCGATCAGGTGTGAGCTGGTCTAAATCCTCCGCCCACCACATCCATCTGTGAAGCTGGTCCCAGGTCTCACTGATTGCCGCGAACGCCAGCTCGCCATCGCCTGGTTCCCTGGGACGGATCAGCAAACGCGGCGTGCGAATGGGCATCGGAAGATCGATGAGCGCCGGGTTGTCCGCTGTCATATGTTTGCCAGGTGATCGCATGGTCTAGCTCTTCGTTCCCAGCCGGTATTCTTCTTCCAGCATCGACATGAGACGCAAATTGCAGTACGTCTCGGCGCGTCGAGCCGCGTCGCGCATCGTCCCTTCATAGACAAACCCCAGGCTTTCGTAGAGATGGCGCGCGCGGACGTTGTCTTCATAAACATCCAGAAAGAGCCGGTGGGTATGGAAATCCTCGAAGGCCATTCGGATCACTTCGCTGAGAATCCTGCGGCCGAGCCCGCGCTCGGGTGCAGCCACCACGATGCGTTTCAATTCCAGCGCGCCGCTGTCTTCGGAGAGCCCGCGCAGGATCACATAGGCCTCCAAAGTTTCGGGTGCTTTTTCGTTCACACCGGTTTCGCTGATTCCAGATTCGCTGAAGGATTTGATGATTGGGGATTCCTTCAGGAGGTAGCGTGCATCGCCGCTGCGAAGGGCTGCTCGATGCCGTTCCTCACTCCATTGGCCGACAAACTGCTGCGCCCCCGGTGTGCGCTCCAGCGCAACAATGCGGGGAATGTCTTCAGAAACCGCCGGGCGGAGGATCATACGTCCAGATTAACGTGCGGCACGGGCGAGTTCCCGAATTGGGAACGCCCGTAAGCAAACCTGGTTCCAAATAGCAAGCGCCGCTGAGGTCGTCCTATGACCAAAGGAATGTCCGTGGATCAAACGGGGAGTTACGCCCGGACCGGCCCCGCGTATACCATTCCTTAACAGGGGAATCCATCAGCAATTGCTTTGCCGGGTCACACGCGCTTTGAATAGATAAAGCTTCATCCTGCAACGTTGAATTGCAGGCTGCAGTCCCTTTTTTCCCACAGATCTCCGTCGAATCTGATTGCCGGGCCGGCCGGCATCACGAGCGCTTGCTCTGTGCATGCTCCTCGCGTCTTTCCAGCGGCCAACGCCCGGGAATGCACGGCGTGCAGCAAAAATTCGATGTCTGTTATCCCCATGCTCCGGCAAGAAGGATGAAGGACCTATGAGCGGCAGAACTGAAATGTCGACCACCCTTCCGGATCCGAACCTCGAACTTGCTAGCCCGAAGACTGCCCTCATCGCCCTCATTGGGCCAAATGCTGCGCACCGAAGCGTCATGGCCAAAGCACTTACCGGCTCTGAATCCCGCACCGTCCGCGAATTCATCGACTATCCGGCGAGCCTCAGCGATATCCCGCAAATGATGGAAGAGAACTTCGACGTTGTGATGATCGACGTCGACAGCGATCAAAGCTATGCGCTCCAGATCGTCGAAACCATCGCCGCCTTCAACACTGCCATCGTAATGGTCTATTCGATGCGGAACGATCCGGAGCTTTTGCGGGAGTGCATGCGCGCCGGCGCACGCGACTTCCTGCCCCTTCCCGAAGATTGCAGCGAAGCGCCTGCGGCCGCCGAGGCGCCCGAGGTTCCGGTCGCCCTTCCGGAGGATCTGGAATCGATCGATCCCGCGGACTTTCTCCTTCCTGAGCCAGTGGATGCGCCAATCGCCCCCGAAGCGCAAATCGATCCAGAACCGCGCATCGCCCGGGCCGCCTCCGAATCGGAACCATGCAGCGCCCCGTCCTACAATTATTCTGCCGCGCCTCGCCGTCCAGACCTTCAGCCGTTTTCGCAATCCGCGGCCTCTCGCCAGCCAGATTTGGAGCCGCAGCTTCGCCCCGAAGATCTGCTCCTCTCCGAAGAACCATCCCGGGCCGTGGAAGCGCCCGCCTCTGAATCCCCCTCGAACGACTTCAGTGCCTGGGACAGCCTTTGGATTCGCTCCGCGCAGTCGTCCGGCGCCAAGTCCTCCGACGCCGGATCGAGCTCGCCCACAGCGGCGGAGCCGGCCCCAAAGAAGAGATCCGGACCGGTTGCGATTCAGAGCGGACCACAACTTGTCGCGCGCACGCCGGCGCCCGTCGAAAGTGCAGTCCCCGCGCCGACGCTTTTCCGTCAGGTCGATTCCCACGACACCGTTCAGTCGAATCGCCCCTGGGTGCGATGGGCCTTGTTTGCGGGAGTACCCCTGGTCATCATCGGTCTGCTTATGCTCGTCTTCATGCCGTCGTCCCGGCCAAGCGCTCCTTCCGCTCCGCAAGCGCAGTCCGATGCGGCTCAAGCGGAAAGGTCCGCCACGGATGCATCGACTGCTCCGGCGACGTCAAGGTTAACGGCCAAGCCATCGGCGGCCTCGGTTTCGTCCGGACTTCAAGCAGGGGATGCGCCCGCGCAAACTATACCGGTCTCGTCCGACGAGATGAACGCCCAGCTCTCCGCGCCGTCACGAATCTCAGGTGACATGAGGAAACCCGCGCCCGTGGAGGAACCGCCGGCCGGCTTTAGCGCCAGTGCTATTGAGTCGGGCGGCGCAATCCCCGGCCAGGTTTTTGCGGGACAGAATAAGGTGAGGGTTGTTCCCAGCGTCTCCGCTATCTCCGCCGGAGTGGCGGAAGGCATGCTGCTCCACAAAACCGCGCCTGTCTATCCTGAGTTCGCGAAAGCCGCCCACGTCAGCGGCACCGTCTTGCTCGGCGCGAGCATTACCAAAACGGGTGCAATTACTGGGCTCCATGTGATCAGTGGTCCGGCCGTCTTGCGTGCCCCCGCGGCCGACGCAGTGAAAACCTGGCACTACCGTCCCTACATGCTCAACAACGAGCCGGTCGAGGTACAAACAACGATTAAGGTCGTCTTCACTCTCGACCATCAATAGATCTGGCCTCGTAGACGCCCTCAGCCATGTTCCGCATTCGACGGCGGCTCTATTCCGGCTGGTTTGCGCCCTCCTTGGCCCCATTCACCGCACCCTTCGTTGTGTCTTTCGTCTTGTGCCAGGCCTTCTTCGTTCCTCTCTTTGTCGAGTGGTAGGCCTTTTTCGTTCCCTGTTTTGTGCCGTGCGCTGCATCCTTCGCAGCGTCTTTGGTCTCGTGCCCTGCGTCCTTCATATCCTGCTTTGGGCCGTTGTCCTGCGCTGGTGCAGGTTGCTCACTCCGCCCGGCGACCGATCCACACAGTAGAGCGGCACCGAGAAACAATGCTGACATTTCCCATTTCTTGGTCATACATAAGCGGATTCCTCTTCTGGTCCGCGAGTTGGCTGTCTCTGGCAGAAACACTTCGGCTTGAAGATAAAGCCACTGTTGTGCTCGCGATCCGAGCCACTGCGAGGCACACCCGTGTTGTGCACGATTCGACTAAGCGGTTGTGAGGGGAGAAGAAGAAACTAGCCAGTCGCCGAGAATCGCAAACGGACGCAGGCAGGTTAGCAACCGCATGGTCACGCCATGGGCACAGACCTCGCTGCATCGCCCTTCCCGCGTCACGGCCAAAAGCCGCAGCCAGAGAAACAAGATTCTCCCTCAAGGTCGCGCTCTCGAGATTGCACTGACGGAGCGCGCCACCGGATTTCGCCGTCCTATTTTGCGTGTCCTGACGACGGCGCCGGTCCGGCCGATCTGCTCGGCATGCCGCCTGACGGGCCCGAGCTTCTGCCAATGCTCGCTGAGCCGCTGCGTGCATCCGGCTCCGACTCAAAGGAATTAGCGGATGGCGCGTAGCCTCTGTGTACAGCGACCGCGCCCACGCTTGCGCTCATAGTGCGCCCGTTGCTCATCGCCGTCGGCGCGGTGAGATAAATCCGCGTGCTCGCCGTTCCTCGCTCCACGGTTTGGCGCGACAGCTTGTCGAGTTTCCCCAGCTCATCGCGCGGAATTCCCAACCCCGCCGAATCCTTCCGAAAAACGAAGGACTCCGCCGACGCCACTTGCGACTGCACGAGCGGCTTCAGATTCACAGCTGTCAGTGTCGATTCACCTGGCCGTGGTGCATGGCCTGGTGGCGGTTGCAAGCGCATCAGCCCACCACTCGAGATCAACGATGAAGCATTGTTCAACCCATTCCACCCGCCACCGGGCTGCCATCCCCATCCCGCCCCAGGGCAGAACGACCAGCTCCCAGAGTGATACGGCGTCCATCCCCATGGATAGGGCGATACCCACGAATAGCCCGCGCCCTGATAAAACGCCCAGGAACCATTCGAAAAGGGCTCCCAAGCCGCGCTCGTAAAGTAGGGGCGCCACATTGAGCCGCACCCGCCCGCATCCATAAAGCTCCCGTAGTACATCATGTCGTTCAGCCCGTATGTATAGGGAGAACTGCTCAGCGCTCCAAGCGCAGCTGTTCGCGCATGATACCCGGTCGCCGTCTGGTCCCATTCGTCATAGGGCGCAGAGGCGATCTCTTTTCCTACCTCTACCGTGGGATGGGTTTGATCGGCTAGATGGAAGGTCATCGTTTTCTTTTTGGCTATCTCCTCGGTTCCCGCGGGCCCCTCCACGCGCACCGTACCATCGAGGACCGCCAGGTTCGCCTGCGCTTCGTTCAACTCCAAACGAATGTGGCTGCCCGGCTCCAAGGCAAGCGTCTGCTGGTTAAACCGCAATTGAAATGCATTGCCGCGAGTCTTCACCAGACTCACGTAGGCCATTCCCCGCAGCAACTGAACCGACGAGGCTGTGGCGCCCGTGGCCAGCCGCTCCAGTTGCTGGAACTCGACTACCGAATCAGGGGCCAACCGCAGCGTGCTGTTGTCTTCGAACTCCACCTCAGCGATGCCTTCGTCCGTTCGCAGGCGGCTCTTCTCCACAATCGGCATATTTGCCACTGCGGGTTCAAAGCCGCGGCCGATGGCGCGATCCATCTTTACCGCGCCCTTCACTTCGCTCAGGCGCACGATGCGTATTTTTGAAGCTCCGGTTTCGGGGGAAGCTGTGTCGCTGGTGTGTGCGGGTAGCGTGGTGGCAAGCAGCAGAACCGAAACAAAGGCAGTTGCGGCGGGGGCGGGAATCGAGGCCATGTGCGCCTCCTTCTGTGTGTGGCGAGCACGGAATGCTTAGGATCGAGATCGTTCGAGGACGGGGAAGAGGGTCGAGCGGAACCCAATGTGGCACCCATGCTAGCACGGAAAGGCTGTGCAAGTTGTCTCAAATTTGTCATCGTGAACAACAGGAGCGAAGTGCTGGCCATCGGGCACTCCAGCGACCGGAACTGGCAGCCGTGCGACTGAGACCGGGGAGCGGGTGCAGCTTTACGGGTTTTGCAAGCTCCACACACTCACTGTGCAGGTCAGGCATTCCGGGTGATAAAGGCTCGCAAGCGACTGGCTGGCTTCTGTATGCACCTGCTCTGCTTCCGGGTGCATGCCAGCTTTTTCGAGAACCTTTGCGTACGCTAATTCGCCATCAAGGTAGAGGAGATTTCGCGCTCCAATTGTGCTTTTCAGAATTGCCAATCCGGTGCGCATATTGGCGAGAGCGGTCGTTACGTCGCCATTCGCGGCACTCGATCTGCCAACCAGAAGATACGCCCATCCCGTCAACTGATGCTGAGTGCCATAGAGTGTTCTGTAAATTTCGAGGGCATCTCTGAAGGCAGATACAGCCTCTGCGTTGTGGCCAGTGACAGAATCGAGCCAGCCGGTCGTTCCATCCACGGCCGCTGAGAGCGGCTCCGCATTCGGTCCGGCTAGCAATGCCTCCGTGTTTGCCGCATTCAGATATTTCCGTGCGGCCTTCCAATGTTTTTGTCCGATAGCCCCGGCAACCAGGTGCAGATAGACTGTGGCCAATCCGGCGTGATCCTGAAGGTGATCTTCGATTTGCGCTGCCTTGCGCAACATGCGCTCGCCGCTGTCTGGGTCTCCTGCATTGATCCTCAACCTTCCTAGAAGGCTTAGTGCGTTCGCGTAATCCAAGCTTTCCCGGTCGTCGCGACCGAGGGTGACAAGCGCCTTCTCATAAAGTTGCTCCGCCTTTCGCAATTGTCCTATCCCCGAATACGCCAGGCCTGCCAGTGTCTCCGCTTTTCCGCGTTCCAGATCGGCAGCGGTGTTGAATTGCTCGGTAGGCGTGAGAGCGGCGATGGCTTCTGCGTAGTGTCCTTGTTGGATAAGCGCGTTCGCAGAGTCCATGCGATCGCCGATCGTGTTCTGCCCGAAAACAGAGACACAGCATGTAACTGTTATGGCAAGCAGGAAATGACGGCGCATCGTACTAACCTCGGCCGGTGCGGATGTAGCAGGAACAGAGGCCGCCGCACCTCAGTGGAGCCTGTACCGAGGTCGTTGCATAGAGCTTGCCAGGGTTGAATGGATTAATTCAAAAAACCTTAATGAGGTAGGAATTCAAGCTGCAGAGCGAGGCTCGATAGCGATCACCGCATTGCTTCCCGATCTACAGCTGGTCGAAGATTTCGCGGAACTCCCATGTGCCGGATTTGTCGTGTACCCATTCGGCCCCTCGGACCGCTCCCAGCGCAAAGCCGCGTCGCGAATAGGCATCGTGCCGCAGTTCCAGGACGTCATATTCGCTGGTCGCCGTCACAACATGCTCGCCGTTGGCGTCGCCGACGCGGTGCGACTCGACCGGTATCTCGATGCCTGGGCGGATTCCCTCGATGATTTGTTTGAGCGTGATCGCCGTGCCGGACGGCGCGTCGACCTTCGAGGTGTGGTGTGTCTCACTGATGGCGAAACGATAGCCATCCAGCTTCGCTAACTCCGCCGTTAGCCGGAACAGCTTTTGCACGCCAATCGAAAAGTTGGTTCCGTAAAGCAGGGCGCCGCCGCGCCGCTGGGCGATGGCCTTCAATTCGCCGAGCTGACCGTACCAACCCGTTGTGCCCACGACAATGCGGCAGCCCAGCGCCAGCACGGCGCGGATGTTTTCGGCCGCCGCTTCCGGCGAGGTGAAGTCGATCACCACATCGACGCCAGCGAGATTGGGCGCCGTCAGTGCCGAGGCGTGTTGGTTCTCGTGGATGTCGTAGGCGCGCACGCCGTGGCCACGCTCGCGCGCCACCTCGGCTACGAGCGAGCCGGTCTTGCCTTTACCAAGGACGAGGAAGAGCATTGAGACAGCTCCTAGCTTCTAGCCTCTAGCTTCAAGCTAAGAGACTTCTATTTTGTACGCTCCACCCGCCTCCGGCATTGACACAAGAAGTCGTCGCTGCTTGATGCGACAGCGCAAACGCAGCGGAGTGACAATAACAAGCTAGCAGCTAGGAGCTAGAGGCTAGAAGCTGTTTCTTGTGAGCTTCCACGTCAAAAACCAACGGGTCGGGATTCTGAAAGAACGCCGCGTGCAGCGACCGCACGGCCTCGTCGGCATCTTCCTCCTCGATCATGAAGCTCATGTTGATTTCACTCGCACCCTGCGAAATCATGCGTACGTTGATGTGACGAATGGCTGCAAAGACTTGCGCCGCCATGCCGTTCTGCCCGCGGATGTCTTCGCCGACGAGACAGATCAGCGCTTTTTTCCCCTCGTATTTCACGTCGGCCAGCTTGCCCAGGTCGGCCGCGATCAAGGGCAGTTTGTCATTCGAGTCGACGGTGAGCGAGACAGAAACTTCGCTGGTCGAAACCATGTCGACCGGGCATTTGTGTTTGTCGAAGATGGCGAAGATTTCGCTCAAGTAGCCGTGGGTCATCAGCATGCGGCTGGCGACCACATCGATGATGCTCAGCCTCTTTTTCACGGCGATGGATTTGAACGGGCTCTTGCAGTGCGGCGCGAGCGAGATGATGCGCGTGCCCTCGTTGGAAGGATTCTTGCTGTTGAGCACCAGCACCGGGATGTTCTTTTTGACTGCAGGGAGAATGGTGGCGGGATGCAGCACCTTGGCGCCGAAGTAGGCCAATTCGGCTGCTTCTTCAAAGCTGATGACCTTGACGCGCAGTGCCTCAGGGCAGACGCGGGGATCGCATGTCATGATGCCGTCGACGTCCGTCCAGATTTCGATGGCGCTTGCAGCCAGGGCTCCCCCGACAAGCGCGCCGGTGAAGTCGGAGCCGCCGCGGCCGAGTGTGGTCGTTATGCCCTCTTCATTCGACGCGATGAAACCGCCCATTACTGGGACCTTGCCCTGATCGATGAGCGGGCGCAGATTTTCGGCAGCGCGCTTCTCGATGATGCTGTCTTGAGGAATTGCCTTGCCAAATTGCGAATCGGTGACGATCACGTCGCGTGCGTCCACGTGCGCCGCGTCCATGCCGCGCTCACAGAAAGCAGCGGCGACGATGCGGCTCGAAATGCGCTCGCCATAGCTCGACACGAGGTCGGAGATACGCGGGGTGAGCTCGAGAATCGCTGCCAGCCCCCGCAGAACCTCATCGAGCGAGTCGAATTTCTGATCAATCAGCGTAACAAGCTCGGCAGATTCTTTCACCAATGCAGTAGCCGTGTCTCGATGACGGCAGCGGAGCCGTGAGCTGATGGCCAGCGCGCCGGTACGGTCGCCCGAGGCCGCGGCTGTTGCAGCGCGCAGCAACTGATCCGTCACCTTGGCAAGCGCGCTCACCACCACAACGGGCCGTTTGCCCAGTGCGAGGCGGCCAGCCACGATGCCTGCGGTGCGCGTAATGGCGGCCGGATCTTCCACCGACGTGCCGCCGAATTTCATCACAACGATGCTCATGGGGAGAATTCCATTGTGTAAGTACCGCGTCAGGCGCGCGCTGCTGCCTCGGTTACGGGCTCCAGTTTGCCGAGACTCGCCAACAGCTCCGCATTCAGAATGGCTGCGCCCGCTGCTCCGCGAATGGTGTTGTGCGAAAGCACGGTGAACTTCCAATCGAGCACGTTGCATGGACGCAGGCGGCCGACAGTAACAGCCATGCCTTTGCCGCGATTGCGGTCGAGGCGCGGCTGTGGACGATCGTTTTGCGGAGCCCATTCAATCGGTTGCTCGGGGGCCATCGGAAGATCCTGGCCGGCGAGGGGGCGGAACTCGGCCCACGCGGCCAATAGGTCCTCTCTTGTTGCGGGGCGCCCCAGCTTATCGCCGAGCTTGATCGACACACTTTCGGTGTGCCCGTCTTCGACCGCGACACGGTTGCAATGCGCGCTGACCCTTGCAGGGAGCGGAACTACGGAGTGACCTTCCAACCTGCCCAGGAGTTTCAGCGTCTCGGCTTCCAACTTTTCTTCTTCGTTGCCGATGTACGGCACCACGTTGCCAAGGATGTCCATTGAAGGCACGCCGGGATAGCCTGCGCCGGAAACCGCCTGCATGGTCGTGACCAGAATCTGCTCCAGGCCAAAGCGCTCTTCGATGGGCTTGAGGGCCAGCACGAGACCGATCGCGGAGCAGTTGGGATTGGTCACCATGTAGCCGCCACTTTCCTTGCGCGAGGGCTGCTCTTCGATCAGGTGGAGGTGCTCCGCGTTCACTTCAGGAATCACGAGAGGCACGTTGGGCGCCATGCGGAAGGCGCTGGAGTTCGAGACGACCGCGCAGCCGGCGTTGGCGAAGAGCGGCTCCAGTTCGCGAGCGATGACGGCGTCGAGCGCGGCAAAGATGATCTTCGGCGCGCGTTCTGGGTCGGCCGGCGAAACAGTCATCCGCGCAATGCGGTCGGGCAGCGGAGTATCCAGCCTCCACTTCGCGGCTTCGCCGTAGGTTTTGCCGCTGGAGCGGTCGCTTGCCGCCAGCCACGTGATCTCGAACCAGGGATGGTTTTCGAGCAACTGGATGAAGCGCTGGCCCACCATTCCGGTGGCGCCGAGTATGCCGATGGGGTGCTTGGTTTGCATGGCCGTGAACTCTCCAGTGTACAGGAGGA
>CAZAQN010000017.1:0-80509 GCA_964487345.1 uncultured Occallatibacter sp. | reverse complement strand
ACCATGGCTAAGTTCAAAGATCCCGATGGCAACGAGTTTGTGTTTTCAAGCAGGTGAGGCGCGAAGTCAAGAAGCTGTGATCAGAGGCGGGGCAAGAGCGGCTCCACAATTCACCAGCCATCTCAGGCATCGTGCGAGGCAGCATTTTCTTAAGGAAAATGCCGCTTTAGGGCCGCGGTTTCGGTGTATAGCAATTACGGAACCGCTCCAGACGAAAAATCACCTCCGAAGGATCACTTCTCTTCGGAGGCGCTTGCTTTACACAAGTTAGAAGCGGGAACCAGTAGCTGGCACTGGAGGTCGGTAGTGCACAGCTACTGGCGATCCCTTAGAACGAAGCTAGCCGCGGCTTCCCCTTTCCACTGCCGCCTCGTGTCTCCCGGCTCAAAGAGGACCTTCTTACGTGCCCTCCGAACCATGTTGACAACTGGAGTTTCGCCTATGTTCGAGAAGCGGTCCGTGATCGCTGTCACAGGGGTTAGTTTTCTTTCCGCTTCGCGAATTGCCCTCCAATACTGATCAAGATTGACAGAGATTTGCGGCACAGTCTGTTGCACGCGATGTGCATTGACAAATGAGGGGCCGCGCCTGAGAATCGGAGGTTCAGTTCCAACTCCAGCAAGGCCCCTCCGATGAAGGCTCTCCTTTCAACCAATTTGGGTACAACGCCGCTGCTCGGCAGGGGCAAGGTGCGTGATTTGTACGCGGTGGACGATGCGTTGCTGCTGGTTGCGACAGATCGCATTTCGGCATTCGACCACGTGCTGGCCACAGGTATCCCTGGCAAAGGAAAGATCCTGACCCAGATCTCGCTTTTCTGGTTCGACTTTCTGTCGAACCTCGTACCCAATCATCTGATCACAGCGAAAGTGGATGAGTTCCCTGCAGCGCTCCGGCCGTATGCGGACCAACTCGAGGGGCGGTCGATGCTGGTGCGCCGCGCGAAGATGTACCCGGTGGAATGCGTCGCGCGCGGCTACCTGGCCGGATCGGGCTGGAAGGAATACCAGCAGAGCGGCACCGTCTGCGGAATTCCACTGCCAGCGAATTTGCGGGATGCATCGAAACTGCCGGAGGCCATCTTCACCCCAGCAACGAAAAGCGAGGGTGGATCGCACGACGAGAATATTCCGTTCGCCACGATGGAGAAGCTGCTGGGCGCGGAAGCCGCATTGGAACTTCGACAACTGACGCTGGCGATTTACGCTCGAGCGGCGAAGCACGCAGAAGAGCGCGGACTGATTCTCGCGGACACAAAGTTCGAGTTTGGCACGACGGCCGAAGGCATTATTCTTGCGGATGAAGTGCTGACTCCGGACTCCTCACGCTTCTGGGAGGCTTCGGGGTGGAAGCCCGGCGGTGCGCAGCCATCGTTCGACAAGCAATTCGTGCGAGACTATTTGGAAAGTATTCAATGGAACAAGCAAGCACCGGCGCCTGGCCTTCCGGACGACGTGGTGGAGCGTACACTTGCCAAGTATCTTGAAGCGTTTCGCCGCCTCACCGGGCGGGAACTAGCGGTTTAGGGCCTGCGAACTGACTTTAGCGGAGAGCGGCGGAGCAACCATGAGCGTGGTGGATTGGATCATCGTGGCAATACTGGCAGCATCGGTGTTGGCAGGCATCGCGCAGGGCTTTCTTCGCTCAGTTTTCTCGTTGGGTGGACTGCTGCTTGGGTTGGTGATCGCGGCGTGGAACTACGAGCGCGTCGCACGGTTTGTCCAGCCCATAGTACGCAATGACCATGTGGCGAATGCGATCGGATTTCTTTTGATCGCTCTGCTGGTAGCGGCAATCGCGGCGTTGATCGGAGCGTTTCTCTCAAAGGCGTTCCAGAAACTGGGCCTTGGCTGTCTGGACGGCTTGGCGGGTGGAGTCTTCGGTCTTTTTCAAGGCGCATTGCTGGTGACGGTATGCATCCTGGTCACTGTGGCCTTTTTCCCGGAGACCGAGTGGCTGACTCAGTCAAGGCTGCCTAAGTACTTTTTTAGCGCGTGCCATCTGAGCACGCAGGTCAGTCCTTCGAGCCTGGCAGAGCTGGTTCGGGAAGATCTGAATCGGCTGGAACGGGAGTCGCCTGCCTGGATGCACCCGAGGCCGATCGAGAAATGAAATTTTTTCCTGGGCAGTAATACGGTCCGCTGTGGCAAGCTAGTAGAGCAAGAGGTCGACGTGAGAAGAGAACTGGACAGCCTGGTGATACAAATGCATTCCAGCGGCATCCGCTATGACGATGCCGTTCGCGAGTTCAAAAGACAATATCTGCGCGAAGTGCTGGTAGCAAACCGGGGAAACCAGTGTAAGGCGGCGGAGGAACTTGGGATCCACCGCAACACGCTGAGCCGCACCATGGCAGAGCTCGGCCTGAGCCTTGCCGAAGTCCGCGCGGGCCTCAAGCGTCCGCCACGCAGCGAACGTCTACTGTTTGGAGCGGCGCGCCAGGGCTATCGTCAGGGCTGACCCTCTCCGAGGCATGCAGACAATTCAACCGAAAACCGAAGCGCGCGTTGCGATTGAGCCGGGGTTTGTCTGGGACAGGCAGATTGCCTATCTCTTCGACATCGACGGCACGCTCCTGCGCAGCCGCGACCGCGTACATTTTGAATCCGTCGCAAATGGCGTTCGGCGCGTGACCGGCTTTGAAGTGACGCTTGCCGGCATCGCGCTGCACGGCAACACCGACACGGGAATTCTGCGGGAAGCCTGCAGCCGTGCGGGCATCCCCGCAGATGTGCTGGAGCCACAGATTGCGGCCATCCTCGATGCAATGTGCGCGAGTGTCGCGGAGCGGCGGCATGAACTGGACCCAATCCTCATGCCGGGCGTCAAGGAGGCGTTGCGCCATCTTTCAGAACGCGGCGCCCTGTTGGGAGTTGCGACCGGCAACCTCGAAATGATCGGCTGGATCAAGATCGAAGCGGCAGGGTTGCGCGAGTGGTTCCGGTTCGGCGGCTTCAGCGATCATTTCCCGGCGCGGTCGGAGATGGTTGGTCATGCGGCGAGCAAAGCCCGCGAGCTCGTGGGAGAAGCAGCGACGGTGTGCGTTGTGGGCGACACGCCTCGAGACATCGAGGCTGCACGAGCCAACAACCTTTTAGTGATTGCAGTGGCCACGGGCAACTTCGATTTCGATGCATTGCACGCGCTGCGACCGGATGCCTGCGCGACCTCGCTGACTGACCTGATGGCGGCAACGGGGAACTCGCAGTGAGAACGAGTCGCATCATCTACGGCGCGTGGATTGTGGCAGTCCTGCTGGCCTTTCCGGTTGGATGGTCAGGCGCGCAGCTGCCTGCACCGGACCAGGCAAAAAACGCCCCGAATACCAACCAGAATGCGGAATCATCGGGCCCGGCTGACAAGAAAAACGGACAGGGGAAGCCGCCTCGTGGAAAGGATCGGCGGCGTGCCGCAAAGCTTTACCTGAAGGGAAGCAAGCTTTTCCAGCAGAGCCAGTTCGAGCAGGCAATGCGGGATTATGAGTCAGCCGCCGCACTCGATCCAGGAAACCGTGACTATGCCTTGGCGGCAGAGGTGGCGCGCAGCCACGCCATCACAGCGCTGATTCAGGCAGCGGCCAAGGCGCGTACGCGTGGCGATCTGGGAGCGGGCCGTGCGGCGTTGCAGCGGGCTCGCGAGCTCGATCCCTCGAATCCGCAGGTTCTGGAGCACGTGAACGAGTTGGCTGACACAACCCTGCTGGATCAGACCAAGCCACTGTATGAAGCGTCGGCGGATACTGTGGGCGGTGTTCCGGTCCTGGAACCATCGAAGGATCTCAAAAGCTTTCACCTGAAGATCGACCGGCGGCAGCTGATTCAGCAAGTTTACAAGGCATACGGAATCGACGCGACACTTGATCAGAGCGTCTCCGCGGTGCAATTGAGATTCGATCTGGAAAACGTTCCCTTTCGTCAGGCCCATGATCTGCTGGATGTGGCGACCGATACATTCTCGGTCCCGCTGGATGCGCACCGCGTTCTGGTGGCGCGCGACACGCGGGAGAACCGGCAGCAGTTTCTTCGCGAAGAGATGGAGACCGTCTATCTGCCGGGAATGACGCAGGCCGAGATGACCGAAGTCAGCAACGTTGCGAAGAATGTGTTTTCTGCACAGCAGGTCGCGGTCGAACAGAATCTCGGGACAGTGACAGTTCGCGCTCCGACCAAGACACTAGACGCCTTCAACGCGACCATGCGGGACCTCGTATATGGCCGCAGCCAGGTGATGCTGGATGTACGGATCATTCAACTCGCCCACAATAACCAGCGGAACACGGGAGCCCAACTGCAGCAGCAGGTGACGGCATTCAATGTGTATGCGGAGGAACAGGCGATCCTGAATGCCAACCAGGCGCTTGTACAGCAGATCATCAGCTCCGGTCTCGCCGCTCCCGGAGACACTCTGGCGATCCTGGGGATTCTGTTGGCCTCGGGGCAGGTTTCCAATTCGATTTTCACCAATGGCATTGCGCTGTTCGGCGGCGGGCTCACGCTTTCGGGCTTGTCCCCAGGGCCCGCGACGTTGAATCTCAATCTGAATTCATCCGATACGCGTGCATTGGACAACGTGGAATTGCGCCTGGAGGACGGCGAAGACGAAACTTTGCGGAGCGGATCCCGGTATCCGATATTGACTGCGTCGTATTCCGGCTTGGCGACCAGCGGCGTCAACATTCCGGGACTGACAACGGCGGGAGCCTCGGGCGGGCTCTCTTCGCTGCTCTCCCAGATCTCCGGGTCAACGTCACAGATTCCTCAGGTGCAATACCAGGACATCGGATTGACACTGAAGGCAACTCCCAAAGTGATGCGCAGCGGCGATGTTGCGCTTAATGTGGATTTGAAGATCACAGCGCTCTCCGGCTCTTTCTCCAATGGAAATCCGATACTGAACAACCGCTCCTATTCCGGTGTGATCACCCTGAAAGAGAATGAAGGCGCGGTGCTGATGAGCGAGCTGGATAAACAGGAAAGCTTGGCGCTGAGCGGCACGCCCGGACTTACGGAAATCCCAGGGATGAACAATCTCACGTCAAAAGAAACGCAGAACGATTACGCGACCCTTTTGGTTGTTCTGACGCCTCATCTCGTCCGAGGACCCAAATATCCGGATGCACCCGAGCAGACCCTTCGCATCGAGCGAAGCACGCAGGCGCAATAGTGCGATTCATTTCTCGCAGCGCCAAGCGGTGTGAAAGAAAAACCCCAACCATGGTTCCCATTGCCGGGTGGCCTGATTGGGGTTGCACTGATCGAACGTACAGGGTAGGCGTCCTACTGGGCGATACCATCCAGCTTGGCCTGGTACGAAACAATCTGTTTGATCATCTCGTAGGGCAGACCGCCAATGGGGACCTGTCGGCCATTCACCATCAGGGTAGGCGTCTGATTGATGTTCAACGCTTGGGCAAGCTTCACCGAAGCCTGCACCTGTGTTCCAGTATCGGGCGTGGTAGCGCATGCAGAGACCTTAGCTGGATCGAGACCTGCTTTGGTCACGGCACTGTTGAGCGTAAGCGAAGCGCCGTCTGCAGTCGCCAAGCCCTCCTGACCGTCAAAAACCGCCGAAGCGAATAGGAAGAAGGCATTGCTGCCTCCGAGCTTGGTGACGCAAACCCCATAGGAGGCTGCGGTCACAGAGGCAGGATGGATTTGAGCCAGCGGGAAATTTTGGAAGACGATGCGCGCTTTGGGAAAGTCCGTGGCGAGCTTGTCCATGTTGGCCTGGGCTTCCTTGCAATGCGGGCATTGGAAGTCGGCGAACTCGACCAACTCGAGGTCTTTGGAAGCAGCGCCGCGATAGGGCCCATCGGCGCTCTGCTGCAACTCGGCGCGATAGCCGGCATAGGGATGGTCGCCGAAGGGCAGTACTTCATCGCCCGCGATAATGTGCTTGCCATCGGGCAAGGCGAAGAACTGAAGGGCTGTGGTTTTCTGCTTTCCGCTCTTGTCTCCCACGTAAATGACAACCTTGCTGATTCCCTCGACGGGCGTCTTCAGAATCGCCTGAATCTGCCAGACGCGGCTCTCATCGTAACCCCAACTGGTCTGTAAGAACGCATTGATGAGGTCTTTGGAAGGCGCCGTTGCTGTGAAATTGGCTGGATCCGGCTTGGGGAAAGTTGGCGCAGCGGCGGGAGCGGGAGCCGATGGAGCTTGCGCTGAATCCTGAGGAGGCGCAGCAGGAACCTGCTGCTGAGCCGAAACGGTGAGAATGGAAAGGGGAAGAACGAACAGCGCAGTTGCGCTGGCAAAACAAGACGAACGACGGATCAAGCTGAATCTCCTTGAAAGGCGGGGAATACCCACCCGCCTTTTAGCTTATACCTGAACTTTGACAGCAATGGGAAATCGGCGGCCCATGCCAAATGACTTGGAAGTAACCTTCAAAACGGGAGCGGCCTGCTGGCGCTTATACTCGGAGCGCTCAACCAGGTGCACTACCTGTTGGACGAGTTCGAGCGGAAAACCGTGTTTTGCCGCAATGCACTCCGGGGTCTCGTAGCGCTCCACATAGGCCTCGATGATCGGATCGAGAACCTCATAAGGAGGCAATGAGTCCGTATCTCTCTGATCGGGACGGAGTTCAGCCGAGGGTGGTTTTTCCAGGATCGGAAGTGGAATGATCTCGCGGTCTCGATTTACCCACCTGGACACAGCGTATACGCGGGTTTTAACGAGGTCACCAATGACGGCCAGCGCACCCACCATGTCGCCATAAAGGGTGCAGTAGCCGACCGCCATCTCCGATTTATTACCGGTGGTGAGTACCAACGCCCCAAACTTGTTCGAGAGCGCCATCATCAGCGTTCCGCGGATGCGCGACTGAATGTTCTCTTCGGTCAAGTCCGGTTTGAGACCGGCAAACAGCGGCCCAAGCGCCTCGGTGTACCCCTTGAAGAGTTCGCTGATGCCTATCAGTTCGAATTGAATGCCAAGATTCGCGGCGAGTCTCCGGCTGTCGTCGATGGACCCTGGGGAGGAATACGGACTCGGCATGCCGACAGCAATCACGTTTTCCGGACCAAGAGCCTCGCTGGCGATTGCCGCCACCAGCGCCGAATCGATGCCGCCGCTTAGAGCGATGAGGCCCTTGCGAAAGCCGCACTTGCGCACGTAATCGCGGGTGCCAAGGACAAGCGCGTGATAGGCAGCCTCGGTGTCGTCGCTTGGCGGTGGTTGCATCGGCTGCGCGTCGAATGGATCGAAGACGACAAGGTCTTCCTGGAATGAGGCCGCCTGCGCGATGAGTTCACCACGTGCATTGAGAGCAATCGAAGAGCCATCGAAGAGGAGACTGTCGTTGCCGCCGACCTGGTTCGACATCAGCACAGGAATGCCGTCGCGGCGCGCAATGGCAGCGAGCATCTCGTGACGGATCTCGCGCTTGGAATGCCAGAACGGGGAAGACGACAGGTTGATGTGGATCGCCGGATCCTGGCGCATCAACTCTTCCATCGGGTCGACGGAATAGAGGCGGCGCGGCCAGAAATTCTTGTCGTTCCACGCGTCTTCGCAGACAGTGACGGCAAGGAGGACGCCATCGAGCTCGACGACCTTTTGCGAGCGGGACGGCAGAAAGTAGCGCTGCTCGTCGAAGACGTCATAGAAAGGGAGCAGCCGCTTGTGCTGTTCCAGCAGCAAGGCTCCCTTATCGAGTAGAACGGCAGCGTTGACGGCTGGCTTGCCGGCGTCCGGAGGAGCCGGCAGAGCCACTCCAGCCAGGACTGCGGTTGAAAGTGCGCTCGTAGCTGTCATCAGCTCATCGAGAGCAGTTCGGCACCGCGCCAGAAAGCTCGGCTTTTCAAGGAAGTCGGCCGGCGGATAGCCGCAGATGGAGAGCTCGGAAAAAACAGTAAGCCGCGCTCCCTGAGCGGCGGCTCGGCGGCTGACTAAAAGTATTCTTTCGAGGTTACCAGTGAAATCCCCGACTGTGGGATTGATCTGGGCGAGTGCGATCTTCACCCTTCCAGTTTAATCCGGGTGACCGCGACGACTAAAGAACGGCAATGCTGCAATGGGACCTTGAAAGGCAGCATCCTTCAGGTGCCACTGCCCGAGAAAACCACGCCGACCGTCTGCGCGATGATTTTCAGGTCGAGTGCGACACTCCAGTTCTCGATGTATGTGAGGTCCAGTGAAACATAGCTCTCGAACGAGGGGTCGTGGCGCCCCTGGATCTGCCATAGCCCGGTAACGCCAGGAGGGACATCCAGGCGATGCAGATGGCTGAAGTTGTATTCCCTAACTTCGCCGACGACAGGCGGTCGCGGACCCACGACGCTCATCTCGCCGAGCAGCACATTGAAAAACTGCGGCAATTCATCCAGGGAATATCTGCGCAGTATGCGACCGACATCGGTGACGCGAGGGTCATTGGAGATTTTGAACAGCACGGCGTCCCGTTCATTCAGGTGCATCACGCTTTGCTGCTGGCGCTCGGCATCGCGCACCATGGTACGGAATTTAAAGCAGCGAAAGATGCGGCCATTCTTTCCAACGCGCGCCGAGATGTAGAAGACGGGACCTGTTGAATCCAGCTTGATGGCCAACGCGATGGCCAGCAGGATCGGAGAAAGCAGCAGGAGTGTGAGGCTCGAAAAAACCAAATCGAGCCCGCGTTTGACGATGCGGCCTGATGCAGACAGGCAAAGGAGAGGAATGGCCGGCAATTGGTCAACGGCTTCGAAAGATGAACGACGGGGGAGTGCCGGCGCAACAAGTCTGGGCAAGCGCAGAGCCGCGTTTTCATGCCATTCCGCAGGCGGGGAAACTGACGGAGATATCGGTTGCCACAATTCCGGCGTCGCCATTGATGATCCGCAGACCTCAGGTTAAAACGAGCAAGGGGCCTACAGCCTCACCCCTTTTGCTCGCTTGACACCATTAAACCTCGATCGATGCGGTCCAATTGTCTCTATTTTGCAATCATTTGGATTGGAGAGGTTCGGGGCCGGTTCGGTTATCCGGAACTCCTGGAATTACGTAAGCATCGAGCGTGAGGAACTGCTGGATGTTCTCATCGGTCGAGGCAAGGAAATCATTGAGGGGACCGAAAAAACTGGCGCGGCCCTGATGAAGGAAAAGCACGGTGTCGGCGAGCCGCTCGGCAAAGCGCATATCGTGCGTGACGACGATGCTGGTGAACCCGAGCTGCCGCTTCAAGCGCTGAATGATGGTTCCCAGGCGTCGGGCGATGATGGGGTCGACCATTGTGGTCGGCTCGTCGTAGAGCACCACTTCAGGTTGTGCGGCGAGGGCGCGTGCCATGGCAACGGCGCGGCGGCGGCCGGTCGACAGGCTCGCCGGAAGCGCTTCTTCAACGTCCTCGGCTCCCACCATGCGAATAAGCCGGTCCACGATCTGCTGGATCTGATCCTCATCGAGAGAGCCGCGCTCGCGCAATGGAAAGGCCACATTTTCTCGAACGCTCAGGGAATCGAAGAGTGCGCCATTTTGAAAAACCATCGTGACGCGCTTGCGAATCTCCTGCATGCCGTCTTCAGTGAGATCGGTGATTTCCCTGCCCTCAACCTGGACCAGGCCCGAATCCGGCTTGAGGAAGCCCATAAGAATGCGCAGCGCAACGGACTTGCCCACACCGCTGCGGCCGAGAATGCAGAGCGTCTGCCCACGGTCGACTGAAAAGCTGACATCCTGCAGGACCGCATGATCTCCGAAGGAGATGGATACGTTCTCGAACACGATGATTGGAGCGCTGGCGGCGGCGACCGGGTCCGGAATGGGCAGCTCGGATTTGAGCGAGTGGTCGGCGACGGGCTCCGGGAGAGCGGAGCGGAACTCCGGGTTGGAGGATGCGTCGGCCATTGCCTTCAGATCAGATTACGCGATCAGCTTGGGGGATCAAATCGCCCGCTGGGCGACGACGAGCGATCGTGCACGAGCGAGGTCGACCGGTGTATTGACATTCTGGAACCAGAACGCGGCCGGCAGGTTGTCGGGACGCTCGATCTGACCTGCCTGGACGAGGTTCTCGATAGAGAGGACGGTGAAGGGTTCGTCGAGATGTGCGGCAGCCGCTCGAAACGCGGAGAAACAGCCATCGTTGCCTGCATCGAGTTCCGATTGCAGCGCCGGCAATGCGGTCCGCCAAATGACGCACGGGAACGTCTGCGCGAAGCCATTCACCGAGGGAACGGTGACTGCTGATTGCGTGAGACTCGCCCGCAGCAGCAGGACCGAGATGAGAGATGGCGGCAGGAACGGCATGTCAACCGGAAGAAAGACCGCAAATTCGGCGGAAGTGGAAGCCAGGGCCGCACAGATCCCGCTCAGCGGTCCGAGTCCCGCGTCATCGATCAAGGGTGCGTAGTCGGACAGATCAGACCAAGCGCCCGCAATCGTTGCGGTTAATCCTACGCTGCGAAGGATGTTGAGAGCGTGAACGACCAGAGGTTGGCCATCCAGTTCGATCAGCGCCTTGTCGGAGCCCATTCGGCTGGACTGGCCCCCTGCGAGGACAAATCCAGCAGCGTCGTCGAGCCCCGGGTCCATCGCCGAATTCAACCGCCAACCTCTTCCAAGAACCGAATAAGCGACTGGATGCCGAGCTCGAAATTCTTGAGGTTGAATTTCTCGTTCGGCGCGTGGATATTGTCGTCCGGCAACCCGAAGCCCATCATCACGCTGGGCAGATTCAGATGGCGGGCAAAGTCGCCGACAATCGGAATCGAGCCGCCAGAGCGGATAAACACCGTATCGCGCCCCCAGACTTCATGCAGGGCGCGGGTGGCGGCCTGAATGTACGGATTGTCGACGGGAATCAGGCATGGGTCGCCGGAGTGGATTAATCGGATTTCGACATCGACGCCGGTGGGAGCGATCTGCTGCACAAAATTCTTGTATTGGGCAAAGGCCTTTGCCGGAGTCATACCAGGGACGAGACGCATGGAGACCTTGGCCTGCGCCTTGGCAGGAATAACAGTCTTCGCACCCGCGCCGATGAAACCGCCTGGAATGCCATGCACATCGAGCGTGGGACGCGCCCAGGTGCGCTCAAGCACGGTGTATCCTGGCTCGCCAACCAGCTTCTTGGAGCCGACCTCAGCGATGCGGTACTGCTCCTCGTCGAAGGGCAGGCTGCGCCATGCGGCCAGCTCCGCAGCGCTCGGCGGAATGATGTCGTCGTAGAAACCGGGGATGAGAATATGGCCGTCCGCGTCTTTCAAGTGGGCAAGGATTTGCGCGAGAGCGACGAATGGATTGGGAGCGGCACCGCCGTACATCCCGGAATGGAGGTCGGTTTTTGCGCCGCGTACCTCGATTTCGGTATAGATCATGCCGCGCAGGCCGACGCACAGCGTTGGCAGGCCAGGGGCAAATAATTCCGTATCGGAGACAAGGGCAAAATCGGCCTGCAGGAGAGGGGATTTGGAGGCAACAAAGGCAGCAATTCCCTCCCCTCCCACTTCTTCTTCGCCTTCAAACAGAACGCGCACGTTGAGCGGAAGCGCACGCTTGGTGGCGAGCAGCGATTCGAGCGCCTTGACCTGCGCCCATACCTGCCCTTTGTCATCGACCGCGCCACGCGCATAGATATTGCCGTTACGCTCTGTCGGCTCAAACGGCGGTGTATTCCATTCGTCCAGCGGATCGGCCGGTTGCACATCGTAGTGGCCGTAGCAAAGCACGGTAGGCTTCCACCCCACGGACGAAGACCTGTCCACGGGGACCCCGGGGGTGTTTGGGGCATGAAGCCAGTCGGCATAGACAAGCGGGTGGCCTGTCGTCTCGATCAGATGCACGTTCTCCAGGCCAATGCGACGAAGCTCGGCAACAAGCAACTCGGCGGCGCGGCGGCAATCGGCTGCGTTCTCGGGAAGCGTCGAGACAGACGGAATGCGGAGCAACGTCTTCAGTTCTTCAAGAAAACGTGGATGATTTTCGCGGGCATAAGCAGAAGCAGATGAAGACATAGCGTGGCTCCTGAGGTGAAACTCGACAGAGGAGAGTATAGGGCGTCAGGGGCTGCAACTGTTGTGGGCGCCTGATGGCGGTCAGTAGCGGGCGACAGTGGGGTCGACTTCGACGGACCAGGCATCGATGCCGCCGCGCAACGACTGGACCTGCTCGAATCCCTGATTGCGCAGCCAGACGGTCACGTTCATGGATCGGACCCCAGCGTGACAGAAGACGACGAGACGCTCGTCGGGATCCAGCTCCTGGTGGGCGCGGGATGGGACATCGCCCATCGGTATCGACACAGCGCCCTCAATGTGCGCGGTCGCGACCTCCCACGGCTCGCGGACGTCGATGAATCGGGCTTTCTTCTCGCGAAGAAGCGATGCTGCGTCGGCGGGGGAAACTTCAAAGTCGAGCATGAGACAAGTCTAAAGCCATCGCCGGGCGGCATTCCTCCCGTTGGGCAAACGAGAACCCGCTGCGCCTCGGAACAAGCGCGGATTGAAACGATTGCATAGAATGCAGATATGCAGAATGCGGTGAAGGTCCTGATCGTCGAAGACGAGCCCCACGCGCTGATGGGACTGGCGGAGCTCATTTCCGGCTGGGGTTACCGCACAGAGACCGCGCGCGACGGAATCGAGGGCTGGGAAAAGGTGCTGGCATGGGAGCCGGCGATCGTGGTGACGGATCTGAAGATGCCCCGGATGGACGGGCTCCAACTCCTCGCGAAAATGTCTGAGGAATCTTCCACCATCAACGCCAATGTTGCCGTTGTGCTGTTGACAGCGCAGGGATCGATCCAGGTGGCCGTGGACGCGATGAAGCTGGGCGCCTACGACTTCCTGCAGAAGCCCGTAGACGCAGCCCGCTTACGGACGATCCTGGCCAATGCGACCCGGCAGCGGGACACGGCAATCGAACTCGAAGTAGCGCGCCGCCGCCTGCGTGAAACGGGCGTTTTGGGTTCAATGGTTGGCACCTCACGCGCCATGCAGGATATCTTCGGGCTGATCGAGCAAATCGCGCCGTCAAATGTGTCGGTGCTGATCACCGGCGAGAGCGGCACAGGCAAAGAACTGGTGGCGCGGACGCTGCATGATCTGAGTCCGCGCAAGCCGCGGCCCTTTGTCGCCGTCAATTGCGCGGCAATCCCTGAAACTCTGATTGAGAGCGAGCTTTTCGGGCACGAAAAAGGGTCGTTCACAGGAGCGGTGGAACGGCGCGCCGGCTGCTTTGAACTGGCAACGGGCGGCACGCTGCTGCTGGACGAACTAGGAGAAATGCCTGCCGCTACACAAGCCAAATTGCTTCGAGTCTTAGAAGAGCGCAAGCTCCGGCGCGTGGGCGGGCGCACCGAACAGGATGTAGATGTCCGCGTACTGGCGGCCACAAACCGCGATCCGGCCGAAGCGATTGCACGCGGTGAGCTGCGCAGCGACCTGTTCTACAGGCTGAACGTCTTCCACATCGACCTGCCGCCGTTGCGCCAACATCTCGACGATTTGCCTGCCATGGCGGAGGCAATGATCGGCGAGATGAACCAGAAGCACGGCAAGAAGGTTTCCGGTGTCGGGCAATCGATTATGGATCGCATGATGGCCTACGACTGGCCGGGCAATGCGCGCGAATTGCGCAACACCATCGAACGCGCAGTAGTACTCTGCCCCGATGGTGCGCCGTTGGATGCCGGCCATTTGCCGCAGGCCTTTGGCAAAGCTCAGTCGCAAGCCGCGCCTGTCCTCGACGCCAATATCGTCGCGGTGCGCGTGGGGACCACAGTGGACGAAGCTGAACGGCTTTTGATTTTGCGAACATTGGAGTCGACGGGCCAGAACAAGACGCGCGCCGCGGAGATTCTTGGAGTGAGCCTGAAGACGCTGCACAACAAGCTGAAGGAATACAGCCATTCGCGCGAAGACCAGCCGGCTTGAGACTGTTCGCATTCTTGAATTCGCATGATTAACGTGGTGGCGACGCAATGCGTCTGAAGACAAAACTCGTCATTGCCATTGCCAGCCTGGTTCTGCTCATCTCAGGGTTGGTTTCGCTCGTGTATGTCACCCAGCTGCTCGATGCGGCGGTGAAGCAGACGTACGAGACCAACAAGATGGTCGCGAACCAAGTTCGATTTGTCCTGCAGCAAGCGCTCGAGACGGGCCTGAAGGATCAAACAGTCGATCCGAATAATCCCGCGGAACTGCGCAACCTCGAGGCGCAGGCAATTCACGACAGCGCCACTCTTGGGGCGATGATCGATTCGGTCAACCTCTATTCGTTGACCGTCTATGACATCAACATCGGCGACGCCCAGTCGAAGATACTGCTGAGTACGAATCCCGAGAACGTCGACAAGCCCCTCCCGGCTCGCTCCGACTACAAGCAACTATTGAATGCGAATGCGATTGAGCTTTATCGATTCGTGTTTGGACCGCCGACGGTTTTCGATGTTGTGGTGCCGCTCGCTCGAAATGGCGAGCCATTCGCCACGGTCCACGTAGGAGCGCGCACGACCCTTTTGCGCGAGGCATATTCTCCCTGGCTTCGCGAGACCCTGACCTTGACCGGTTTTGCGTTGGGAAGCGCGTTGCTCGCGGCTCTGCTCTTGAGCAATCTGGCGCTGCGGCCGATGGAAGAGATCAGCATGCAGCTGGACTACTGGACCGCCGCCGGCGAGGTGACGGATGAATCGGGTGCGGTTCCGAACCGCGACACGGCGGAGCGTGTCTCTACAAAGATTGAGCAGATTGGGCAGCGCATGCGCAATGTGGAGGAAGTTTTCTCCGCGTTGAAAGAGAATCTCGATCAGATTCTCGGCAACCTGCAGGACGGGATCCTGTTGTTTACCGGGGGCGGACGTGCAGTGCTCGTTTCCGAAGCTGCCCGCCGGTTCCTGCACGTGGAGAGCGGGCCCATTCTGGGCTTACATGCGCAAGAGATTTTCGATAAGTCGACGGTGCTGGGCCGAACCCTGCGGGAAGCGTTTGATTCCGGGTCGACCCTGGAGAAAGAAGAGATTCGCACCGAAACCGGGCACCGGATTCAGGCGTCCCTCGATTACATTTACGACGAAGAAACACGCAAGGACCTCGGCGCATTGGTTACGTTGCACGATCTGGAATCGGTCGAGGCGATTGAATCGGAGCTGGAGCTGTCGCGGCGCATGGCTGCCATCGGGAGGCTGACATCTGGCGTGGGCCATGAGGTCAAAAACCCCATCAATGCCATCGTGGTGCACCTCGAATTGTTGAAGAACAAATTAGGCGAAGGGAACACGCAGGCGGCTCGTCATCTCGAGGTGATTGACGCTGAAATCCATCGCCTGGATCGCGTTGTACAGACCCTGGTGGACTTCTCCAGGCCGGTGGAACTTCAACTGATAGAACAAGATCTGAGACAACCAATTGGGGACGTGCTGGTCTTGTCAAGGGATGAACTATCGACCCGCAACGTAACGCTCGATGGCTCTCTGCCGTCTAACCCAGTAATCGCTAATGTGGACGCCGACCTGCTGAAGCAGGCGGTCATCAATGTCATCCAGAATGGGGCACAGGCCATGCCTCAGGGGGGCAAGCTTCGAGTAACTTTGGAAGAAGACAAGAAAAATGCGGTTTTGCGCATCGCCGATGAGGGGACGGGGATTTCGGAGGAAATCCGGGACAAAATCTTCGACCTCTACTTCACCACCAAGAGCGAGGGCAGCGGAATTGGGTTGGCAATGACCTATCGCATTCTTCAGTTGCATCATGGCAGCGTCGAAGTACAATCGAATGCAAGCCGTGGCACGGAGTTCGTTTTACGGATTCCGCTCGCCGCCACGGAATGGGGACGCCGGCATCTCCTGCCGGCGAATATGGGACATTCGGAAGGGAACGTGGGATGAGAACGCCTGCAAAGTGCGTAGCATTGCTGCTGCCATTCATACTGACGGCATGCGCGCATAAGAACGACCAGGCGCAAAATAAGCCGCTCGCTCCCCCGATCGTGGACAAGCCCACGACCATCCCGGCTCCCACGCCGACACCGCTGCCTCCTTCCGCAGCCACGGTGCCACCAGCTCCAACAGCGCAGATTACACCGCCTGCCGAGCCCGTGCAAAAGCCGGCGAAGAAACCCGTGCACCATCCCAAGCCGGATACAAAGAACACCGAGCAAGCTTCGAATGCTTCAGGCGAAGCGCCTGCCGTAAGTGCAATCGGTCAGCTTTCTCCCGGCGATCCTTCCGACCTGCGCGAGCAGACCGTGGAATCCATCACTTCGACTGAGCATGGACTGAAGGAGATCAATCGTCAGCTCAGCGACCCGGAGCAAAAGACGGTGTCGCAGATCAAGGAGTTCCTGAAGCAGGCGCGGACCGCGTTGGGCTCAGGCGACGTGGATGGCGCGCACACCCTGGCTGTGAAGGCGAAGGTCCTGTTCGGGGAGATCAGCCAATAAGAGCCGCCCTCGAATCCGGCATCCACGCAAGGAAAGCAAGGTTCTGGACGGTTCTGTCAGTATGGTGGCCCTCTCGTCAGTCACCCCTTCGTTAACTCTCCGGAACAACCAGGCAGCCGACGACGTGCAGACAAAAACCGCTATTGCTCTCCCCAACTGAGCTTGCTGCGCAGGGCCTCAAAGAATCCGCTTTCCTTCATCCGAACAAGATTGACCCTGTTCTCCGACCGATGGCAGCGTATCTCATCGCCGAGCTGCAGGTTCACGGCCTGCTGCCCGTCCACGGTAAGCAGGCAGTTGGTCGGAACGCCCTCCACTCGCACCGCGAGCGTTGCCTCGCCGCGCACGACGATGGGCCGCAGAGTGAGTAAATGAGGACAGATCGGCGTGACCACCAGCGCATTCACATCCGGGGTGAGAATGGGACCGTTGGCCGCCAGAGTGTAGGCCGTTGAGCCTGTCGGCGTGGACACGATGACTCCATCGGCGCGGAAGCGGGCCACGGTCTTGCCATCCAGCTCCACCGCAAAATCGCCCATGCGCGCGATGTCCCCTTTGGAGACGACCACTTCGTTCAATGCCTCATAGGTTGCGTGTTCTCTTCCCTCGCGCCATAAACAAGCGTGAAGCATCGCGCGGGGATCCAGAGTATGGCAGTCATGGCACCATCCTTCGAGGGTCGTATACAGGTCGCTCAGCCGAATCTCTGTCAGGAAACCGAGGAATCCGAGATTTACACCGAGAATGGGGATGCCCGTCGCGGCGAAGATGCGTGCCACGGCGAGCATCGTGCCATCTCCCCCCAGCACGATTACCAGCTTGGGCGCGTAGTCCGGCAGTTCCGCGCGATCGACTGAGGGAGCGTCCAGGCAATAGACTCCGCCTTCGCGGTCCAGCAAAGGCTCATAATCGTGGTCGTAGAGCCAGGCAACGAGCTCGGGAAGGATCCGGGCAAGCTCTTCCCTGTTCGGCTTGCTGACGATGGCAACGCGATTCATGCGGTCTCAGTGTAATGGATCGGGGCAGAGAGAGCTTGAGAGCCATCGGGCTTGCGCGCGTAGAGCAGGAATTCCTGATTGCCCTCCATGCCGGTAATTGGCGAAGGGAGGGTGCCAATGACACGCCAGCCCAACAACGTCACACAGGCTGCAACTTTATCGATCGCCAGCTTGCGCGCAGCTGGGTCGCGCACGATCCCTCCCTTGCCAACATGCTCGCGCCCCGCCTCAAACTGCGGCTTGACGAGGATGACGGCTTCGCTCAGATGGGGCGCAGCGGCAAAGACAGGCGCGAGCAGCAACGTCGCCGAGATGAAGGACACATCCATCACGAGGAGCGTGAGCTCTGGGAAACCCGCTTCGGCGAGAGCATTGGACGCCAGGAATCGCGCATTGGTTCGCTCAACCAAATGCACGCGCGGGTCATTGCGCAGCTTCATGGCAATCTGGCCAAAGCCAGTGTCGACTGCGGCCACGTGTACCGCGCCGTGCTGCAGCAAACAATCGGTGAAGCCACCCGTGGATGCGCCCACGTCGAGGCAAGCCCGGCCGGCGACTCGAATCTGCCAATGATCCAGCGCCGCCGCCAGCTTGACTCCACCACGGCTCACGTAGGGCATGTCGTCGCCAAGTAAGCGAATCAAGGCATCGCCGGCAATCGAAGTGCCGGGTTTGTCTACTTTCTGTTCGTTAACCAGAACGCGGCCCGCAAGAATCATGGCGCGCGCGCGCTCCCGGCTGGGAACGAGCCCCCGCTGAACTAAAACTACGTCAACGCGTTCCTTTTTGCTTGGGGCTTCCTTCGCCATCACGTCCCACGTTCAGAAACCGGCCACTGGACTCTCGCTGGCAAGACTGCTCGACCGATTCTATCCGCAACTGGAAGGCGTGTTAGGGCAGAGTCTGACAGGCGACCAGCGTAGCTTCGGCCGCAGCCCCCGGCAAATAGCAGGGCTGACCCGCGCCTGGACGGCGGCTCATCGCATTGCTGTTCCCGGCTACACCATTCTGAGTGCTGACGCGGACGTCGACAATATTGCCTTCCACCAGAATGGTTGTGTCGACAATGTCCTGATCTGTCCGAATGATCGTGAGATAAGGACTATCCGGCGAAGCAACATAGACCTTGCCATAGAGCGAGTTTGACGTGGAAACCACAGTCCGCGGATGACCAACAACCGTGAGTGTCTTTTCAACCGTGTGGCTGGTCAAGTTGACGATCGTAACCGTGCCGTCCGCCTGGTTCGATGTGTAGGCGCGGCTGCCATCGGCCAGGACGGTTACGCTCGACGGATTGGTTCCGACGGGAATCGTATAGGTGGTGCCGAAGGTGGGGCTGTCGTTTCCGTACTCGTCGAGACTCACGTCGATCACCGTGATCGTACCGCCGTCGTAGTTGGAGAGGATCAACTGAGAGGTGGCGGCGTTGTATTCGCCATAAACCGGGCCAGCCGTCGCTGTCATGCCCGTGGTTCCGTTCGGCGGCGTGATGCCGGTATTGGTCACGGCAGTCGTCGAAAGCGGAAGCGTGGGATGGCAGGTGACCAACTGGCCGTTCTGGTTGGTGAAGGGCGTGCAGGCGTCGGGAGTGTTGTTCTGGCTGTTGATGACCGTGACCGTGTCGCTGCCCCGGTTGAGAACGAAGAGGCGTCTAGAGTCGGGGCTCTGGATGGCATAGACCGGACACGCGCCGAGAGGAATGCGCGCGGACACCGTGAAGCTGGCGGTTTCCAAAGCATCTGCTTCCCCGGTTTGGACCTCAGTGGATGGAGCCGTGTTGCAGGTCATGTCCTGGTAGGAAAGAGCGCCGGCCGTGGGCGTCGCCGTGGTATTCAAGCTGATTGCATAGTTATGCTGCCCAAGAATGGGCGGACCGACAATCTCAATAGGTGTAGCGGCGACGGGAATCGAAAGCTTGAAGGTTTCGGGGCTGCCTGTCAGAACGTCCGCAACATTTCCATTCAGGTCAGCCACCCAAAGGCCGGCTGTAGGCGAAAACAGGCTCACGGACTGCGCTGCAGCCGGGAGCGTGGAATAGGTGACAAGCTTCTCCTGCAACTGATTCGAAACCGGGAAATTGGTCAGAGTTCCGTCGCTATTGACGGTGTAGCCGGTGGTGCCATTTTCGTCCAGTGAGAAAGCGAGAGGACCTGGACCAATGGGTGCCTGCGCAACGATGGTATCGCCGGAATAGTCGATGATGGTGGCGATGCCAGGGGTGGTCGGCGAGGGAGACGAAATGACAACCGCAAACGATGAGGGCTGCGCGGCCGGTCCGGAGGGATTGATGGGAGTGACGACCGGCCGGTAGGTGCTTCCGCATCCAGAAACGATGGCGGCAACCACCAAGGCTGCCCCTGATTGAATTAACAGCGCACGCATCCCGCGCAAATTCATGGGAAAAAGACTCATTCAGATCTTTCCTGCTTACTTAGTGATTGTAAATCAGCGAGCTTGGGAATCCGGGGGTAGCGGACCATGGCTCTCATGGGCAAAAGCCCTGGAACAGCTTGGATACATTCGTAGCCGCGCAATCGAATTTACCGTTCAGGCGTGGTTCCCCTTGGGTCTTAGACGCGACGTGGCAGGGGTTGGGTATCGGTGTAGCCCGAGCCATGGTCTGCCCGTGCTTCTGGATCCCTTGAGAGGCATTCCCGCGCGCTACGGCCTGGCAATCTCGATGAGGCCGGAGTCGGGCCCACTCCACGCAGCTGCTCCATCGTGCGTCAGCTGCTGCGTCGCATCGTCCCAGTGCAAATGCGTCACGGAGCCGGCGCCTTTCTCATACGCGTAGGTTTTTCCATCGTCGGAAAAGAGCGTGAAACTGCCATCGGCGCCGGGATACACGCGGATCTTCGCAATCGCCTGTTTTTCGTGCGTGCTCTCAACAGGGGCTCCGAATGGAACGATGGACCCGGCACGAACAAAGAGAGGAATCGTGTCGATGGGTGCGGCCACTTCGATTGTCGTTCCGCCGCGCACGCGCTCATTCGTCCAGTAGTTGTACCAATCCCCTCCGGCCGGCAGATAGACTTTGCGGCTGGTCGCTCCCTGCTCTGTGATCGGAGCAACCAGAAAAGCAGGCCCGAACATGTACTCGTCGCGCAGATCGGCAACGTTGGGATCGTTCGGAAAGTCGAGCGGCAGTGCGCGCAGAAAAGGCGCGCCGGTGAGCCACGTCTTGTAGCCGAGCGAATAGGTGTACGGCATGAGCTGATATCGCAGGCGCAGGTATTTCTCGAGAATCGGCTCAGCCTGCTTGCCGTAGGACCAGACCTCATTCGCCAGGCGGCTGCCATGCGTGCGCATGATCGGAAGGAAAGTGGCGAACTGGAACCAGCGGGTGTAGAGCTCGGGGTAATCGTCGTATCCACCTACGTTGGCGCGCGCGTCCGAGGGGTCAAGCAGCGGCGGGTGCGCCGGATGGTGTTCGGTTGGCAGATATTGCCATCCGCCCGTATCGTTCGACCAGTAGGTAATCCCCGAAGCCGCGAAGTCTAAGCCCGTAGGAATTTGGCGGCGCAGTGTATCCCAGGTGGGATAAATATCCGAGGACCAGACGATAGCGCCGTTGCGTTGCACGCCGAGGTACGCATCGCGCGACAAGATAAGCGCGCGGCGTGCGGGTTCATCGTTGCGAAATCCTGCATAAAGCGCACCGGTGTGAAAGAGCGGATAGACATTGAAGAATTGCGTGCCCGGCCCAATATGGAAGTAAGCTCCATTAGGGGGCAAATCGGGCTCCGTCTCATCGGCCCACAGCGAATCGAATCCTTTGCTCAAGATGTTTTCGCGAATCGTCTTCCAGTACCACGCCGCGGCTTCGGGATTGGTAGTGTCTATGTCGGACCCCGCACGATCGTAGGGAAGGCCGTCGATCGGCTTCCCATCCGCGGTGTGAATGAACCAGCCATTCTTCAGAATCTCCGAATAAAAACGGTCGTCCGGAACAAAGCGTGGCCACACGCTGATCATGGTTTCAAATCCCATGTCATGGAGCTGTTTGTTCATCGCCGCAGGATCGGGCCAGAATTTTGGATCGAGATCCATCTGGCCCATCTTCGTGTAGTAGAACCAGTCGACAACGAGCACATCGGCCGGCAGGTGCCGATCACGGTAGCCCTTGGCTACGGAGAGCACCTCGTCCTGGCTCGCGTACCGCTGCTTGCACTGGATGTAGCCGTATGCGGCCTTGGGCAGCATCGGCGTGGGCCCGGTGAGCAAACGATAGCCTTGATAAATTTCGTCAGCCGTCGCCCCCACAATCACAAAGAATGAAACGCGGTCCCCGACTTCGCTGCTCCAGCGGGTCTGCTCGTTGAACCCGGGCTCGATAGTCGTCTTCGAGGGATTATCCCAAACGAGCCCGTAACCTTTGTTCGTGATGAGGAAGGGAACACAGGAGCTGGGAGCAGCGGGAGCTGTGTAGTCCTGCCAGCAGCGAACCGCGTGCCCGCGATGATCGAGAAAGCCTTCCTGGTTCTCACCGAGGCCGTAGTAGTGCTCGTCGTCCGGCGAAGCGAAGGTTGCGCCGACCACATAGAAATCGGGATCGGTTGGCCGTCGGTCGTTGGCGAGGCTGGCCGTGGCGTCCTTGTGGTTGGGAACGGATTGCGACCAGCCGGTCATTTCCAGGAGCTTCTTCCCTTCCGGCGTCGTGAAAGTGATATGTGCTCCGGGCGTCGATCCGTTGAAGAATTTCCGGATATCGACCTGTGTCTGCAAGCGCGTCCGAGCCAAAGGATTTGGGCGATCTACCGTGGCGACGATCCGTGAAGACTGGTAAATGTCGGCCTTGTCCGTCTGGTTCGATGTCCATCCTGAAACATTGGGCGACCCCACGAAACCATAGCCCGGCTTCGCAAATGCTGGGTCGTGCTGCAGGCTCAGCGTCACGCGGAGAACGTTGGGCGCATAGGGCTCCAGGACGATGGTTTCGCCCTTTCGGTCGAGTTCGAGGCGCTGGTCGTTGCTCTGCGCTTGTAGGCATCCAGGAGTGAGTGCGACTCCGGCGAAAAGCGCGAGGAAGCTTGAATACCTTTTCATGAAGGACTCCGTAAAGCGCAAAGAGAAGGCTATGTTTTGCAGCGCCATTGAGTGTAAACCGATTGACCCGTGGACCACATCTGCCAGCGGTTCTTTTGGTTCCGCGGCGGGACGGTACGATGAAGCGTGGACCAATCGAATCTGAATTGGCAATCGAAAGCCGTACTCCTACTGGTGCTGCCTGTCGTAGCCGTAGACGCGCTGTTCGAAGCGCGTTGGTGGGCAACCCAAGCACCATCGGTTGCAATTTGGACACTCGGTTTGAGCGCGCTCCTGGGCTTGTTGGCCTGGACAACGCGATCTGCAACCCCCGCCGCCGCTTTTACCGGAGCTGCCATCACCGCGAGCCTCATGTTTTCGACGACGATGAGCTTTCCCTTCGAACCGTGGCGAACAGGCCTGATTCCGGTGCTCGCGCTGCTGATCCTCACGGCGATCTCAACCCGGCTGGGGCGAAAACACAAGGAGCGTTTGGGGACAGCGGAAAGCCGCCGAGGGCGTAAACCGGCGCAGGTGGCCGCAAATCTTGGAGCGGCCGCGTTAGTTTCATGCGGTGTCGCGCAAAGCTGGCAGATCAATCAAAGTTGGCTAAGGCTGCCGACTCTTGCTCCCTCGGCTGTCTTCACCGCCGGACTCGCGGCTTTGTGCGAAGCCGCGGCAGATACGGTTTCATCAGAGCTAGGTCAACTGATCGACAGCCGGCCGCGCATGATCACAACACTGCGTGTAGCAGAAGCGGGAACGGACGGCGCGATCAGCCTCGGAGGCACCATGGCCGGCGTGTTGGCGGCCGGCGTGGTCGCTCTGGTCGGATCCGCCGCGCTCCGCGGCGACCCTGTCGTCTTTTACGTGAGCTGGGTGGGTGGAGTCTTCGGATTGCTTTTTGACAGCGTACTCGGTGCAACGCTGGAACGGCGAGGCTGGCTCAACAACGATGCCGTCAACTTTTTGTCGACGTTGAGTGCGGCAGCATTTGCGCTCACAGCCCTGCCTCTGCTCGCGCAAACCAACATTCTTCACTGAGCTGCCGAGTCCGCAACTGTTGCGGCCTTCACTCGATGTGCAGCCGCCAAGCCGTGTAACTCAGGATCTCGTGAACAATGGATTCCGCATCGGAGTTGCCACCCTCGACGATCACGCGGGGCCGCGGCGAGGTGAGCACATCCAGTCCATCCGCGGCGCAGATCGCATGGATACGAAACATGTGCGTATCGTCGCTCACGACTACGATCCGGCGAAACCGGTTGGTGTGCGCGATGGCCGCCAGGCGTCGCGCCGCTTCCGCGGTGCTGCGGCTTTCAGTTTCGGCAATGATTGCCGATTCGGGAACGCCAACGCTCATCAGGTATTCCCGGCCCACACCGCCCTCGGAAAACTGGTCGCCGCCGTCGCCTCCCAAAGCAATGATGAGCGGTGCGATGCCCCGGTTGTACAGTGCCGCAGCACGATCTAAACGCGCGCGGAAAACTGGAGATGGTCGGCCATCATATTCCGCTGCCCCAAAAACCGCGATGGCATCTGCCGGACCTGCCTGGTCCCGGCCGGCATATTGATCGATCTGCGCATAGACCCACGCGCTCCAGCCAAGAGAGGCGATGACTAGGGCAGCGATGGTAGTGGAGACGATCCGAAAGATCCAGCTGTGTCGCTTCGAACTGGACCGCGCGGCCATGCGGACAATACTAACGCTGGAGCACCATGACAATCTCGTGCGTGGGGATGGCTCCCTCACGCAGAATCTCCCAGCGTCCTGGTCCCAGCGATAAATCAACGATCGTCGTGGGCAGCGAGCGGGATGTCGGTCCGCCGTCGATGATCAGCGGAATGCGGTCGCCGATCTGGTCGCGGACACAGGCAGCGTGGGTACACTCCGTGGCGCCTTGCAGGTTGGCCGAAGTCGCCGTGATCGGCAGCCCAAATTCTTCTACGACCGCACGTGGGATGGCGGCGTCCGGAACGCGCAGAGCCACGTTACCCGTGTTGGCCGTCGAGCGCAAGGGCAGTTTGGTCCCTGCACGCACGATGATGGTCAGCGGACCGGGCCAGAAACGATCGGCCAGCTTGTCGAGCGCCGGATCGGTATCGCGAGCGAGCGTATAGGCCTGTGCGAGGGAGGAAATGAGAAGCGAGAGCGGCTTGTGCTTCTGGCGGGTCTTGATGCGGTAAATGCTCTCGACGGCCTGAAGATTGACGGGATCGACAGCGAGACCGTAGAAGGTGTCGGTGGGCAATGCTACGACGTAGCCTTTACGCAGACAGGAAACAATATAGCTGATCCGGTCCGGTTGAGGTTCATCGGGATGGACGCGCAATATCTCCGCGGACAAGAAGGTCTACCTCGGTTCCCGAATTGCAGAAGCCACAAAGACGGAAACTATCACAGCACCAGCCGTGGTGCAAGCGTGCAGCGCACAAGCGTGGATCGAACGGCGCCAAAACAGCATAGAATCTGCATGGAGACCCGGCCGAATCGCCAATATGCCTTTCCGTATTGTACAGAGTAAGCAGAACAGCCGCGTGAAGGAGTTGCGGCGCGCGCTTGCGAATCCCGGCCGTGAAAAAGATGGCCTGGCCGGCATTGAAGGGCCAAACCTCCTCATCGAGGCCGTGCGAGCGGGGCTGCGGATTCATTGCGTCTTTGCATCCGAAGGGAATGAAGAGTGGCTGGAATGCCAGGCTCTCTCCACCGAAACGGAGGTGCTCATCGTGCCTCGAGAGGTTCTGCGCTCCGCCCTGACAACCGAAACTCCACAGCCCATTGCTGCTCTTGTGGAGCCGCCTCAGTGGACCTGGGCCGACCTGGCCGGCGATCGACGAAAGGCTGCGGCCCTGATTATCGTACTCGCGGAATTGCAGGACCCCGGCAATGTGGGCACGATTATTCGCTCCGCCGAGGCATTTGGAGCCACTGGGGTGATTTGCCTTCCTGGAAATGTGAGCCCATGGAACCCGAAGGCGGTTCGTGCATCGGCGGGCAGCATCTTTCGAGTTCCGGTGTTGCCTTTCGCGAATGACGTAATCTCGCGCTTGAGAGATTCGGGAATTACGACTTTGGCAGCCGCAACACACGACGCCCAACCCGCCAATCTCATCCAACTTGACGTGCCTGTCGCCCTGATCATCGGCAATGAAGGCAACGGCGTGCCGCAAGATCTGGCCGCGCAGGCCGATGGTGCCATTACGATTCCCTGCCCTGGGCCGGTGGAGAGCCTCAACGCGGCGATTGCCGCGAGCGTACTGCTCTATGAAGCCTCGCGACAGCGCGTAATGAAGGACAAAAGTGCGAATCATCGAGGAAACTCGCGATGAGCCTGTTTGATGGCGAGCCGGAAGGTCCGCCGACCCGCTCCTCTAGAGGTCTGCCCTCCGCAGGGGCTCCGCTAGCGGAGCGAATGCGACCCCGGAATCTCGAAGAATACAGCGGACAGGAGCACCTGCTGGGCCCGGGTAAGCCTCTGCGCGTACAAATCGAACGCGACGGTCTGGACTCGACAAACACCAGCTCCATGATCCTGTGGGGTCCTCCGGGAGTGGGGAAAACCACTCTGGCTAAGATCATTGCCGAAACCACTAAAGCCAATTTCATTGAGTTTTCCGCTGTGATGAGCGGCATTAAGGAAATCAAGCAAGTGATGGCTTCGGCCGCGCAAGCCGCCGAGTTGCACTCGCGGACGATTTTGTTCGTCGATGAAATTCACCGCTTCAACAAGGCGCAACAGGATGCATTTCTCCCCTACGTCGAACGCGGCACGATCCGGCTGATTGGTGCAACGACGGAGAATCCTTCGTTCGAAATCATCTCGGCGCTGCTCTCGCGCTGCCGGGTCTATGTATTACAGCCCCTCAGTGAGGACCGCATAACGCATTTACTCCGGCGCGCTATCGAAGATCGCGAACGCGGCCTCGGCGCTTTGGAGCTGAAAGCCGACGACGATGCTCTCGCACTGATTGCCAGCTATTCGAGCGGGGATTGCCGCAACGCGTATAACACGCTGGAAGTGGCGGCACAGTTGGCCTCCGAAGGCTCGAAGCACATCGACCGATCCATCGCAACGGAAGCAGTTCAACAGCGCGTCCTCGTCTATGACAAGTCCGGCGAAGAGCACTACAACCTGATCTCGGCGCTGCACAAGAGCGTGCGCAACAGTGACCCCGATGCGGCACTCTACTGGCTGGCGCGGATGTTTGCCGCCGGAGAAGATCCGCTGTATCTCGCACGGCGCGTCGTACGCATGGCGGTCGAAGACATCGGCCTGGCTGCACCCGAAGCGCTGAACCTGTGCCTCTCCGCGAAGGAGACGATCGATTTTCTCGGCTCGCCGGAAGGCGACTTGGCGCTTGCCGAAGCTGTCGTCTACCTCTGCCTCGCACCCAAATCGAACTCCGTCTACACCGCCTACGCCGCCGTGCAAGCAGAGATCGAGCATACGCGCCAGGAACCCGTTCCGCTGCATCTCCGAAACGCACCGACGCGCTTGATGAAGGAACTCGAATACGGCAAAGGCTATCGCTATGCGCACGATGAAGAGGACAAAGTAGCCGACATGGACTGCCTGCCTGATTCGCTCCGCGGCCACACCTACTACCACCCGACACAGGAGGGCCGCGAGAAACTACTGGCGCAGCGGATGGAAGAAATTCGGCGGATCAGGGCTGCGAAGCACGGTGGTTGAATTCGAGCATGCTATTCTTTGCGCGGAATGGAATCAATGAGCCCTTCGAAGGTCCTTTTTCTCGCTTTGCTGATCTTTGACGCCAGTTCATTGGCATCCCTGCCATCTGGAGCAATTGTGTCAAAACAGGTGCTCGAACAACCGTTTTATGTTGCTGGCTATCTCGTGCGCACCAACAACGCTTCGGAAGCCAGCGGTGAAAGCAAAATCGGTCCGATCTGGCAGCGCTTCATGCAGGAAAATCTCGCCGCCCGGATTCCGAATCGCGCCGACGAGAGCTTCACCGTCGTCTATTCCAATTACGCCAGCGACGAAACCGGCGCCTACGACTACCTCCTCGGCGCACGGGTTACGTCAGTCGATCATCTTCCCGCCGAAATGACTTGGAGGAAGGTCGAGCCTGCGACCTACGCTGTCCTTCTTACGGACAAAGGCCAGATGCCTGGAGTCCTGCAAGCTGCGTGGGACCACATCTGGCACATGTCGCCCGGGGAACTGGGCGGTAAGCGCGCGTTCGTGACCGACTACGAGATCTACGACAAGCGCACCGCTGATCCTCAAAATGCCCAAGTCGAGATCCACATCGGGCTCAAGCCAAACTCACACTGAGCGTTGGTCGGGGTCTAATCGGGATATTTGACCGAGCAGCCGTACGGCCGCGTATACGGCGTAGCGACAGGCTGGCCCGCCATCGCTTCAGTCAATGCATCCGACACGTAATTGTTCGCGCCGCGAACGTCATCAGGATCAGGCGTGGGCCGGTCGTCGATAGCGCCCGAGTAGATCAGCTTGCCGGACGGATCGATGACGAACATCTCGGGCGTTGTTTTTGCGTTGTAAAGGCGCCCGACCGTGCCAAAAGTGTCGAGCAGCACCGCGGTCGGCGCGGCGTGCATCTTGGCGACGTAGTCATTTTCCTGTGCCGGTGTCACGTATCCCTGCTGCCCCGGTGCGGAGGAAATGACCGTGAACCAGGCTACGCCTTTCGCGGTCCATTCCTTCTGCAGCGCCTGCATGTTTCCGGAGACATAATGCTTGCGCGTGTACGGGCAGCCCTGGTTGTGCCATTCGAGTACGACGTACTTGCCGTGAAATTGACCCAGCGCTTCGGTTTTGCCCTGAGAGTCGGTGGCCTTAAATTCCGGAGCAGGCGCGCCCACCCGGGCTTGTTGCGCGACACCGGACAGAGCCAGCGACGCGACGGCCCCTAAAACCAATCCTGAAAGTCGAGAATGAGACGCCATGGGAATCAACCTCCTGAAGAATTGGGAGAATGATCTTTCAGAGAACTTCCGAGGCTTACTTCAAATTGGACGTTGCTACCGCGGACTGAGTTGCGGTACGCGGCAAATTCCCGAGTGCCTCGGTTACGATGCCGGGTGTCAGCACCTCCGGCAGCAGCCGTGGACTCTTTTCGCCAGGTAAATACAGTGCGTATGCCGGGACGCCGCTGCGACCGAGCGCGGCGAGAGCGTTGCCGATCGCATCGTCATGTTGCGTCCAGTCGGCACGCAGCAGCGCAACGTTGGCCTCGGCAAAGGCTTTTTGCACTTCGGGCCGGCTCAGCGCAACACGTTCGTTGACTTGGCAGCTCAGGCACCAACTCGCCGTAAAGTCGACAAAAACCGGGCGGCCTTGGGATTGATAGCGGCTCACGGCCTCGGCCGTCCATGGTTCCCACGCACCCTGCGCCGCAGTGGCAGTTGAGACTGGAACGGTGGCGGCCAGCTTTGCGGGCGTGAAAACGCTGACCGCAATCACACCAAGCAAGATGACGCCCGCAACGGCGGTGGCCCACCGGGTAGCGGGCCAGCGACCCAGAAACCAACCGGCAATTGCGACGAGCAACAGGCACGCCAGCAAAGCGGCGAGGATGGTCGCACCATAAGCTTGCGCGAGCACCCATGCCAGCCAGATCACCGTGGCGAAGATGGGAATGGCGGTGGCCTGCTTCAGGAGATCCATCCAGACGCCTGGTCGCGGAAGAAACTTCGTCCAGGCCGGCTGCAAAGTCAGTGCCACGTAAGGAGCAGCAAGACCGAGAGCCAACGCCGTGAACACGGCGAAGGTGACGACCGGCGATTGCTGCAGTGCGTAGCCGATGGCTGCTCCCATCAACGGCGCGGTGCAGGGCGTGGCCACCACAACGGCAAGGACGCCCGTGAAAAAGCTGCCGGCGTAGCCTGGTTTCGCGGCAAGCGATCCGCCGGCACTGGTGAGCGTCAGGCCAATCTCAAACTGACCGGCCAGCGAAAGCCCGAGAAAAAAGAGCAGCGACGCCATCAGCGCAAGAAAAATGGGCGATTGGAACTGATAGCCCCAACCAAGATGCGATCCAGCCGCACGAAGTGCAAGCAGTGCCGCAACCAGCGCCCAGAATGAGACCAGAATTCCGGCGGCGTAGATGAAACCATGGGCCCGCAGCACGTGCCGCTCTTCATTGCTCGACCGTACCAGCGCAAGTCCCTTGATAAAGAGCACGGGAAAAACGCAAGGCATGAGATTCAGCAGCAAGCCGCCGAGGAAGGCCAAACCTGACGCTTTGAATAACTCAGACAGGGATGAAACTGGCGCGCGCGAGGCGATGGGTTCACCTGATTGCGGGTTCAACGACTGGGCTGCAATAGGTGCTGAGGATGCTGGCGCGCTTGCGGTTGCCGCGGTTGTCGCAATCGAAGCGGCTGCGGCCCCGGGCACGACCCCAGGCAGCGCGACCAGATCGAACGCGCGTCCGCCTGAGAGCTCCAAAACGCCGCGGAGTTGACTGGGATTGGCGGTAAGATTCGCGTCCTTCTTCAGATCGAGAATCAAACCCTTACTCGTAGTGGTGAGATTTTGAGGAGAAGGATTATCGAGAACATTCTGATCGGTCGGAAAAAACTCCGAGTCCGTCTCGCGCTGACCGGTTGTGACGGCGAGACGCAAACCAGATCCTGCGGATTGAAAGACCGCTTTAAATCCCGAAGGCGGCGATTTGGGAATTTGCGCCTCGAACCGCTCGATAAGCGTCGCATCCGAGCCGGACAGAATCGGGTTCGTCGGACGATCGGAGACGTTTCGGATCAGATCGAGTTCCGCTTTGCCGGGAATGCAGACCTCGCGGCAGACCAGCCAATCGACTTTAGCGTGCAGATCGGCCGGACCCGACTTGGCCGTCCTGCCAACTTCAATCGAGAACGGAAAGACCACTTCGTCCTCATAACCGAAATCCATCAGCGGGCCGAGCGGCAGTCGCTTGGGAGCAGGAAACTGAAGCGGGCTGGTGCTGATTCCCTCCGGAAATGTCCATTTAACATGCGGCGGTTCGCCGGAGTCGCCCGCATTCTTCCAGTAAATATGCCAGCCCGGCTCAAGCTTGAAATAGAGGCCTGCGGGATTCGGCTTGGCCCCTTTAACGAGAGAGCTTTCGGGAACAAGCAACTCAACATGCAAATGGGTGGCATCGGCCGCTGCATGCGGATTCTTCGGCTCGTCGGATGCCATGCGGCTGACGGCTGCGGCCGGCACGGCGACAGCAACCAAGGACACCAACGCGAGATGAAGCCATGAAAGACGCATTTGAGATAAAAGGGCTCTGTTGTTGGACGATCCGCAGCAACCATTAGTCGCGGAAAGTTGAATTGCCGGCGCGGGAAGATTCCAGGTTCGTGAGGTCACCGGGCAGACACGAACCGTGCATGTTCGCGGAAGATGCAGTCGTTTTGCACACACTTCACCCCTGCGGCACGGGCACGGGCGACAGCGCTGTCATGGATGACATCGTCCTGCAACCAGAGATAAGGTATGCGGAAACGAATCACGTCGTCCACAATCGCGGGCACATGCTCTGAAGCGCGAAAGACATCGACCAAATCGATCCCCGCGCCGGTCTGCTCGTGCGCTGCCGTCTGCGCGGACTCAAGATCCGGATAGCACGTTAGCCCAAGAACCTCCTTCAATGCGGGATTCACGGGCAGCACGCGAAAGCCGTTCGAAGCGAGATAGCTGCCGATGTGATGGCTGGCGCGCCACGATTTGTCGCTCATGCCCACAACGGCAATGGTCTTCGCCGTGCGAAGCATTTCGTCAATGATTGCGGGATCGTTGCCCAAGACTACTCGTCTCCGCCTGGAATCCTCTGAATCCAGTCCCTTCGTCCCTAGTCCCTAGTCCCTGGTTCTCGTTCCCTGTCCTTAGACGTCCAAATCATCTTCAGGCCCTGCGGAGACTTCTGTTCCGCGACGCTTGGCCAACAGATAGCCGCGCAGGAAGGGCTCAAGATATCCATTGAGCACCTTGTCCACGTCACCAACTTCGACCTTGGTCCGATGATCTTTGGCAATGCGATACGGCTGCAAAACATAGGAGCGGATCTGCGAACCGAAGTTGATTTCGAGCTTCGAGTCTTCGAGCTTCTTGCTCACGGCGCGCTTCTTTTCAAGCTCATATTCATAGAGCCGCGAGCGGAGCATCTTCATCGCCTTTTCGCGGTTCTTGTGCTGCGAGCGCTCGTTCTGGCATTGCACCACAATCCCGGTGGGCAAATGCGTCATGCGCACCGCGGAGTCGGTAGTGTTCACGTGCTGCCCGCCCTTGCCGCCTGAGCGATACGTGTCGATGCGGAGGTCTTCCAGCTTCAGATCGACGTGAATCGTTTCATCGATCTCCGGCGAAACGTAAACCGACGCGAACGAGGTATGCCGGCGCTTGGCCGAATCGAAGGGCGAGATACGCACCAGCCGATGCACGCCGCTCTCTCCTGCCAGAAGGCCAAAGGCGTATTCGCCCGTGATAGTGAAGGTGGCAGATTTAATGCCCGCTTCTTCGCCATCCTGGTAGTCGTTCATTTCGGTTTTGAAGCCCTGCTGCTCGGCCCAGCGCAGGTACATGCGCAACAGCATCTCCGCCCAGTCCTGGCTTTCCGTGCCTCCGGCGCCGGGATGCACGGTAACAATTGCATTCAGCGGATCGGCCTCACCCGAAAGCATGGTACGGGCCTCGAGTTCCTCGGCGAAAGCGCCTAGATCCTTGATGCTCTTCTCCAAATCCAGGAGAACATCTTCGCCTTCGCGCGCCAGCTCGAAATAGGCCTCGATGTCGCTGGTGCGGCGCACCAATTCCTGGTCGTCGGCCACCAGCGCTTCAAGGCGTTTGCGATCGCGCATCAGCGGCTGGTTCGCGCCAGAATTCGACCACATGGCCGGATCGGCAAGTTTTGTTTCTATTTCGGAGAGTTCCCGGCGGATGCGAGCAGGGTCAAAGATACTCCCGCAGGTCGCGGACTTGGTCGCGCACGGGAGCATAAGCGAATTCGAGATCGTTCAACGATGCCACAGTTTGCTCTTATGACCTGACTTTGATTTGAAGTTTGAGCGGAAGCTGGCCCGCAAGGCCCAACCCACAATGCCTATTGCCAGTATGGCACATGCCCACCCGAAAACGTCTCCGTGCGCGGTGTAGAACGTGATGTCGTCGCGAAAGCCATATTCCGCGGGTAAGGCGTCGGTCTGGTGGCGGGGGATGCTCTGGCGCACGCGACCGTAGGGATCGATCGCCGCTGTAACGCCGTTGTTGGTATCGCGCAGGAGCCATCGCCGATTCTCGATGGCCCGCATCCGAGCCATGTTCAGGTGTTGCCAGGGCGCGCTCGTATCGCCGTACCATCCATCGTCGCTGATATTCACCAGCACCTCAGCGCCAAGCCGCGCGAACTGCCGCACCTCGTCGGCGAAGACCGCCTCATAGCAGATGAAAACGCCATAGCGATGACCATTGAGGTGGAAGACTTTGCGTTCGTCGCCGCGCGTGAACTCCGACACTCGCCCCGTAAGCTTGTGGGCAAAGAACAATAAATCCTTGAAAGGGATGTACTCACCGAAAGGGACGAGGTGAATCTTGTCGTATCGGCCAATGCGCGCGCCGTCTGCGCCGACGATAAGTGCGGAGTTGTAATCCCTCCAGGTCTGATCCACCGGGGAAACATCCATTCCGACGGAACCGACAACGATCGGCGCTTGCACGGTGTGCGCCACGGAAGCAATTCCCTGCTGAAATCGCGGCTCTGGCTCCGCAAACGGCGCCGGCGACTCGGGCCACACGATCAGATCGGGGTGCGTGGGATATGGCGGGCACACAATTTCGCCACTCTTCGCGCCGGTCTGAGGAATGCCAGCGATGTAGGTCTTGCATTGCTCACCCGCCAGATGCGTGAATTGATCCATGTGGCGATCCCATTGGGCACCGGGCCACGCGTCCTCGGAACCGACATCGAGATTGGGCTGGATCAGTACAGCGGTTGCGCTAGGTACGGGTTTAGGCGGCAAAAAAAATCCGGTCCATACTGTGCCATTCAACAGCAGGAATGCCGCGGCTGTCAGATTCATCAAATAGACGGGCAAACACCGCAAAAGCAATGCTGCGACCAGAGCATTGAACGCGACCAGCACAAAGCTGATCCCATAGACGCCCGTCCAGGGTGCAAGCTGATTGATCGTCATGTTATCGACTTGGGAGTAGCCAAGCTGATCCCAGGGCACGCTGGTGATGCGGGCCGCGGCGAGTTCAAGAGCGGTCCACAGAATGGGCGCAGCGGCCAGCGCAAGACGCCCGCTGCCCGTGGCACGGCGCACCAGCATCACACTCAACCCGAACAGGCCAAAATAGAGACCCAATACCAGGCTGAATCCGATCAGAAGCAGCGTGGGCGCCATCGGTGGCATGTCGCCGTAGCGCATCATGGTGTCGCGAACCCAATAGCAGTTGCCGCAGTACCAAAGGAATCCGCAGAGATAAGACAACAGGAATGCACGGCGTAAAGGACGCGGGCGCTCAATCTGTGCAGGGGACAGAATTGCCCAGAGAAGCGGGACAAGCCCGAACCAGGCAAAAACGCTGCGATAGGGAGGCATCGGCCCCGCCAATGGGAACGGCAGTTCGAGCAGGCCTGCAGACAGACCAGCAGCAGCCCACAATCTCCACGAACCACGATGCATTCTTCGGCGAGTTTACTGCATGGGGTCGACGCACGCCGTGTTGCTGAGCGTCAATTGTGCGCGAATACCGCTCAGCCTCAATGAGTCGCGTTGCGAATCTCCGTTTTGTTGGTGGGAGACGCAGCAAAAAACGCTACAATCGAGAGCATGCAGATCGCAATCCTTGGCATGCGGCTCCTCGAGGTTATGTTCTTCGTCGGCTTGGTGGGTTCCACGGTCGTAGTGTTGATAAGTTTTGTCGAAGACGCGAAGGAATTGTTTGGGGATGAGTAACCATCGCATCGTGACTCTTGGCACGTGTTTGTAACTCTTCGGGACAATCCCGCAATTTCATTGACTAAGTAATCATTCAGAAATACACTCAGCCGAGGGCGGCGGGATTTTCGCTCCTTCAAGACTCTGAACGACCGGCCGTTGTGTCGGTACCTGCTGATGGCATCTAATCGAACGACCGTAGCCCCACCTTCGGACCGCGTCCGGCTCATCGTGGCATCCTCCGTGATGCTCACGTTCATCTCCTTCTGGCGCGCTGCTGCCATCGTTCTCAATGATCTTGGGTCCTCTGCGTTTTATGCAGGCGGCATTGCCGAGCAGGCCGTTGGAGCGGCAGCTCCGTGGTTCATTCTCGGCATCATGTTGTTCAGCTTCGCGGTCCGCGCAGTCTACGTCGAGAGCTGTTCGATGTTCACGCGCGGCGGCGTCTATCGCGTGGTCAAAGAGGCTCTCGGCGGTACATTTGCCAAGTTGAGCGTTTCAGCCCTGATGTTCGATTACATCCTGACCGGCCCGATCTCCGGCGTTTCGGCGGGCCAATATATTACAGGTCTGATGAATGAGTTAATGACGGTTGCAGCGCAGAGTCACTGGCTGCCACCTGCGCTCATGGACCCGCAAGGCAATCCCTTTCAGTTCAGCATGAATTCGACGTCTGCCGTCTTCGCCGCTGCTGTCACGATTTATTACTGGTGGCAGAACATCAAGGGAATCGAAGAATCGAGCGACAAAGCTCTGCGAGTCATGCAAATAACCACGGTGATGGTGGTCATTCTACTGATATGGGGAAGCTATTCGGTATTTATGCGGGGCGCTCATCTTCCACCCGCGCCCGTCTCAGGGAACCTTAAATTCAGCGATGATGCGCTGGGATTCCTCAAAGGAACACGGTACGTCCCAATCCTGGGAATGTTCGGAATCCTGATGGCATTTGGGCACTCGATTCTTGCCATGTCAGGCGAAGAGAGCTTGGCCCAGGTCAATCGCGAGATAGAGCATCCGAAGCTGAAGAATCTCAAGCGCGCGGCCATTGTCATTGCCATCTATAGCCTGATCTTCACCGGCGGCGCAACATTGCTGGCTTCCATGCTTATTCCGACATTTGAGCGGACCCACATCTATCAGGACAATCTGATTGCGGGCCTCGCAATGTTTATGGTCGGGCCCGCGTTCTGGCGCATTGCGTTCCGCATCTTTGTTGTATTCGTAGGCTTTCTTATTCTTTCCGGCGCCATTAATACGTCGATGATCGGTTCAACGGGCGTATTGATGCGCGTGGCCGAAGACGGAGTTCTGACAGACTGGTTCCGCAAGCCGCACCCGAGATTTGGAACAAGCCATCGGATCGTCAACCTGGTGTTCGGGCTCCAGATGTTTACGATTATCGTCACCCGTGGCAATGTCATCACATTGGGCGAGGCATATGCGTTCGGTGTCATCTGGTCATTTACCTTTAACAGCCTTGCCATGCTCGTCCTACGCTGGAAATACCATGGCGAGCGCGGGTGGAAGGTTCCGCCAAATATCAAGATCGGCAAGACGGAAGTGCCCGTTGGGCTCTTCTGCGTCTTCCTTGTTTTGCTTTCAACCGCAATCACGAATCTCTTCACCAAGTCCATCGCCACGGTGAGCGGAATCGCGTTTGCCGCAGCATTTTTCATCATCTTTACAATTTCGGAACGGCAGAATCTGCGCAAGCACGCGCTCACTGCCCGCCAGATGAAAGATCATTTTCAACTGGAGCACCAAGACAACATCAGCAGAGAATCCGTAGCCATCCGCCCTGGCGCAATCATGGTTACGATGCACGATGCGGTGAATCCTGTCGCACTGAAATGGGTCTTGTCGCGAACTAAGACGGAAGATCGGGATGTGGTGGTGTTGAGCGTGCGCATGATGGGCGTAGGAGGTCCGGAATATCTAAGTGCCGAGCAACAAAGCTTTAGCGAACATGAGCAGATGCTCTTTACGAAGGCAGTTTCCGTGGCTGAAAGTTTTGGCAAGAAGGTTTCCCTGCTGGTGGTTCCGGCGGGAGACATCTTCGCCGCGTTGGCACAAGGCGCAAACTCGCTCGAAGTCGACTCCGTTGTTTCAGGGATTTCCAGCTCCATGACTCCAGAAGATCAGGCGTTTCACCTTGGACAAGCCTGGGAAGCACTGCCCGAGCCGAAGCGTCAGTTCAATTTCTTTGTCATCGGATCGAGCGGTGAGACCAGCGTGTTTTATATCGGGCCGCACGCTCCGACTCTCAGTCCCGACGATGTGCAATTGGTGCATAGGTTGTGGCTGAATATGAAGCGCGACCCTTCGGTGCAGGATTTGCACCACAGCGACATCATCACCTACGCATTGACTCGGCTGGCCGGCCAATATGCTCGCGAAAAGGCGGAGATATTGCGCGAACTGCGCAATTATCGTGCCGCAGAGACGCCAAGTTTACGCATGGGTAATCAGGAACTGCCGGCACCACCCCAACCTTCCGCTCCAACCAATCAAAAGGCGCAAACCGTAAAATATACTCGCGAGCTTTAGATTGTTCCTCTCAAGAGATCTTGAGACCTTTTTCAAGAGAGAAATATCTAGAGAGCGAAACATCAATGTACTTCTATTCCTTTCGCCATAGGCAATTCCGATCCATAAGTAACTTTAGTTATATATGTCGATGTGTCCAGCGCTTTTGGCTTTGGAGTATCTTTTCGTACTGCGCTTTAGTTACATGAAGGTATTCGATTTGGTTACCTATAGCTCTCCGGTACGTTCAGAGCTCGCAGGAGATTGTGCTTTTTTGTTTGTAAATCGGACCGGATTTGCGTATTGTGATTCAGAACACAAATTGCTAATCGCGAACACTTGGCGATGTACATGCCACGTTCAGTGGGCCACTTATGAGCGCGTATCGGAGGAGCTATGGGAGTTTCAGAGATTTTAACGCAAATCGATCGCGAGATTGCCCAATTGCAACAGGCGCGCTCGCTGCTCAATGGCGTCTCGAATGGGAAGCATGGAGTTTCTCGGGCCGGTAAGAAAGTTGCAAGAAAAAAACGCAACCTTACGCCGGAAGGGCGCAAGCGCATCGCCGAGGCCGTGAGGAGACGCTGGGCTGAACAGAAGAAAAGGGCTGCGGCTGCGAAGTAACCTAGGCAGGCACTAAGTAAAGGCTGGCACTTGCCAGCCTTTACTTTTTTTTGGCGCTCTCGCCATTCGGTTACTCGATCATTTCCCCAGGCTCACATTGAATGACTCGAATGCCGTCATGAATCAGCGAAGCCAGTTCCTTCGGTGTTCCTGTCAATGGCGGGAATGTCCCAAAGTGTATCGGTAGAACCATCTTTGGCTGCAGCAACTCGACGGCGAGTGCAGCCTCCTTAGGTCCCATGGTGTAATAGCCGCCAATCGGGAGCATTGCGACCTCTGGATGATAGAGCTGCGCAATCAGCTTCATATCTCCGAAGACGTTTGTATCGCCGGAGTGATACAAGACCGGACCTCCTTCAATCGCGAGAACAAAACCGGTGGCAACTCCAACGTAGTGCGTTCCCTGCTCGTCTTGCGCGGCAGCGGAATGCGTGGCTTCGACCATGGTTGCTGCCACGTCCTTGAGTTGCACTGTGCCGCCCAGATTCAGGCCCATCGTATTGGAGACGCCTTTGCCGGCCATGTAGGCGGACAGTTCGTAGATGGCAACGACCGTTGATCCATGTTTGGTGGCCACGGGAACTGCGTCCGCGATATGGTCACCATGCCCGTGAGTAAGGAATACGTAGTCGATCTTCTCCGGCAGAACATAGTCCTTCGGATACTTCGGGTTTTGCGCGATGAAAGGATCAATCAGGATATTGGTGCCCTTTGCGGTTTGAATCAAGACAGTTGAGTGGCCCAGCCAGGTAATGCGAGTTCCCTTGAACAGACTCATCAATTCTCCTCTTCTTGACGCCTCTTATGATGCGCACTGTGCTTGTGCTGATGCGCACTGTGCTTGTGCTGTTATCCAACCTAATCGATTCGGCTTTTCGAAGGTTACTCTTCGCGAGACGACACTTTCCCCGGCAAGTTTGACGCGAAACGACAACTAGCTATTCGTTACTCAGATACCAACATCACCGCAAAATGACACCAGACCATCGGGCCTGGAATACCATGGACCCAGCAATCGAGTCTGAAAGCCAGAATCCATACCCCGTGAAAACTCGCCGTTGGCGCTCGCGAAGCCCGCGTACTCCATAAAAAGCGAACAAATAGCGAACACTTCACCCTTTCCTTTTCATCCTCGATACCAGAGGCAGATTTCACGATTAGCCGTTCCACACCCGACGGATCGCTCGACTAGACCGGATGCCTCACCGAGGATCGGCCGCTGGCTAGGCGCTTGGTCTTGACCGCTCGAACGGAAGCAGCTCATTATGCGTCCGCTGCTCGTGACCAAATCGACGCTGATCCGTCGGGACATCGACGGTTGCGGGCGGAATTGCGCCAGACAAGGCGGAATCCGAAGGCTGTGGCGGGTCCACTGTCGGGGATCGAACGTTAATAACAGTCTCTAGGTTCTAGCGAGTAATGAGGACTTCGTAGACGCCGTCCTTGGCGAGGAACTGCCTGAATCCCGACCAGCGAGAGAAGAGGGCCTGAATGCTTCGATTGGTGAACGCCCTCTGAATGGGAAAAGGCTGCGCCAGCTGCATTTCAACATTGTCGCTATCCGTCACATGATAGCGGCAATAGGCCGTTTCTTCTTCTTTTGAACGGGCATGAAAGAACGCCAGGACCTGCCCGCCAGGATTCATCGCCAGATACAGGTGAGTGACGACGGGAGCCACCAACGCCTCGGGAAGGTAGTCCAGTGCGGTCCAAAGGAGAACCACATCGAAGGTCCGTCCCGTGAACTGGAGCGTGTGGTCGAGATACCCTTCAACATTCCAGATCGGATTCTCATCCTCGTCCTTGCCGGCCTGCCAGTCTCCGGAGAGCGCGTCATTCACGGGGTCGCAAAGGAAGATGCTGTGCCCAAGGTTGGTGAGGTAGTTGATGTTGTTGGGCGAAGTGGCGCCTGCGTCGATGACGCGGAGCCCAGGCTCGGTCTGAAGGCGTTTGCGCACAGCTGCCCATCCCCCGGAGTGCCTGGGATATTTCGGACCGGAGGGACCGGAGGCAGAGGGATTAATATCGGATTTCTTATCGAACAGACGCCTAATCACTCGAAGACCCTCGCCGGGCAATGGAGAATGCATTGACCCAATTGCAAATTGAATCCTGGACGAATCGGAATAATTTCGTGCGATCCAACATGCTGGAGCGCCTCTCCGAAGCGAGCGCCCGCTAAGGAGACCCCTATGCAAAAGGACGGCTCCGGACTAGAGGACGCCCGCCACGCTTGATCCCGTCGAGCCCTCCGGGGCTTTTGCGCCTTGCGTAAGATCGACCTTTCCACGGAATACCGCGTTCTCTTCGACAGCCAGTCTCAACGCTCGCACATCTCCTTCAACAACGCTTCCCGCTCGCAATTCGACCCGCCCGCTGGCCACGATATTGCCCTGCAGCCGGCCCAGAATGAGAACCTCCCTCGCGGTTAGATCAGCGGCAACGTTTGCGGTGGGTCCAATGGTCAGGCGCCCTTCCGAAAGAAGAATTGTCCCTTCCAATTGCCCGTCAACGATCAAATCCTCACTACCCTTTAGCTCGCCCCGAATCACGACAGTTTTCCCGATTCGAGCGAGACCGTTCTCCGTTGCCATGGTGTAATTCCTTCCGAGGCGTTTATTCGAGTATCTTCAGGTATCAAGACAGTGTCTATACAATACGCTGACGGTGCAGCGAATCTATCATGATGACTTGAATGTTCCTGAAAATCCCAAGGCCCTGCCCGAACTATACGCAAGAAACCCCGCTTCCTTCAATTCAAGAAACCCGGAAGTAACCGAAGCGTCTAATACTCTATGGATCTGCACAAACTGAGTTGGATTCGGAATGGCCGCTAGCCTGCCTCGGTTGCGCAGCATTCTCTCTCTGCTGGTGCTGGGATCCATGGCCGCCGGATCCGCGCCTGCAAAAGAAGACGTTGCAGAAGGAGAGTTGCTGAAGCGTGCTCTTGCTGTCGAGTTCGCCAGCATTCAGGACGCACAGCACCCGATGCGCTACAGGTTGCGCAAATCCAGCCCCCGTCTTTCAACGACCAAGGAGATCTTCGAAACAAACGATGGCGCCGTTGCCCGTCTGGTTGCGATCAACGATCACCCGTTGAGCACGGCGGATGAGCAGAAGGAACAGGATCGACTCAGCGGCCTGCTTATCGACCCGAGCCGCCAACGCCACCGGAAGCAAGCAGAGGCAGAGGACACAGGCCGCATTTTGAAGGTGATGCGAGCGCTCCCGTCCGCATTTATCTACCAATATGCAGGCGAGGCGGAAGGTCCGACCGGAAAAGTTGAAAAATTCACCTTTCGCCCCAATCCGCGTTTCGATCCGCCGGATTTGGAGACGGAGGCCCTGACCGCGATGACGGGCGAGATCTGGGTCGATGCGGCGCAAGGTCGCATCGCGAAGTTGGAAGGCCATTTGCAACAGGACGTCGACTTTGGTTGGGGCATCCTGGGCAGGCTGAATAAGGGTGGATGGATCGTCATCGAACAGGCCGATGTGGGCAATCACCAGTGGCGCATTGTGCACTTTCAAATGGTGATGAGCGGCCGCCTTGTCTTTAAAACCAGGACCTTCGATACCGTGGAAGATGAGACGCAGTTTGTCCCGGTGCCTGTGGGATCGGGATACGTTCAGGCCATTCAGACGCTGCGGAGCGATTCCGGCAAAGCCGATCCGGCGACGAAATGAGATTGACAGCCCTGATGAAAGAAAAAGGCCCCGATTTGGGGGCCTTTTTTGTTTGTGGTCGCGCCCGCCTTACTAGACCTTGACGAAAACAATGACCAGTGTGAAAAGCGTGAGTGACTCGATGAGCGCCAGGCCGAGCACGAGGAAGGTAAAGATTCCAGCACGCGCGCCAGGGTTGCGGGCAAGTGCTTCAACGGCAGAGCCAACAGCCTTGCCTTGACCCAGTCCGCACAGACCGGCTGCAATTCCCATACCGATGCCTGCGCCGATCGGAGCATAGCTGGCTGCGCCTGTTCCGCCGTCCGCAAACACCGGAACGGCAAAACAGAGGATCGCCAGCGCGATAAACACGTATTGAAGTTTCTGCATAGTTTCTCCAGCTTCCCTTTGAATTGGCCGCCAGTGGGTGGTTGAGGCTCACCGAGCTGGCCCCCTCACGCTTGCAGCCTTCCGTTGCTCCGAAGCGGAAGCGCTCTCCGGCGGAATCCTTTTTCAGTTCACAGTTCTTAGCTCAGAGTTCGCAGTTGTCGGCGGTCTAACTATTTTGCCGATTCGTCCCGTTCTGCTGTGAACTAAGAACTTTGAACTGCGAACTGCTCTTTAGTGCTCGTGCGAAACCGCCAGCGACAGATAAATCATGGTCAAGAGCATGAAGACGAACGCCTGGATCACCGATACTGCAACGTGCAAGCCCAGGAAAATCGCGGGCACGGCGATCGGAATCAGGGAGAAGAAAACCAGCGTGACCAGATCGCTGGCAAACATGTTGGCGTAGAGACGAATGGTGAGCGAAAGAACGCGCGCCAAATGCGAGATGACCTCAATCGGGAAAATCAGCCACGCCATCCACCAGACCGGCCCGGCGAAATGCTTGAGATAACCGATAGGTCCCTGCGTCTTGATTCCGTAGAAGTTATAAAACAGGAATGTCAGAACCGCGAGCCCCAGCGGCACCACCGGTTGCGTCGTGGGCGCAGGAATACCGGGAATTGCGCCAATCAGGTTGTTCAGCAGGACGAACAGAAAGATGCATGTAACGAATGACTGAAACGGTTCATACCCATGCCCGATAATCTGCTCCGCCTGGCCGCCGATGGCTTCATGAACCATCTCGGCAACTTGCTGCGCTGGGTTCGGACTCTCCACGGACAAAGTGGCCCGCACAACAACGAAGAAGAGAATTAGGCTGCCTGCGACCAGCAGTTCAAGCGCAAATGCGTCCGTAATCGCAGTTGCCGGGGTGGAATGAATCCCCACAGCATTCTGCAAGGAGGCCACTGGGCCACCGAACAAGTTATTCAACAGGTGGGTAATTCCGAGCGATGCCTGCATGAATCGTCAGTTCTTTCTGCTTTCGCCAGAGATTTCTTGAAACCGTGAGTTCTCGGTACCGCGATTTCAATCCCGCAACAAACGGATCACTTCCCAGCCTACGGACATCACAGCCAACCCAAGGCCAAACAGAAGCGCGACCACCGATCCCCGGAAACATTTCAGGCTACCATAAATGACCCCGGCAAAGACTGCGAGCCGCATCACAAAGAAGATCACCACCGCCGCGGCGCTTGTCGGAGTCCGCTGCTTGTCCATCCGAGCATTGAAGACGCGAACCAGATGCCGCCATTCAAGAATGCTGGCTGCCGAGATCGCCGCGCCCGTCAGAAGCATGGCGCCATTGCGCCAGTTCGATCCAATCGCCACCACGGCCGACGCAAGCACACCGAGCACAACGGTGATGCAAAGCGCCCGCTTGAGCATTGTTTGCAATGCTTCATCGGTCAGATCAACGATAGGATGAGTTTCCTGAGTCGTCATTTTGATACGCCTGAATCGCTTCCTGTCTTGCTCGACTCGGCTGCTTTGCCGGCACTTTTCTCGGCGTCCATCGCCAACCGGATCACATAATACAGGCCTGCAACGCAGCCAAAGATCACGCCCACAATCGTCATCCACGACTGATGCAATTTCGCGTCGGCCCAGGCCCCCGCGAGCCATCCAATGATCATTGCCGATGGAAGAACAAAAGCAATCTGCATGAGCTTTTCGGCCTGGACAAGGCTTTGAAACCCGCCTGCAGATTTGCCTTGCGTTTTGTTCTCGGGAACTGGATTGTTATAGGTCATCAAGGCCAGCATTCAACTGAATTGCTTTTTAACAGGGCACGACCTTAGCCTTGCCGCAACGAAAAGTTCTGTAACAGGGCACGACTTCAGTCGTGCCACAAATGCCTCAAAAGGAACGTGGGCTTTAGCCCCTGAGCGCCCTTCACCAGCATACAGCGCCATCTCGCCAGCAGGTATACTTCCCTTTTGAGCACATGCCAGAATGACAGCAGACACCATCCAGTTCGATTCGGAGTTCGAGCGCGGCCTTTTCGAGCTGCGCAAGGCAAAATTAGTCGAAATTGAAAAGCTGGGACAGTCGGCCTATCCCAATCAATTCCCTGCCTCGCACACCATTCCCGCGGTTCGTGCCAAATGGGACAAGTCGACAAGCGAAGAGCTGGAGGCAAATCGCGTGACGGTCGCCGTCGCGGGCCGTCTCATGGCCGTTCGCGCCCAAGGCAAGGCCGGCTTTGCCACGTTGCAGCAGGGCGGCGAGCGCCTGCAGATTTATGTTCGCCTCGATGCGGTTGGGGAACAAGGCTTCGCGCTCTATAAGCTGCTCGACCTCGGCGACCACATTGGCGTGTCGGGTTATCTCTTTCGCACCCGCACCGGCGAGCTCACGGTCCATGTGGAGCGGCTGACGTTTTTGTCCAAAGCAATGCTCGCGCTGCCTGAAAAATTTCACGGCCTGGCCGACGTCGAGTTGCGCTATCGTCAGCGCTACGTCGACCTCTTCACCAATCTCGACAGCCGTGAAGTCTTCGTGAAGCGCGCCAAGGTGCTCAAGGCCCTGCGCAAATTCTTCGACGACCGAGACTACCTCGAAGTGGAAACACCCATGATGCAGCAGATCGCCGGTGGCGCAGCGGCACGTCCCTTCAAGACCCACCACAATGCGCTCGACATGGACCTGTTCCTGCGCATCGCCCCCGAGCTTTATCTCAAGCGCTTGGTGGTCGGCGGACTCGACCGCGTCTACGAGATCAATCGCAATTTTCGGAATGAAGGCGTCAGCACCCAGCACAACCCTGAATTCACGATGCTTGAGTTCTACCAGGCCTACGCGAACTACCACGACATGATGCAGCTCACCGAGGATCTGGTGGAGTTCGTAGCCCGCGAAGTGAACGGAACAACCGTCGTCGAATTCGATGGCAACTCGATCGATCTCGCCAAATGGCAACGCCTCACCATGCGCGATGCCATCCGCGAGTTCTGGCCAGTGGAGGCAGGCGCAAAACCGGCGGAGACCGCCCTCGCCTCGGCGCCGGTCCTGCAAGCACGGCTTCACGCGGCGATGAGCTCGCTTGAGAACGCCGCCTGCCACACCACAACCATCGGCCCCAACCGGCTTGCGGAGTTGAAAACCATCCTGGGTGCAATCTCAGCGGTCTACTACGATTCAATGAAGGGCGCGCCCCTGGGCAAGTCGATCTACAACCTGTTCGAGGCCGTCGTAGAGCCTTTTCTCGTGCAGCCGACCATCATCTACGACTACCCGACCGTCGTCTCGCCGCTTTCGAAGGCCAAGCCCGACGACCCGGACCACGTCGAGCGCTTCGAGTTCTTCGCCGGCGGCTTCGAGCTGGGCAACGCCTTCAGCGAGCTAAACGACCCAGTCGAACAGCACAAGCGCTTCGAACAACAACTCGGCGAGAAGAAACGTGGCGACGATGAAGCCCACGCAATGGACGAAGACTACGTCCGCGCCCTTGCGTACGGCCTGCCGCCCACAGGCGGCGAAGGCATCGGCGTCGACCGCCTCACCATGCTCCTCACCGGCTCCAAGTCCATCCGCGACGTGATCCTGTTCCCGCTGATGAGAAATACGGGGACTAGGGACTAGGGACGTAGGGACTAGAAAGGACACGAAGATGGGAGAATCATTTCGAGATCTCTCGGTTTGGCAGCGCGCTATTCAATTGACATTGGAAATCTACAAACTTACCGACGCTTTTCCCAATTCCGAGAGATTTCGGTCTCACGAATCAACTTCGGAGGGCCGCCGTTTCCGTCGCAAGCAACATCGCAGAAGGCTACGGGCGCGCAACCAAGGGAGAGTGCATTCAGTTCCTCGGGCATGCCCGTGGCTCAGTCTCCGAAGTGGAAACTCAGCTCGTAATTGCCAGAGCGTTGAGCTTCGGCGCGAAGCAGAAACTTGATTCCACTGAAACGCTGTGCAGCGAAGTTGGACGGATGCTGCGCGTGATGATGAAATCCCTTCAGTCGAAGACCCCGTCCCTAGTCCCTAGTCCCTAATCCCTAGTCCCTGTCTCCAGGAGCATCGAGCACCCTTGAACATCCTCTTCGTCGGCGACATCTTCGGCCAACCCGGACGCCGCATTGTCCGCGAGCACATCGGCCACATTCGCCAGGCCCACAACGTCGACCTCACCATCATGAATGTCGAGAATGCGGCAGGCGGCTTTGGCGTGACTCCGCAAATCGCCGATGAGCTCTTCGAATTGGGCGCAGACGTGATGACCACCGGCAATCATGTGTGGGACAAGCGCGAGCTGCTCGACTATCTCGCCTCGGTCCCCGCCGACAGCCACGCCCGCGCACGCCGCATTCTGCGCCCGGCAAACATGCAGCCCGGTCTTCCTGGCTACGGCGTCTACGAAGGGACCATCGCCGACGGCCCCAATAAGGGCCTGCCCTACGCAGTCCTCGACTTGATGGGCAAGGTCTTCATGAGCGGCACCAACGACCCTTTTAATGCCGCCACCGATCTGCTCTCCAGGATCAAGGCCAAAGTCATCGTCGTCGATTTTCATGCCGAAGCTACCAGCGAAAAAGTCGCCATGGGATGGCATCTGGACGGCAAGGTGACTGCGGTCCTCGGCACGCACACGCATATTCCGACCGCGGATGAGCGCGTCCTTCCCGGCGGCACGGCCTACCAGACCGACGTAGGCATGAGCGGCCCCTACGACAGCGTGATTGGCGTGGACAAAGACCTCGTACTGCATCGCTTCCTGACCGGAATGCCAGGCAAGTTTGAGCCCGCCAAGGGCAATCCCAAAATATGCGCGGCGCTCATCGCCTGCGATCCAGGCACAGGGCGAGCCACTGCGATCCAGAGAATCATGCTCGGCGAATAGACTCGGTCTGCCGCGAGCCAAGCATCCTGATCCCGAAAACAAAGAGGGCAGCCTTCTGCAGGCTGCCCTTCATGACTCCCAGGATAGGGGCCGGGGCCCCAATGTTCCGAGGCGCTCAGCCGTCTTTCGTTTCGCGCTAGCCAGCCTTCTTGTGCACTGGCGCGTGATGTACAGGCGCCTTTTTCACTGGCTGCACAAATGCATCCTTCAGCACAATTTCCGCTCTTTGGGCGGTAGCAGCGACGGCAGGTGTGGTGTCCGTGGCTGGCTTGGCATCCGCGGCCGGAATCTGCGTGTAGGTGTCGTAGGTGCCATCCAGCTCGGCCGAGGGTTGAGTCTTGAATTCAAACCCCACCGCCGGAATCTCGCTATCCTTCAACGGCTCCTTCAGATTGACGATGAAGTCGGCAATCTTGGCATCCTTGGCGTCTTGAGTTACAGCCACCTTGATCTGCGAAGCTGTCGCCGCAGTCACGATTCCCGGAACCGGCGTCTGTTTGCCCTGCAACAGGCCCCAGAGTTTGTCCGCATCCTCTTTGGAACCGAATGCCAGGATGGTCTCTTTATCAGCCAGAGCCAGCGTCGTAAGGTCAGGCGTGGACACGATCAGGTCGTGAATTTGTTCCTGCGGGCTCTTCGCCGGGTCGATATGGAGGTTCGCCGGCGGAAAAACGGAGGCCTGCGCCTGGGTCTTGATAGCATCCAGACCGTCAAGCCCGCCGTGATATTTCTTGTAGTAATACTCGAGTTTCGGTTCGATCTGCCCCTTGTAGTTCGCGGGCGCAAAATCCCAAACGCGCGCATAAAACCAAACAGCCTTTACCAGGTCCTGCGCGGCGCCAGGCTGACTGTACGCCTGGGCCAGCAGCAGCGTGTCGCTCAGGCCGGCGACCTTGCTCTGGTCATCGGTATACAGTTTCAGTTCCGCCTCGTATTCGGCTTGAGCCGCCTTGAAATCCTTCTTGGAGACGGCGTCGTCCAGTGCGATGGTGGAATCGAAGAGCGGATAGGTTGCTCCAGTCTGCTTCGTCCAGTCGTCGGCGGAAACACCGGCGGGCTTTTGAATCTGGAGTCCGGTGTTTGCCAAGGTCGCGGCATCGTCGCAGGTCTGCTTATCCGATGTCTTTGCGCACTGGCTCTTCTTGATGTAGACAGAGATGAAGGTGGCCTTCATATTTTTGCCGTCGAGTTGGAGAAGACGGTTCGCGGCGCTCAGGGTCTTGTCCGCATCTCCGAGCTGTTGATACGTGTCGATCAACATATCGAGGACGGCACTCTTGACTACGCTTTGAGGATATTGCGTGAGGAATTGTTCGAGGGCTGCGGCTTTAGCCTTGGGATCGCTCTGGGTGGTCGCCATTTGGTAGCTGTTGAACTCGGCTGGATCCTTGATCTGAATCGTGCCACCGGTGTCCTGTGCATGCAGCATTGGTGCAACAAGGCTAATGCTTGCCAATGCCATCACAGACGCAAAGACTATCTTCTTCATTCATTGCTCCTGGGAGATACGTAAAGTGGAATGAATATTCAAGCACTCTTTCGCGAAATGCACAACCCTTCTTCTTGGCGGTTGAACATGGGTGATCGGGACAGAACTGTGCCACGGTTTCCGATGCGGCGTTGCGAGGATTATAGAAACCAAGAGCCTCTGTGACAAGCAAAGTTGTCGATGGCGAACAGAAAGCAGGGAACCGTTCCGGGAAGATTCGTTTCTGGGACAGAATCTGGCCGGAATCAGGACAGATTCGACCTCTTCAGCCAATCTTCTCCCTCCCCCCGCACACCCCCGAAAAATTTGGATGCGCGACCGGCGTCCAGAGCATACCGCCTTAGACACCGCACGCGGGAAAAGTGTTCCGGGCCGGTTCATGAGCCGGAGGAGCGGGCTATTGAAGGAGGCGAACCAGTTCAATCTGCTCGGCCAGGAAGGCGTCGTGCCCGTGGGTGCTGATCATCTCCCGGTAGTCCGCGTTCACGCCGGCCGAGCGGATGGTCTCCGCAAATTGCCGGACCGATTCGGCAGGAAAGAGCCAGTCCGAGCTGATTCCCACGAAGTTCAGCTTGGCTCGAATCCGGCCAAATACCTCCTCCGACGCCCTACCTCCACGCAACGGATCCCAATTGTCCATGGTGCGAAGGATCGCCAAATACGCATTGGCATCGAAGCGATCGATGAATCTCTGCCCCTGATGATCGAGGTATCCGCCAATGTCGAAGCGCCCGCCGACCAGGCCTCCCCCTTGATTGTCCTGAGCCCACGGATCCTCGCCGTTCCGGTTTGGATTCCGGCCAAAGCGCTCCTCGAACAGCTCCGCCGATTTGTAGCTGAGCATCCCGATCTGCCGCGCCAGCCCGAGACCCTGCTTTGGCTGCCGTTGCGTCAGATAGTAGCCGCCATCCCAGTCCGGGTCGTTCTGAATGGCCTGACGCTGCAAATGATTCAGCGCCAATCCCATGGCCGACAAGGGAGCCACCGCGATGATCGCCGCGCGCTCTACCCGCTCCGGATCATGAATCGCCCACTCCAGCGCCTGCATCCCGCCAATCGACCCGCCCAGAACCAGCCGAAGCCGCCGGATACCGAGCGAATCCAACAAATGTGCCTGGGCCCGCACATTGTCTCGGATCGAAACCAGCGGAAAATCCGGCCCATAGACCAGCCCCGTCTCCGGGTCCACCGATCCGGGCCCCGTCGATCCATAACAGGATCCGAGCATGTTGATGCAAATTACAAAATCGTGCTCCAGCGACAACACCGCACCGGGGGCAAAAATCTCAGGCCACCACGATCCGACCAAAGCCGAACCGGAGAGCGCATGGCACACAAGCACCGCGTTGTCGCGTGCCGCGTTCAGACGCCCGTAGACCGCGTAATGCAGCGTCGGTTTCGCCAGAACGCGCCCGCTCTCTAAATCGAGATGCTGCGGAAGTACGAAGTCGCCTTCGTACGTCGGCTCCAGCGTGCGGGTCTTCGCCGCAGGTGCCGCGCGCGTCTCAGTTTCTGCGTCAGTCATTCCATCTATTGTGCCGCAACGGTCGCCCTCTCGGTTCCCGCAAATGCGTGGCCGTTTGCCGTTTCGATCGCCTGGTCAAGGTCGGCCAGAATGTCGCGGATGTCTTCGATGCCGACCGACAACCGCACAAGCTCCGGGGTCACGCCCGTCCCGGCTTGCTCCTCCACAGAAAGCTGCTGATGAGTTGTCGACGCCGGGTGAATCACCAGCGACTTGGCATCGCCAATGTTGGCCACCAGCGAGAAAAGCTCCAACGAATCGATCAGCTTCTTCCCTGCCTCGTACCCACCCTTAATTCCGAAGGTGATCAGTGCGCCGTATCCCTTGGGCAGATACTTCCGCGCCCGCTTGTAATACCGGCTCGACTCGAGGCCCGGATAGTTCACCCACTCCACGCCCGGATGCTGTTCCAGATGCTTCGCCACCGCCAGCGCATTCTCCGAGTGCCGCTCCAACCGCAAATGCAGCGTCTCAATTCCCTGCAGCAACAGAAACGCGTTGAACGGCGAAAGCGCTGCGCCCGTATCGCGGAGGCCTTGAATGCGCGCCTTCAGGATGAAGGAAATCGCGCCGAACGTATCCCAGTACGACAGGCCATGATACGAGGGATCGGGCTCGGTGAAATCCTTGAACCGTCCCGATTTTGCCCAGTCGAATTTGCCCGCATCCACAATCACGCCGCCAATCGAAGTCCCATGTCCGCCCAGAAACTTGGTCGCCGAGTTCACCACGATGTCCGCGCCCCACTCGATCGGCCGCACCAATGCCGGCGAAGTCGACGTATTATCGATCACCAGCGGCAGACCGTTCTCATGCGCAATCGCTGCCATCCGCTCAATGTCCACCACATCGAGCTTCGGATTCCCTAACGATTCGGTATAAATGGCGCGCGTCTTGTCGTTGATCGCCGCCCGCATTCCGTCAAAATCGTCGGCGTCCACGAATCGCACCGTGATGCCCAGCCTTGGCAGCGTGTAGTGGAACAGGTTGTACGTCCCGCCATAGAGCGACGTCGTCGAGATGATCTCCTCGCCGGCCGACGCCAGCGTCGTCAACGTCAGTGTCTCCGCCGCCTGGCCGGATGCCGTGGCCAACCCCGCCACACCGCCTTCGAGAGCAGCCACACGCTTCTCGAACACGTCGGTCGTAGGGTTCATGATCCGCGTGTAGATGTTTCCAAATTCCTTCAGTGCAAACAGCCGCCCCGCATGATCCGCGTCCTGAAACAGGTAGGAAGTGGTCTGGTAAATCGGCACCGCCCGCGAGCCCGTCGCCGGATCGGGCGATTGACCGGCATGAACAGCAAGAGTGGCAAACTGCAACTGCTTTTCTTCAGGCATAAACGACTCCTTCGGTCGGGTTGGCTGATTTGGGCGGCGGGGCCTGTGAGGGGTGCACTACCCACGCCGAAAATAAGAAACCCGAATCCATTTCGGACCCGGGCCGTTTGTTTCAAGATCGGTTGCGCTTAACGCATTCGCCGTTCCAGAAACCCACGGGCAGGCCCGCCTGCACAACACATGCACATGGCCATGACCTCAATTCCGTATTTCCTCTGGATCAGCATTGACGGCAGTATCGGCGGAAGTAAGGGTAAGTGTCAAATGTAGGGGGCGACCCACCCACCCGTTGGGTGCCCCGTCCTAGCTTGCTAGGGCGGGAAAGGATGAACCGACCGAGATCGACTTGAGGTCGTGCCCCGCAATCCTCAGTCTCTGTCCTTCCACACGTATGCTCCTGCCTGTGCCAGACCCACATGCGCAAGCACCCGAAACACAAACTGCCGCGCCATCTCATCCGAATCGACCGGCTTGTTATAGAACGCCGGAATCACCGGAAAGATTGTCGCGCCCGCTTCGGCAGCGAGCGTCATATTCCGCAGATGAATGCGATTGAACGGCGTCTCGCGCACGCAAAGAAGCAGAGGCCGCCTCTCCTTAAGGGTTACATCGGCCGCACGCGCAATCAGCGAGTCGGCTAATCCGTGCGCAATGTGCGCCAGCGTGCCCATCGAGCACGGCAGAATGATCATTCCATCGGAAGGATGGCTGCCGCTGGCGATGGCCGCGCCAATGTCGGCGTCGGAAAGCGCAACGGTCTTTGTCGCCTTTGCGCCGAGCAGTTTCTCCACAAGGTCGTGTCGGCCGGAAACCCCCAGCTCCTCGGCGATCACGCGCAGCGAGTTCTCCGAAGCCACAAAATGCACCCGCTCGACGCGTGCATCGGCCTCCAGAGACCGCAGCAACTCGCGGCCAAAGACCGCTCCCGAAGCGCCTGTGACAGCCAATGTCAGATGCATCGTTCCTCCGTGCCCCACTCACACATCACGGTTATTCGTTGCAAATCCTGGTCGACGCATGTATCCCTCAACACAATTGTTCCACGTGGAACAATTTCGCAGCCCGGAACAATCCCTAGCTGCCCAGAACGCGCTGGAAAATGGCATCCACATTGCCAAGCTGCCGCGTGTAATCAAAGGTCTTCGCAAGCTTTTCCGGGCTCAGCAGCTCCGTAATCGCAGAATCGTGCGCCACTTCATCGCGAAAAACCAAATCCTCTTTCCACGCGCGCATGGCGTGCGACTGAACCAGACGATACGCGTCTTCGCGCAACATGCCGGCTTCCGCCAGATCCAGCAGCAACTGACCACTGAAAATCAGCCCACCGGTACTTTCGAGGTTCCGCTTCATCCTCTCCGGATACACGAGGAGCCGATCAATGAGATCGGTAGCTTTGGCCAGCAGATAATTCACCAGAATGGTCGAGTCTGGAAAAATGACGCGCTCGACCGAAGAATGCGAGATGTCTCGCTCGTGCCACAGGGGAACGTTCTCAAAAGCCGCCTGCGCATTGCCGCGCAGCACGCGCGCCAAGCCACTGATTTGCTCCGAAGTGATGGGATTCTTCTTGTGCGGCATCGACGAAGAGCCCTTCTGCTTCTCGCTGAAGTACTCTTGCGCCTCGCGCACTTCCGTCCGCTGCAAATGGCGGATTTCAACGGCGATCTTATCGAGGGTGCTGCCGATCAGCGCAAGCGTCGAAATATAGGCGGCATGCCGGTCGCGCTGAATCACCTGCGTCGCCACCAGGGCGGGCTTCAATCCCAATGCTGCGCAAATGCGCTCCTCATGCTCCGGCTTCAGATGCCCGAAGGTGCCGACCGCACCGGAGAGCTTGCCGACGCGCATGTCCTCGGCCGCCGCGTCAAAACGAGTGAGATTGCGGCCAATCTCCGCATACCAGTTCAGCAGCTTCAGGCCGAAGGTCGTCGGCTCCGCGTGGATCCCATGCGTCCGGCCAATCGTCGGCGTGTGCTTGAATTCCAGTGCGCGCCGTTTGAGCACGGCCTGCAGCGCGACCAGTCCTTCGCGAATCAAGACCGACGCAGCTTTCACTTGAAGGGCCTGGGCAGTGTCGACTACGTCATTCGAAGTGAGCCCATAATGCAGCCACCGGGACTGCTCTCCGAGCCCCTGCACCTTCAGGGTTTCAGCTACTGCCGTTGTGAAGGCAATGACGTCGTGCTTGACCTCAGCTTCGATCTCCTGGATGCGCGCCACGGAAAAACCAGCTTTGGTGGCGATGGCCTCCGCAGCGTTTTTGGGTATCACGCCGTCTTCCGCCAACACGACACTCGCCGCCGACTCCACCTGGAGCCAGCATCGGTATTTGTTCTCTTCGGTCCAGATGCGCCCCATCGCCGGGCGTGTATATCGTTCGATCAAGGGCGATCTCCAGGCTCGATGGACATTCAGGCTTTCGAACCAACCTCTGATTGTACGGGGAGGATCCGCTTAGGACCGCGAAATACCAAGACGCTGCTCGAGCTCGTCGTAGAGCAGCCCTCGCCCCGGCTTGTAAGGCTGGAACCACTCGCCATCGATGACCAATTGCGGAATGGCTCTCTTGCCGACGTGCCGAATCAATTCATTGGAGGCGGCAGGATCGTCATCGACGTTGATCTCGGTGTAGCGGATACCGTGAGAATCAAGAAATTGCTTGGCAGCCCGGCAGTCGCGGCACCAGGCAGCCGTATAAACTTGCACAACCATGTCCCCATTCTAGCGTTTCCTGCGCTGCTACCATCGAAAACGATGACTGCCGATGAGATCAAAGTAATGCTGAAGCTGCAGCCGCATCCGATTGAAGGCGGCTGGTTCCGGCGGACCTACACGTCGGACAAGACGGTCCAATTGCCGCGCGGCGCGCGAGCCCAGGGCACAGCAATCTACTATCTGCTGGAACCGGGAACCTTCTCCGAGATGCACGTTCTTGAGTCCGACGAGATTTTTCATTTCTATCTCGGCGACCCGGTGGAGATGCTGCAACTGCATCCCGCCGGGCGCTCCGCGCTTTTCACTCTTGGACCAGATCTGGCGGCCGGGCAGCACGTGCAGTTAGTCGTCCCAGCAGGCGTGTGGCAAGGAACACGACTGATCGGCAACGGGCAAGTGGCATTGTTGGGATGCACCGTAACGCCGGGGTTTGACTTCGCCGACTATCGCAATGCGACCTATGCCGAGTTAACCGACAAATGGCCCGATCAGGCTGAACGCATTCGATCGCTAACCAGGAATTAGACAGACCGCCGTTCACGAAAAAAACCCCGCAACAGCTCCGCAGCCTCATCGGCCATGATTCCCTGCTCCACCTGCATCTGGTGATTGAGTTGCGGGTGGTTCAGCACTGACAGGACAGATCCGCATGCACCCGCCTTCGGATCGGCAGCAGCAAAAACCAGCCGGTCAAGGCGCGCGTGAATCATTGCGCCTCCACACATGGCGCACGGCTCCAGTGTGACAAAGAGCGAGCAACCGATCAGGCGGTAATTCCCAAGGATCCGTGCGGCCTCGCGCATGGCCACGATCTCGGCATGGGCCGTCGGGTCATTGTCGCGCAGGACGCTGTTCTGGCCCCGTGCGATGATTGCGCCATCGTGCGCAACGACGGCGCCGATGGGGACCTCGCCGGCTTCCGCACCAAAACGTGCCTCGGCGAGAGCAGCCCGCATCGCTTCCTGATCGGAGATCATGCTCCCGATGGTAAAGCCGCCGGCTGCTGCTGCGTCATGCAATGCAGCGCTCCAAGTCCCCAAATCAGATCCACGCTGTGAATCCCAATCACTTCGCGATCCGGAAAAACATCTGCCAGAATGTTGAGAGCGACGCGATCGTTGGGATCGTGAAACGTCGGCATCAGGACGAGCCCATTCGCCAGGTAGAAGTTGGCGTAGCTGGCCGGGAGCCGCTGTTTGCGAAAAACGACTGGCCGTGGCAGCGGCAGTTCGACCACTGTCAACTGTTTTCCGTCTCCGGTTCGAGCGTTTTTCAACCGCTCCAGATTTTCGGCGAGGGGCTCGTGGTTGGAGTCCTTTGTGTTCGGCTCGACGGCCGTAACGATCGTCGTCGGACCGACGAATCGGCTGATGTCATCCACGTGGCCATGCGTGTCGTCGCCGGCAACACCGCGGCCCAGCCAGATGACCTGTTCAATGCCCAGGTAGTCGTGAAAGGCCTGCTCTATCTGCTCCCGACTTACGCCGGGATTACGCTGCTGAACATCGCTCATGAGGCACTCTTCGGTTGTGAGAAGAGCACCTTGCCCATTCGTATCGATGGAGCCGCCTTCAAGCACTAGCCGCCGCCGTTCGCCCGCCAATTCAATCGTGGGCTGCCACTCCAGAAGGCCAAGCAATTCCGCGACTCGACCGGGGATCTGATCGTCCAAATGCCAATCGGAATATTTGGCCCAGGCGTTGAAATGCCAGTTGGTAACGGCGACGCGGCCATCGGGGTTCCTGACGAAGATCGGCCCCGAATCGCGCGTCCACACGCGGTCCGTCGGCCAGTGATGAAAGCTGACTTGCAGGAGATCGGCTCCGGCTCGCTTGAGGATTCCGATCGCAAGCTTCTCTGCCTTGGCGCCCTCCACGAGGATGTGGACTTTCTCGTGCGCCGCGAGCAGCCGGACAATCTCGGCGTAGACCCAGGGAATGGGCTGAAACTTCCCAGGCCAGTCTTCGCGGTTGTGCGGCCAAGCCAGCCAGGTGGCCTCGTGCAGCTCCCACTCAGCGGGCATACGATATCCGAGTGCGCGCGGCGTCTTTTCGGACGAGTCTGCGGTCATCCCTATTTCGAATCTCCGTCGGCGTCCCACGAGTGGCCGGGATCGAGAAACCGGCGCGTGATGGGCGCATAGGCATCGATACGCCGGTCGCGCAGAAATGGCCAGTTGCGCCGCGTCTCTTCAATCAGCGACACGTCGATTTCGCCCAGCAGAATTTCCTCTGCATCATGCGATGCTTTGGCAACGATGCGGCCGAATGGATCGGCCAGAAAACTCCCGCCCCAGAACTGAAGGCCCGGTCCTTCGATGCGGTTGCCCAACACATCGCCGTTCTCGTGACCCACACGATTCACTCCAGCGACGTAGACTCCGTTGGCAATGGCGTGCGCCCGCTGAATCGTCTGCCATGCATCGTATTGGGCCGCTCCGAATTCGTCCTTCTCGGCCGGGTGCCATCCAATCGCGGTGGGATAGAAGAGAACTTCGGCACCCTGCAACGCCGTGAGCCGCGCGCCTTCGGGATACCACTGGTCCCAGCAAACGAGTGTGCCGACGCGGCCAAAAGCCGTATCGACGGCGCGGAATCCGAGATCGCCGGGCGCAAAGTAATACTTCTCGTAGTAGAGCGGGTCGTCGGGGATGTGCATTTTGCGATAGACGCTGGCGATGTTGCCATCGAGCCCGAGAGTGACGGCCGTGTTGTGATAGAGCCCCGGAGCGCGGCGCTCAAACAGAGAAGCAACAATGACGACGCGGGCTTCGCGGGCCACTTCGCCAAGTGCCGATGTCGATGGACCCGGAATCGGCTCGGCCAAATCAAATAGGCGCAGATCTTCGCGCTGGCAGAAATATTGCGCTCGAAAGAGCTCGGGCAGGCACACAATGTTCGCGCCCAGCCGCGCAGCTTCACGGATGTGGAAGATGGCCGAGGCGAAATTCTGCTCCGGATCGGGCCCCATCCGCATTTGCACCAAACCGACGTTGTATTTTCGTTTATCGACCATGCTGGGTTCGTTCATTCTCCGAGTTGATGCAGCAAGGCCAACCCCGCGTTGCGAGATTGGCCTAAGAAGCCTTGCGAGCGACGATTAAACTTTAACGACTAGACTTCGGATATTAAACTTCCAAAATCAGCACGGCTGCGGCGATTGTCGTTGTCCAGAGTCCACGCTTGTCGCCCACGGCAGACTGGGTGACGTTGCTGGTACGCACAATCTTGTTCGAGAAGCGGTAAATCTCTTTTTTCTCGTCCCAGCTCTTGTCGGGATCGAATTCCACGTCGAGAGTCGTGGCGAGCATCTCGGCGGCCAGTTCTTCCGCATACTCGCCCGCCTGCTCCTCAGTCTCGCCGAAGCTATGGTGCTCGCTAAGGTAGCCGTAGGTGTCTCGGTCGGCGGGGATGGCCACGCCGATGCTGGCGACTACGAGCCGGTGCGGCTCGCGCGTCGAGTTCTCGGCGATGACGGCGAAAACTACTTCGCCGTGGTCCAGATATTTCAAACCTTCTTTGCGAGGGATAACCTTGCATTGCGGAGGAAAGATTGAGGAGACGCGAACCAGATTCTGCGAAGCGATGCCTGCATCACGGAGTGCCAGCTCAAACGAGGTCAAACGCTCTTTGTGCTTGCCTACGCCCTTTGTGAAGAAAATCTTCTTCGGGACCATGCTTTTTCCCAATTTCTTTGTATCCTCCATGACGTCGGCGGTAATGGCTTTCGCAAACGTTCCCGCATGAGTTTATCGCATATTACCCGGTGGTGATACGTCGGGAAGAGATTTCATCCGAAGTTCACAACAGCAGTAACTTTTTTCGCAGAACTGCGTTTAAAGAAGCATGAAATGGATCGCGCGGGTCGGGGTGTCTTTGGTGTGCGCGGGGCTGGTAACAGCGACTGCACAGGCACCCGCAGGCACGTCTCAAAATGGTTCACAATTCGCTACCGGTGCATCCACAGCTGCTGCATCGGAATCTCCAGTTCCGCTTGAATGGACGCCTCCCGCGCTGGATCGGCTGAACACGCAGGCTGCAGTGAAATCGAGCTTCACGCTCGATCGCAACATGCTGAGCGTGGCAGCCGGCTTGATGCCGGATTCGCAAGCCGAGGATCGCCAGGTGATCCGCAAACTTGAGGGCGTGAGCGTGCATACTATGCGCTTTGGGGACGCAGGCATTCCCGATGAAGCTGAAGTCGACTCAGTCCGTGCCGCCTACCATCTGCGCGGTTGGAAGCATCTGGTGACCACAACCAAAACCGGCGGACCGGTGCACAGCGGAACGACCGATGTCTGGGTGGTGCTGGATGGCGCGAACGTGCGCGGCGCGGTGATCTTGGCAGAGACGCCGAAGAGCCTCACTCTGGTCACGGTAGCCGGGAATCTGAGCCCCGTCGACCTGCTCCACTTGCGCGGCCATTTTGGGATTCCGCGCTTCGATGGCGACGGCGTGAGCGATTTGCACTGAGTGGGGTTTTATCCTCCGTTATCTTCTGCCGCCCATTCCTGGATTCTAGCTGCGTTTCACGTCGCGAACGTCCGCAGCCACAACTCTGCTGTTGAGATTTGCCGACTGTAGCCTCCTTCTGCAAAGGTATAAGAGAAAGGGACACCGCAAATCCAATGCAGAAAAGTTACAACGGGCTTGAACTGCCCAAAGACGGCGCTGCCATTGAATACAACAACGGCCAATTCAACGTTCCCGACAATCCAATCATCCCCTTTATTGAAGGCGACGGCACCGGCCGCGACATCTGGAAGGCTTCGCAGCGCGTTTTCGATGCGGCGGTCGAGAAGGCGTACGGCGGCAAGCGCAGCATCAAGTGGTTCGAGATTTTCGCCGGAGAGAAGGCGTTTCGCCAATTCAACACCTGGTTGCCCGACGACTCGGTGGCCGCTGCACACGACCTGCGCGTTTCGATCAAGGGACCGCTGACGACGCCCATTGGCGGAGGCATTCGTTCGCTCAACGTGGCCTTGCGCCAGTTGCTCGATCTCTACGCATGCGTGCGGCCGGTGAAGTACTACCAGGGCGTGCCCAGCCCGGTGAAGCACCCCGAGAAGGTCGACATCGTCATCTTCCGCGAAAACACAGAGGACGTGTACTCGGGCATTGAGTTCAAACAAGGCAGCGCGGACGTGGGCCGTCTCATTGAATTCATCAATGAAGACCTGCTGAAGGGCGGCAAGAAAAAGATCCGTTCGGACTCGGGTGTGGGCATCAAGCCGATTTCGATCTTCGGCACCAAACGCCTCGTGCGCTACGCGATCAAGAGTGCGCTGGAAACTGGCCGGAAAACCGTCACGCTCGTACACAAGGGCAATATTCAGAAATTCACTGAGGGCGCGTTTCGTGAGTGGGGTTATGAAGTAGCGACCCAGGAGTTTCGCGAGCACACCGTCACCGAGCGCGAGAGCTGGATTCTCGGCAACCTCGACGCGAAACCAGGAATCACCGTCGAAGAGAACGCGGCCCTCATCGAGCCCGGCCTGGAATTCGGCAACCAGGCATTCCGCGACGAGCTTTACGCTGAGATCAAGGGCGTGCTCGAGTCCATCGGCAAAACACACGGCAAGGGTGCTTGGAAATCGAAGATCCTCGTCAATGACCGCATCGCCGACTCGATCTTTCAGCAGATCATTATTCGTCCGTCGGATTACAGCATTCTGGCCACGACCAACCTCAACGGAGATTACATCTCCGATGCGGCAGCGGCGCAGGTGGGCGGACTGGGCATCGCGCCGGGAGCGAACATCGGTGATGGCTTTGCTGTGTTTGAAGCTACGCACGGCACCGCGCCGAAGTACGCCGATAAGGATGTCATCAACCCGGGATCGGTGATTCTGTCGGGAGTGATGCTACTCGATTTCATTGGCTGGAAAGAAGCGGCGAAGCTGATCGAGACATCGATGGAGAAGACCATCCTGCAGAAATTCGTGACCTACGATTTCGAGCGGCAGACGGCGGGTGCTACGAAGGTGGGAACGAGCGAATTTGCGACGCGGATTATCGAGAATATGTAAGGGGCGGTATCGTGGACAACCCGTGGCAAGAACTCGTCTATGAGAGTGGAGAGTGGGTGCTCACAAAGGACCGGGAAGCCATCCGGAGGTTCAACTCCAAAAAGGCAAACCCGGAACATCGGGTCCACCTTGAATCGTTGCCCGAACCATTTATTGGAAGTCCAGCCACCGCCAAAGTCGTTTTTCTCGGATTGAACCCGGGACACTCTGACAAGGACATCCAAGAACACCGCGATCATGAGTTCCAGAATGCCCTCCTTAAGAATCTGAAACACGAAGCCCAGGAATACCCCTTCTATCCGCTGAATCCGAAGTTCAAGGACACAGGAGCTGGACTATGGTGGACGACTCGACTCAAGCATTTGAAGAGAGCTTGCCGACTGGACGATCGCGAGTTTTCGAAGAGAGTTATGGTGATCGAGTGGTTCCCCTACCACTCGGTTCGCTCAGGACTCCCGAACGAAATAGTTTGCGCCTCGCAAAAATACGGAATCCGCTTGGCACAAGAGCTTAGCTGCAAAGACGGTGTCAAGATTGTTGGCATGAAAGCGGAAGAGCGCTGGACCAGGCTTGTCGGCATAAAAAATGTTCCATTTTTAAGATCGAAACAAAACTCGACCGTAACCAACCGGAATATGGAACCAGGTGCTTTTGAAGAGATCGTCCGAGTATTAGCGACCTGATTCCGGAATATGGCTTTCGAATGAACGAAGAAACTTCCCTTTTGGGGTCGCAAGGAGAAATGCATCATGCGTAAAAAAGTAAGCATTGTCGGCGCTGGCAACGTGGGCGCGACTGCGGCACATTGGATTGCTTCAAAGGAACTAGCGGACGTTGCGCTCATCGATGTGGTGGAAGGCGTTCCGCAGGGCAAAGCCCTCGACCTGCTCGAGGCCATGCCTATCGAGAAGCGCGACGTGAACGTAATAGGCGCCAACGACTATGCGGCGACCGCGAACTCCGACATTGTAGTGATTACGGCGGGCATTCCGCGAAAGCCGGGCATGAGCCGTGACGATCTGCTGCATACCAACTTCAAGATCATGTCAGATGTGGTTCAGAAAGTCGTCGCACAATCGCCCGAATGCATTCTGATCATCGTGTCGAACCCGCTGGACGCGATGGCGCAGGCTGCTTACCGGCAGGCCGGCTTCAATCGCGAACGTGTCATTGGCATGGCTGGAATACTAGATTCGGCCCGCTTCAGAACGTTTATCGCCGAAGAACTGAAAGTCAGCGTCGAGAACGTCACTGCCTTTGTGCTCGGCGGCCACGGCGACACCATGGTTCCGCTCCCTCGCTACTCGACTGTGGCGGGAATTCCGATCACCGAACTCATCGCTCCCGATCGGCTTGAAGCAATTGTGCAGCGTACCCGCGACGGTGGCGCAGAGATCGTCAAGCATCTCAAAACCGGCAGCGCCTACTACGCGCCTTCCGCAGCCGCCACGGAGATGGTCGAAGCCATCCTCAAAGACAAGAAGAAGATCCTTCCCTGCGCGGCCTATCTTCAGGGCGAATACGGCATCGACGGATTTTATATTGGCGTTCCCTGCAAGCTGGGAGCAGCAGGCCTGGAAAAGATCATCGAAATCAAGCTCACCCCCGAAGAAGACGCAGCCCTGAAGAAGAGCGCAGCGGCTGTGAAGGAATTGTGCGACGTGATCGGGGTCTGAGCCTCGATCAGGCGCAGGCGCTTTACTTACGCAGGAACACCACCACATAAGGCTCGACCTGCGCTGCGCACTGGCTCGGTGCGAGATGGCCGCATCCGGGGATCACAACCAACTGCGAGCCGGAAATCAATCTGTGCATCGTCTCGCCTTCGCTTAAGGGCGTGATGCGGTCGACCGCGCCCCAGGCGATCAGTACGGGCACCTTCAGGCCGGGCAGCAATCGATCTGTCGCATCGCCGCCAGTGAGCATCGATGCCAACGCTCGGTGAACGACCCACGCATTTTGTTTCGAAATCCGAAGAATGTCGGTAGCGACGAAACCTGGCACCTTCGGCGGTTGAGGCATCAGGAGTTCGTCCAGCTGCGACAATTCGGCGGCATTGACCGGAGTGAACAGATCAGTGTTCCAGTCGGGCTTCAAGGCAAGGCCTGCGCTGTCAAAGAGAATCAGCTTGCGCACGCGTTCTGGATGTTCGGTCGCGACACGCTGCACGATCCAGCCCCCCATGGACCAGCCACCAAGGTCCACTTCTTTCAAGCCGAGAGCGTCAAGAAAACCGACAACTACACCCGCTTCATCCGGAACCGAATAAGAAAAGTTGTCCGGCTTTTCGCTTTGCCCGTAACCGACCAGGTCCGGCAAATAGACTCGGAATCCCGCCCGCGTCAGATAAGGCGCCAGATTCTGCCAGTCTTCCGCGTGACCTCCCAGCCCATGTATAAGCACAACGGCGGAGCCCGAGGGAGGACCCAGCACGTAGTAATGAATGCGGTAGCCGTTGACTGTGGTTGACCGAGACTCTGCGCCGGACAGAAGCAAACGCAATTCTGAATAGGTCTTGAAGAATTCAACCGGGCGAACCAAAAAGGCGCCAGCCGCGACAACGGCAAGGGCCAGCAGACCGCCGAAGATCCAGGAAAGCCGCGGGGACCGGATCAATTACCCTCCTTCGACTCGATTGCTTTTGCACGTTGCCAGCCTGTTTCAATGACGCGCACGGTCACGGGATCGAGCACCAGCGCGCCCTCGACCGACAGGTCGCCCGAATCAGGTCTGTTCCACTCTTTGCGCTCGACCCATCGCACGGCATCAGCATCGGAGGCCGCTTTCAAAGCGCCACCGGTCACACGGCAAAGATAATCGGCGATCACATAGTGGTAGCGAACACGCTCCCCTTCCCGATGAATGCGATCGAGCAGCTCAATCAATTCGACCGGCTCGACGAGCAGTCCTGTCTCTTCCTCGACTTCTCGGATGACGGCGGTCTGGAGCGACTCGCCGACTTCGACCAAGCCGCCGGGGAGAGACCAGTGGCCCTTCAGCGGTTCGCGGCCGCGCTGGACGAGAAGCACCCCACCTTGGTGGACGATCACCGCGCCGATGCCGATCCGTGGCGCCTCGGGAAACTCTCTGAGCATCGATTCGTGCCTGCCTATCTCCTTTTATATGTTAGCGGTTCAGGTCGAACTTAATCCATCCAATAGTAATCGCTACGCAATGCGTCGGCCGAGTCTGCATCGTCTCTGCTGGCGTATCATCAAAGACAAACGGGGATTAAATTGCAAGAATTTACGCTTCGTATCGACGGTATGCATTGTGGCTCCTGTGTCCGCCGGGTCAGTCAGGCTTTAAGCGTTGGTGAAGGAGTCAGCGTTGTGGAGGTTCGAGTTGGAGCTGCCCGACTAAGCTCCGATGGAGGGCCCGCTACGGTCGAACTCGCCATTGCGGCTCTGGCTAAGGCCGGGTACCAAGCGCATTTGGAGCAGTAGCTCGTTCAATGGCGACCAATACCGCAGAAACGGTCACGCTTCCAGTGCTGGGCATGACCTGCGCGGCCTGCCAACATCACGTCGAATCCGCGCTGCGATCGACGGCCGGAGTTCAATCGGCACACGTCGATCTGATGGCGAACCGAGCAACCGTAGTGTTTGATCCGCTCCGCGCCGATCCGCCTGCGCTGGTCGAAGCAATTCGGGGAGCGGGCTACGACGCCGTCCTTGCGGCTCCGAACGGTTCCCGACCCCAGGTGAGCGCAGAGCCTTCCGCAAGCAAACAAGAATTCAAAGCATGGTTCATGATCGTTGCCGGCGTGGTAGCGATGATTGTAGCCATGCCACTCGACGCGCACATGGGCCGATTCGATCACGCCCTGATGCGCCAAGTACCATGGCTCTACGCCGCTCCTCCCGATTTACTTCGCTGGACCCTTCTCATCGCGACGGCTGCGCTGCTGGTCTGGGCAGGCAGTCCGGTATTTGCCAACGCCGCAAGCGGGATGCGCCACGGCACCACGAACATGAATTCGATGGTCAGCCTGGGGACCGGCGTGGCCTTTCTTTACTCCGCATTCGCCACCGTAATGCCGGGCAATGGCAAAGATGTTTATTTCGACGCGGTTTTGCTGATCCTTGGTTTTCTTTTGTTAGGAAAAACCCTGGAAGCGCGGGCCAAGCGCCGTGCTTTGGCCGCGTTGGATTCCCTGAGCCGGATGCGCCCGTCCATCGCGCGGCGAATCGTAGACGGCATAGAGACAGTGGTACCGCTGGAAGAAATTGGGGTCGGCGACCAGATTAAAGTTCTTCCCGGCGAGCGCTTCCCAGTGGATGCGCAGATTGTTGAAGGCCGCACCTCCGTGGATGAATCGATGCTGACTGGCGAGGCCGCTGCCGTGGTCCGCGAGAGGGGAGACAAAGTGTTTGCCGGGTCGCTCAACTACGACGGGGCTGTCGTTTGCCGAGCGCAGTCTCTCGGCGAAGAGACGGTACTGGCGCAGATCACTCGAATGGTCGAGCAAGCGCAAAGCTCTCGCGCTCCCATGGAGCAACTCGCAGATCGCGCGAGTTCGATTTTTGTGCCCACAGTGATCGCACTCTCGGTCATCACATTCGTGATTTGGGTGCTTGCCACTCGATCTTTGGAGATGGCACTCGCCAGTTCGGTCGCCGTGCTGGTGATTGCCTGCCCTTGCGCCATGGGACTCGCGATTCCAGCCGCGCTCACAGTAGCCGTGGGACGTGGAGCACAACTCGGCGTGCTCTTCAAAGGCGGTGAATCCATTGAGCGCCTGTCAAATGTCGATGTCGTTGTGCTGGACAAGACCGGGACATTGACTGAGGGTCGCCCAGCTTTAGCTACGATTCAAACCCTGGTGGGCTATCAGGAAAACGAGTTGCTCCGTTTAGCCGCAGCGACCGAAGAGCAGTCGAGTCACCCCTTGGCACATGCCATCGTCGACGCGGCGCGCGCACGAAGTCTGACATGGAAACCGGCCCAGGACGTGCAGATCGTTCCGGGCCGTGGCGTTACAGCCAGAGTGGATGACTTCAAATGCATGATCGGCAATGAAGCATTTTTTCAGGAACTGTTCGCGAAAACGCCGAACAATTTCACGCCTGTAAAGCCAGGGATGACGAGGCTGTTCCTGGCGCTCGATGATCAACCGGTCGGATGTTTTGATGTTCGCGACCTGCTCCGGCCGGATGCGGCAGAGACCGTGGCGATCCTGCGCAAAGCAGGGCTCCGCGTCATCATGCTGACCGGAGATTCCGTTGCGGCGGCAGCGCCGATCGCGACGCAGGCGGGCATCGAAGAGATGGAAGCTGGCGTTGATCCGGCAGACAAGCTGGCTCATATTAAGGCCTTGCAGGAGGAGGGACTCCGCGTTGCCATGGTCGGGGATGGAATCAACGACGCTGGAGCGCTGGCTCAAGCGGACGTCGGTTTGGCCATGGGATCGGGGACCGATCTCACGCAGGAGGCGGGCGACGTGGTACTCTTGCGGGCTCAACCGACATCGATCCTCGTCGCGCGAGCACTCGCGCAGCGCACCTTGCATATCATGCGTGAAAATCTAGCCTGGGCTGTGGGCTACAACGTCGTTGGAATTCCGCTGGCCGCTGGACTGCTTTATCCGGCATTCCATATCCAGTTGAGCCCCTGGATCGCAGCGGCGGCCATGGCCCTGAGTTCAGTCAGTGTTCTGATGAATAGCTTGCGTTTGCGGCGCTGGCAGCCGATTCCTCTCCAGAGTGCGCAGGCGCGTTAGACTGGATCAGAGCCTCTCGTGCGGATCCTGACACGCTATATTCTCGGCGAAATCCTTTCTCACACGCTGATCGGCGGCGTGATCTTTACATTTATTCTTTTCATGCGCGACCTCGACCACATCCTTGAGATGGTCGTTCGCAATAGCTCCACATGGGCAGACGTACTTGAAGTTTTCCTTTTCACTATACCCAATACCTTCAAAGTCACCATTCCCATGGCCGTGCTGGTGGGGATCCTGCTGGGCCTCAGCCGCCTGGCCGCGGACAGCGAGATTATCGCCATGCGCGCATCCGGCATGGGCATCGGCTACTTCGTACGGGTAGCGTCGATTGTGGCTGTCAGCGGCACACTACTCGGGCTGGTGAATTCGATCTACATCGCACCGCGCGCCAATCAGGCCATACTCGATCTGCAACAGACATTGGAGACGTCGCAGGCTTCCTACGAGATTCAACCAAGAGTCTTTTACGAGGATTTTCGCAACCGGGTTCTCTACGTACAAAACGTGCGCGCGGGTACGGGGGCATCGAACTGGGATCGCGTCTTCATGGCCGATGTTACCGATCCGACGACGCCGTTGGTGACAACTGCAACTTCAGCGACGGTGGTGAGTGATTCGAGTCAAGAGTTGCTGATGCGGCTGCGCGATGGCACCGAGCACGACACGATTGCCGGCCAGCCTGAGCAGTACAAAGTGTCCACTTTTGCCAGCACCGATCTGCCTCTACCGCTGAGTCAGCAAAACGAGGTGCATCTCGGACGCCTTGACACGGCCATTTATGCGATGCCGATGGCAACGCTGGAAAAGCGTACCCATGGCCCCGATGGCAGGCGTTTTCAGATCGAGTTGCAGTCTCGCTTCTCTTATCCCGCAGCTTGCCTGGTGCTGATGCTGGTGGGTGTGCCCCTGGGCGTCATGTCGAGGCGCGGTGGCAAGAGTTCCGGCTTCGTCTTCACTCTCCTACTCGTCATCCTCTACTACGTTCTCTCCTACACTGGAATCGCTCTGGGGCGCCAGGACAAGCTCTCTGCCTTCCTTGCAGTTTGGTTGGCAAATTTCCTCTTCGCCGCGGCGGGCACATTTCTGTTGTGGCAGATGGCCAGCGGCGGTCGCGTCCTGAGCACTTTGGGCCGCTGGGTGGCGCGCCTATCCGATCTCACTGTGAAGACTCAGCAGAACGCAAAAGCTTTGTCCGGACTCCTGGACCGGCTGCAGCCCCGCTCGGTGCGGCGAGGCGCACGAGGCGTCTTCTTCCGCATCCTCGACGAATACGTTGTTCGCGAATTTCTGAATATGTTCTTTCTGGTGCTTTCAGGATTCGTTCTTTTGATGCTGGTCTTCACATTCTTCGAACTTGTGGGCGACATCCTGCGCAACCATATCCCACTCATAACTGTCGGCGAGTATCTACTCAACCTGACGCCCAGCATGCTCTACCGGATTGCTCCTTTGGCCGTCCTGATCGCGGTGCTGGTCACATTTGGCGTCCTCAACCGCAACAGCGAAATCGTTGCCATGAAAGCCACCGGGATCAGCCTCTACCGATTGGTGGTTCCCATCGTCTCTATTTCTGCAATTTTGGCTGTGGCATTGTTCCTGTTCGATCAGTACTATCTTCCGCAAGCCAACCGAAGGCAGGAGGCACTGCGCAGCACCATCAAAGGACGTCCTCCACAGACTTTTTTGCACCCGGAACAGAAGTGGATTTTCGGTGAACCACGCGCGGGCGAGCCCAGCCGAATCTTCTATTACCAGTTTTTCGATCCCGGCATCGTTGAATTCGCCAATTTTTCCGTGTTCGAATTCGATCGATCAACATTTGCGATATCCCGGCGCATCTTCGCATCGCGCGTTTTCTGGGACGCAGGCAAGGGTTCGTGGGTTTTTCAGAATGGATGGGAACGCGATTTCGATGGAGCTACACAGACCCGGTACCAGGATTTCAAATTCGCGTCGTTTGCCGAAATTCACGAAGAGCCTGGCTACTTCACCAAAGAGAGCCTGCAATCGCAGGAGATGAACTTCGGGCAGCTCGACCGATATATTCGCGACCTGCGCCAGAGCGGCTTTGACACGATGCGCCTTCGTGTTGCGTTGTGGCAGAAACTTGCCTATCCGCTCATCGCTGTCGTCATGGCGGTGCTCGCTATCCCGTTTGCGCTTTCCATGGGTAGACGAGGATCGCTCAGCGGAATTGCCGTGGCAATCGCCGTCGCGCTTACCTATTGGGTAGTCGACGGCCTCTTCGGGGCCATGGGCAACGTGAATTACCTGCCCGCGGCGCTGGCTGCGTGGAGCCCGGACGTTTTGTTCGGACTGACCGGTGGATACTTTTTATTGCGAACGCCAACATAGCCCCGCATGGCGCTCAGGAATAACCGAACCGCTCTCAAGTCCTCATTCCATTGACGCGTACAATGAAGAAATGCTTCGCGACCTGAGACCGCTCTTTGTTTACATGCGGCGCTACCGCTGGGGTTATCTCTGGGGCACACTTTCGTGCATCGCCACGAATGCCGTGTGGGTGCTTTTCCCACTTGTCATTGAGAAAGCCATCGACGGCCTGGAGCACGGGGTATCAAGAGGCAAAGTGCTGGTGTTTGCGGGACTGCTCGTCGCAATCGCCCTCTTGAAGGGCGTTTTCCTCTACGCCCAACGCTGGATTCTGATTGGCATCTCGCGAGAGATCGAATTCGATTTGCGCAACGACTTGTTTCGCCAGCTGGAAAAGCAGGACTCCGGTTTCTACGAGCGCTATCGAACCGGCGACATCATGGCGCGCATGACGAACGATTTGAATGCAGTGCGCATGTTGCTGGGCCCAGCGCTGATGTATAGCGCGAATACGATCTTTTTCACTGTGGGCGCGCTTTTCTTCCTGCTTCGCATTAGCCCGTGGTTAACGCTGGTTGCCTGGGCGCCGATGCCCGTTGCCAGCATCCTTGTCCAGTACTTTGGGCGAAAAATTCATGACAGATTTGAACGGATCCAGGAAAGCTTCTCGGAGATCTCATCCCAGGCTCAGGAGAACTACTCCGGCGCACGCTTGGTGCGCGCATTTGCCCGCGAAGAATCGCAAATTAATCTCTTCGAGATGCTCAATCGCCGGTACATTGCGCGCGCTCAGCGTCTCGTGCAGTTGATGGGCATGTTATGGCCAACCCTGGAGTTTATCCTCGGAATCTCGATGATCATCACCCTGCTGGTCGGCGGGCACGAAGTGATCGGTCACCGTATAACACCGGGCCAGTTCGTTGCCTTCAATACTTATATGATTCTCCTGATTTGGCCCATTATTGCAGTGGGGTGGGTCGTGAATCTTTTCCAAAGAGGCACTGCCTCCGTCAAGCGCATCGACGAGCTGCTCAGTGCTAAACCTGCGATCGATGATAGCGGCGCTGACACTTCAATTCCCTCGGATGCGATTCTTCGCGGAGAAATCGAATTTCGCCAGCTCAATTTCAGCTACGGAGAGACTCAGGTACTGCACGATATTTCGTTGCACATTCCGCCTGCTTCGACGATTGCGATTGTCGGCCCGACGGGGTCCGGAAAGACCACTCTGGCGAATCTGATCTCGAGAATCTATGAGGCGCCAGAGGGCTCTCTTCTAATAGACGGCCGCGCGATCCGCGATTATCCTCTCGCCGTGCTGCGCCATAACATTGGCATGGTGCCCCAGGAAACATTTCTTTTCAGCGAAACAATTCGTGGGAACCTCACATTCGGGGTTCCAGATGCGGGCGCAGAAGACATGCTGGAGGCCGCCGAAGCTGCGCACATCCGCCGCGAATTTGAGGAGTTTCCGCAGGGGTTTGAAACCATGGTGGGTGAACGAGGAGTAACTCTTTCCGGAGGGCAAAAACAGCGAGCCGCCATTGCACGCGCTCTGCTCCGGCGACCCGCAATCCTCATCCTCGACGACGCCCTTGCCAACGTGGACACATACACCGAAGAGCGCATTCTAAACGGATTGGGTGCCTACACCACAACCGCAACGACGATCCTGGTTTCACATCGCGTCTCAACGGTGCGAAACGCCGACCAGATCGCCGTACTTCAGAACGGAAGAATCGTCGAAATAGGCAGGCACGAAGAGTTGCTCGCACTTGACGGTTACTATGCGAGCCTCTATCAAAAGCAACAATTGGAAGAAGAGTTGACGGTTGCAGGTTAGGCGGTCCAACTCGTCGGACCGCTCGATTCGAAATCCGGTTCAGAACCCGTCCGCCCAAGTTGAGCAGGACGGGCCGAGCGAAACGAGGATTGCTCTTCGAGATTCACATCCTGGGCCACCTGCTTCCACGCATCCCGAACGTCCCGAACACAGTAGATCGCATGTTCGAATTTCTGCCGCGACGCCGATTGTGAAGCCTGCATGATCTGCGCAAAGATTGACGCATAAAATTCGCTTAAGGCCTGCGCCGGCCGGCCGCCGATATCCATACGCAAACGTGCCTGGAGATGAATAATGATGTCCAGCGCCCGCTTCACGGCGATGCGGCGGCTGTCCGGGTCGGAGCGATCGACAGCATTCGCGGCAGTATTAAGGAAACGAATGATCCCGTCGTAGAGCGCGACCACAAGATCCACGGCTGACGCGCCTTCCAATGCACAGTCTTGATAACTTCCCATCTGATTGATGCTCCTTAGGGCAGATTAGGAAAATCCATGTCCGTTTTGAGATCGTGCAAGGTCGCCGCTCCCTGGCGGTCGCGTCAACTTTAGGCTATCTCTCCGGCTACACCATTTCCTGATCCGCTTAGCCGCCCGAATTTTGGTTATAGCCGGTGATCGCGGAGTAAAGCTCATTGACGCCGTCCAACTGCGACGGGAGTTCCTGCATGATCTCGTTGGCGCTATTCAATTCGGCAGTGAGGCTCTTCTGCTGCGCCGAAATCAGGGCGTCCTCTTTGGAGATATCGGCATTCAGTGTGGATTCGACATTGCTATTGGAGCTCGAAGCAAGCGATAGAACACCCGTAGCCGAACTGGTGCCTGCGTTTGTGAGCATGTTGGAAAATGTCTGACCCCAACTATTTGCGTTCTGAAAGAATCCCACCACTCCGCTGTAGTCGGAGTTGAGGACCGAGTCAAGGGACGTGGCATCAAAGGTAAGCGAGCCATCGTCTTTCTGCGAAACAGTGATGCCCAGATTGGCCAGGGTCGAAATGTCCGAGGAGTTCGTGTAGTTTAGCGTCGTACTTGTCCGGGCAGTTGTGTCGTAGAGGCTCGAGTTCACCGTCAATGCTCCAGCCGAACCCGAGGTTCCCGAAACCAGCGATATGCTCGTACCGTTGTTAGCAAGGGAAGCCGAGACCCCAATATTGGCGGAATTGATTGCACCCATCAGTCCTGAGAGTGTGTTGTCCGACGAGTCCAGGGTGAGAGTCTTCGCGGTGCCGCTGCCCACCTGAATGGTGACCGAACCGCGCAGCGAATCGGAGTTGCTGGCCACCGAACCTAGGTAGCCGCTCGCCTCCGTCGAATTGGTGCCGTTGTCGGTATAACGGAGCGCCGTATCGCCGCTGGCGACAACATTGGAAGTCACGCTCAATGCGCCGCTCGATCCCGCGGTCTGCGACAGAACCGACAGGGTTGATTCACCGTTCGCATCGACAACGTTGGCTGTGAACCCGAGACCGGCCGCGTTGATTGTGCCGGCCAAGCCGGAGAGCGTTTGATTGCCGGTCCCGGACCCGGTGTAATAAGTGTTGGTCGCCGGATCGTTTGTGCCAGGGCCGATGACGATGTTCTCCGTAGTCCCGTTGCCCACGGTGACGGCCAGGGAGCCGGAAAGCGTGGCATCCGTGGCGTCGGAGATCGAATCCAGGTTTCCGTTTGGATTCTGTGTGTTCAGGCCTTCCAGCAGCTGCTGCTGCAGCAACGAGAGCGTCGGAGAACCGAAGAGCGGCTCGGCATTGCCCGAGGCGTCAAGACCAGTTTGAGTATTGATCGCGCTAATTAGCGAGTTGTAATCGCTGACAAATTGGTTGACCGTGCTCTCGACCTGAGCATTGTCGTTTGCAATCACGACTTGAATCTGCTCAAGACTTCCGTCAGATTCCTGTGTGCTGGGAGCCAGCAATTGGAAAGTGACGCCGGGAATCAGATTAGCCACGGTGTTGGACGCGCTCGTCAGGTTAACGCCGTCCACGGTCAGATTCGCATTCGAGCCCGCCACTGTGGATGTGTAGGCCAAAGCTGTGCTGGGATCGGTGATGTTTGAGTTCACGGTTAACGTTCCGGCGGAGCCTGTGGTCTGGGATTCGAATGACAGGCTCGACGTCCCATCGCTGTTAGTCACAACCGAAGCCGTTACGCCTATTCCGGCCGAGGTGATTGCGCCGGCAACAGCGGAGAGGGTGTTGACGCCGGTCCCGGTGTAGATAGTGTTGGCAGCCGGCGAAGCAGGCGCTGCGCCGATGACGATGGTCTGCGCTGCATTTCCGCCCAGTGCGATTGAAATGGAGCCGGTGAGCGCATCGTTCAAACCACCCACCGGGCTCAGAGTGCCTGCCGAATTTGCCGTACTCGTACCAGCCGAGCCGGTATAGCTCAAGGTCGTGCTCGCAGCGGCCGCAATTGAATTCGCGCTCACCGATATGTTTCCATCCGCGCCCGACGTGCCCGAAACCAGGCTCAACCGAGACCCGGTCGCATCCGTCAATACGCTGGCGTCAATACCCGCAGCAGAAGAGTTGATCGCCGCAGCTAGTCCCGCAAGGGTGTTGTCTGAAGAATTCAGCGTGATCGTCAGCGGCGTGCCGCTCGTACCTAGCTGGTGCCCGCACCTACACTGATCTGCGCCTGGGCGGCGACCGCTGAGCCATTTTGCCCGGTGGTCATGTAGCCGACCGAGATCGAGGTCGTCGCATTCGCGGCGCCGAGGCTGTCGGAAATCGCCGCATTTTGGCCGCCGTTCGAGAGGTTGATAAACACGTTGCTGGTGCCGTTGCTATAGGACATCGCGCCATTCGAGTCGCCCACATTGGACGAAGACAACGACCGGATATTCAGACTGTCAATCGACGCGCCTGTGTTCGAGGAGTCGCCGGTGTAGATGTTGGTGCTCGTCGAGCCAAAGACCGCTTGCCCGTTGTAGGTGGTCGTGGTGCCGATGTTATTAATCTCCGACAAGATCGACTGGTACTCCTGATTCGCAGCCGTATCCTGAGAAGAGTTGAGGGTGCCGTTCGAGGCTTCGGTAGCCAGCGTCACGGCCCGGTTAAGCAGGCTTGTCACTTGCGAGAGAGCGCCGTCGGCCACTTGCAGCAGACCTACGCCTTCCTGGGCATTGGTTTGCGACTGAGCGAGGGCCACGGAGTTGGCCTGAAGACCATCTACCAGCGAAAGGCCGGCAGCGTCGTCCGCACCAGAGTTGATCTTCGATCCGGAAGACAATTGCTGCAGAACGGTGTTCAGGCTGTTAGTTGTTTGGTTCAGGTTATTTTCCGCATACATCGCGGAGAGGTTATTCAAGACGCCCAGGGACATGGGGTGCTCCTTACGGGACGCGTGGATTTACGACCCGTTGCCGGTAAGTGCGCCCATAATTTTTTGAGTAACCGTGGGCTGCTGCTTGCGGTGCGGAGCCGTCGCATCTGGCCCCTTTTTCGGCACTCGTAGTGCGGACTTTATCGAATGGCAATAGTGTCCTGCTGCGGACAGTCTGGGGCATTCCGTTCTAATCTTTGAACCTTTAATTTCCGTCGCCGATAACTCCGCTGAAGGAGCTGTGTCCCAATGATCAAACTCACCAGGCTCAACGGAAGTCCAATCGTATTGAACAGCGATTTGATCAAGATCGCCGAAGCGTCGCCGGATACGATGCTCACGCTGATCAACGCAGAAAAATTGATCGTGCGCGAGGAACTCGATGATGTGGTGGAAAGAGTTCTAGGTTACAGAGCACGACTGCTCGCTAACGTGGCTCGACAGATGCCCGATCTTGGCGATCTGGCACGCGTCGTATCTCTTTCAAGCCTGGACGTCACCAATCGCGCCGATGAGTCTCCGAGGCTTCCGCGCAAGTCGCCGCAACCGGGTTTCTAGTCTTGCGATGAGGAGTTGCACATAATGGATAAGGCGAGCTTTGGAGGCGCGATCCTGGCGATCACCGGCATTATTGCCGGCTTGTTGATTGAAGGTGGCAACCTCGCTCAGATTCTGCAGCCGACAGCATTTCTGATTGTCTTCGGAGGAACCATGGGCGCAGTGCTCCTGCAGTTCCCCCTGAAAACCGTCGGTGCGGCCTTCGGCAAAATGGCGCATGTCTTTAAGGCGCCGCGCAAACAGAGCGATTCATTGATGAAGCAACTAGTTGCGTTCGCCAACAAAGCCAGGCGCAGCGGCGTTGTTTCACTCGATGCCGATCTGCAATCAATCCGGGATCCATTTCTGAAACAAGCCATCATGCTGGCCGTTGACGGCACCGAGCCCGTGGAGCTACGCAAGATCATGAGGGTCAGCCTTGACGTCACTGCAGAGAACGAAGACAGTATTCCGTCAGTGTTCGAATCGGCGGGAGGGTTCTCGCCGACGATAGGGATTCTCGGCGCGGTGCTCGGCCTCATCCAGGTCATGCAGCATCTGGACAATATCCAGGAAGTCGGGCGTGGAATCGCGGTTGCATTCGTGGCAACGATCTATGGAGTGGGCGCGGCCAATCTCTTCTTTCTGCCTTTCGCCGGAAAAATGCGCCTTCAATTGCGCGAAGAGCACCAGCGCCGCGAAATGATGCTTGAAGGGGTGGTCTCCATCCTCGAGGGAATGAATCCTCGCATGGTTGAAATCAAGCTTGCGGGCTTTCTAAACGAGCGAATCCAGCAGGAAAAGGGGCGAGCCGCATGAATCCCAGGGTTCATCGCAGCCGCGTGACACACGACCGTTGGCTGGTCTCCTATGCAGATTTCATCACACTGCTCTTTGCTTTCTTCGTGGTTCTCTACGCATTCGCTAAGGCCGATCAAAAAAAGCAATCGGATATTTCTACCGCGATCGATGGCGCATTTCGCTCACTCGGAATTCTCCCCGATGGTACGGTCGGTGCTTCGGGCACAGATCTTTCGATCGCAACCATGAAAAGAGTCATGGGCGAAGATGTGATGTCCCCGGCGAGAGTTAAGGACGATCTTGAACACATTCGCCGAGAGCTTACGCAATCGCTTGCCAACCAGGTAGCGAACCACACCGTTTCTATCCAGATGGGGCGGGACGGTCTCATTATCAGCCTCCGTGAAGCCGGTTTTTTCAACTCAGGCTCGGCAATACCGCGTCCCGAGACGCTCGCGACCATGCAACAAATCGTCGCTTCCGTAGGCCGGACACCGTATGACGTCCGTGTGGAAGGGCATACCGATAACATTCCGATACACAATGACGAATTCGACTCGAATTGGGAGTTGTCCTCGGCACGTGCTACGCGAATTGCTCGAATCATCCTTGCTCTGCGTGCCATCCCGCCGGAACGTCTTTCAGTCGCTGGATATGCGGAGTTTCACCCCGTCGCCGACAACGCAACTCCAGAAGGCCGGGCGCAGAACCGCCGCGTCGACCTGATCATTCTTCCGCGAACGAAGGTCGATTTCGCCCAAGCCCCGCCTCCGGATTCCGGCGGAACGTGGGCTAAGATTACCGACGACAAATAGTGGGGCTCGGCCAACCCTACTCGATCCCGAGCACCTTCACAATTACGCGCTTGCGGCGTTGACCATCGAACTCCGCGTAAAAGACGCGTTGCCAGGTTCCCAGATCGAGCCGGCCTTCCGTCACCGGCAGGGTCGTCTCATGATGCAACAGAAGAGACTTCAAATGCGCATCGCCGTTATCTTCGCCGGTCCGATGATGCTTATAGTCCGGACGCGCCGGCGCTAGCTCTTCCAGCCACTTGCCTATATCCTCGATAAGTCCGTTTTCAAGATCGTTGACGTAAACTGCAGCTGTAATATGCATCGGCGAGACAAAGCACAGACCGTCCTTTACGCCGCTGCGGCTCACAATCTTCTCCACTGTGTCGGTAATATGGACCATTTCGCGGCGCTTCTTGGTTTCAAAAACCAGGTATTCCGTATGACTCTTCATTGCACTCCTCCGGGCTCCATCGCGACGATGGCGGCGTTGCGGTTCAGACCTTATCCTAATGACACTGCCTATGACCCGAACGAATGCTCAAATCGCCGAGACACTTTCGCAAAACGGAGTGGACCAGCTCACTGCGGGATGCCCGGCTGAGGCAGTGGAATCGTTCCGGGAAGCCATCGCTGCAGATCCGGCGCACACCGAGGCGTATCACGGTCTGGTGCGAGCCTTGCGCGATGCGGGCAAGATCGAGCAATCGATTGCCGCTGCACTTGCTCTAACGGCGCTGACGCCGAATGATCCCCTGGCTCATGCGGCGCTCTCCATCTCGCTGCAGCATGCAGGTCATGTGCCGGAAGCGGAAGCAGCCGCAGCACGAGCACGTGTGTTGGAATGGAAGATCCAGTTGCAGTCGCCACCGGACAGGGGTTTGTGAGTTGAAACCCCGTCGATCGCGCAAGCCTGCCGAGCGGCTGCGCCGGATGCATGACTGGCTTGCGAAGGCTTATGGACCGCAGCATTGGTGGCCGGCAGAAACTGCATTTGAGGTCGTAGTCGGCGCCTACCTGACGCAGAATACTGCTTGGGCAGCCGTCGAGCGTTCACTGACGAATTTGCGCAGTGCGGGAGCCTTGTCGATGGACGGATTGCGCGCATTGAGTCTGGACAAATTGCGGGAGCTGATTCGCCCTTCGGGTTTTTACTCGAGGAAGGCTCCGGCACTCAAGGCGTTCATCGCCATGCTCGATGCCGAATTCAAGGGCTCACTGGATGTATTAGCCGCGACGCAAACCGAGGTGCTTCGTGGACGGCTGCTGGCTCTGCCCGGCGTGGGATGTGAGACAGCCGATGCGATTCTGCTGTATGCGCTCGGCCACCCCGTTCCAGTTGCCGATGAGTATTTACGCCGTATCGCTGAGCGCCATCGGCTCATCACTCCGTTGCCGGGAAAAAATCGGAAGGGATACGAGGCGCTGATTCAGTTGACGCGTGAGTCTTTCGGAAAGGATTTGCTTGCGGATCGACCCGGGTTCTTCAACGAGTTCCATGCACTCACCGTTGCTGTTGGCAAGAAGCATTGTTCGGTCATCGCAGATTGCGAAAACTGCCCTCTGGCCGCAGATCTGCCCATAAGAATGCCAGGACTGACCACGATGAAGAGATGACGCAAAACATTGTTTATGTCGCCCAAATTATTGAATATAAAATATTTATTTATTCTATATATCCACATCTTGACAAGGTGAACCAGCTATAAGATGCTAGCGAATAAAAGGCGAAAGTTGCCTTGCGCATATGCCCTCCTCAGCCGCTCTTCGCCTCCAGATCGAACGCTCCGTCGAACGACGCTTTCCTGCTGCGCTTACGCCTGTAGCTCGGACAATCCGCGAAGTTGCTCCAACAGGAATCGCAGAAGTGGATGCATTGCTGGACGGCGGTCTGCCCATTGGAGCCATCAGCGAGGTCACAGGACCAGAGTCGTCGGGGCGCACAAGCCTGGCTCTGGCTTTTGTAGCGCGGCGCACTGCAGACCAAATGTGTGCCTGGGTGGATGTCGCCGATGCCTTCGATCCAGAATCTGCTGCGGCGAATGGCGTGGCACTGCAACATCTTTTGTGGGTGCGGTGTTGCAGTGTGGATCGCCAAGGGAAAGCTAAACCCTGGTCGCGGCTCGACCAGGCATTGCGCGCAACTGACCTGCTTTTGCAGGCAGGTGGATTTGCGGCCATTGTGCTGGACCTGGCAGACACTGCACCGGAGCACGGCCGTAGGATTCCCCTCGCATCCTGGTTTCGATTTCGCCAGGCAGCAGACGGCTCGCGGTGCTGCCTTGTTGTTCTCGGCAAAACGGGCTATGCGCAATCGAGTGCAGCTCTTGTTTTGGAGTGTTCGCCAGTTCGCGCCGAAACTGCCGGCGGAACCCTTCTTCGCGGATTCGAGTTCAATGTGCAGCGCGGCCGAGAACGCTTCACGCATTTTTCTGCTGGCGGACGCAAACCACCGGCCTCCACATGGTCAGCGGGTGCCGCATGGAAATCGGACAGGCGCGCATGAAAGATGAACTCTACGCATGTGTGCACGTCAGCGAGTTTCCAGCACAGGCATTGCTGCGTTTGAGGCCGGACTTGAAGGGTAAGCCTGTCGTCGTTCTGCACGGAGATGCGACTAAGGAAGCGGTCTGCTCAATGAATCAACTCGCACTGCGGCGAGGTGTGACATTGGGCATGACAAAGCTGGACGCTGAGGGTATCACCGGACTCGTGTTGTTATCGCGGTCTACCCAGGGCGAAGAGGCCGCACGCGCAGTACTGTTCGAATGCGCCGCGACATTCTCTCCGCACATTGAAGAAGTGACCCAGGGAACATGCTGCTCATTTGTGCTGGATATTGCAGGCACAGAGCGGCTCTTTGGCCCTCCCCTGCAATTCGCAGAACGGCTGCGATCTGCCATGGAAAATGTAGGCTTTCATTCTTCCATCGCAGTGAGCACGAACTTCGAAGTGGCAACACTCAAGGCAGGCGCCGCACGGGGGATCGTTGTCGTACCCCATGGCGACGAAGCAGCAGCACTCGTAAATCTGCCGATTTCAGAATTACCTCTGGATGAAAAGCACCTCGAAACCTTCGCTATCTGGGGGATCCGCACACTGGGCGAGTTGGCAACTTTGCCCGAAACTGAGTTAGTAACCCGGCTGGGCCAGGATGCCAGCAAATGGCGCGATTTAGCCAAAGGAGCCGCTGCACACACCTTTCAGCCGATCGAGCCCGCGCTTTCGCTTCAGGAATTCTGCGAGTTTGAAACCCCGATGGAGCGGATGGACTCCCTGCTCTTCATCGGCGCACGCATGATTGACTGTCTTGTTGCGCGCGCGGCTGGCCATGCTCTATCGCTGGCATCCCTCACAGTAGAGATGAAACTCGAAGGCAGCCGAATTCATCGGGGCAAGATCAGGCCAGCTCTTCCCTCGACTGATCGCAAGTTTCTTCTGAAGCTTTTGCAATTGGAGATTGCCGCCCACCCTCCACCAGCCGCGGTTGTTGCACTGACCCTGACGGCCGAAGCAGGACTAAGCAGCAAAGTGCAGCTTGGGCTCTTTGCACCGCAGACGCCCGAACCTTCTCGTCTCGATGTGACGCTCGCGCGGCTCAAAGCTATTGTCGGCGACGATCGCGTTGGTTCGCCGGAACTCGACAACACACATCGCCCTGGCAACTTCCACATGACAGACTTCACAGTCGAAGGAAAAGCGCCTGAGGCGAAGACTTCGCGCGTCCGCATGGCCCTGCGGCGCATGAGACCACCCGAACCTGTGCGCGTGGATCTGCGCGACGCGAAACCTGCATTTTTTCGCGATCGAGAGAACAGCTTCGAAGTCCTTGCGGCCTACGGACCGTGGAAAACAGCGGGCTGTTGGTGGTCTACAGAGGGATGGGATATCGACGAATGGGACATTCTGGCCATAAACCGCAAGGGCCTAACCATCGCATGCCTGTTAGTGCATGACCGTACGCGAAATAAGTGGCGGATTGAGGCGCATTATGACTGAGAGCGCAGAGTACGTGGAATTGCACGCTGCCAGCGCCTTCAGTTTTCTCGATGGAGCTTCGCAACCTGAAACCCTGATTGAGCGCGCCATTGAGCTTGAAATGCCTGCGCTTGCGCTCACGGACCGGAATGGCCTCTACGGCGCAGCTCGCTTCCACACCGCGGCAAAGAACTGTGTCAGCAAGGCCCATGTCCGATCCCAGATCAAGGCCCACATCGGCGCCGAGATCGCAGTTTCTTCCTTCGGCGACAAGCTGCAGCCCCCGGAATGGCTACCGCACCAGCACCCCAACGAGCCATCCCGTATCACCTTACTCTGCGCTACACAGGCTGGATATCAGAATCTTTGCCAGCTGATTACGCGCTTCAAAATGCGCGAATCGACCAAGGCCGAAGGCGCAGCCACACTTGAAGATATCGAAGAGTTTTCCGCTGGCTTAATCTGTTTGACCGGTGGCGATGAAGGTCCACTCGCAGCGGCATTGTCGCGGCTAGGACAAAACGGCGCGCGCAAGATCGCCGACAGACTTGCGTCGATCTTTGGCCGTAGCAGCCTATTTATCGAATTACAGCGTCATCAACTTCGAGAAGAGGAGTGCCGCAATCAGTCGTTGTTAGGGCTGGCATCCGATTTGCGCTTACCTGTTATTGCAACGAATGGCGTGCGATATGCAACTGCGAAGGACCGTGAGATCCTCGATGTCTTCACAGCTATCCGTCATCACACCACGCTCGATCAGGCAGGGCGATTGCTTTCTCAAAATTCCGCGCGGCATCTGCACACCGCACGCGAAATGGCCGAGCTATTTCGCGACATACCGGAAGCTATCGCCAATACCAGCATTGTGAGTGATCGGCTTCAATTCAAGCTGAACGATCTGGGCTATGAATTTCCGCACTATCCCGTGCCTGACAACGAAACGATGGACAGCTTTCTTGAAAAGCGCGTCGACGAAGGAGTGCGCAAACGCTACGGTTCACCGGATAAGCGGCATCTGCTGGACAAAGCGCGCGCGCAGGTTCGCCACGAACTGGCCCTCATTGCAAAGCTCGGCTTTGCAGGCTATTTTCTCATCGTCTGGGAAATCATTCGTTACTGCCAACAGAGCGGTTTCCTGGTGCAGGGCCGAGGCTCAGCCGCCAACTCCGCAGTCTGCTATGCACTCGAGATCACAGCCGTCGACCCCGTCGGCATGGAACTGCTCTTCGAACGCTTCCTAAGCGAAAATCGCGGCGAATGGCCCGACATCGATCTCGATCTCCCGTCAGGCGATCAGCGGGAACAAGTCATTCAACACTTATATGAGCGCTACGGATCGCTCGGCGCGGCGATGACGGCTAACGTTATTTCCTATCGTGGCCGCTCTGCTGCACGCGAAGTCGGCAAAGCACTCGGTTTCGACGAAGATCAACTGGCGCGCCTCTCTGGTCTGGTAGGCCATTGGGAGTGGCGTGGCGCGAATGACACGATGGCGCGTCATTTTGAGCAGGCAGGGTTCGACGTGCGCCACCCGCGCATCGCGCATTATCTCGATCTATGCATGCGCATGCAGAATCTGCCGCGACATCTGGGCCAGCATTCAGGCGGCATGGTGATCTGTGCAGGAATGTTGAACCACGTCGTTCCCATCGAACGCGCGTCCATGCCGGGCCGGACTGTGGTGCAGTGGGATAAGGAAGACTGCGCCGATCTTGGACTTATTA
>CAZAQN010000016.1:0-85432 GCA_964487345.1 uncultured Occallatibacter sp. | reverse complement strand
ATGCCGTTCGTGGGCGGCCGGGCATCTTTGTCCGCGCCAGCCAGGACCTGCAGACAGCAAGCTGGGACCGGATGCGTCTCGATGCCTACCTTTCTGAAATCAAGGTTACGTCTCAAACCGATCCAAATTCTCTCAAGGCGCGCGCCGAAATCGCGGCCCGCAGTCTGGGAATCAAGGTCAACCAGGAATGCTTCGATAAGCCCATCGACCAGCAGGCAACGTGCCTCTCCCTACATACGGATGGGCTGGTTATGGACGACTCCAACGCACAAACTCGCGTGGCGCAACTTACCGAGGGCTCAACCGCCGACCTGATGAATCAGCTCAGTTATTCCAATATGGCCGGAGCCGGCGCCTACAGTCCCTACATCGGCGCCATCGTCGATACCGCGCGCATCCTCTCCTCTCTCCACACGGCACATTACCAGTACATTCCAGCCCTCGCTCTGCCCACAGAAGACACGTTGAACCTTCGGCTCAGCGTGCCGCCATCGTTCCGCGATCCAAAATCTGTAGTCGTAGTGGCCCTCCCGCCCATCGGCCCGCCCCGGATGCCGCCTTTGCATCCCGTCGATCCCAAGGAAGTTTTCTGCGCGCAGAAACCCGACCTGGTGCTCCCAGCCGAGGGCGCGCCGCTTGTTCTCGCCACGCAACTCGCTCACGATCTGACCCTGCACATCGAGACCCATGGCAATGCAGTCGACCTTCCTTTAAAGGCTGATCCGGGCGAAGGTGGCCTGGCTCTCTTTCATCCCGCTCCGCATTTACCAGTCAGTGAAGTTACAGCGGAAGTGCGAGGCAAGTGGGGTTTCGACGATTGGATTGGCCCGACTTACCACCTGCATTCCGCGCAGCAAGGCAAATGGAGCGTTGCTCCCAGCGACCAGTCGGCCCTCGTCGTCGGCCGCGAAGACACGCTGCACCTGCAAGGCGACAGCAACCTCTGCGTCGATAAGGTTGAAGAAGTCTCAGCCGCCGGCAATGCACTCCCACTGACTTGGAAATCGCCCAAGCCGGAGACGCTCGTCTTTTCCGTGCCTTTGACCGACGCCACTCCTGGACCGGTCAAGATCGAGATCACGCAATTTGGACTCGAAAAGCCCGACGTGCTGAAACTGAATGCCTATGCCGAGGCGGCATCGCTCGATCGCTTGTCCTTGAGCGCTGGCGATCCCGGAGCAGTGCTGACCGGCACGCGCCTGGACGAGGTTGCCAAGGCTTCACTGAACGGAGTCACCTGGTCTCCCGCCACATTAGGCCGCATTCAGGACATTGATCGGCTGGCAATGCGTACCGACGCCTCAACCGCAGCCCTCGAGCCGGGCCAACATTATTCTGCCATTGTGGAATTGCGCGATGGGAGGGAACTCAAAGTCCTCACGACCGTGAATCCGGCTCGTCCGCAAATTGCGCTTCTGAGCAAAGGTTCGCAAGACGGAGCCGAGGCGGCATTACCCGTACAATTCGGCAGCCAGGACGATCTACCGGTCGAGAAGAAGCTGCTCTTCTTTCTCAAGTCCAGAATTCCGATAAGTTTCCCCAGGGACGAAAAGATCGAAGTCTCCGCCGTCGACGGCAGCTTTCACACTGCACTTTCCTTCGACGACGGAAGCCTGATGCTTGAAGACGCCAACACCGCCCTCGGCGTCGTGGAGCCTTTGGCAAAATTTGGTCCTTCAGCCTTTGGCCCCGTCGAGGCGCGCGCCGTCTCAGCGAACGGAATCGCCGGGGACTGGCTGCCGCTCGGAACGCTCGTTCGGATGCCCGGCTTCAAGGAGTTGCACTGCCCGCGCGCGATTGCCAAACCGTGCGCACTCAGCGGAAGCAATCTCTTTCTTGCCACCGCAATTGCCTCAACGCCGGCGTTCGATAACCCCACTGACGTGCCGCCCGACTTCACCGGGACCGAACTCGTGGTGCCGCATCCTTCCAGCGGTACCCTCTATGTCAAGCTCCGCGACGATCCGGGAACGGTGCAGACCCTGACCCTACCGGTGCTGCCCATCAGCGCGTTGACCATCCTACCGGAGAGGATTCCAGGACCAACGTCAGTGGAACCGTCGGCCCAACCGAAGCCTGATTCTTCAGTGACGCCCCCGCCGGCAACACCCCAGTCTCAATCTCATTCGGCCACAGCCCCCGCCAGCGCGCATTCCTAATATCTGCACGAAAATGGGTGCCCCATCCAAGCCTTGCTTTCCGGGGTCCCCGGCGACAGGTCTTCGTCGCTGGGGTGGTCTTGGGTGGGAAAGCAACGAACCCAAACCGCCGTCAACTCTGCCAACCCTACTGGAAATAAGCCCGGTTTTTCTCGGCAAAATGCGCCTTGTCCGCAGGCAGGTCGTCCTCGGCAAAGATTGCATTCTGGGCGCAAACATTTGCACAATTCCCGCAATCGATACATTCGTCGGGATTGATGTAGACCTGCGAGACAGTGCCCGCATTGGCATCGCTCGCCTGCGGCGCAATTGCCGCGGTCGCGCACTCAGCTACGCAGACGAAATCCTTGGTGCAGCCATCGGTCACTACATAAGCCATGATGCAATCTCCTCGCTTTCGGGAACGCACGCTCGAGGCAGCGTCCCTCGTCTCCTTGAGCCTATCGAGACGCGTGCGATTTTGGTCGTGACTCGAATCACAACCAGCGAGGAATCAACTTGATTACCAGCGTGACCGATGTCAACATTCTTGTAACCGTAGTGTCACGCACCAGTTTTCGCTTCCCCTCACAATGGGGTCATGCAACGCAAAAGGTGGTCCTTCATCCTTGGGCAGACGTGTGCCTGTTGGAACTGGAAGTGTGCTTTGCTCAGCGCTGCTGTTCGCTCACTCGTTTATCTGTCGGCGATGACCCGGTCAGGTTCGCAAGGCCGACTCGCCCTCGTGGCAGTCGAAATCGCCTACGTCACACTCACCGCGGGCCTCTACGCCGGGATGCAGCAGCGTGCCCTTGCCTTCCGCTCGCGGCAACTCGGCAATCTTGTCATCGCCATCGGCGTTCCCACTCTCGCCCAATTCCTTGACTGGCTCACGCATCGCGCTGTGGGACCCGCCGCACCTCCCAAAGCTCTCTTTGCCGTCTGCACATTCACCTTGATCTCGGCGCTCTTTCACCTGCACATCATGCGTCGCGGCGTCTTTCTTACCGGACAGGCAGGCCGCACGCTGGCCGACGACTTCCGCCGTATGCCTCGGCTCCTTCTCGGCTTCATTCTCCGGCCCATCGCGCTGCTTTCGGCCTTGAATGACCGCATAGCACGCTCAGCCGAGTCGGAAGGCGCGTTGTGACACTCGCTTCACACTCCTCGCGATCTCCGCACGTTATGCTGTTGGCATGTTGAGGATGCCGCATCCCCTTCTTTTCTCCATCATTGTCGCTCTGGCAATCGCGCCAGCCAGTTCAATGGGTCAGACCAATCGGTCCGCCTGGTCCTTCGCCGTCTCAGGGGACAGCCGCAACTGCGGAGACTTCGTCATGCCCGCCATTGCGGCAAAAGTGAAAGCTGAAAACGACGTCCTCTACTGGCACCTCGGCGACTTCCGCTGGATGACACAGCCCGACGAGGACCTGACCGCCATGGAGTATGGCGGAAATCCGCCTTCGAAAGAGGCCTACCAGCAGCACGCCTGGGATGACTTTCTTGTTCACCAAATGGCTTCGTTTGGCCCATTGCCGGTTTTTCTGGGCCGAGGCAATCACGAAACCGTCAGCCCGATGACGCGTCAAGGCTACATCGATAAGTTCGCAACCTTCCTCAATCGTCCCGAGATCGCAGCGCAACGGAAGGCCGACGGCGCGGACGGTGCGCCGCTGGGCCCGTGGTACCACTGGACCCGCGATGGCGTGGACTTCATCACCCTCGATAACGCCAGCCACGACGAATTCTCCGACGCCCAGCTTCACTGGCTCCGCGGAGTTCTCGATCGCGATCTCGCACCGAACTCCGGCATTCGTACCATCATTGCCGGCATGCACGAGGCGCTTCCCCACTCCACCGGTTCTGAACACGCAATGGACGATTGGGATCTGGGCCTGCATACGGGCGAGTTGGTCTACACTTGGTTCTACGACGCGCAGGCGGCCGGCAAGCATGTCTACCTCTTCGCCAGCCACTCGCATTACTACTCGCCCAACGTCTTCAACAGTCCTTATTGGAAACAACACACTTCTACAATCGTTCCAGGCTGGATCATCGGCTCTGCTGGCGCACATCGTTACGTGCTTCCGAAGACCGCCGAAAAAGGCGCGAAGACCCACATCTATGGATACGTTCAAGGCACCGTTCACCTCGACGGCTCTATCGACTTCGCATTGCACGAGCTCAGCGAGGACGACCTGGTTCGTTCCAAATGGCCCAATGCCCCGCTCGACGCCATCCACGAGTGCTACATCCACAACGCCGACGAATAACAATCCGTTATTCAAACGTTTCTTACGCGGACTTCGGCGTGTTTCCCTGGGGATAAGCCGATACAATTGAGACAATGCCGAATTTTCCTCACGAGATGTTGCGCGAGATCTACGAACAGCCTGACGCGCTCGCGCGCACCATTGCTTTGTATCTCGACCACAACCAGCTCAAGCCCGAAGTAACCCGTAGCCTCGCCTCCTGGGCTAATCCCGCGGGCGAGGTCCTGATCGCCGCCAGCGGTTCCAGCCGCCATAGCGGCCTCGCCGCGGAAATTCTCCTCGAAGACCTCTGCGGCCTCGCCGTCGATGTCGAGTACTCCAGCGAATACAGCTGCCGCGGCGGGCACGACTTGCGCCGACCCGCGGTCATCGTGATCTCCCAATCCGGAGAAACCTCCGACACCCTCGCCGCGTTGCGCGAAGTCGAACGGCGCGGTCAGACCACGCTCGCCATCACCAACGCCGCATCGTCCACCATGGCGCGCGAAGCCCGCGTCTCTATGCCGCTAGCCGCTGGACGAGAAAAAGCGATTCCCGCCACCAAGAGCTTCACTTGCCAATTGGCGGTGCTTTTTCTCGTCGGACTCTACGAGGCGCACCGGCTCGGCCGCATGAATCGCGCCACACTCGATTCCAACATCGCCCGCCTGCTCGCCGTTCCCGGCGCCATCGCCGCCGAACTCGACGACTGGCGTCTCGGTACAGAGGAGCTGGCGCAGAAATACGCCTCGGCCAACACGTTTCTGTATCTGGGCCGCGGGATTCATTACGCCATTGCACGCGAAGGCGCTCTCAAGCTGAAGGAAGCCTCCTACGTCCACGCCGAGGGCTACCCCGCAGGCGAGCTGAAACACGGCCCCAACGCGCTGGTCAGCGACAGCGTGCCGTTAGTCGTTCTTGCCACTGTCGATCGCGAACTCGATTCCTCGGTCGTGCGTTACGAAAAGACGTTGCAACTTCTCGACGACATGAAGACGCAGGGCGCACGCGTCATCGGCATCGTCAATTCCGGCGACCGCGACGCGAAATCTCTCGTCAGCGATTGCATCGAAGTACCCCCAACGACCGAGTACCTGTTGCCGATCCTCGAAGTCGTCCCGCTGCAGCTCTTCGCCTACTTCATGGCGTTGCGGCACGGCGTCGACGTCGACCGCCCCCGCAATTTATCAAAAGCCGTCGTGGAACCGTAAGCTAAACGTTTTCCCTATCCACCATGGAGATGAACAATTATTTTGGCTACTGGGTAAATTGCCCAATCGCCTCCGCAAACTCTAGATCACGTTCCTGCCTTCAATTCCGAAGTGCTTTGCGGCCGCCAGCAGGTGTGCGTCATTCGAGAAGACGGTCCGGAAACCTGCCTCCGCTGCGGTTCCGAGATGGATGGCATCGGCGCCGCGCAACCACACCGTCGCGGGCAGATTCCGATAGACGTGACGGACTCGAAAGAGAATATCCTGATCCTGCGTGAGCCATTGAAATGCTCCCGCTTTGATATGTGTCTCGACTTGATCGACTAGCGCAGCATAGACCGCGACCTTGATCGCCCCTTCCCGCAGTTTGCGATGAAAGGCTGCCATCATCTCTGCCTGCCCGAGGGCTGCGCAAGCAACGTGATCGGTTGCAGCCAAGGCGCGGACTTGGTCACAGCCAGGATCTCTATAGTAGAGGCGCACTAGATAACTAGTATCGAAGTAGATCACCCGACCTCGCGATCGCGATCCTCGCTGACGATCTCGGTCGCATCGGTTCCACCGCGAAGGGACTTCTGGTGGCGAAGAAAAGTCCGCGTATAGCTGGGATTTGCGAAATACGGCTTCGCGGGCGGCGGCGCGGCGGGTACGATCTTCGCGATCAGCTGCCCGCGCTCGGTCACATAGACCTCGCTTGCGGAGGCCTGCCGAACCCACCGGCCTGTCTCCTGGTGCAGCTCGCGGATCGTAATCGTCTTCATGTGACTCATTGTGTCACATGAAAGAAACGGCAGTCAAGACTGCCGGGCCTTCTTGCAAACAGCTGAGCCGATTCCCGAGTTGCCTACGCATTTATGGCGACACTCTTTCAGTTGGCAAATTCGTCCAAAATGGCATCCCCAAGACGCTCGAATTCCAGATGTGCTCGTTCGATGGTTGCCAACAAGATTATCGGTATTCAGCCAACGCGATCTCCGCGTGCATACTGAAAGAAATGATTCCTCTGCGCAGATTTCCCTCTTTCATGCTTGCTGCATCCTTGCTGCCCGCTCCATGGCTATTCGCTCAGTCGGGAGTCACCGCCATTCTCCCCAATGGCCGCGAGATTCATCCGGCAGGCAACTGGATTCCCGTTGCTCCGTATCCATTCGCGCTAGCAGTTCGGCCTGATGGCGCGCAGATCGCCGTGCCGTCCATCGGCTTTCCCTTCGCTCTCAACGTCATCAGCAATCCGGCGAGCACTGCGACCTCTGTACTGCGCATGCCGAGCGGCTTCGAGAACGATCCGGCTGTCGAGACGCACGCAGGACTCGCCTACTCTGCCGACGGATCCCTTCTCTACGTCGCAACCGGCGAGTCCGGCAAGATTCGCGTCTACCGTACAAGCGACTGGAAGCCCGCAGGCGAGCTCGCCCTCGATGGACCGCTCGCCGGCAAGGAATACTCCGGGAGTTTCGCGGCCACGCTCATCGCTTCCAGCGACGGTAGTACTCTCTATGCCCTCGATCAGGGCAACTGGCGCGTCGTCCTCATCGACGCGACCTCAATGCAGCGCGTCGCCTCCATCCCCACCGGCAACTATCCAATCGGCCTGGCACTCTCGCCCAACGGCGAGCGGCTCTACGTGACAAACACCGGCCTCTTCGAATACACAACCATTCCCGGCGCCAGCGCCAAGGACCCGCTCGGCACCGGACTCCACTTCCCGCCCTTCGGCTACCCCTCGAAAGCTGCGCGCGAAGGGTCCGTCGTCGAAGGAAAGAAGATCGCTGGCCTGGGCGACGAAAACTCCGACCGTGGCAGTTCGCTCTGGACTTACGATGTGCGCGATCGCGAGCACCCGGCGCTCACCGCCAAACTTCGTCTTGGCGCGCAGATCACCGAATCGCGCGGCCAGACCGTCGGCGGCGCTGCGCCAACAGGTGTAGCCGCCGACAACGACGCCGTTTATGTTTCGCTCGCGCACGAGGACGCCGTGGCAAAAATCAGCGCGGACGGAACCCGGCTCCTCACCCAAACAGGCCTCTCGCCATTCGCTGAGCCCCGCTTCAAAGACGCCGCGGGCCGTCCGTTGCGCGGCGTCATGCCCAGCGGCCTCGCCCTCCACGACGGGCGCATCTTCGTCGCCGAATCCGGAATCGATGCCGTGGGAGTCGTCGACTCCGCAACCATGCAGGTGGTCTCGCACATTCCGGTCGGATGGAATCCCTCGGCTGTCGCATTTTCGCCCAACGGCAAAATGCTCTACGTGGTCAACACCAAAGGCAAAGGCGCCGGACCCAACGCGGGCGCGGGACACGATCCCAAAACACCAACCTACGTCGGCTCGCTCGAACTGGGCAGCATCAGCGCTATTCCGCTCGACGGCCTTCCGCCTGCGGTCGAGTCCACGAAGACCGTCCTCGCCGCGAACACCGCAGCAATCGCCAATCGCCTGCAACTCCCCCGTCTCAAGCACTGCTTTCTGGTGATTCGCGAAAACCGCACCTACGACGAAGTGCTCGGCGACGTGACCGGTGCCAATGGCGACCCAACGCTAGCCCGCTATGGCATGGACGGATGGGCCGCCGAAGAAAAATCCACGACGCATCTGCACGTGACCCCCAATCTTCACGCGCTCGTCGCCCGCTTCGCCATGAGCGACAATTTTTATGTCGACTCCGATGTCTCCGCCGATGGCCACCGCTGGGTCATGGGCATCAACCCGACTCCCTTTTTCAATACCGCCTGGACCTCCGGCTACGGAGGGCGCCGTCACGATTTTCCCGGCTCCCCGCAACCCGGCCGCCGCGCACTTTTCGGCGGAGCTGACGCGCCCATGCCTGAAGATGAGCCGCAATTTGGCTCTCTCTGGGAGCACATCGCGGCCAGCGGCAAAGGAGTGCTCAACTACGGTGAAGGCCTGGAAATCGAAGGCAACGACGAGATGCCGGGCTCCCAGCCGGAAGGCCAGCGTCTCTTTCTCAATTCACCCCTGCCTAAGCCAGTCTTCGAAGCGACCGATCGCCGCTACCCCACCTTCAACCTCGGAATTCCAGACCAGTTTCGATTCGAAGAATTCGAGCGCGACTTCAAGCTCAAACTCGCAGCCGGCAAGGTTCCCGCCCTCATCGTCATTCGCCTGCCCAACGACCACACCATGGAGCCGCGCCCTGCCGATGGATACCCCTATCGCGCCTCCTATGTCGCGGATAACGACCTCGCTCTGGGCCGCATCGTTGCCTTTCTATCCAAAACCTCCATCTGGAAGGACTCCGCGTTCTTCGTCACCGAAGACGACGCGCAAAATGGTGTAGACCATGTCGATGCGCACCGCAGCATCCTGCTGGTCGCAAGCCCTTGGGTCAAACCCGGGTCGGTTTCTCATGAACACAGCAGTATGGGTTCGATCGTGCGCACCATTGACGAACTGCTCGGCCTGGGTTCCATGAATCTCGAAGACGCGCTGGCTGGCGAGGTCTCTGGCATCTTCGATTCCGAACCGCATTTGGAGCCTTTCGTCATTCGCCCGTCGGATCCACGTGTCTTCATCGCCGCCAAAGCCCGCTTCGCCAAGCCGAAGACCAAAGAAGATGCCGCCGCGCTACACGACGTGGATGATGCCGACGAGATCCGCAAAGACATGGAAAAATCCGCCGGCAAATTGCACAAGCCATCCAATTCCGATTGACCGCGCCAAAATCAGGGATGGAAGCCGAGTCGTTCCTGGTACCTTGTCTCCGTGCGCCTATATAAATCAACCTCCTAACGCCGCCTGGCGACGGATTTTAATCATTCTGTAACAATTTCCATTCGCCTCTTTAACAGAATGCAGTTAGCCTGAGTCTGTACCAAGACTACAGACATGAAGCAGAAAGCCGCAGACGAATCAGAATCTGTGCGTAAGCTTCGCTGCCGCAGTTGAATGACCCCCCGGGTCCATCATCCATGCGGTGAGCCAGACCTGAAAACGACACGCATCGTCCATAGGTGTCTTTTCCAAATTGATTTTGCGTCCTGAATTTCTTGCTGGCCTTTATGGCGGTTCCACAATTGCTGTACCCCGAAGCCGCTACTGCCGAGTGGCATTTTCCTTAAGCTGGTCCCCCCGAGACAGGTCTTCGTCGCTGGGGTGGAAGTAAATGCCACCTTGCACGGAACTGACAAAGGCACATGAATTGTGAAACCGCTCTAGAGCAGGTCCTTCCCTGCCCAATCCATCTCTTTTTGAGCGCTACCCGACAACAACCTGCAAATGCAACATTTTTTGAGGAGACAGCGACCTATGTTTCAACGCACTCATCTTTTTCGTGAGAAACTTCATCGACCTCTGCCGGGCATCCTCGGCTTGATCCTGATGTTCGCCCTGGCCGGAAGTCACGGGCACGCACAAGCCACACAGGGCGCAGTCATCGGCTCAGTAAAAGACGCCGCGGGAGCTGTGATCCCCAACGCAAACGTCACCCTCACCTACGCGGAAGAGGGCACGGTTCGCACCATCAAGTCGAATAGCGTCGGCGACTATCGTTTTCTCGACGCCAAGGCCGGCCATTATACGGTGGACGTCGAAGCGCCCGGCTTTGAAAAATGGTCGGCTACCGGGGTCACCCTGGAGGTCCGTCAGGAACTTCGCGTGGACGCAACCCTCGCCGTGGGAGCCGTGCAGCAGTCGGTTCAGGTCACTGGCGATTCTGTGAGCGCCATTGAGACGGACTCGCCGACGATCAGCGGCACATTCACCACCGACGATGCGGACAACCTCCCCGTCAACACGCGCGCCAGCTTCAGTGGTACGACACCCGCTGCGATCTTTACCGCGTTGCCTGGAGTGCAGGGCGACAGCTCGGGCATCTCACTACAGGGCGCATTGCCCTTTGAGGTCGACGTAACGGTCGACGGCGTCACTTCCAAAAACGCCACCGGCGGCGTCTTCATCAATGACGCCTTTCCCTCCACCGAATCCATCTCCGAGATCCGCGCCGACGGCGTCTTGGCGAATGCGGAGTTTGGCGATCCCGGGCAAATCGTCGTGACGACCAAGGGTGGTAGTAACACGTTGCACGGCTCGGGTTTCTGGTATTACCAGGATTCGAATTGGGATGCGATTAATTACGCCTATCCGACCACAACCACCAAGCCGGACTTGCACGGAGCCACCTTTGGCGGCAGCATCGGCGGCCCGGTCGTGATCCCCCATCTCTACAACGGCCACAATAAGAGCTTCTTCTTTGGAGCCTACGAGGGCTGGCGTCATCCAGCGCAGGAGACCATCTCCGAAGTTGTGCCCAGCACTTCAATGAAGCAGGGCGACTTCTCAAATTACGTTGAACCGAATGGCAGCTTCACGGGCCTCTATAATCCCTACACCGGCGGCACGTTTGGCACAACCATTCCTTCGGGCTCGTTGAACCAGATTGCCCTGAACACCCTCAAGCAGTTTTATCCCGATCCGAATATCGGCAACCCAGCCACCTACACGGATAACGGTGTGGCTAATTACCAGGCCAACGTGGATGCCAGCGGCCACTCCGACCAGTTCGACGTCCGCGGCGATCAATACTTCGGAGCGAATCAGAAATTTCTGCTGTGGGGCAAATTCACATGGAAGAACTTTCCTACCTCGCAACCGGAAATCCTGCTCGTTCCTTCCAGCGTGAACAATAGCCAGAATCGCTCACTCAAGGTCGACACCAATTGGACCTTGAAGCCGAACCTCATCAACGAAGCTGGCTTCGGCTTTACGCGCTATACCAACGGCCAAAGCGACAGCTTCAACGGTCTCGCCTTTACCAATGCGCAGGGCTGGCAGGGATTGCAGAACCTCTTCTACAACGGCATTCCCGAGATGGACTTCAATAACATTCAGTCTCTGAACGCCGATCGGCTCACCAGCCTCACCAGGTCGTTGACCTACGAGTACGACGACACGCTGCTTTGGACCAAGGGCAATCACACCTTCAAGTTCGGCGCCGATGTCCAACACCTGGAAGCCATCACGCCGCTCGGCTTCAACGGCTCGGATAACTATGGCACCTATACCTTCACAGACGGCAACGGCAGCCAGGGCGCTTTCACGGGCGTGGACTTTGCCGACTTCCTGCTCGGCATTCCCGACGCCACCTTCTACGACGTGGTGCGCGAAGACAACGACGGCCTCTCCAATCACTATCATTTCTTCGCCCAGGATGAGTGGCGCCTCAATCCGCGGCTCACGCTCTCTTACGGAGTGCGCTACGAGTTGCACCCTGGGTATTACGATCGCTATGGCGACATCGGCAACTTCGATCCCACCGTGCCGCTGGCGGGGCGTGTCATCTACCCGCAGAACAAAGAGTCGCTCCTGGCTCAGCCATTTCTCGCCAGCGCCAACGCCTGCGATCCCGACGGCGTGAACACTACCAATTCAGCCACGGTCAACGGAGCCCCGTGCATGCAGGTCCAGGGCAACAGCACCGCAGGTTTCCCCTCCGGCCTCAAGAAATTTCCGCACCTTCGATTCATGCCTCGCTTCGGCTTTGCTTATCGCCCCTTTAGCAATGACAAATGGGCCATTCGCGGCGGCTTTGGCATGTACAACATCACGATGCTCGGCTCCAGCTTCTACTCACTGACGGGTACCGTGCAGGCCCAGACCCAGCAATTCAACAACACCTATAACCCGGCTACTCACGCCATCGGCTATCAATGGCCCGTGGTTTATTCCGGCGCGGGTGGCGCGGCCGGCGTGGGCGGATACGGCACCGATTACTTTGGAACCGCCAACAGCATCAACTGGAAAGATCCCTACACCGAACAATGGTCGCTTGGCGTCGAACACGACTTCGGTTCCGGCTACGCGGGCCGCGTCTCCTACATCGGATCCGAAACGCATCAGCTGGTTTGGGCGCCGGACGAGAATACGCTGCCGTACTCCTCGACCATCTCGGCCTATAACCAGCCCAATTCCGCGCTGCTCTATCCGAACTGGGGCCGCATTAACACCCGTTCCACAGGGGCGAATGAGAGTTACCACTCGCTGCAGTTGGAAGGAAGCCACCGTTTGCAGCAGGGCCTTGAATTTCACACGGACTTTACCTGGGCCAAAGCACTCGCTGACGATCAGGGTCCTTATGGTTCGAACCTGACTGGAGACGGATTTGGCGGAGAGGGTGGGGGCGAGCGCTCGACCTCTGTCCTCAACCGTCATGTGGACTTCGGAAATGTCTATGGCACACGTAGGCTGCGCTGGGAGACATCAGCTCTGTACGACCTTCCCTTCGGCCGTGGCAAAATGCTGGGTGGCTCGATGCCGCGTGCGGCAGACCTCGCCGTTGGCGGATGGCGCATCACCTCGATCCTCTCCGTACAAACGGGACCATACGAAACCCCCTACTTCCCCAGTGGACAGGGCGATCCTTCCGGCACAGGTTCCGGTCTGACTTCCACTGCGGCCGGATGGGATCCAGCCCACCGTGCACAGCATGCCGATCTCGTTCCAGGCGCCAGCGTCAATCCAGTTGGAAAGGGCCGCTTGAACTGGGTCAATAGCGCCGCCTTCACCTGCCCCGGCTATCCCGGCTGGACAGTCGGAACGCCCTGCACCACAGGTAGCGGATCGGGTCCTGCCCCGCTCCCCATCGGCCGTTTCGGCAATGCTCAGGTGGGATCCGTGGAAGGCCCGGGCCTCGTCAATCTCTCCTCTGGCGTAAGCAAAGTCTTCTCGATTACGGAACGGCTCAAGTTGAGGGCCGAGGGCACAGCTACCAACGTGCTCAACCACATCAACCTGGGCGACCCCAACATGAATCTCAGTCAATCCAGCTTCGGCCTGATCACCGGCGTGATCGGTTCAGGCAGCGGCCATCCACCCTCCGATTTCGGCGGGGCGCGGACCATCCAGGTGTCCGCCCGGGTCGAATTCTAGAACGCAACTGCTGTCATCTTGATGGCGTGCACCTTCGGGTTCACGCCATTTTTTATTGTGGCCCATCAAAACAATAAGCTGCGCTCGCGCTTTCTCGCCGGTGTTACTGCTCGCGTTACCAGAAATTACTTCTCTCCCACCCACCTGCGCCTTTAAACTTCCGACCATCCTAACGGAGCCTCCCCTGATGCGCCTTCGACTCCTGTTCTCCTCTATTTTCTTTCTCCTGATGGCATCTAAAAGCTCCTTCGCCGAAGTGCGCCGCGCGTTGCTGATCGGCATCAACACCTATCAGCCATCGCAGACCACTGCGCAACATCCCATCGGCTGCACCGGCGGCCGCTGCGATCTCCCCGTCTTTGAGAACCTCGACGGCGCCCTCAACGACGTAGCCGCGATGCGCGATCTTCTCGTGAGTCCCAAGTTCGGCTTCGCTCCAACGACAGTTGCCGTCCTAACTAATCCAGCGCTTCCTTCTTCGCAGTTGCCCTACGTCGCTCTTCCGGCCACACAAACCACGCACGACGGCATTCTAGCCGCCATGCAGAAGTATCTTGTCGATGAACCCCATCGTGGCGACACGGTCGTCTTCTACTACGCCGGCCACGGTTCGCTGCGCCTCAATAGTCAGGGCAACAAACTTAGCCTCATGATCAACGGCAAGCAGATACACGCCGACAGCACCCTCGTTCCCGCCGATGCGTGGACCGGCGGCTACGACGTGCGCGATCGGGAGATGACACGCATCTTCAACGCCGCTCTCGATAAGGGCGTGAAGCTCACCGTCATCCTCGACAGTTGCCACAGTGGCGCTTTTACGCGCGGAATTCCTCTGGGCCCGAAGGTTCACGAGCGCATGCTGCCCTACGATCCGCGCGACATCAACGAAGCTCCCGATCAACCTAATACACAGCCCAAGTCGGCGCCGGCCGAGCGCAGCGACAATCCCGCATTGATCTTCTCCGCGGCGCAACAGGATCAGACCGCTAAAGAATCGCCCACCACAGCGAGCGTACCCGAAGCACACGGCGCCTTCACGGCTGCGTTGATCAAGGCTCTCGAAGTTCTCCCCGCTAACGCGCCAGCATCCGTTGTCTATCAACAAGTCAATGCTGAACTCGAAGGAAACGGTATCGCCGACCAGACTCCCTCGCTCGACGCCGCCGGTGCGCGACGCCAGCAGCCGCTCTTCGGTGGAACCGCTGCACAGGCGGGCAAACTGCGCGCCGCAGTCATTGCAACTCAGGACGACGGCACCGTGGTTCTCGACACCGGCCGCCTCGCCGGCATCGGACCCGGTAGCACGTTCGTCTCGTTTGGCGTCGAAGACAAAAGCAAAATCGTCACGCTCAACTTGACGGAACTCGATGGAATCGCTCACGCCAAGGCCTCCATCGTCACTCCAGGCAATGCGCCCGTACATGTCGGCGAAGTTTTCGAGCTCGACAAATGGACTCCCGCGCCCACCGACCCTCTCCGCTTCTGGATCTGGCCTTCCTCCATCGCACAGGCCGATTTGCAGAAGGCCATCGATCAGATTCGCGCCTCCGGCATCGATTCGGTCTCCGACCCCGCCGAGCAGCCCTGGACACACATTCTGCTTTGGAACAGCGACAGCTGGATTCTTCAACGCGCCGGAGACACCGATGCTGTCGAGTTAGGTTGGAAGCTTACAGCCAGCGCGCTTAAGCAGCATGTGCCGCCGAACGCGAAGGTCTGGGTCAACCTCCCGCCTTCCCAGGAACTCGGCGGCAAGCTCAAACTCCACGAACAAGCCAGCATGGTCCAGGGCGTCGGCGACGTCGCCAGCGCCGACTACGTGCTCACCGGAACCCTCACCACTGATGGTCCCGCCTGGGCCTGGTACCACAAAGCCGAATTCGAAAAAGGTCCGGCCGACGCCAACGCACCGCTCCACAGTCCCGGCTGCTCTTCTACGTCAAACTACCCAGTGCGCACGGACTGGGTTCCCATCGCCGATTTGTCATCTCTCCCCGACGCGGCCGGCAAGCTCAACGACTACGCCACGCGTCTCGCGAAGCTGGCCGGCTGGCTTCGCTTGCCTTCCAGTCCGGGCGCCTCCGATGACGACTATTACCGCCTCGGCTTCATGCGTGTGACCGATCAGAGCCTACTCGGCGACGGCCAGTCCGTGAAGCAGGGCGACGAGTTGAGGCTGATCCTCACCTCCTCTTCGCGCGTGTTGCAAAAGCGCTGGGTCTATATCCTCGACATCGACTGCCACGGCCAAGGCAATCTTCTCTACCCTCTCAATTACTCTGAAAATCGCTTTCCCAACGATGCAAACGATCAGCGCCAGATTGTGCTGCCGGGCAGCCTCGCGCTGAAAGTTGGCGCGCCCTTCGGCCTCGACACCATTCTCCTGGTCAGCACCAGCGAACCTCTTTCAGACCCCTACAGCCTGAACTTCAAGGGCGTCGCAACGCGCGGCATCGGTCAACACCAATCGCCGCTCGAGCGGCTCCTTTCAAGCGCCAGCAGCGGCACGCGCGGGCTCGATCTGCAGGAGGTCCCGACGAACTGGGCCGTCAGCATCAGCGGACTAAAGAGCGTTCCCGCACCAGCGCCATAATCAATTTGAGTTTCGATGAAATCAACACTCTGGCACAATCTCGCGATAGGGGGTATGCTGTTTCCACTTCCGCACCATTCGCACTTAGCTATTCCCTAGTCGCTTTCACCCATAACTGCAAGAAGCGAGGTTAAGCGAACATGTCAGTCTCCCGACGCCGCTTTGTCGGCAATGGCCTTGCCATTGGCCTGCTTTCATCCCTTTTGCCACCGGAAGCCGCCGAAGCACTCTCGCAGCAATCCGGCGCGGCCCCAAACGCGGGTCAGGATCCGGCCGACACTCCCCACGATTCCTTCGATTTCTGGAGCGGATTCTACGACGAAGTCAATCCGCACAGTTCGAGCTATGGCACCGCAGGTCGCGGCGCCACCGGTGGTCTGCCTGACCCCACCCTGCAAACGCAATATCTGCATTACAAGCCGGATGATGCAAAATTGCGCTACGCAACCGACATCTCAAAGGACGAGCTGCTCGATCACGACGGCGATGTCGCGGTCAGCATCATGCTGTCGCAATTCCGCCCCGGCTCCGGCGACCAATCGGAAAAGGCCTCGCAGCTGCGCGTCGACGCCACCCAGACCAGTCCGCTGATGAATCTCTTCGCGCCTCTAGCGTGGACTGCGATTGCATCCATCGCGCCCAATAACGCGGGAAAGATTCCCAGCCTCGATCAGCTCGGATTCAAGTCCGATCAGGCGACGTCGACGACCAGCCATATCTTGCTCACCAGCGGCACAGGAAAAATGGCGGTCAACATTTCTCGTGCGCCCAACGACTCCGGATTCTTAAAAGTTCTCAAAGTCATGATGACCGGTCTCAAAGTTGTCGCGCCGATGGTCACTCTTCCCGCCATCAGCACCCCTGCGCTCAATGCGTTCAGCGAAGCGTTTGCGTACTGGGAAGATCGCACCCGCTTCATTATGAACGGCAACCTTGTGAATGCCATCGCCACGCAGCAAGCCATGGCCAATCCGGAGCATGAATCCACCTATATAGGCCTCATCTCCGGCGACTATGTGATGGTCCCGCAGAAGCACACCGACGAGCTCGCCAGTCAGTTACCGAATCTGGACCTGGCGCAAGGTTACCTTGTACGGAAAGATGCCGATAAAAATCTTCCCGTATCCAAGCGCGCAGAAACCGCCATTCCAGGCGTGACTTATGCCACGATGCATGTCGCGGTCAGCGCGTTGAACTCGCAATCCGGCATGACCAAATCCACCGACTCGTCCGACAGCGGAAGCGGCGGAGGATCATCGAGCAAGGAAGGCAAGAAAAAGAAACCAGCTTCTGGAAGCGGATCTGGTTCCGGAAGCGGTTCTGGATCGGGCTCCGGCTCCGGTTCAAAACCAGGATAGGTTGTGCGAGCGGGCCGTACCCAGTGGTTGGTCTTTGTGGCTAGTACTTTGACCGCACGATTTTGTCATCGTGCCCATGAACTCGGATGCCCCAGGGTCCGGGGTCCCCACGAACAGGGTCTTCGTTCGTGGGGTGGAGATCTCGCCTTTGAGACCTGGGAAAGCGCGAATCCTCGTCGTCACGGTACTGAATACTGTTCTTGTTGCTGGGCGCTTTAGACCGTCGCTTTCGTAGCCCCGGTCGAAACGCCTCCATCCACCAGCAGCGTCTGGCCCGTCACATACCGGCTCGACTCCGAAGCGAGAAAGACAACGGCGCCGTCGAGATCGTTTGGCTGGCCCGGCCGCTTCACCGGAATGCGATCCGTGATGTATTCCACCCAAGCAGCATTCTCATAAAGCACCTGGTTCTGTTTCGTCTTGAACCAGCCCGGCGCAAGGCAATTCACTGTCACCCCGTGTCTGCCCCAATCATCGGCCAGGCTCATCGTCAGCTGCTTTATGCCTCCGCGGCTCGCGCCATAAGGCGCTAACCCAGCAAATCCCGCAACGCTAGTCACAGACCCGATATTGATGATGCGCCCATAGCCGCGCTCGATCATCCCGCGCGCCACCGCCTGCGCCACAAAAAACGACCCCCGAAGATTTGTGTCGAGGATCGTGTTCCAGTCGTCCCAGGTGACATCGAGCGCAGGCTTACGAATATTGCAGCCCGCGTTGTTTACCAGGATGTCGATCTTTCCGAAATGCTCTTCAATCGCAGCAACGGCCTGCTGAATGCTTGCGTGATTCCGCACATCAAGCGCTGCCGAAAATGTTTTGCGGCCAAGCGCCTCGATCTCGCGCGAGAAATCCTGCAGCGTGCCGCTGTCTCGGCTGGTCATCGCCAGGTCCGCGCCGGCCTTCGCAAGCGCTCGCGCAAAATACTGTCCCAAGCCGCGGCTCGTTCCAGTTACGAGCGCTACCCGCCCGGATAAATCAAACAATGAATCGCCCATGAATTCGATCCTTACGGTTGCAATACAACTTTCAGCAGTCCCGGCTCTCGATCGTAGAGCCGCTGAAACCACGAGGCTCCTTCCTCAAGCGGCGCCACTGCCGAAACCAGCGGCTCCACGCGAATCTTGCCGCTCGCCATCATCGCGATGCACTCCGGATACTCGCCGCACGACGCGCACGAACCTTGCAGCCGAATCTGTCGTGAAACCATGGACTGCAGCGCCAGTTCGATCTTTGGCGCAACGTTGCCAACCAGCGTCACCGCGCCCCCCTTCCGCACGCTTTCCACAGCAAGCGCGATGGCATCCGTGATTCCCACACACTCCAGCGCAACATCCGCGCCGCGCCCCGCCGTCCGTTTCTGAATCTCCGCAACAACATCCTGCTTTTTCGAATTGAATGTCTCCGTCGCTCCGAGTTGCCGCGCCAATTCGAGCCGCGTGTCGTCCACATCGACAACAAACACCCTCTCGGCACCCGCTTGCCGGACAGCCTGCAAAGTCAGCAACCCAATCATGCCGGAGCCAACCACAACCGCCGTGTCTCCCGGTTCAATCGGCGTCAGAGACGCTCCATGCACGGCTACCGATGCAGCCTCAATCAGAGCCGCATGCGAAAACGGCATCGCCTCCGGCAGAGCATAAGCGATTCGCGCCGGCACCGTCACATACTCCGCGAACGCCCCCATTCTCCGAAACAGCGGTGTCGAAACCCCAATCACTTCGCGCTCGTCGCAAAGATTGATCTGTCCCCGCTGGCAATAGAAGCACTTCCCGCAATACACCGTCGAATCGAATGTCACTCGATCGCCAACGCGGAAATTCGCGACGCCGCTGCCCACAGCCTCGACAATCCCCGCAGCCTCATGCCCCATTACGATCGGGGGAATGCGCCGGCCCGTGCTGCCATCGAAGCCATGCACATCGCTCCCGCAAATGCCGCACGCCCTGATGCGAATCAGCAGTTCGTCTTCGACCGGCTGCGGCACCGGCACGTCTTCCATCTCGAGATGCTTATACGCGGAAAGAACCAGCGCTTTCATGTCTTCTCCAGCATTCGCAGACTGCGGCGTCCAGCCGAATTCGCTCTCCGGAATATCGCCCACTTCATTCTAAGCACTCGCACGCCGACTGTGCCTGCCTCATGGAATCGCGTTCGCCGCAGACCGCTCACGCTTGGCCGGCTCAATTCTTCCCAGCAGAAAAACATAAGCGGCAATTCCAACGGCGAGATAGATGCCCGCGATTCCAAAGACCCAACCAACTCGGTGCGCCGCAAACAAATATCCAGTGATCGTCGATGCCGCGATCCCCGAAAGCTGATTCGAGAAATTCATGATGCCGCACACGCGTCCCACATTATTCCGGCTCGCAATCAATGCGGGCACCGACCAGCCCACCGGGGCCGCCGCGGAAAGCCCGCCAATCGAAACGCTAATCCAAATCAATGCCTGCGCCGCATTGTGCGTGTTGGCTGCACCCAAAATACCAAGACCGAAAGTAGTCCCACCGATCAGAATCACCTGCCGCACACGGCTCGCATTGTAGCCACGCCGAATGAGCGAATCCACCAGCCAGCCACCCACCGCCAGGTCGCCGAACGTCGCTACCAGCCACGGCAGACTCGTGTAAAGGAATGAGTGATAAGCGTCGATATGCAGCGCCAGAGTAAGATAACTCGGCAACCACGCGAGCAAAAGGTAAAAGACGTAGTTATACGAGCCGAACCCAATCGCCAACCCAAGCGCCTTTCGCTGTCCCAGCAAATATCCCAGCGATTCCGGCTCGCCCGTCGATGTGTTGCGCGCGTCGTCTCCTCGCGATTCGGCTTCGATGAATTGCCGATCTGCCGCACTCAGCGACGCGTCGTCATCCGGCTCGCGGTAGACCTTCCAGAACAGCAGAAAATAAAGCAGGCTGATCACACCCGTCAGTGCAAAGCTCCAGCGCCATCCGACTTTCAACAGAATGATCCCGAGCAGAGGAACGCCAAGCACCGATGAGAACTTTGCAGCCGAGTCAAAGATCGCTGTGGCAAACCCTCGCTTCCTCGCGGGAAACCACAGGCCGATCGCTTTTGCATTCGCGGGAAACGTCGGCGCCTCGCCTACGCCCAGCAAGAGACGCGCCGCAAACAAACTCGGGATTCCCGGTGCCACTGAAGCACAGAACGACGCCAGGCTCCAGACAAACGTGCTGATCCGCCCAACGCGTCGAACACCGAACTTGTCGAGCAGCACGCCCACCGGCAACTGGCACAGCGCATACGTCCAGTTGTATGCACTGGAAAGATAGCCGAACGCGATATTTGAAATCCCAAACGCTGCAATCAGCGACTCGTGCGAAACCGAAAGGTTCACGCGGTCGAAGTAGTTGACCAGCACGCCGAGACCTAGCAACCACGCGATGTGCCAGCTCCGTCTCGGCAAGCGCGCCGGCTCGTGCTCCATTGCATCCCTCAATGCATTCCTCGCCCCCGGTCTCGCTCACAACCGATTTCGTATTTGCAATCCGACGCCGCTACGTCACGTGTGCCTAAATCACTCCGACGAACGCAGGCTTTGCAGGTCGATTCCCAGCTGCTGACACTTTTTGTAGAGGTGACTCCGCTCGAGACCCAGAGCCTTCGCTGCCGGTGTAACGTGTTTTCCACTTCGTTCCAGCTCCGCCAGCACTTCCGCGCGTTCGAATTCCAACACACGTTCCGCAAGCGTCCCTGTCTTCTCCCGACCTTGCTCGGCAGTCTGTGGCGATGTGCGCACCGCCGGTAGCGCCAAATGCACTGCCGCCGCATCCACCTCCGTTTCCACCACCAGCAACAGCAGCCGCTCCACAACATTGCGCAACTCGCGAATATTACCCGGCCACGCATATTCCTTCAGCGCTTCGATGGCCGACTTTGCAAAAGGAACCGGCTTCCATCCGTTTTGTGCGCTCACCTGTTGCGCGAAATGTTCGACCAGCGCCGGCAAATCCTCGCAGCGCTTGCGCAGCGGCGGCAACTCGACTGGGAAAACTACCACCCGATGATAAAGATCCCGACGAAACCCTCCAGACTCCACAAGCTGCTCGAGGTTGCGATGCGTCGCCACCACCACGCGCACATCCACCGTCGTCGGCTTGTCCGCCCCGATGCGCTCCACTTCTCCTTCTTCAAGCACGCGCAGCAGCTTGGCCTGCATCGCGGTCGGCATGTCCCCAATCTCATCCAGAAACAATGTGCCTCGATGCGCCTGCTCAAATTTGCCAGCGTGCCGCTGCGCTGCGCCGGTGAACGAGCCCTTCTCGTGCCCAAAAAGCTCGCTCTCAATCAGCTCAGCGGGAACTGCCGCGCAATTCAGCGTCACAAATGGTCCAGCGGACCGATGGCTCTTTTCGTGCACAGTGCGTGCAGCCAGTTCTTTGCCTGTGCCGGTTTCTCCGTAAATGCAAATGCGCGTCTCACTGGCTGCCACGCGCTCAATCTGCGCCATCACGCGCCGCATCGCTTCGCCGCTCCACACCAGCGTGTGCTTGCCAACGCGCCCGCGCAGGTCGCGATTCTCTGTCTCGAGACGCGTCAGCTTCAGCGCATTTTCGACCGTCACCAGCAGCTTTTCCGTCGAAAGCGGCTTCTCCAGAAAGTCCAGGGCGCCGAGCCGCGTTGCGCGCACCGCCATCTCGATGTGCGCCTGCCCACTCATCATCACCACGGGCGCGGCAACGCCCGCAGTTTTCAAATCTTCAAGCAGCATAAGGCCGTCGCGGCGCGGCATCACCACATCGCTCAGAATCAAATCGAACGGCTGGGTCTTCGCCAATTCCAGCGCGCGTTCCGCGTTGTCGCACACCACGGCTTCGTGCCCCGCAAGTCGAAAGGCGCGCGACAGCGATGCCAGCGTGTTCGCCTCATCGTCGACAATCAGAATCTTGGCCTTCACTGTCATGCGGTGATTCTCGGCAGCGTAATGATAAACGTTGCACCACCGCCCTCGCCGCTTTCCACCGCAATCGTGCCGCCATGATCGGCCACGACGGATTGCACAATCGCCAATCCCAATCCGGTCCCGTGCAGCTTGGTCGTGTAATACGGCGTAAACAGCCGTTCGCATTCCTCCTGCGTCAACCCCTCGCCCATGTCTGCCACTTTGATTTCGATGTTCGGTCCCCGTAGCCGGGCTGAAATGGTCAGCTTGCCGCCGTTGGGCATCGCGTCCATCGCGTTCAGCACGAGATTCGATAGCGCACGATGTAACAGCTCAGGATCGACCATCATCGCCATCGGCTCTCCGGCAATCTCCGTCGCGAATTCGATCTCCGCTTCGCGGCTCGCCGCGCCTTCATACAGCGAACGCACCCGCTCGACCACATCCTTCGCATCGATGCGCTCCAGCTCCGGCTTCGGCATTTTGCTGAAGTCGCTGAAGCGCCCGATGATCGCTTTCAGGTTTGCGATCTCCATGCCGAGGGTTGTCGTACTTTCGCGAAAGACTTCGTCGAATTCCTCAGCAGATAAGGCGCGGGCCCGCACCAGATTCTCCACCGTCAATTGCAGCGGAAAAAGCGGGTTCTTGAGTTCGTGCGCCAGTCTCCGCGCCAGTTCGCGCCAGGCCGCTACCCGTTCGCTCTGCACCAGCTGTTCCCTCTGGCTCGTCAGTTGCTCCGTCATGTGGTTAAAGCTGCGTGCCAGCACGCTTACTTCGTCATGTCCCCGTTCCGGCACGCGCACATTCCAATTGCCGCTCGCCACCTCTTCGGCCGCATGCGCCAGCTGTTCAATTGGCCGCGATACGCGTGCCGCAATCCACAAACTGCACGCAATCGCCAGCAGGATTCCGCCGGATGCAACTCCATACGCGATAGTCCGTATGTGCTGCTGGGCTTCCACCATGCCTTCGCGCGAAAGAGCCACGATCAACACTGCCAGCACTCGACCCGCTACATTCTTCAACGGGATCGCGGTCGCGCTCACGCTATCCTCGCGCCGCGCAGTCAAATACACGATGCCGCTCGTCTGCTGTCCTGTTTTCACCGCGGATTCAATCAGCGTCCCGTATCGATCGGCACCCGGCACATCGCCGTTTGTTCCCACGAGCTGCTTCGCGTCGAAAGCTGCCGATGAATTCTGCGCACCGCCTGGTACGTTGCTCGCATCTGCGCTTAACTCACTCTCGTTGTACAAAGCCACCTGCATCCCGGGCGCCACAGGCAAACCGGCAAGGAAATTCTGATCCAGGCGCTTGCCCCCCACCAAACGCACAGCGGGCTCCGAGCCGCTCACCGGCCGCACGGCGAAAAGACCAGGAACACTGTTGCCATCGGGCAATTCCTCGCGCTTCAGAAATGCCGTTTCGCCTGCATCCGTGACTGCGGGTTCCGGGTAACCAAATCGTGCCGGCCACTGCGCCGAACTCACCACGTTTCCGTCGGTGCCTACAATCTCAAGAAAGTCCAGTTGCGCATCCTCCGCCATCGTCTGCGCCTCGGTCAGATAGGGCGAAGCATCGCCAGATTGGACGATCTCAAAAGCCATCCCGCGCGCGCGATCCCCGGCCGCCAATCGATCGACAGCAGCCGCCACTTCGGACGAGCGATGCTGAAATTCGCGCTGAAACTGGCTCGCAAAGAGCGCGGTTTCTTCCTGGTCGCGCTGTTCGAAAACATGGCGGATCCGCACCAGTACCGTCCAGGCCACTGCCGCCACCGCCGCAGCGACAGTGAGCGAAAACAGCAGAAGGAGCCTTTGTCGCAGGCTCACGGCGCGTCCTCCAGCGACGCTCCGGCAAGGTCAGGAATGCCGTCCGCATCCAACCCAAGATCGCGAACCCGCGCGCCCGTCGCATACGCCCGCGGAAGGTCGACCAACGGAATCAGGGTGTGCCGATCAAGAAAGCCGCGTTCCGCTCTATAGACGGATGCAGGGCTGGAGTCCAGAGCAATTGCAGGCGCACCAACGCTCCGCGACACAGATTCCAATACAGCAGCAGCCTCCCCACCTTCGAGCGGTATCGTTCGCAGCATTAGATCGGCGCGCTGCGCACCCCCAGCGTCGACCTCCTGCGCGTTGAATCCCGCCTCTTTCAGGTTCAACGCGATCCGCTGCGCGGCCAGTAGCAACGCTCCATCTCCATCGACACTCAACGTGAGCGTTGGCGTCGCGAGACCGCCGCGCAGTTCGTGCACTTTGTTCAGATCGCGATCCACCGGAAATAGAAAGGCGAACCCCGTCAGCGATTGCGGCAATAGACTCGCGGTTGCCTCGCCCTGCTTTTGAAAAATCACGTTGGCAAGCGCGCTGCGATCAATCGACGCCGCGAGGGCTGCGCGCAACATGGGATTGGCGAGAGAGCCCGTGTCCGCGACCTGCAATGCGAGCAAAGACGTTGGTGCAGTGACAAGAACGGTCAGTTTCTGCTGCTGCGCCTGCCGCAGCATCTCCACCGGAACTTCCACCACGTCGGCCCGTCCGATGCTGAGATCGAGCCACTGATCCCGCACGGACCGGTGCGCTCGAATCTCAACCGCATCGGCAAATGGCCGACCTTGCCAGCAAATTTCATTGGCCGTCAGTTCGAGCACACCATTGTTGAAGCTGGTGACCTGGAACGCTCCCGTGCCGATATTGCCGTCCGGCGTCTTGCCGTCCGCTGTAACGGTAAGCGCGATGAGAAACTGATCTTCAGCGAGAAGAGCCGGCAGGTTCGGCATCGCCGAATCACTGGTAAACACCACCATCGAACCCACTGCATGCACCGCTGCCCATGGACAGTTTGCGGGGCAATCCAGATTCAGCGCCTGCATTACGGCCGTCGATGTCAGTGGCGAGCCATCGTGAAAGTGCACACCCGGTCGCAGCCGAAATTGCCAGCGATGGTCCGCATTGTCCGATTCCCAGCCCGTCGCGAGAGCGGCCTGCACCGTGCCTCTCGCGTCCAGGGTGGTCAGGCCGTCGAAGACCAGCCGTCGCGCAATGCCGTCGGGCTTCTGCCACGGATCACCTTCCGTCTCCACATGCAAGGCGCCGCCATAATGGGGCCGCGTCCGTGCAGCCAGGGGCAGCGCGAGCAGCACGACAGCACAACTAATTGCAAAGCGCCGTAACACGGTCCACCTCATATTGGTCATCCGCGCGGCGCACCGTCGCAAAGACACTCTTTCCATCCGGTGCAGACCAAATCCCCATCACCGTTCCGCCCACCTCCAGCGGCACGCTTACCGGCACAGCCTCAAGCGCCGGCAGCTCGTAGGCGCGAAGGCTGTCTGCGGCGGCTTCTCCTGAGCCCGATGCGATGATCTGCGCACCAGCCCCGCATCCCGAGTGAATCACGGCAAAATCACTGCCCCAGTCGCGCGTACCTGCAATCGGCTTCGAAATTCCGCTTTCGATCATCAGCACCTTGCCGTCGATGCCTCCGACAACAAGCGCCGCACCGCCCACAGCGCGGGGAATCCACGCAGCTGCGTAGAAAGCTCGCGGGTCCTCATCAACGCTGGGCGTGATCACGCCGGTGAAATAATTGCGCGCGCTATTGAAGAAGGCTTTCGCTGGGACTGCGGCCTGCTCGGATTGGAGCAAGGGCCACGGATCGTCGCTCGCATAACAACTCACCGTACCTTGCCCCGGCGACTGCGCAGGATCATACGAGCCTCTGCACTGCGTTCCCGCAAGCCACGCTTCAAACGCCGTGCCGCCCTCCGGCACCAGAATGCCCTTTGGGTCGCGCGGCAGTGGTTGCTTTTGTCCAATACCGGTGCGGCTCTGCTCGCGCCACCCATTAGGAACGCGCGTCTCGAAAACAATCTGTTCTGGCTCAAGCACAACCATTCCGTTCGCTATCTCCAAAACCGCAAGCACTGGCTCGTTCAATCGGAGAATCGTTTCCGTGTGCAGCGTCAAACCTCCGGCAGTCTGAGCGTGTTGCGCTCCGTCCGAATCCAACCGCACCATCGCCACTTGCGTCACACTTCCTTCAATGACTTCAGCAACCCAGAGCCGCTCGCGCGCATTCTCGCTCAACGTCACACGGATCGAATTGGCGCTTTCGTCGTCCGAAACAGTCACGCCGTGCTCCTTTAGATCCTGCGCGAGCAGCTTGCGAATCGCGGGCACGTCGTCATTGGGAATCCTCGACAGATTGCGAATCGTCAAATGCGCCTGACCGGATCCCAGAATCGCCGCAATCTGCTCAGCTAATGCACCGGCCGGCTGCTCCCAGGGGCTCGTCGCAAGGGCGCTGCCTCTCATTGCCAGCAGCATGCCCAGCCCCATCGCAGCCCACCGGAACAGCTTCATTGTCTTCATCGTTTCTGCGCGTATCTCGTTTGCGCGGATTATATCGTTTCGCACGAAGCAGGTTTCGGTGGGGCGAGAGATTGGAGCTCTCGCCCCCGCGGTCTCAGTGCCCGCCGCCCTTCGTGTCAGGCTCCGATTCGTTCTCCATCTCCTGCTTCACCACCGGCGCGTTCGCCATGTTCTTGAAGACATCGTTGGCAAAGAAAAACTTCCCGTCCGACGGCACCATCACCACCTGGATCTTGTCCGACAACCGCTCGGCCACGATCTTATTGATGAGCAGCGGCGATTTGTTCAGCAGCTCGGCCTCGCTCGTCATGCGCTCCGCATTGGCCACGGCAATCAGCTTGATGCGGCTTGCCTCAGCATCCGCCAGCAAGTTGCGCCGTTGCAGCTCCGCCTTGCTGTCGATCACCTTCGCCTCCGCATCGGCCTCCGCATTCTGAATCGTCGCCTCCTTGCGCGCTTCCGCTTCGAGCTTGCTTTGCTCAATCTGCTTCTGCTTCAGCGGCAGCGTGTACTGCATTGCATCCGCCTCTCCCTTCGCCTCGACGACCTTCGACTTGGCATCGCCCTCTGCCTGCTTTACCTTCTGTGCCGCCTCGGCCTCGGCTTGCAATTCGGCAATCCGCACCTGCTTCTGCTGAATGTCCGTGTCGACGCTCATCTGATCGTCCTGCTGCTCCTTCAGCAACAAGCCTTCCAAGCCCTTCGCGTATTCCTCCGGCAACTGAACGTCGGAGAGCATCACCTCTTCCACCACGATTCCATCGGCACCAAGTTTGCGCGAAATGACACTCGCGGCTTTTGCCCGCACCTCTTCGCGCTTGGTCGAAAAGATTTCGCGCACTGTGTATTGCGGCGCAAGCTCGCGCCACGCACTCGCCACCACCGGCGGCACAATCTCCTTGTCGGCGGGCTGCGGCAAATGCACCTGCGCACTCGCCAGCTTGTTCGGATCCAGTTTGTACCGCACCGTCACGCCCAACCCAATATTGAGCCCTTCGCGCGATTGCACATCGAGAGCAGTCTCGGTCGGCGCTCCCTTCGCGTTTTCTGTCCCCATGCCGGCGGTAAAAATGTGATCGCGCAGATCGAAAATCTGCACTGTATCCACGAGCGGCGTAATAAAATGCACCCCTGGATACAGCGTCCCCGGTAATGTTCCTTCGATCTGGCTGATGCGCACGCCGCCCATGCCGCTCGGCACCACGACGATACTGCCTGCAATCAACATTGGCAGGCATGCCACAATCGCCAGTCCCACAGGACCACGCCACGAAATCTTCTCAGGTTGAACGACCGATTCTTCTCCCTTCGCCACGCGCCGCGCATTCTGAATACGCAGCCAAAGCGCATACAGCGGTAACCCAAATGCGGTAGTCAGCAACAGCATTCCCACGACCGTCAGCAACATCTTCAATGCGAGCATCGCGCGCCTCCCTTTCGGTATGTGGGCTCTTTGTGTTTCCTGGTTCCCGGCCGCGGAGCCAGCATCAGCCGGACCAACCCACCAAACGTCAACTCCTCAAGCAGCAGCGCCGCAGCCACCGGCAGCAGAACCACGCCCATCCCACCCCATGTCTCCATCAACCACTGCATCGTCGTACCTCCGTTACCGCGTCCCTGCGCCTACCGCGTCCCCTGTGCTGTTCCGCTCAACGCCTCGACCATCGCAGTCGTCGCCGCCACGCCCGTTGCACTCGCTGCCAAAGCCGGAGTCGCAGCAGAACCATTCTGCGCAGTCAACACCGGCTGGGCTGCCGTGGGAACAAGCGGCCTTCCATTGCCGAACAACGCGGCTGTCTGCTCATTGCGCTGCCCCACCAGCACCACCGTGTCGCCCACCGACACCTGCGCATACAGTTCTTCCAGGTCCGGCCTTGCCAGGCGAATGCATCCATGCGACGAGGGCTTGCCGATCGACCGCGGCTCGTTCGTTCCATGAATTCCGTAGCCGTGAAGGCTGAGCCCCATCCACCGCGTGCCCACCGGATTGCCCGGCCCCGGCGGCACGACTTTGCCGTTGTGCGAGTACGTCGGGTTCATCACGCGGCGCTCAATCACGAAGGTCCCCGTCGGACTCGGCGTCGAAGGCTTGCCCACTGCAACGGTGTAGACCTTCTTCACATGCCCGTCTTCGACGAGCGCCAGCTTGCGGTCTTCGAGGCTCACGACGATCGTCCGTTTCGTCGCGGGAACGGCTGCATTCTGCGCCATCGCCTGCACCGCCAGAACCACTGCCACCGTCGCCACCATCGCCAGTCTGCTGAGAATCAAGCCTGTCATCGCGTCCCCCCATTGCCTGCGCCTAGACAGAGTGCAAGTGCGGAGCCAATCGGAGACGATTGATTCAAAAGGATTTGTGGGATGTTTGGATTAGGCGGAACGTGTCATGGCAGACACGGTGTGGGTACCGAGACACGGCGAAAAGCAGGACCAAAAACGACGGGCCGTGCAGGGTGGGTAGCTTTCGGCTCGCGGTCAGGGGTTGATCAACTTGTAGTGTGCGAGTGGACGGTCACCCCTGCGGAAAGAGCAAAGCGACGTTTTTGTCGTCTAATAGTGGGGTCACAGAAAGTCGACCCTGCTATGAACGTCGTAGGCTTCGCCGCTCTCCTTTTCACCTCGGTTTCCCTCGTACCTGCACTTGGTCAGTCGGTTCTCCAAGCGCAACTCATTACCATATCTTCGACACATGACGGATGGGGACACACAGGAGCTGACCTTGCGATTAGCAGGGACGGTGACCACTACGTCGCTGCGAATCATCGGACCATTCAGGCCAAGGTCGTTCAAGATTTTCTTGATGCAATCAATGAACCGCTCATTGCGAAGCCTGAACCGGTCAATATGGGAATCACAGATCGCTGGCTTCTCGAACACACCGAAGAGGCCGGAGACGATGCATCGATCTTCAACTACAGGGATGGCTCCCCAGAGCAGAAGGAGATCTTCCGTAAGGCATTCGTCGACCAAGACACTATCCAACCGAGACTGGAGACGGTGTTCGAGGGCAGCCACACCGACGACTATCCACAGATGACGATCAAAATCCAATTCGACCATGAGACCACAAGGACAGTCAGTTCAGATTCGCAGAATCCATTCATGATCCCCTGGAGCGTGGACGGGACCAGATCGAAGACATTTAACGTGCATATTTCTCGCGCACTAATGGAATTGTTACCTGAGGGGTTTGTAAATCGCGGACGACTCACAGCCGAAGATCGATTTGCACTCGGACTTCTGCACGAACTCGCCTTCGAGACGGCGCGGGAAGTCGCAGAACGCTGGAAACTCGCTGGAGGTCAGCGTCGAGTCGCACGATGAACTCTTGCAATTGAGGCTTCGAGCCACTTAGAGCAAAGGCCTTCGTTAGAGAACAGATCGGTTCCTAACCAAAACTGGGATTACTTCCGTTGCTCATCCGGGACCCACCCTCCATCTCCTATTCCGCAGCTTGGGGCGATCCGACAACCCAGCCCCCGTCCGCGCCTTTCACCAGCGTCACGCTAGCGGACTGAATCGATGTGTCCGCAGCGATCTTGGGAAAGGCCCTCATCGATTCGGGGGTGCGGGCCCAGTCGGGGATGCCCTCCACCTCGTACCGGTAAGTGACGGTGTACTGCGTGGGGTCTGAGGGGTCGTTGGGGACGGCCTTGTCGATAGCGGTGGCGTTGAAGTGGCCGAAGCAGAAGTTGCCGTAACCGGGCTGGTTGGGATCGGGAGTCCAGGCGGGTCGTCCCTTGTCGGAGAGGTCGTAAACGTTGACAAGTTTCGAGCCGACGAGAAAGCGCTTCTTTTCCGCGGATTCGCGAATCAGAAGGCTGGCATCGGTCAAGGCCTCGTAGGCGCGGACGCTCTCGTCTTTGGTGGGATCGGCCTCCGCGGGCAGCTTGATGGGTTCGGGCCACACACATTCGTGATGGCCGGCGAAAGACTTGTTGATCGCGGATTTGAATTCCGTTGTATCGATTTCTTTCTTGCATCCGCTTGCACAGGCGAAGAGCCCGGTCAACACGAGCGCCAGGGCGATTCTTGCACGCATTCCAATTCACCTCAAAGAGGTTTGATGCGGGAATGGACTTGACGATTGAGCCCTGAGGAGGATTCAAAAATGGGTGAAGATGCTTGGCCAGGGAGTGCGGGTGGAAACGGGCGCGCGGCAGGCTCGTCGATCTGTCCCCGGCCACCGTTGCTCGGATCTCTTACAGCGTCTTCGAGTCGACACTGGCCAGAGTGGCATCCGCGGCGGCCCGGCTCCAGCCGATGCGCAGGTCTTTCACGTCGTTGAGCAGGATCGCTCCGCCGGAAACGCGTGGCCCAGTGATCGCGAACAGATCGGCGCGGTCGACGCTACCGAGATAGAAGGGCGGACGCGCGTCGGCGGTGCGATTGGCGATCTCGACGTGGCTCATCTCGAGGTTGCGAACGTGGCGGAGAAAGAGCCCGGTCGAAGGCGTGACGCCGAAGCGGTTGGGGTCGGGATAGTTGTCTTCCTGCTCGGTGGGCATGGCCTTGGCGTCTTCGGCACTGCCGCCGCCGCCCGTCTCTATATAGATATCGGAGAACTTGAGGTCCTCGAGCGGGTAATTCGGGATACCGCTTAATACAGATGCCTGGCGCGCTGAGGCGTTGTAGCAGGTGAGGTTGTTCACCAGCACGCGGCGGAAGGTTCCAACCTTGGTGGAGTCTTTCGGGCCGCGCAGACGACTTCCCAGTCGATAAAAGAGCGGTCCGCTGGCAAGGTCGCGCAGGGTCGTGTTCGAGATGGTGATGTCTTCGACAAGAGCGCCATCGACCGACTCGAGCGCGTAACCGAAGCATCCTTCGAAGACGTTGCCGGTGATGGTGATGTTAATGAAGCCGCCGTTGGATTCGGTGCCGCACTTGATGCGGCCCGTCCCATACTGTCGTTGATCGGCGGGAAATCTCTTGAAAGTCCCGTCGAGCACCGTGCCAAGCTGGTAGCACCCTGTGACCCAGTTGTTGGCGATGGTGACATTGCGCGTGGCGCGCGCATAGCCGAGGGCGTAGCTGGATTTCGGGCAGATGCCATCGTCCCAGGGTGAGTTGACGGTGCAGTTGGAGACGCGCACATTCTGGCAGCAGTCGATGTCGATGCCATCGCGATCGGTGTCGATCTTCAAATTGTCGATGGTGAGATTATCGACGCCGGTCAGCAACAGGCCGAAATGTCCTCCCTTCAAAATCGCGAAATCGCGCAGCAGCACGTTACGGCAATTCTTGAGCGCGATGGCTTTGTTGCCGACGCCAGCCTGTTCAGCCTGATACATCGGATAGTCCCCGCGCGGATTGAAATGACGCGCGGGTTGAGCCGGAGCAGCTTGTCGGCCCGCCGGCTCGGGTGCACCGAAGCCACGCAGCACGGTGGAAGGAGCCGGCGCGGGTCCTGCGCCAAAGCTCAGTCCTCTGCCCCAGATCAGACCGGGGCCGGTGATGCTGAAGTCGTGAATGTCTTCGCCCCACAGCAACGAATTGTGCCAGTGATTGTGGCCGTAGTCCTGGTAGGCGTCCCACGCGGTGTTCGGCTCCGCGGCATCATAGGCGCCACCGTTGTAACCAGTCTGGTCGCCGGGCTTAGGCGAATCGGCAGCAAGAATCGTGGTGCCCTGGCTCAAATACAAATGCACCTGGCTCTTCAAATGAATCGAGAAGCAGAGATACGTGCCCGCCGGAAAAACAACCACGCCACCGCCCGCGGCAGCCGCTGCTTCAATCGCGCGATTCACGGCTTGCGTGTCGAGCGTCTTTCCATCGCCCGCAGCGCCAAATTTGCGCACATCGAAGACGCCCTGCGACGCGCTGGTGTTCGCCCCCTCTTGCCCCGACGCTGCAACCGAAATCAGCGGAAACCCGGCAGCCGCCATTCCGATACCGCCAGTGCGCAGAAAATCCCGCCGCATTGCATCAAACGATTTCATCCGAACACCCTCCGGTGTGTATTGGTCGACCTCGCGTTTGGTTGGAGTTTTCTGGGCAAGACTTCACGCTCGCAATCGCCAGCTCAAGCGCATTATGGATACTCCGCTGCAAACTTGTCTTCCTCGCGATTCCATTCGTCCGACGTCGCTTCACCCGAAAGCAGAACGACGCGATAACGAAATCTGACAGTCTGATCTTTCTCCATCGTGAAATTGAACGCGGGCTGCTTGGGATCGAAAATACTTCGCCCCAGCGGATTCGCCGCGAACAGCCCATACCCGCGCGCGTGCCAATAAGTCGGATAACCGGGATTCTTTGGGTGATCGAGAATCGCAATCGTCACCGTGTGTTCGCCGGTGTGGCCAGTGAGCGTGCACCATTTGCCGCGCGTGCTCCAAACAGCGCCACCCTTCACGCCTTCGCTCGTCAGATACACTCCAGTCGCGCCGCTGGTGTCAGCCGACTCGACTTTGGTCGGCCTGCCATTCGCATCTAGAAGTACGCCCCCTTTTTCGTCCGGCGATTCAAGCCAATGCGCCACGCGTATGCCGAGCACGCCTTCTTTATCGTCGTTGAAAACTGTTCGATTCAGAGCCTTCAGGGTGATGACCTGATCGATCACCCGTGCATGATCACGGCGTTTGAAAATGTAATGAGTGGTTTGTTCCAGCAACTGTTGGCCCGTGCCGGTGACCCAAACGGAGTCGACAACAAGCTCGCCGCGGTTGGGGCCACTCTTGGTCGAAACAATTTTCGTCTGGAGAATCGTGCCCATCTTGGCGCGATCTTGGGGCTTGATGGCATCGGAGTTATTCCAAAAATCGAATCCGTTCACATTGCCGTAGTTGAACCACATGCCCGCGTGATGCGGATGATCGACGCGCTCGTTGGGCCGCGGTTCGAGCGGGTAGCCGCGTGTCACTGTCACGCCTTCGTCCGTGATGAGCGGATAGAGTACCGGCTTCTTCAGTGTGGTCGGCCAAAGATACGAAGTGAAAGGCTGTCCGTCAATCGTAATGTCGACACGGCGTTGCGCCTCATCGGCGACCACCTGCACGCCTGATGAAGGTGCGGCGATGAGTGGGGTGGAAGTGATTGTCATGGCAGCCGCAAAAATTCCCAGCACAGCCATGCTACGCATACACTTTGTCTCCCACGATCACCTGCTGCGTCTTATCGTCGAAGGTCACCTTCTGGCCCGTCTGAATCGCGGCCACGTTCATGCAGAGCGCGATGGAATGGCTATAGCCCGCCTCGATTGGCGCATTCGGCGTCTTGCGCGAGCGCACACATTCCATCCAGTTGCGCATGTTGGCCGAGGTCTGCGGATCGGCGCCCGTGTCGGCCGCTGTCGATGCCGCCTCGGCATGTTCGACGAGAGAGAAGCTCGGCAGCAGGTTCGACTTCATGCCCATCTCCGCTGCGGACTTCGCACTGAGACCGCCTGCAGGCGTCACCGTCTGCTTGTCCATGTCGATCATGCCGCCATTCGAGTAGTAAAGCTCCTTCACACCGCCCGCAGAGTTGGTGAAGCGTGAGGTGTATTGCACCTGGAAGCCCTTCGTCAGATCGTCGAGTGGACCGTAATCGAAAACAGCTGTCATCGTGTCCCAGTTCTGGCGACCATCCTTCCACAAGTAAATTCCGCCGTTCGCAACCACGCTGCGCGGATGCGGCAAACCCGTGAACCAATGCACCGTGTCGATCTGGTGCACGAGCCACTGGTCGGGAATACCCGAGGAGTACGGCCAAAAGAGGCGAAACTCAAGATACTTGCGCGCGTCGAAGGCCACGTGCGGCCGATTGAGAAGATAGCGCTTCCAATCCGTGTCCTCTTCTTTCAGCAGCGGTACAACGTCGGGCCTGCGCCAGCGGCCAGGCTGATTGACGTTCCACGTCATCTCCACCATCACGATGTCGCCGAACTGTCCGGACTGGATATACTCTGCGGCTTTTTGATAGCTAGGCGTGCTGCGGCGCTGCGTGCCCACCTGAACAATCTTGCCCGTCTTCTTCACGGCACCAAGAAACCTACGAGCGTCGTCCATGGTGTGCGCCGTCGGCTTCTCAACATAAGCATCTCGGCCTGCTTCAACAGCTTCCACGCCGTGCAGCGCGTGCTGGAAATCTGCCGTGGCCACGAGGACTGCATCCACATCCTTGCGCGCATACAACTCGTCGTTATTGCGGACCGCATCGATCCTCCCACCGCCAAGTTTTTCAATGTACGCGGTGCCTTCTTCGCGGCGGCGATTCCAAAGGTCGGACACGGCGACAAACTCGAAGTTCATCTCCTTGGCGTGCTGCAGAAAGGCCGGAATCAAGGCGCCCTTCATGCGATCGCCACAACCCACCACGCCAACGCGCACTCGATCGTTCGCGCCGACGATCGCTGCGTAGCTCGATGCATTCCACGAAACTGCGGTGGCAGCCAACGCGGCGCTGCCTATCTTCACAAATTCTCTGCGAGTACTCTCCGGGAATCCCATGGTTCTCCTTCTGCCATCCTTTTTACCTCTAAACACACAAATGCGCACCCATCGCACAATGGATGCGATCACGATGCGTTCGATCGCGGAGATCTTCGTTCTTACTCAAAAACTGCGAGACCTATAGGAAATTCACGGCAGAAACGAATTTCCTATAGGTCTCGCGTAGATCCAGCACTATGGTTTCACTGGACGCGGCATTTCATCCGCCGTGGCTTTACTGCCTTCCTGCGGCTTCTAGAAGTTCAGCTTCACGCTGCCCTGGAAGACGCGAGCCTGATTGAATGTTGACGCAACCTGGCCAAATGTCGATGACGTAAGAGCCGCAGCGCTTCCGCTACTTGCGGCAAGCGATCCGGTTGTTGCGCCGGACGGAGGGTTGAAGTCAGGATGATTCAACACGTTGAATGCCTCAAGACGGAACGTGGTGGACCAGTTTTCGTGGATCGTGAAGATACGCGAGATCTGCGCGTCGAACTGCAGCGCATCCGGTCCGCGGAATGAGTTCTTGCTGATGTTTCCGTAGGTACCGAGGTATGGGCAGCCTCCCGTGGTGGTCGATGGACATGTCGCAGTGACCTGAGCAAAGGCTGCCGGATTCAAGTACTCACGATTGGCCTCCCCCGTAGCCTTGTGGAACTTTGCCTCGGCATACGGATTCACGCCGGGCACGAGGTTCGGACGGTCGTTGCCCACGTCGGTCAGCGAGTTGTCCTGGCCCGAAGTCACAGTGAAGGGCTGGCCGCTTTGAATGTGGATGAGCGGCGCCAACTCCCAGTCATTGACGACGAGTTTCTCGACACGGTTTAAGTGGTTGTTGAAGCGGCTCTTGGCGACCACAACCACATTTTCGATATGCCGGTAATCCGATCCGCACGGGCCATAGTCCATGGCCAGGTCGTTGGGATTTTCGACTGTTGTGCCGGCCAGATCGCCCTGGGCATCCTCAATATTCAGACACTTCGACCAGGTCCAGTTTGCGAGCAGGCTGAAGGTACTCGACATGCGGTGCTGAATGGAGGAGATCAGGCCGTGGTAGTTTGCGGTGGCCTCGTCGTCGATGATGACCGAACCACTGCCGCTGCCCTCATACTGGTTCCCCCCCGTGGCCTTTCCAGCCGAGTTCGTACCCGTCGGATTTTCCCGGGTGAGCAAGAAGCGAGAGTTCTCGTTCCCGGTGGTGGAGCAGTTGCTGCCGGCCGCTCCGGGCTTGACTGCCGCAGGTCCCGTGGTCACGATGCCCGCACAGCCCGTTCCGCCAGGACCCCACACGCCGGGGATGAACACCGCCGGATCGAATGGATAGCCAACTGGATCGTGCCGCGTGGTGTTGCCAATATAGTCGAGCGTTGCCTGCCAGCCATGGCCCAACTCCCTTTGGAGGCTGAGGGTCCATTGAATCGTGTATGCCGGCTTGAATTGCTGCGGCATCACAATGAATTGCGACTGCGCAAAGAACAGCGCCTGCGAGGGCGATGGAACCGCGGGCTGAGGGAATGGACTCGATGTGATGGAGCCTTGGGACCACGGAGCGCTAAAGAGAACCGGACCCGATGAAGACGTCTGCGTGTTGGTCACAGCCGTGGCAAACGGCGGGTTCTGCTGATTGCGCTGGCTGGTAAAGAAGGCGGGGTTATCGAACATGAGAGCGCCGCCTGCGCGAATCACAGTCTTGCCATTCCCAACCGGATCAAACGAGATTCCGACATTAGGTGAGAACTGCAGATAGGAGTTGTTGGTGAATTCGCGGCTTACACCGGGGTCGCCATAGAAGAGAGCACCTGCGGGCGCGTTTGGATAAACCGAGCTGGTTTTATTGGCCACGAAGTCGGCCTGGCTAAACACAACGCCGCGATTGAAGTAATCGTGCGGCATGACATTGGGCCCATAGCGCAGCCCGCCAACGAGCGTCAAACCTGGGGTGGCGTGATAAGTGTCCTGTACGTAGAGGCTGGGAATCGGCCCGCGCAGTGCGTTCTGTTGCTGCTTGCTCTGCTGAAACGGACTCGACGATCCGAGCGTCCCCATCAGAAAATCGAGATTCTGATCACCGATGGCGCTGCCGCCCTTGGGACCGTTGGCGCTGTACTCGCCGTTGAATGTGAAAATGCCGTTGCTCTCGTACGCATTCCCGATATTGAGCTGGTTCTGTACCCATTCGCCGCCGAACGCGATCTGATGTTTGCCCTTTACCCATGTCACGTCGTCGCCGATAGAAGCGGTATTGTCGTTGAAGTGCGCAACGGAGTTGGTCCCGCCGCCGATGGTGAATTTGCCTTCAGACATCTGCAATCCGTTGGCGACAGCCTGATAGACATTAACGCCCAGTGTGGCGGCGTTGATGTCGTTGGGCGCGTAACCGCGGTTGTTGACGCGGCGAAGAATCGAGATGTGCGCCGCGTTCACGAATTTGGGGCTGAATGTATAAGCATCCCCGAGTGTAAAGGTCTGGACCCGTTCGATATTGCCTGATTGCGTGGTGATCAGAATATTGCTCTTATCGAAGTATGCTGGGAATTGATACCCATCGACGAAGTAGCGGCCGTAGAGGTTGTGTTTGGGGCTGATGGACGCGTCGACCCTGGTGACAAACTGGTTGTCGGTCAGCAGGTACGGAATGGCATAGAAAACAAACCCGCAGTTATTCGGATCCAGCGCCGGATTGATGGCAGGCAGATACGCTTGCAGCGCCAGCGCCTGCGCGTTGTAGGTGGGCGCGGTCGCATACTGGTTTCCCGTCAATTTCGTGCCGGTGAGCGGGTCGACGAGCTGAATGGGCGCATGGGTCGAGTTGCACGCGTTGCTGCCCGCGACGCCTGGGGTGCCGTCTGTGGCCGACCAATTGCCGGTCAGGTTCTGTGCCGTGGGCACTGTGGCCTGCGTGTTCGCTTGCGACTGGTCGGCCTTGGTGCGCTGATAGGCTGCGAAGGCAAAAAGTTTGTTGCGTAGGATAGGGCCGCCAAACGTGCCACCGTACTGATTCTGGTGCAGCGTGTCCGGTGTCGCTGAAAAGAAATTGGTGGCATCGAGATAGTTGTTGCGAATGAACTCGAATGCCTCCCCGTGGTACCTGTCCGATCCCGACTTGGTGACCACGTTCACCAGGCCGCCAACATGCCCGCCGTCCTGTGCGCCAAGATCGGTTGACTCAACGCTGAATTCACTCACAGCATCGGGGAAGGGATAGGGCAGGTTGCCGTTGCCCATGTAGTCCTGGTTGTCGCCGCCGTCGAGGCGCCACAGCGTGGTATTTCCGCCGCCGCCCGCGATTGAAACCGAGATTGTCTGATAAGAGTATTTGCTGCCGGTGAAGTCGCCCGCGGGCGCGATATTGGAGCCACCCGAAAGAGTGATCAGACCCGTCATTTGGCGTCCATTGAGCGGCATCTCCGTCACTGCTTCCTGATCGATCGTTTGTTTGAAAGTCGCGTCCTCGGTCTGCAACTGAAGCCCCTCGGATTGAACCTCAACCTTCATCTCCGCGGTGCCCACGGACATGGTTGCGTTGATGGCAATGCTGCTGCCGACTTCGAGCACGATGCGTTTTTGCTCGTAGGTCTTGAAGCCAGGAGCGGTCACAGTTACGTCGTAGGTGCTGATCGGAACCCCGGGAAATAAATAGACGCCGGCGTTGTCGCTGGCGGTTTTTCGGGCCACACGAGTGGACTCGTCTGTCAAGGTGACGGAGGCCTGGGAAACCACTGCGCCTGTCGTGTCTGTGACGGTGCCCTGAATATTTCCCGTACCGGCAATTTGCGAGCTGCTCGGTGTGGGAAACACAAGTAGAGCCGCGCAGCCGCATAGGGCTACAAGGCGTACGACCACTCCATGTGCCATGGTGCGCATGTAGGTCATTGAAGCCTCCAAAAAGTATGTCGATTTTCTCATTTCGGGAGAATCTTGGCTCGGAGTGGTCCGACCTCTCCGATTCCCGAAAAATACTTGCAGGTGCTCTAAGCGTTTGTCAAGGCCAAATTGACGGAATTCATCGGGAATCGAAAGGATCGGGGGCCGACATTGCAGCGGGCCTCCCCTTCGAGTGGTCCGACCTTTGCATTTCGACTTGGCGCCCCATCTTCGGCCCCGTTCCCCGCGGTTGACCACAACTCTGTTCAGGCGTATCAAAGCTTGGGTATGCTCAAAGTGGCTGTAGTTGCACTTTGCCTGTGGACGACCGGCGTCTTGCGGCCGGGCACATCCGTTGCTCGGAAACCGGATTCGGGGCCGCCGACGCAGATGTCTTCATCGAATCAGCACGATCCTGACAACCTCGCCAACAGGAGCCGAGCGCGAATCAATCTCTACTTGGACGAAATCGCCGCTGCCTATACCGCAAGGCGCGCAACCACGCTGGCTCGAATCCGCACCCGCGCGGAATCCGAAGCAAGGCAAGCCGCGGTCCGAAATAAATTGCGAGCGCTTATCGGCGAATTCCCCTCCCGCACCCCGCTGAACGCGCGAATCCTCGGCGAGACCGAGGGCAACGGCTTTCTGATCCGAAAAGTGATCTTCGAGAGCCAGCCGAATTTCCCAGTCACCGCGTTGCTCTATTTGCCGAAAGACCCGCCCCCCGGACCAGCTTCCGAACCAACCTCCGGTGAGAAGCACCCCGCCCTCCTCATTACACCCGGCCATTACTTCACGGGAAAAGCCAGTGACGCGGGCATGGCAGCGCTCTTTGCGCGGAACGGGTTCATCGTTCTCACGTACGACCCCATCGGCGAGGGCGAGCGCTTGCAATACCCCGATCCGGCGCATCGGGGCACATCACTTGCCGGCGCTGCCACCGGCGAACACGGTGAAGCCAGTCTCCAACCAATGCTGCTCGGCGATACGATTGCCCGCTACATGATCTGGGACGCGATGCGCGGCATCGACTACCTTTCCGCACTCCCTGACGTCGACCCCAAGCGCATCGGCGCCTTCGGGTGTTCTGGAGGAGGAACCATCACAGCGCTCGCCGGCGCCCTCGACTCCCGCATTGCCGCCATCGGGGTGGCGTGTTACATCACCACGTTCGACGAGCTATTGCCAGTGCTCGGCCCGCAGGATGGGGAGCAGTCGAGCCCGCGCTTCCTCTCGTCCGGCCTCGATTTTGCCGATCTGATCGAGGTCGCTGCCCCTCGGCCGTATGCAGTAATCTCGACCTACTCCGATATGTTTCCCTTTGCCGGCGCCGTCAAAACCGTCACGGAAGCGCGCCGCTTCTACACGCTGTTCGATCCTGCGAGTGCGGGGACGCTTTCTGCCGCCGTTTCGTCCACGCCGCCATCCGAACCGACCGCCGCGGCATTGAACACCGACACCAAAAATGAAGTTTCGCCGTCGGCAGCGTTGCAGTTCATTACGGGCCCCGGCCGGCACGCTACACTTGGGCCCATCACCCCGCAGATCCTAAGCTTCTTCATGCGAAACCTCGCACCTGGCGTCGATGCCAAACACCTCGCGTCCCCGCTCGCCGGCGAATCCGCGGCAACGCAATCCGCGCTGCTCAATATGCCAAGGGATGCGTACCAGGTCACACCGACAGGTCAGATCGCAACAAGCTACCCCGACGCCGAAACGGTTTTTACTCTTAACCGCAAGCGAGCGGCAGTGCTGATCCCTTCCATGCGCAGCATTCCAAGCAAAGAAGAACTTGCACGATCCATCCGCAGCGCAACCGGCGCACAGGCAAAGCCTGGAACGTTGCAGGCCAATTCCGCACCATCGGCGACCACGGGCGACCTATTTGTCCTCCGAACCAGCGACGGCATCGATCTGCAAGGCGACATCGCCGTTCCCAACAAGCCAGGCCGCCATCCCGCAGTGCTTTTGCTCGTGCCCGATTCCATACACGGCGAGAGTGCAATCGCGCGGGCAAATCAAGCGCGCTTCAATGCGCTTGCCGCTGTAGGCGATCTCGTTCTCGCAATCACGCCACGCCCTTCGCCGCCCGGAACCGACGACATGAAATCTCCCATGCTCGGCCCCTTTTACTTGCTGTGTCTGCGCGCCGACCTTGTCGGGAAAACCCTCCTCGGCATGCGCATCGACGATGTGATCCGCGCTGTTGATGATCTCTCCCGACGGCCCGATGTCGACCCCAGCAGAATCTCCGCGGTTGCGAGTGGACACATGGGTCTTGTTCTGCTGCATGCCGCTGTTCTCGATCCTCGGCTGCGCCACATCGCGATCGATCATGTCCTCACGAGCTACCGCAGCTTGCTCGACGCGCCGCTGCCCGTTGGCGCGCCGGAAGACGTTGTGCCCGGCGTCCTGCTTCATTACGACATTCCCGATCTTGTGCGCGTACTCGGTCGGCGCGTCACGATAGCCGATCCTCTGAACGGATCGGGCGACCTGAGCCAGACTTCTACTCCGATAGCCTCGCTCGCCGCCTCAGGTCACTAAAGAACACGAACAGCCACGAAGGAGCTCTGCCCAGCTGCAATCTCGGGTGGGCCTGGTTACTGCAAATCCGGCAATGAACGGGGGCGCTCCGGTTAGGACACAGCGAACTTCATCCGGCCCTTCTTGCTTTTCGGCACGGCCGCGGCCGCTTTCCGGTCCGCGGGACGCTCGACACCCTGCGCCGCCTGTGCCATTCGCAAATGCTTCTCCATCAGGTCGCGCGCCTCGCCTGGCTTGCGGGCGCGGATCGCTCTATAGATCTCCCGATGCATCTCCGCGGACTCGCGAAGATCGGTCGCGCGCTCCACGGTCTTGCGCCGCTTGTCGTACATCGACGAAGTCACCGTCTCCATGACCGCGGCAAGAATAGGATTGCCCGAGGCCTGCGCAATGATCCGGTGAAAGAGCACATCGTGGATCAGGTAGTCCACCGGTGTCTCGAGAGTTGCAAACATCTCCGCAACCTCCTCGGACATTGCGGCGTGATGTTCTTCCTTGCCTCGCTCAGCTGCCAATGCGGCGAGACTGCGTTCCAGAATGATGCGTGCTTCAAACATCTGCCAGGTCTGAAATCCGTGCAGTGCGCCCATCAAACTCAGAGACGCTTTGCCGAAGTCGGGCGGCCCATCGGCAACAAACGTCCCCACGCCATGCCGGATCTTCATCACACCCATCGCCGCCAAATACCCGATCCCAGTGCGTAAACTGGCTCGGCTGATCTTGAGAGAGCGAGCCAGCTCACGTTCCGGCGGAATCTTATCGCCGGGCTGCAAGGTTCCGTTTTCAATCAGGGATCGTACGTGGTTGACCACTTGCATTGTCCGATGGCTGTTGGATGTATCGACCGCACTCTTCGGCATACCGGGCAGACACCTTGGGATCAAATCGTGAAATTAAAGGCACCACGAGATTAACACTGAAGAATACATTCCAGTCTGGGAATTCGCCTCTGCGGCCTCCAGACAGATGGTTGACAGATGTGTATACTTGTCGTGGTCTGACCTCTGGAACCGGGGCTGAAGGACGTTCCCGGCTAAAAGGAACAGTGTCCCATGTTGATTCACGAAGACCTACTTTTTCCGGCCGAACCAGCCGCGCGATCCATCGCCCGCACCCTTTACGCCCACGTTCGATCGTTGCCAATTGTCAGCCCGCATGGGCACACCCAGGCCGCATGGTTCGCGCGGAACAATCCGTTTCCCGATCCCGCCAAGTTGTTTGTGCAGCCAGATCACTACGTCTACCGGATGCTCTATAGCCAGGGCGTCCCCATGGAGGAGTTGGAAATCGGCCGTTCGGAAATCAAGGACCCGCGCAAAGTCTGGCGAATCTTCGCGAGCCACTACTACCTCTTTCGCGGAACACCCACGCGCATTTGGCTCGATTATGCTTTCCAGGAACTCTTCGGCCTCGAAGAGCGCCTCTCCGAGAAGACCGCTGACTTCTACTACGACGCCATCGCAGCCAAGCTGCAGACGCCGAAGTTTTTGCCGCGGGCGCTCTTTGAACGATTCAATATAGAGGTGCTCGCAACGACAGATTCGCCTCTGGACTCACTCGCCGAACACCAGGCAATCCGAGAATCCGGCTGGAAGGCTCGGATCATTCCAAATTTTCGACCCGACTCCGTCGTCGATCCCGAGTTTCCGTGCTTCACACAATCCATTGCCAAACTCGGTGAGCAAACACGGGAGAACACCTCAACGTGGCCTGGTTACCTGAACGCGCTACGCAAGGCACGCACCCGTTTTCGCTCTCTTGGCTGTACGGCTACCGATCACGGCCATCCTACCGCGCAGACAGCGGACCTCAGTCAACGAGAGGCCGAAAAGTTGTTCGAGAGCGTTCTAACCGGGAAAGCTGATGTTCAGCAGCAGGAGTTGTTTCGCGCACAGATGCTCACTGAGATGGCGCAAATGAGTCTCGAGGACGGTCTGGTGATGCAAATTCATCCCGGTGCTGTGCGCAACCACAATCGCCATATCTATGAGCGCTACGGTCGCGACACCGGCGCAGACATTCCACGTCCCACCGATTATGTGAACGGACTGCGTCCCCTGCTCAGTCGGTTCGGCAACGAAAAAAACCTGACCATCATTCTGTTTACCTTGGACGAGTCTACTTTCAGCCGCGAGTTGGCGCCGCTTGCCGGCCATTATCCCTGCCTGCGGCTCGGGCCCCCCTGGTGGTTTCTCGACAGCCCCGAGGGCATGATGCGTTTCCGCGAGTTGACTACCGAGACCGCGGGCTTCTACAACACAGTCGGTTTTAATGACGACACGCGCGCCTTCCTTTCCATTCCGGCGCGTCACGATGTTGCACGTCGCATCGATTGTGCGTTTCTGGCGCGCCTGGTCGCGGAACATCGGCTCGACGAAGACGAAGCGCATGAAATAGCGCACGATTTGACGTACCGGCTTGTGAAAGAGGCATACCGGTTGTAGACCAAACGTAAGCTTTCGTGTCTCGTTAAGCTTTCGTGTCTCGATAGGCTCTCTAATTGAGATCGAGCGGCGACCCAATGGGAGTAAACATGGAAAAGCAAGACGGCAAACTGAACAAATATTCCGTAGGGACCGGCGACCGGTTTGCGCACCAAGCCAAGGCGCAACTGCAGGCCTGCATCAAAGCTCTCGCGAATGGAACCACCGTGGTTCCGGTTTGGAATAAATCGAATCGCGAACACACGATTATCGGTTCGGAACCAGCTTCGGTTCGGCAGGCCGCGGACGCAGCAGTCAAAGCACTCGATTGGAAACATCCCTATTTTTGCGACGCCGACCACATTACGCTGCAGACCGTCGACCGCTTCTTTTCGGCCTGCGACTTCTACACCATCGATGTTGCCGATTTCATCGGGCAGGCCGCCTCAGACGCCGACATCGACAGCTTTGTAAAGCGGCACCCGGAACTGCTGGGACGTGTGCAGCTCGAAGGCATTGACGATCAATTCGAAATTACGCAAAACTCTTTGCGACAAACCGCCCACAATTTTCTTGCGGCAGTCAAGAAGGCCGGCGAGGTCTATCGCGCCATCGCGCAAGCAAAAGGAAAGGGCAATTTCATTCCTGAAATCTCGATGGACGAGACGAATGCCGCACAATCTCCCGTGGAGTTGCTGATCATTCTTGCGGCAATCGCGGATGAAGGAATCCCCATCGAGACCATCGCTCCCAAGTTCAGCGGCCGCTTCAACAAGGGAGTGGATTATGTCGGCGATGTCGCGCAATTCGAAAAAGAATTTGCGCTGGATGTCGCGGCGATTGCTTATGCCGTCACTCACTTCGGCCTTCCGGCCAACCTCAAGCTCAGTGTGCATTCAGGCAGCGACAAGTTCTCCATCTACCCTGCGATCCATGCGAACCTCAAGCGCTTTAACGCTGGCGTTCACTTGAAGACCGCCGGAACCACCTGGCTCGAAGAACTGATCGGCCTGGCCGAGGCGGGAGGCGACGGCCTCGCGCTGGCAAAGGAAATCTATGCAGAAGCCTATGCACACAGCGAAGAGCTCTGTGCCCCGTACGCTACCGTCATCGACATCAATGCGGCCAAGCTGCCGTCGCCCAGCACCGTCGGTGGTTGGACCTCCGAGCAATACACATCTGCGTTGCGCCATGTGCGCGGGTCGGCTGCCTACAATAGCAGCTTGCGCCAGCTGCTGCACGTCGGATTCAAGGTCGCCGCGAAAATGGGACAGCGCTACCTGGATCTACTCGAAGCCAACGAAAAAGTCATTGCGAAAAACGTAAGCGAGAATCTCTACAATCGGCACATCGCCCCAGTGTTTCTGGGTCGCAGTTCGTAGGCAATCCGCATTTCCCAGCAAGCTGCTCCGTCAGTGCAGCTCGACCTTTCCGCCGGTCAGCATCATAAGCGGGCCGCCCTCTTTGGCCTCCACAACGAAGCTGTCTCCCGTCACGTCCGCATAGCCAACCGTGGCGCCCTTGTTTGCACTGATCCTCACATTGCGCAGATGCACATCGGTAATTGGCGCCTCCGGCAGACCAATGATCGCCGCAGCTGTCTCGCTTCCGGTCGCAGTAACATTCTCGAGCGTGATGTCGTGAAAATGGGGCGTCAATCGCGTCACAGGCTTCGCTTCTTCCTGAGTGGGCGGAAGAATCGCCGGATAATATTCGCTGATAATCAGCGCATTCTTCACATCCTTCATCTCAATGTCGCGAAACACAAGATGACTCACATCGTTGCCGCGATCGCGATTGGCCTTAATCCGTATCCCGTTATCCGTGCCCTCGAAATGAATGCGTTCGGCTCGAATATTCTGTGCGCCGCCGGCAATCTCGCTGCCCACAGAGAGCCCATGCCCATGCATGAATATGCAATCGGTAATGGTGATGTCGCGGCTCGGCGAATCCGGTCCCGCCGAATTGATAGGCCCCGATTTGATCGCCACGTCATCGTCGCCCACATCGGCAAACACATGATCGATGATGACATTCGATGAGGAAAACGGGTCGATCGCATCCGTGTTGGGAGAATGCGAAGGCGCCAGTATCCTCAGGTTGCGAATCACCACATCGTCCGAGTAGTACGGCACCACCTGCCACATCGGCGAATTCTGCACGGTAATGCCCTCCACCCGAACGTGCGCGCAATGGTCGAAGAGAATAAGCTTCGGCCGCGGATGCCCGGTGCCGAGAATACCGTGATCTTTGATGCCCCGCGCCTCCTGCCACCAGCTCTCGCCATTCCCATCGATAACGCCTTCGCCCACAATCGCCACATTCGTTGCATGAATGGCGCTCACCAACGGCTGCAAATCGGGAAGACGAAACTCGTCGTGCGGAGGATAATCCTGATGATCCGGAGATCCCAGCAACGTCGCACCCTTGTCAAGCTGCAGCGTGATGTTGCTCTTGAGTTCAATCGGAGCCGCGACATAGGTTCCCGCGCTCAACACCACAACGCCGCCTCCGCGCTGCGCGCACGCATCAATCGCTGCCTGGATCGCCTTCGTGTCCTTGGTTGTGCCGTCGCCCTTGGCGCCGTAGGTCTTTGGATCGCAGGTACTCGCCGCATGAAGGGCGCTTCCCGAAGCGGCCATGAAGATGGCAGTAAGAATCAGCGCCTGAGAGCTTGAGGATTTCCGTCGAATCATTCCGGCTCCGCATGAACAAGGGAATCGCGTGCCAAAACATCATACGATAGAAATCGCGAGTGGTCCTACCACTGCAATGGCGCCAACCGTACGGTCCGGAAACAGGTTCGAAAAGTCCTGCAGAAACAATGCTGAGAAGATTCTGTGGCGTACCGGACCCCCGAAAAAGCCCGTTCTTAGGTGAAACTAAATAGGGTAAACACGACCGAATGCGAGGAACGCTCCGGATCGCATCCAACTTCCCACGTTAGACAACCCCACCGCCGTGGGTGAGCTGGCCGTTTGCGCCGATCGCACACTCTTCACTCCCGGAGGGTGCCCTATTTGCGTGTTGCTTTCGGATCGGTTCTCTGTAGGGTCTCAGCTCCAGCAATTCCTCGACTACATACCCGCCTATCGTTCCGTCTGAGAACGTGACAATCACGCCGTCTCCGGCATCGCTTTCTACATCTAATATTCGAATTTCATCTTTCATGAAAAAGAATATACACGTGAGCCAAACTGCACAGTGTGACTTTACTCACTCGGTTGGGAAAAATAGTAACTGTGCACCACGGTCAATACGGCAGAAAGCTCGTTGCTGCGCCATTCTTCGCGCTGTGTTTTGAGCAAGCTTTCCGTATCGCGTTCCTGCCCTCCGGCGGTGGTACACGAAAGGGGAAAGTCCAGAATCCACTGTAAGAGATTGAAAAATAATGGTAGGCACGACTGGATTCGAACCAGCGACCTCTTCCGTGTCAAGGAAGCGCTCTAACCAACTGAGCTACGCGCCTTCGGCCTTTGTTTGATTGACCATAAAGTAGTCTAGCAGCATCGACCCTTCGCGAAAAGATGAGCCGACACGCGCTTTCCGCGTTGCTGTACCATCGTTAGTCGGTGGATTAGTCCATCTCCGCGGCGCTACGGTTTTCTATTCCACCTGACTCGCAAGATGACAGTCGCCATAAAACCAAGGCTCAATCCGCTGGGCTCCGCGCCCAACCTGCTCACGCTCTTGCGGATTTGTATGGCACCATTCCTGGTCGCCGCCATCCTCGAAAACCGATTCGAAATCGGCTTCATTCTCTTCGTGGTCGCAGGGCTCACCGACGCGCTCGACGGCCTGTTGGCCAGGTGGCTCAAACAGCGTACCGTCTTGGGTCAATATCTTGACCCCGTCGCCGACAAACTCCTGCTCAGCACTTTGTTCCTCGTGCTCCTGCACGAGGGGCTGATGCCCGTCCGTGTGACGGTTCTGGTCTTCGGAAGAGATGTCTGCATCCTGCTGGTGTCTGCGATCCTCTACGCCGCGGCAGGACGGCGGGAGTTCAAACCCAGCTTTTTCGGCAAGGCCAACACGCTGGCCCAAGTGCTCGCCGTCGCGGTTGTGCTGCTGCATCAACTCACACAGGCACCTTGGGTCGTAGCTTTGCGCGGGTTTGCGCTGTGGGCCACGATGGTGTTTACCGTGCTTTCAGGCCTACATTATGCCTGGATTGCGGCCCACAAACCGACGGCTACGCCAGCGAGCGGACCGAGCCTCAGGTAGCAGCCTTACCTCGCTCGGCAAAAAACGCAAGCCTGGCCCTAAGCCCTCTCAATCCATGGACATGGAAGAGGAGGGGACTACTCATCTTCAGCGAGGTCGTTCGCCGTCTCGGCGGTCTCTTCAATCGCCATGTCGTGAAACTCTTCGGAATCAAAGACTTCGCCACACTCCAAGCACTCGACAAACTCCGTGTCTTCGTGTCTGGAAACGATTCGTACCCTGGGGTGTTTGCAGGCGGTTGCCATCGGATCGGATTCAGTTCAATTATGATGCTCTTTCCGCCGATTGTAGCGGCCTTTCTTTGAATTTCAAGCGCCAAAATTCAATGAAAGGTCTGTCGCGCTCCAATTCTCCTTTTCGACCCTCCTTCCCAAAGCAGCCCTTGAACCCCGACAGTACTGGTCGTATACTGAACACGGACCGAAGAAGTCGGATATTCCATGCTGAAGCTCACCAAAAAAGCCGATTACGGGTTGATGGCGCTCAAGTTTCTTGCTGAGCACCCCGAATCTGTCGCGCTCAGTGCAAAGGACATCTCCGACGAGTACCACATTCCTGCGCAGCTTCTGGCCAAGACGTTGCAGCAGCTCACCAGGGCGGGATTGCTCAAGTCCCACTCCGGCATGAACGGCGGCTATGCGCTTGCGCGGGCAGCTCGCTCGATTTCGGCCTATGAAGTCATCCTGGCCATCGACGGCCCGTTTTTCATCACATCGTGCACCAAGGGCGCAAAAGCCTGCGATCTTACGCCGAGCTGCACCATCAAGGAGCCGCTGGCGCGCGTAAATGACACCATCGCCGGCGTCCTCAAAAGCATCAGTATTCAGGACCTCGCCGAGCATGAGCCGACGCGGACCGAAGTCAGTCAGTTGGTTTCGCTAACGCTATAAGGCATTGTTCCCCACCGCGCTGTTGCGCCGGTAACAAGTCACAAGGATGGAAACGCGATGAGCACAGTCGTCAGTCAAGTTGAAGTGCCGGCAGGAGTCACCCTCCCGATCTACATGGACAACCATGCCACCAGCCCACTCGATCCCCGTGTGCTGGAGGCGATGATGCCCTTCTTCACCTCGAAATTCGGCAACGCCGCCAGCCGCAACCACTCCTTTGGATGGGAAGCAGAGCAGGCCGTCGAGATTGCGCGCGAGCAGATTGCCAAACTCATTGGCGCATCGGCCAAGGAGATCATCTTCACCTCGGGCGCCACCGAGAGCGACAACCTCGCCATCAAGGGCATCGCCGAGATGTATCGCGAGCGCGGCAACCACATCATCACCCAGGTTACCGAGCACAAAGCCATCCTCGACACCTGTAAGCGCCTCGAGAAGTACGGCTATCGCGTCACCTACCTGCCGGTAAAGGCAGACGGCCTCATCGATCTCGAAGACCTGAAGCGCGCCATCGACGACAAGACAATCCTCGTCAGCATTATGGCCGCCAACAATGAAATTGGCGTGCTGCAACCCATCCGCGAAATCGGCAAAATCTGCCATGAAAAGAACGTGATCTTTCACACAGATGCAGTTCAAATCGTCGGCAAGGTGCCGTTCAACGTCATCGCCGACAACGTCGATGTGGCTTCACTCTCCGGCCACAAAATTTACGGACCCAAGGGCGTAGGCGCTCTTTATGTGCGCCGTCGTAATCCGCGCGTCCAGATCGCTGCGCAGATCGACGGCGGCGGCCACGAGCGCGGCATGCGTTCGGGTACCCTCAATGTCCCCGGCATTGTCGGCATGGGCAAGGCCTGTGAAATCGCGATGCAGGAGATGGACAACGAGGCAGCGTATCTGCGCGGCCTGCGCGATCGTCTCAAGGCCAAGCTCGAGTCGGAGCTCGACTATGTCCAGGTGAATGGCTCGTGGGAGCATCGGTTGCCTGGCAACCTCAACATGAGCTTCGTTTATGTCGAAGGCGAGTCCCTGTTGATGGGTATCAATGACGTTGCGGTTTCGAGCGGCTCGGCTTGCACGTCGGCGACACTGGAGCCCAGCTACGTCCTCAAGGCGTTGGGCCTCGGCGACGACGTCGCGCACAGCAGCATCCGGTTTGGATTGGGCCGCTTCAACACCCAGGCGGAAGTGGACTACGTGGCCGCTAAGGTCATCGACATCGTAAAGAAATTGCGCGAACTTTCTCCGCTTTACGAGATGGTGAAGGAAGGCATTGACCTGACCAAGATTCAGTGGGCAGCACATTAGAAACGAGTGGTCAGTGAACAGTTGTCAGTGGTCAGTACCAATGAACCCTGAGACTGACAACTGACATCTGATAACTGACAACTTTATTGACGCGGCTTCCCCCGCGAGAGGAGTTCGGAAAATGGCATACAGCGATAAGGTCGTAGACCACTACAACAATCCCCGCAATGTGGGCACGCTCGACAAGAGTTCGTCTGAAGTTGGCACGGGCTTGGTGGGCGCGCCGGAGTGCGGCGACGTCATGCGTCTCCAGATCCGCGTGAACCCCGAGACGCAGGTCATTGAAGAAGCCAAGTTCAAGACCTTCGGCTGCGGTTCAGCAATTGCCAGCTCGTCGCTCGCGACTGAATGGATCAAGGGCCGCACCGTGGATGACGCAATGGCGATCAAGAACACCGACATCGTGAAGGAGCTGTCGCTTCCTCCGGTGAAGATTCACTGTTCGGTGCTGGCCGAAGATGCCATTCGCGCCGCGATCGGCGACTGGAAGAAGAAGAACGGCGTGGCCGAAACTGCTCCGGCAGCGGTCGAAGCAGCAAGGTAGGTCACCTATTTGGGTGCCCCGGGTCTCGCGCTTGAGACCTGGGAAAGCACGCCCCGAGGTCGAGACTGGAACAGGGACACATGTCGAACATGGTGACAATCGAAACGAAGCCTTCCGGGGACATGTCCGCCGCGAAGCCGGATTTGCCGGCTCCCCAGGCACCCGCCGGCGCGCCAGGCCAAGGGCTCCAGTTGACGGACCGCGCCATCAAGCGTGTGCGCAGCGCCATGGCCAAGGAGGGCGTATCGCCCGAAGAGGGCGGCCTGCGCATCGGCGTGACAGGCGGCGGCTGCTCCGGGCTTTCCTACGCGATCAAATTCGACACGCGCCCCCGCGAGCGTGACCGCATCTATAACTTCGACGGCGTGCGCGTCTTCGTCGATCCCAAGTCGTTTCTCTATCTGCACGGCATGACGCTCGATTACGAAGAAACACTGATGCGGCAGGGCTTCAACTTCATCAACCCGAACTCCTCGCGCTCCTGCGGCTGCGGTTCCTCGTTTTCGTCTTAGCAATCGCGGCCCTCGTCGTAGCGATCGCGTGCAGGTAAGTCAGGTTGAAGAGATGTTGAAGGTTCTGGATTCCGCGATTCCCATTGCATGTTGGTCGTGCGCTGTGGCTCACAATGAGTCCACACTCTTCTGTCCCCATTGCAGCAAGATTCAGCCGCCTCCCGGCGCAGATTATTATTCCGTTTTCTCGCTGGAGCCGCGCCTCACGCTTGATCTAGGCATGTTGGAGCATCAGTTCCACAAGCTGAGCCGCAAGCTGCACCCCGACCGTTTTGCGCGCGCCACTTCGGAAGAGAAGGAGTGGAGCCTGGCAGACACAGCCCTGCTCAACGATGCCTATCGTACGTTGCGCGACCCGATCCGCCGCACTGAATACCTGCTCAAACTCCACGGCGCGGAGATTGGCGAAGAACACAGTGGCAAGGGACGTACCGATCCGTCGCGCGTGCCGGCCGATCTGCTCGAAGAAGTCTTCGACCTCAACATGCAGCTCGAAGAGATGCGGGCGGCGAAGAAGATGGGGGAAGAGGATCCGGATCTGAAGCAGAGCTTGACCGCAGCTAAGAAGAAATTCGATGGCCTGTTGGATGACGTGGACCGGGATCTCCGAGCCCAGTGGACGGCGTGGGATGACGGCGACGAATCAGCACGAAGCGCGGCGCAAAAGACGATGGTGGCTCTGCTTGATCGTCGCCGCTATCTCGACAATCTCGTCCGAGATGTAAACGAAACCCTAGGAGCAAATTAAACCAGCATGGCGGAAGGACGCGTAGTAGGAATCGATCTGGGCACCACAAACTCTCTCGTTGCCTACATGCAGGGCGAGGCGCCGGTGGTCATTCCCGGCGTCGATGGCTCCAATCTTGTCCCCTCAGTGGTCGCGCTCGACCCCATTCCCGAAGGCGGAGGCCGCCCCACGGTCACGGTCGGCAACAGCGCGCGCCGTGTGCTGATCGAGACGCCCGAGCGCGTCATTTATTCCGTAAAGCGCCTCATGGGCCGCAGCCTCGACGAAGTGCGCGACGAGTTGAAGTTCTTCCCCTTTCGCCTCGCCGACGATGTCGAAGCCGGTGAAGTCCCCCGCGTGCAGCTCGGCGAGCTCCGCTTCACACCGCCGGAAATTTCCGCCTACATTCTGCGCCAGCTCAAGCGCAACGCGGAGCGTTTCTTCGGCGAGCCAGTCACGCAAGCCGTCATTACCGTGCCTGCCTACTTCAACGATGCACAGCGCCAGGCCACGAAAGATGCGGGCCGCATGGCCGGTCTTGAGGTACTTCGCCTTGTGAACGAGCCTACTGCTGCCGCGCTGGCCTACGGTCTCGACCGCGCCAAGGAAGGCACCATTGCGGTCTATGACTTCGGCGGCGGCACATTCGATATCTCCATCCTCAAGCTGCGCGACGGCATCTTCGAGGTGCAGTCCACCAATGGCGACACACACCTCGGCGGCGACGACATCGACAATCTGCTGCTCGCCATCGCACTCGACGAAATTCACAGCGAGCATGGCGTCGACCTGCGCACGAAGCCTGGCGCCGTCCAGGGATTGCGCAAAGATGCCATCGACGCCAAGATTAGCCTCTCCTCCGAATCCTCTGCCAAGTTCGATATCGAACTCCCCAACGGCGATCGCTATCAGCGCGAGATTCCGCGCGAAGTCTTCGAGCAATTGATTCAACCGGTCCTCGCGCGCACTGCAGGCCCATGCAAGCAGGCCCTGACCGATGCCGGCATCACACCCGAGCAGATCGACGAAGTCGTCCTCGTCGGCGGATCAACACGCATTCCAGCAGTGCGCCGCCTGGTCGATGACCTTTTCCACCTCTCTGCACGCGGCAAGAAGCCTCACACCGAACTGAACCCCGACGAAGTCGTAGCCCTCGGCGCCGCGGTGCAGGCCGACATTCTTGCCGGTGCCAGCAAGACCACCGAAGAGATGCTGCTGCTCGACGTCACGCCGCTCTCGCTGGGCATCGAGGCTCTGGGCGGCGTGGTGGCAAGGATCATTCCGCGCAACTCGACTATTCCCGCGTCGGCCACGGAGCATTTCACGACTGGAGTGGACGGCCAAACCAACGTCGCCATCCACGTTTTGCAGGGCGAACGCGAATTGGCGGCCGATTGCCGCTCCTTGGCCCGCTTCGATTTGAAGGGCATTCCGCCGATGACTGCCGGACTGCCGCGCATCGAGGTCAAGTTCCTCATAGACGCAGATGGCATCCTGCATGTTTCCGCACGCGAGCAGCGCAGCGGCAAGGCGGCCGAAATCGAAGTGAAGGCGACCTACGGCTTGACGGACGAGCAGGTCGAGACCATGATTCTCGATTCGTTCGATCACGCCGAGGAGGATTTCGCCAAGCGCCTGCTCATTGAAGCACGCAACGAAGCCGAGTCGATTCTCACCAAAGTCGAACAGGCGCGAACCAGCCCCGCGTGGGGAGTGCTGCGCGGCGAAGAGCAATCGGCGATTGGCGCGGCAGCTGATCGACTCGCAGCCGTGAAAGCAGGAGACGATTTGACTGCGATTCGCGAAGCAACGCTGGCGGTTGACCGAGCAACGCATCGACTTGCGGAGTTAATGATGGATGCCGCCGTGACAACAGCGATTCGCGGCAAGACAATGACCGCAGCCGGCGAAGACCTTGGCGAGGAAGTGACCGCCCCACACCCCATGGCCCCGGCCGAGTTCAAATAGCATTGAGTGAACCATTGCGCCAAGAATTGAGAGATATGAGCGAAGCAAACACCAAAGACATTCCGCCGGACAAATTGGTCCGCGTCACCTTCGAGCCCGAAGGCAAAGTAGTCGAGTTCGAATTCGGCACCATGCCGTATGACCATCACGGCAAGCCGATGTCGTTTCTCGACGTCGCCGAGAACTTCGGCATCTTTCTCGATCACGCCTGCGGTGGGGTGTGCGCCTGCACCACCTGCCACATCTGGGTGAAAGACGGCGCCAACGGCATCAGCGAAGCCGACGACGATGAGCTGGATCGCATGGACATGGCCGCCGATCAGCAGTTGAACTCGCGCCTCGGCTGCCAGGCCATCATCACCAAGCCAGGCAACTACGTCGTCGAGATTCCTAAGTGGAACCGCAACTACACGTCAGAAGGCAAGCCGCTGGCTCTCGCCGAGCCGAAATAGGAGCAAGAAAAATGCCGCGCGAGATTCATTGGACCGATGTTGAAGAGATCGGCATTCAATTGCAGGAGAAATTCCCCGACCTCGATCCCCTCACCGTCCGCTTCACCGATCTTCTCCGCTACGTGACGGAGCTCGAAGGCTTCGCCGACGATCCAGCGAAATCCAACGAGTCGCGCCTGGAAGCGATCCAGATGGCCTGGCATGAAGAGTTCCAAGATGCGAAGAGCTGACGGCCCAGCTTCACGCTACCGTAAAGCCAAGCGTTTCCGCCGTCGCGCGCAACCGGTCGTCGAAGCTTAGGAATACATTCCCTTTGGGACTTTCCTCGCACCAAGCCATGGCAGCGGCAAGTTGCAATGAGTCCGCCGCACGCAACTGAAACCGTTCGAGCAACGAGTAGGCTTGTTGGCGAAGCCGATTTCCCGGCAAAACGATCTGCGAGGCGCTTTCGATCGTATGCACTTTGGCCTTTGCTTGATTGTACTCAGCGCTGGAAATGCGGCCTTCTCGTTTGACCCGGCAAAGCGCGCCAATCGTCTCCACGGGCGTCGCCCACCAAATGACGGTTTGAAACTCTGCAATCCACGACTCGGCCTGTCGCGATTTCAATTCCGCGATGCAAAGGGAGACCAATACACTGGAATCCCAAAACGCCACCTTTCCTAGCATCGGTCGGCGCGCTCTTCGTCCCAGATTCTATCCATTACTTTTTGAGAGATGGGTTTGTTTCCCACCGGTCCCGGCCATCTCTTCCCAACGACGCGAGGCTTGGAGGGCGGCAACAGAATGCCCTTCGCGATGAGCCGTTTGGTCCGTTCGTCGCAGGAATCCGACGATCCAGCAGCGACCAGCCGTGCCACGGGCGTATTCCGATCGAGAATCAGCACCTCCTCGCCATTCTTGACGTATTCGATATGAGCGCTCAACTTGGCTTTCAGTTCGGCGATTTTCGCTGTTCTCATGGAGACCATTCTACCGAATAATGACCAAGTTAGTCACGTCTGAGTCCGATCGGCTCGCACCTTCGTTATGTCTGCCGCTCGTATTCACTCCATCCAAACGCCGCTTCAAAGTGCACGAACTCGTGCTTCTCTCCCGGCACCAGGTAGACGCTGATTACATCGAATCGCACGGAAGGCATTGTCGCCTGCGGCAGTTGCCGCGTATACCGCCGCGCCAGTCTTCGAAGTGTCGCTCTCTTATGCGAATCGACTGCGACTTCCGCGGGAGTCATGTCGTGCGCCGTGCGGGTCTTCACCTCGATGAAGCACAGCACCGGACCGTGCCACGCAATCAGATCCACATCGCCCGGCACGTCGCCGGAAGACCAACGCCGCGCCACCACGGTATATCCCTTACGCCGCAGATAGAAGAACGCCGCATCCTCGCCCGCAAGTCCCGTGGTCAGATGCGCCGGTAAACTCGCAGAGCGCCCACGCCGCTGCGCGAGGCGGTCGAGTCCATCAAGTGACCGCTCAAGCAGGGACGTACGCAACTGCGCGAATCTGCCCATGAGGATCTATTTTGCTCCCCCTCAGCATTCCTGCAAAGAGCACACGTCACAGACCCGTGAGAACCGCACGATTCTATGCTCCGTCGCCGACAGCGACAGGTTCGCCGACGCGCACGTGCTCCGACTCGGCCTGCGTCAGCGCATCTTCCAAAATGTCGAGGGCCACCATAGCCTCGCTCTCCGTGACGATCAGCGGCGGGCAAAGCCGAATTGAATTCTCGCCGCAACCCAGCACCATCAGCCCGCGCTCAAACGCCAGCGTTTCCACGCGATTGCGCTGCGCCGCGGCCGGTTCGCGCGTTGCCTTGTCCTTCACAAGCTCAATGCCAATCATCAGGCCGCGTCCGCGCACATCGCCCACCGTGGGATGAGAATGCTTCCAGCCTTCGAGACGCTTCATCATCACCGCACCAACCCGCGCGGCGTTGGCAATCCCTTCACGCTTCAGAACTTCGATCGTGGCCAGCGACGAGGCAATCGACACCGGATTGCCGCCGAATGTCGAAGCGTGCGATCCGGGAACCCAATCCATAATGTCCGCGCGCGTCATGCAGATGCCGAGCGGCATTCCCGAAGCAATGCCTTTCGCCATGCACACCATGTCCGGCTCCACGCCAGAGTGCTCAATCGCCCACCACTTGCCCGTGCGTCCTGCGCCGCATTGCACTTCGTCCGCCACCAGCAGAATGCCATAGCGATCGCAAATGGCCCGCAACTCGCGCAGAAAATTCGTTGGCGCCACCACGTAGCCGCCTTCGCCCTGGATCGGCTCGATGAAGATCGCCGCCACTTCCTCCGGCGCAAGAACAGTCTTAAATAGCTTCTCTTCGATGTAGCGCGCGCAGCTCAGACTGAAGGCCTCCTGCGCCTTCGCATCTTCGATGCCTTCGCGATACACATTCGGAAAGCGAATGTGCGTCACCCCCGGAACCAACGGCGCGAAGCGCCTCTTCTGCTGCGGCTTCGAAGCGGTCAGTGAAAGCGCTCCCATGGTGCGCCCGTGAAATGCTCCGAAAAACGAAATGATCTGCTGGCGACCGGTGTGATAGCGCGCCAACTTCAGCGCGCACTCTATGGCCTCCGCACCCGAGTTCCCATAGAAAAACTTGTGCGGGCCGGGCATCGGCGCAACTGCCGAGAGCTGCGCGGCCAAATCCGTTAACGGCTCGTTATAGAAATCCGTGCCCGAGATGTGAATCAGCTCAGCCGCCTGCTTCTGGATCGCCCCAACCACTTCAGGGTGGCAATGGCCGGTTGAAACCACGGCAATGCCCGCGGCAAAATCGAGGAATTCGTTCCCGTCCACATCCTCGACACGCACACCGCGTCCACGCTTCGCCACCAGCGGATACGAGCGCGTATAGCTGGGCGAAATAAAACGCGCGTCCGCCTCCACTGCAGCTCTTGCCTTCGGCCCGGGCAGTGGACACACAAGCTTCGGTCCGTATTTCGCATGCATTTCTTGCTTGGTCATTGTCTTTCTCCTCGGCAGATAGGTTGCGCCGGCTCAACTCCCGCAAATGGGTGGAGCGCAGCCATGGACCCTTTTCGTTAGGGTCGTCCAGTTCATAAGACCTGTGCAGGTCTGGAAAGAAGGCGAGGATCTTCGGCGGTCCGGAGCTAATCGCCGCCGAAGAGGCTAGGTCGCGTGCGTGTCGGCAGCACGCGCAAATGGCGGCGTGGGCAAATGCAACGGGCACGCGAACGCGACCAGTTCTTTCGAGCTGGCATGAGTGGCATTGCGCTTGAAGTTGGCCTATGCATGGAAGCCCCGCTGGCTATGAGCATAGCACGGGCTCAAAATCCAACGCCACGGCCATCTTACGCGGCGATGGCCTGCATAGTCGTGGCCGTCTCCCTGCCAACTGCTGCGCAGGTTAAAACCGGACCGCAGGTCACTGACAAACGGAGGGACTTCCTGCTGCTGCGATTCAGGAGGCCGGCTTCTTCTCGAACGCAGTCGCCGGAACCAATGCGGTCGGGCTGTCGCCTTCCAGCGCAACGGCGCCGCCTTCAATAGTCTTCAGCGCATCATCGCTCGCGGCCAACGCCATCCAGCAAACAGCGCCTTTCTTCAGCAACGTGCATGCGATCTCTACGGTATACGGGGCCTCTGGATGACCCTTCGGCGTTCCTTTGGCACGCTCAATCCACATGCTGTGGGTACCGAGCGCGTAATCGCCATACACGGGATCTGTGATATCAAAGCTTTGCTTGATACCCTCCGAGGCCCCTTGCGCAAATCCCGGCAGATCCCTTGCACTCATCGTCTGCCCAAAGCATGCGAAGGGCAATTCCACAATCACAAGCACGGTCCCCGGACCACCGTGCCGCGCCGTGAGAGCGATTTGCACGCAGGCCACGCCCTTCTTTTCATCTTCTGTCGATGCGTTCTGCTGCGCCTGTTCCTTCACACCCGAAAGCGTCGGAGTGGCGTTCACCACTTCCCAGTCGGACGGCAAGGAGTAACTGAAGCCGAGATCGCTAGGGTGTGCCACCGAAGCCGCAGCCGGATTTTGCGCTGCCAGCGCAACAACGTTTAGCCAGAGTACGAACGCAACCGAGCTCGCTTTCATTTTCTCGGAAGTTTACCACGCGGCCATTCGTCTCGCTTGTCACGCCGACCATGTATGTAAGTGCGCGACGACTCCGTCATGTTTCCCGATCGGCGACATTAGACTTTCCGCCCAAACGCACGAAAGCCTGCCCTTGTTGGAGGCAGGCTTTCGTGCAGACCTCGAGTGCAAGGCCGTTGGTTAGAGTGAAGGTTGTTCCCCAATAGATGAAACTAACGTAGCTTTCTCTTGTCGTTTAAGCAAGCGAATTCAAGCGTTTTCGCGTAACTTGCCGCTAAAGTGCCACGTCGTTATGCGGCTTTAGTAACGTAGAAATTTCTTAATAATTCACCCAAGCCGAGAAGTCCCGAGAATTGGCTCACGCTGGTTCCAACATCCAGGACTTACCCCTAAGTTAGAAAGTACGCAGACGCCGCCGAAATGACGCCACACAGCGACGAAACCATACCAAAATACCAATAGATACGGCTACGCGTGAGCAAGGTGACCGACGTGATCACCAACCCAATCTCCAGCAACGCCTCAGCCAGATCGAAGCGATCGGCACGCGCCTCTGCCACTTCTACTTTCTTCTCCAGTGCATCGGCCTCGTCCTTCGCCTTCTTCAGGTCTTCGGTCCATTTCGTTTGGTGGTCGGCATATGCCTTCTGAATTTTCTCCGCTGCCGCTTTGTCCGAGATGGCAACAACACTCAGCAAATCAGCAGTCAGCGCCGTATCGTTCGAGCGAATCTTGTGGGCCTGGTATTCGTTCCACTTGTCGGTAGCCTTGTTCTGATCCAGCACTGCCTCCGTGTGCGTGCGATGACCCAGCACCGTGGTGACGGCCACCAGCACCGCCAGCACGCTCATTGTGAAGGCGACCGGCCGCAGCGAAGACTCATGCGACCCGTGTTCGGCGTTCTCCTGCAATTCCTGCGCTTCGTTCGCTTCCATATGCGAGTGACCTCCTCCGTGACGAAACATTTTGGGCAGCGTCATTTTCTCTTCCAGCGCGCCCCGTCCTTCGAATCCTCAATCACGATACCCTGATCCGCAAGCTGCTTGCGAATCTGATCGGCGCGCGCAAAATCGCGCCGCTTCTTCGCAACATCGCGCTCCGCCACCAAGGCGTTGATCTCGTCATCGCTGGTTGATGCCCGCGCCAGCAGTTCCGGCGCCACATCAGCCATCCGACCCCCCTGCTTGGCCCACTCCAGGGCACGGCGTGTCGGCTCCGCATCGCGGTCCTCGATCACGTCGAACACTGCATCGAAAGCTCCGAGCGCTTTGAGAATCGCATCGCGATCCCCCGCGCAGAATTCCCCGCGGTCAATGGCGGTGTTGGCAGCGCGAATCAGGTCGAAGATCGGCGCTCGGGCTTTCGCAGTATTCAGGTCGTCAGACAACGCAGCCATAAAGTCTGCCTGCGCTTTCTCCGCCACTCCCTGTAGAGGCGTACATCCTCCGGCGCCGGCACTCTTCCCGCTCGCAATAGTCACCGTCATGAGGCGCTGGTGAAACGTCCGCAGCCGCTCAATCGCATTCGTCGCTTCAGTCAGGCCTTCAAATGTGAAGTTCAGCTGATGAATATAGGGCACGGAGATCAGGGCAAGCCGAATCGCCGAAGCTTTGTACCCCTTCAGCAGCAGGTCGCGCAGCGTATAGAAGTTGCCCTCGCTCTTCGACATCTTCCGCCCATCCACCAGCAGGAAGCGCACATGCATCCAATGCCGCGCAAAAGTCTTGTGGGTCACGCTCTCGCTCTGCGCAATTTCGTTTTCGTGATGCGGGAACATCAGGTCTTCGCCACCGGCATGCAGATCGAAGCTCTCGCCCAGGTACTCCATCGCCATCGCCGAGCACTCGATGTGCCATCCAGGCCGCCCGCGCCCAATCGGCGTCTCCCAGGATGTCTCGCCCGGCTTGGCTGCCTTCCACAAAGCAAAATCGCGCGCCGAATCCTTCTCGTACTCGTCCACGTCCACGCGCGCGCCGTCTTCAATGCCGCTCAGGTCTTTCTTGCTCAGCTTGCCGTACTCCGGAAACGCCGAAAGCCGGAAATACCAGCTCCCATCGTCCACTTTGTAAGCGGCGCCAACTGCGGCAAGCTTCTCCACCAGCTCCACCATCTTCGGAATATGCTCGGTGGCGCGTGCAATCACCTCCGGCCGCTCCACGCGCAGCGATTCCAGATCCTCAAAAAATGCCGCGACGTATTGCGCCGTATACTCGCCGATCGAGACTCCGCGCTCCGCGGCATTGCGGATGATCTTGTCATCTACATCCGTAATGTTCATCACGTGGCGCAATTGCACGCCCGTCAGCTTTAGAAAACGCCGCAGAACGTCGATCTGCAAAAACGTGCGAAAGTTCCCGATGTGTCCGTAGTCGTAGACCGTCGGCCCGCAGGCATACATGCGCAGCGTTTTGCCATCCGAGGGCGCCAGTTCATCCAGTTGTCCCGAGAGGGTGTTGAAGAGGCGGAGAGTCATTACGTCTTACTGGCGCTCGAATTCACGGTAATTTGGTGCAATACTCATTCCGATTGTAGCAGCGTAAAATATTGCGCGATTTCCATTCAATTCCTGCAATTGCACACCCCGCCTGGTGTATAGATGTGTTGAGACTCCCCCCATCATTGTCTCTCCACCTGAAAGGAGGATATGGAAAGCGAAGTTCTGTCTCTGCTCTGTGATCCCGATACGCGCTACGAGTTCGAGTTGGAAGGGAGTACTCTCCGCAACACCGCAACGGGCCGCGTCTATCCTATCCGCGATGGCATTCCTTTGTTTGTCAGTACGTTAACCGGATCGAATCTGAAGTACCAGTCCTTGTACGATCGCATCGCCCCTGGCTACGACCTGGCCGAAACGCTCTACTACTGGATCAAGCGCAAACCGAATTACCGCCACGAGGTCGTCGCTGAACTCGAGATCGCCCCCGGTGCGCGGGTGCTCGAAGTCGGTGTCGGCACCGGCGCAAACCTCCGCTATCTCCCTGAGGAGATTGATTTCTACGGCCTCGATCTCTCCTGGGGCATGCTGCACAAATTTCGCAAGAAACTCAAGAAATGGCGTCGCAATGCCCAGCTTTTCCAGGGAGAGGCCTCGCGATTGCCTTTTCGCGCCGAGGTCTTCGATTGCGTCTTCCACGTAGGCGGTATTAACTTTTTCTCCGACCCCGCCCGCTCCATCCGCGAAATGATCTGGGTTGCCAAACCCGGGACCAAAATCGTGATCGTCGACGAGACCGAAAAAGTCGTCCGCGACCATTACCAGAAGAACCCGGCCACGAAGGCCTATTTCCCACCCGGCACCGAAGCCGTCCGCTGCCCCATTGACCTCGTGCCCGAAGAGATGCAAGAGATCAAGGCCCGCGAAATCGCCGACGGCAAGCTCTACTGCCTCACCTTCCGCAAACCCGCGGCCCCCGTCCGATAGGCGTTTGCCATCAGACTCTCTTCCTCCATAGTGTGGGCAAATTCAAGATCGCCCACAATCCTCCACTTGCACAGGCCAGAATCTCCACCAGCCGGTCCCTGAGCGTAATGGTGAACACGATCATGCTCACAAATATTCCCCACTTTGCTGCCTGCTGGCGAATGGCTTCGCCCCATTTTGCCGCTTCCCAGTTCGGCTGAACTTCCGCAGGTCGCGCATTCGAAATTTGTCCAAGCCGCAGCTCCGCATTTTCGCGCCGCACCAGGCGAACAATACGCATCAACTCGCCGCACACCAGCAGAACAGATCCTGCGACCGGCACGAGGGAAGCGAATCCGACGGCATACAGAAACTCGCCGAAGGATTGCCGGCGAATCCGTCCCAAGTTCTGCTCGCCAGGAATCCATTGATTGCTGCCCGCAGTTTGCTCGCGCCGATCGAACGCGTCCGCCTTCGTACATAGCACCGCACCCGTGCCAATCAGTATTGTGGCGACAAAAAAGAAGCCATGCTCTAGCGCTCGCCGATCCGGATAGTTCCTGATGAATTTCCAAACCACATCTTCGCGATCGAAGAGATATGTGGCGACCGCAGCCGCAATCAATCCATGCCGAATCAAGTTCGGGTGGCGGCGCTCAAAATCGGTCGCCTTCATCTTGCCGCTCTCACCGGCTCAGCGCCAGCACGTCCCAGGGACAGTGATGGATCGGCCGTGAGATCGGCTGAAGCAAACTCCCCAGCCACATAGCGCGGCCAGGCCGCTGCCGCAATCATCGCCGCATTATCCGTCGAGAGCGCCAGCGTGGGAAACGCGACGCTAATCCCCCGCCTCGCGGCTTCCACCGTGAACCGCTCCCGCAACTCCCGATTGGCCGCCACGCCCCCCGTCACCAGGATCCGCTCCGCATCCAGCGCCTCTGCTGCGGCAAATGTCTTCTTCATCAAATCGCCTACCACCGCATGCTGAAAACTGGCAATCAGGTCAAGCGTCGTCGGATCGCAGGTTGCGAGAGCCTCTTCGATCGTCGGCCGCTCGGGCGCATCGGGTCCCGTAAACAGCGCTTCGCGCCGCGCTTCAGCTTCCGGGCGCAGATGATGCAACTCGACGTACCGCAGCACAGCCGTCTTGATCCCCGAAAACGAAAACAGAAAATGCGGATCGAGCGCAGCAATCGGCGCCGTCACAGATCCCTTCGTCCGAGGCGCCTTGCCCCCAAGATGCACCTTGGCCTTGAACTGCGCAAACGAAAACGGCACCGCCCGCGGATCGCCAAAGCGCGCCAGCGCATCGATCCACGGCCCACCAGGATACCCCAGCCCGAGCAACTTCGCTACCTTGTCAAAGGCCTCGCCCGCCGCATCGTCGAGCGTGCGCCCAACCAGTGTGTACTTCCAGGTTCCATTCTTGGGCCGCGCCAAATACAGATGCGTATGCCCGCCCGACACAACCAACGCAAGCGCAGGCTCCGCCTCCAAATCCTCAACTTTGCTGTCATCCTGAGCGGAGCGAAGGACCTGCTTCTCGGGACTTTCCCCCGCCGTCGTCGCCTGCCGCTCTTCTAAGAGCACCGCATGAATGTGCCCTTCCAGATGATTCACCGCAATCAACGGCAGCCCTTGAGCAAACGCCAGCGCCTTCGCATATGTGATTCCCACCAGCAGCGCCCCAGCCAACCCAGGCCCGCTGGTCACAGCGATCGCGTCGAGATCGCCCAGCGTGACTCCGGCCTCGGCCAGCGCAGCCCGCACCACCGGCACAATCGCACGCAAGTGTTCACGGCTAGCTAACTCCGGCACCACGCCGCCGTACTTGGCATGCGTGGCAATCTGAGACGCCACAACCGACGACAAAGTGCGAGCGCCGCGCTCCACCACCGCCGCCGCCGTTTCGTCACACGAGCTCTCTATGCCGAGGATCAGACCGCGTCCGCTCATTTCTTCAGTTTAATGGGATCGCCTTGCATCCATTACGGTCGAGCGGGCGACAATAGCTCCAGAAGCAATGCCGTCCGCCACGCCCCAATTCGCCTCGGCGCTCCGCATCCTTACTACGCTGCGTGAAGCCGGCTACGAGTCCTACCTCGCCGGTGGATGTGTGCGCGACCTGCTGCTTGGCCGCGAGCCCGCCGACTACGACATAGCCACCAGCGCCACACCCGATGTCGTGCTGCGAATGTTCCCACGCACTTTCGCCGTGGGCGCGCACTTCGGCGTGGTTTTGGTTGCCACCGAGCCTGAGAACTCGTCCAAAGAGTTTGCCCCACCGCAGGTGGAGGTCGCCACCTTCCGTTCCGATGGCCTCTACTCCGATGGCCGTCACCCCGACGAAGTCCGCTACACGCAGAGCGCCGCCGAAGATGTCCAGCGCCGTGACTTCACCATCAACGGCCTGCTCTTGGACCCACTGGGCGGGGGCGGATCATTGCACGTGGGCCTCGACGATCCGATTTCCCTGCGATCCGCCGTAGCTGACCATGTCGGCGGCCTGGCTGATCTGGAAGCAGGCGTAGTCCGCGCCATTGGCGATCCGAGCCGCCGCTTCCAGGAGGACCAGCTCCGCCTGCTGCGGGCCGTCCGCTTTGCCGCACGCTTCGATTTCGAGATCGAACCCGCGACATTCGCCGCCATCCGCGCTTTCGCTTCGCGCATTCATGCGGTAAGTCGCGAACGCGTTCGCAACGAGCTCACCAAGATGCTCACCGAAGGCCACGCCCGCCGCGCCTTCGAGCTCCTCGACGAAACCGGCCTCCTCGTCGAAGTTCTGCCCGAAATCGCGCGTATGAAAGGCGTAGCCCAGCCGCCGCAGTTTCATCCCGAAGGCGACGTGTGGATCCATACGCTCTTGCTCCTGGCCCAAATTCCAGCCGGCTGCCCACTCACGCTTGCCTGGGGCGCGCTGCTCCACGACGTAGGCAAGCCTCCGACCTTCCGCGTAGCCCCCGATCGCATCCGCTTCGACGGCCACGTCGAAGTTGGAGTCGCCATGGGCGCCGAAATCTGCCGCCGCTTCCGCTTCTCCAACGAAGAAACCCGCATGATCCTCGCGCTGATTGAAAACCACATGCGCTTTGCCGATGCTCCACGCATGAAAGCCTCCACGCTCAAGCGCTTTTTCCGCCTCGAGAATTTCGACCAGCATCTCGCGCTTCACCGCATGGATTGCCTTGCCGCGCATGGCAATCTCGACATCCTCAACTTCGTGCGTGAACGCTACGAATCCGCGCCCGCCGAAGTGGTCCGCCCCACGCCGCTGCTCACAGGCGACAAACTCATTGCCGCCGGCTACACACCCGGCCCGCAGTTCCAGCAGATGCTACGCACCGCAGAAGACGCACAGCTGGAAGGCACAATAGCGACAACCGACGAAGCCATAACCCTCGTCCGCCAGCGATTCCCTCAAACGTGACGGAGCGCACTGCCAAGCGTACTGGCCGATGCGATAAAGGGTTTCGGGCCTCTTGGCTTCTTGAGACCCGTCGCGCAACACCCTCTCCCCGGAAAGTGAGTGATCATGACCACCGCTGCGAGCGAGCTCGTCATCGATTTCCAGGCCGCCTGGGCTAACCTCGACCTTCCCACGCATGTGCGCGAAGTCCTCGCTGCCGCACCGTTGGTCCAGACTCCAGAGAATCGCCCCCAGCTCCTCGACTGGGCTCTCGGCCGTTCTACAGGCACCACGGATTGGACGCTAGGCAATCGTGACGACCATGGAGTCTACGAGGCCGTCTTCCATCTCCAGGGAAATTTCAACGGCACAAGCCGCGTCGTCGAAGCCGTCATCACCAAGGCGCGCAATGGCCTCGCCATCAACTTCCCCGATCCCGCCATGCGACGCCGCGATCCCGATGCCATGGTCATCGGCGACAACTTGCCCACAGACAAGCCGACCTACGAACAGCGCTTCGGAGAACCCTTCGACAACACACGCCAACAGACCCTCGACTGGCTCAAGACGCAGGAGCTCGTCGCCATGCCCTTCTATGCCGGGCCCGATGCGCTCGGCTACGGCTCGCTGCTCATCGTGCCGCGCCAGGCTGCCTTCTTCGCCGCCGCACTCGCCGACCTGCAAGGCATGGTTCCCCGCAGCCAGGTCCCGGAAAATTTCAAAATTACCGGCGGCGTTCTCTTTGTCGCGCCGCCTTTTCGCCACACGCACTTCGGCGGCCGCCAGCTTGTCGTCCACGATCGCTCCACCACCCATCAGGAAGTCTTCGCGTACAACCTCTATCCCGGCCCCAGCGCGAAAAAGGGCGTCTACTCCATGCTGCTCGACATTGGCGAGCGCGAGGGCTGGGCCACCAACCATTGCGCAGCCGTCTCCGTCGTCACGCCCTACGAGAACCAGCTCATCCTCATGCACGAGGGCGCCAGCGGCGGCGGCAAAAGCGAGATGACCGAGCATATCCATCGCATGGAAGATGGCCGTCTGCTCCTCGGCGAGAACGTGGTCACGCACGAGCAGCGCACCCTCAATCTGCCCGAAGCCTGCCATCTGCGCCCCATTGCGGACGACATGGCCTCCGCACATCCGAGCTACCAGGGCACCAGCAAACGCCTCGTCGTCGCCGATGCCGAGAACGCCTGGTTCGTGCGTGTCGACCACATTCATAGCTATGGCACCGCGCCCAACCTCGAGCGCCTCTGCATCGATCCCCCCGAGCCGCTGCTTTTTCTCAACCACTATGTTGTCCCCGGCGGCACCTGCCTTACCTGGGAGCACGTGGAAGACGCGCCTGGCAAGCTCTGCCCCAATCCCCGCGTCATCCTGCCGCGCCACATGATCGAAGACATCGCCACAGGCGCGCGCCCCGTCGACGTGCGCAGCTTTGGCGTCCGCTGCCCTCCCACGCATAGCGGGAGCCGCCTCTACGGAATCCTCGCCATGATGCACGTACTCAGCCCCGCCCTCGCGTGGCTCTGGCGTCTCGTCGCACCGCGCGGCCACGCCAACCCCAGCATCCACCCCTCGCCGGGGGGCGGCCTTTTGGAGGAAAGTCTCAACGGGGAAACGCCCATGGAATCCGAAGGCGTCGGCTCTTACTGGGCTTTTGCCACCGGCCGCCGCGTCGACCAGGCCAACCTGCTCTTGGAACAGATCCTAGCCACGCCCGAAACGCGCTACGTCCTCCTGCCCAATCAGCACATCGGTGCGTGGAAGGTCGGCTACATGGCCGAGTGGATCGCCCGCGAATACCTTGCCCGCCGCGGCAGCGCCCGCTTTGGCCGCGAGCAGGTCGATGAAGCGATCTTCCCGCTGCTCGGCTACATACCCCGTCAGCTAAAAATCGAGGGCTCTATGATTGCCCGCGTCTTTCTCCGGGTGGAGGAGCAGATCCAGGGCGGCCTCGACGTGTATGAGGAAGGCGCGCGCCAGTGGCGAGAATTCTTTGCACGCGAGCTCAAGCCCCTCCAGGTCCCGGACCTCGATCCCCTTGGCCATCGCATTATCGAGGCATGCCTCGATGGCGCGCATCAAGAGGACTACCGACGCCTCATCCCCCACCCCATGTTCCGCGACGACGAAGGCTGAAGACATCCGGCTGCGGACAACCCCCATCCAATTCTTTGTGGCACTTGGCTGCTGTGCCTGACTCCATGGCCGCATGCATCCGCGCTGGAGAAATCAAATGTCTCGTCTTCCCGGCATCATTCTCATCGTTACCCTGCTTGCCGTTGCAGTTGCCGCCTCTGCCCAATCCAACACCAATGCGTGCAGCCTGCTCTCTCGCGCCACCATCGCCAAAGCAACCGGCCTTCAAGTGACCAAAGGCAAACCAGGCGCTCCCATCTCCGGCTCGCTGTCGAATTGCACGTGGCAAGGGAGCAACGGCACAAAGATCGTCGTGACCCTTGCTGACACATCCCACATGCAAGTCACAATGCAGTCCCAGTTGCAATCTGGCGCCACGCAGCTGCCCGGCATCGGAACCAGCGCGGTGGGCACCGCCGGAAATGCCGAGACCGAGGGCGGCTATAACATGAGCATCCTCGACCCCAAGGGCGGCGTGGCCGTCAGCATCCTCGGGAACGCAGGAACCGGCGATCGCACCATGGCCCTGGCAAAACTCATCGAGTTGCACCGCTAGCCGCTTTCATTGAAAATGCACGTCGCGGCTACACCGCCCCTGCATCCCGCGATCCGTCTTCTTACAGCCCGAGTTCGCTCAAGCCCGGGTGTCCTTCGGGACGACGGCCGTCCGGCCAATGAAACAGTCTCTCCGACTCATCGATCGGCAGATCGTTAATACTTGCATACCGGCGATGCATCAATCCATCCGCGCCGAACTCCCAATTCTCATTTCCATACGAGCGGAACCATTGCCCCGCCGTATCGTGCGACTCGTAGGCGAAGCGGACTGCAATCCGTGAATCGCTGAATGCCCACAATTCCTTCACTAATCGATAGCCCAGCTCGCGGGCCCATTTACGCTTGAGAAACGCGACAATCTCCTCGCGTCCGTTGATAAACTCCGACCGATTCCGCCACCGGCTGTCGATCGAATACGCCAGGCTCACGCGCTCAGGGTCACGTGTATTCCACGCATCCTCCGCCGCACGCACTTTCAAGATCGCAGTGTCGTGCGTGAACGGCGGCGTGATGGGATTGGTTACGACTGACGACATGAACGCTCCTTTTGATAGGAAGAATCTGGCGTATCGGCTGATCCGGCCGAATCTCCCCTTTCTTTTCGATGACCGTTCAAGGCGGTTCGTTTCGTAGAGAATGGAGTATGCCTGAGCCGGTCGAAGGAACTCCGTCGGGATTGCGCCGCTTCGATGTCCTCGTGCTCGGTGCCGGCGCGGCCGGGCTGATGTGCGCGGCGGTCGCCGGCCAGCGGGGCCGCCACGTGGCTCTCTTCGAACACAACTGGCAGCCCGGTCGCAAGATCCTCATCTCCGGCGGAGGCCGCTGCAACTTCACCAACGTCAATTGCACTCCGGCAAATTTTCTCTCGGCGAATCCGCACTACGCCAAATCTGCGCTCGCGCTCTATCAGCCGCGGCACTTCCTTGAACTCGTCGAGCGCTATCAGATTCAGTGGCACGAGAAAACCCTGGGCCAGCTCTTTTGCGACCACTCCGCGCAGGCCATCCTCGACATGCTGCTCGCCGAATGTGAGCGAGCCAAAGAAGCGAACGGAACCGTCGAGCTCCTTCTGAATGCACGCGACATTACGGTTGAAGCCAGCTCGCGCGTTTTCCGTATAGCGTCGTCGCAGGGTGAATTCGAAGCCAGCGCACTCGTCGTTGCGACGGGCGGTCTCTCCATTCCCAAACTCGGCGCAACGAGCCTTGCCTACGACCTTGCCCGCCAATTCGGTCTGCGCGTCATCCCGCCGCGTCCGGCTTTGGTCCCGCTCATCCTCGGGAACACAGAAGCCGGCTGGACGACCCTGGCCGGTGTCTCAACCGAAGCGATTGTCCGGGCCGGCCAAACGCAGTTCCCCACGACCCAATTCCGTGAAAAGCTCCTCATCACCCATCGCGGCCTCAGCGGTCCAGCCGTGTTGCAGGCATCGTCTTATTGGCAGCCCGGCCAACCGCTCCTCGTCGATTTCGCTCCCGATGTTGAAATGCTCCGCCCACTCCTCGCTACCGGCGCGCGGCGCGACACGGCGGCCCTACGGCTGGCCTTGCGCACATGGCTCCCGCAACGCCTCGCGGATCGACTCGTTGACGTCGCCACGCCCAATGGCTGGACCAACGCCGCTCTCGAAGCCTGCGAACGCCGCCTGCATCATTGGGAGTTTCATCCCACCGGTACCGAAGGCTTCCTCAAGGCCGAAGTCACCGCGGGCGGCGTCGACACAGACGGCCTCAACTCGCGCACCATGGAAGCCCGCTCCGTTCCCGGCCTCTTCTTCATCGGGGAGGCTGTCGACGTCACCGGCCATCTCGGCGGATTCAATTTTCAGTGGGCGTGGGCATCCGCAGTGGCCGCGGGCCGTGCAGTCTGAAGAACAGCAGAAGCAATCTACTCCGCCGGCACGATGGGCTTCGCCGGCGGCTTCAACACGAATCCCTTCCGCACCAGCGCAAATCCAGCCTGCGGCAACTCCGCCTGCAGCAGCTGACTCTCCGGTCCAAAGAAGAGATCCGTGTTCGCACCGCCGATCGTCGCCACCAGGTGGTGCACCGTGACCGGCTTACCCTCCAGCGTGCCCTGCTCATCGGCATACGTCGCCAGGCTGATCGGCGCAACCGAGCCCGCCTGCTTCGGCACAATCGCCCACAAGTCGCGATTGTTGTGACTCACGGCCAGCGCCAACAGCGTCTCCAGCGCGCCGGGATCGAAATCCGGCAGAAAAATAGCGTTACCGTGCGCATCGAGCCGCGTGGTGCTACTCCGTCCATTGGCAGAAACATTCATCAGCAGTTGCGCCGAGTCGGGCGCCGCCGTCACATTCACCGCCTGGTCATTCACCGTCGCGCTCAGTTGCACGTGTTTCAGCTCGTTGGCCGACGAGAGCTCCTCATTTTTCGACAGAGCATAATTCAGCCCCTGCATCGCCACCTGTACCACCGACGAAGAATCGTACCCATCCGCCGTCGCCGCAAAATGAAAGCTCGCCGTACCAACCGGCTTGCCGTGCTGGCTCACCGTGAAACTCGCTTCCTGCGCCGAAGCAGCGGAAGACGCGCCGACAAGAACCGAGGCAATCGATCCTAACGAAAAGCAAGAAGCAAGTCTCCGCACAACTCTCTCCCAACGTCCCTGTAGATATAGACGCGCGACCACCCAAGCAGGTTGTGGTATTCGGTAGAAGCACAGTGAGCGCGTACCTGTTCCCTACTCCCTAAACCCTGCCTTTCCGATATCCTTTCTCTTTGAGGTGCACCGCCATGACGGAGACCGCGACGCGTCCGCAGCTTGCCTACCTGACCACCTTGCTTGATGCGATGCGGGCGCAAGGCACTCACTTCAAGCTGCGCGTCCTCGATGATCAGCAGGCCCCGGTCTGTCATTACGATGGGCGCGAAGTCATCAATCTCGCCAGCAACAACTACCTAGGCCTCACCAACCACCCCAAGCTCATTGAAGCCGCGCTCGCAGCCACGCGCATCTACGGCGTGGGCTCAGGCGCCGTCCGCACCATCGCGGGCACCATGCGCATCCATATGGAGCTCGAAGAGAAAATCGCGCGCTTCAAAAATGTCGAAGCCTGCGTCGTCTTCCAAAGCGGCTTCGCAGCCAATGCCGGTGCGGTGAGCGCGATCCTCGGCAAAGAAGATTTCATTCTCTCCGACGAGCTCAACCACGCCAGCATCATCGATGGCGCACGCCTCTCCCGCGCAAAAATCAAAGTCTTTCGCCACAAAGATGCGAGCCACTGCGAGGAACTACTCCAAGAAATAGAAAAAGAGCCAGGTCACAAGCTCGTCATCACCGACGGCGTCTTCTCCATGGATGGCGACATCGGCCCCGTCGACAGACTCGCCGCACTTGCCGAGAAATACGGCGCCATCATGATGGTTGACGACGCACATGCCTCCGGCGTCCTGGGCCGCAACGGCCGCGGCTCCATCGATCATTTTGGTATGCACGGCCGCGTAGACGTGCAGGTCGGCACCCTCTCCAAAGCCATCGGCGCGCTCGGCGGCTATGTCTGCGGCAGCCGCGACCTAATCGACTACCTCTACCATCGTGCCCGCCCGTTTCTCTTCTCCACATCGCATCCGCCCTCGGTCGCCGCCAGCTGCATCGCGGCATTCGACATCCTCGAGAACGAGCCCGATCGCATCGAGCGCTTATGGGAGAACACGCGCTACTTTCAGGGAGAGCTAAAACGAGCCGGCTTCAACATTGGCGGGGTCAACACACCTGCGACAGAAACTCCAATCACACCGATCATCGTGGGCGAAGGCCGCGCCGCCATGGACCTCAGCCGGGCCCTCTTTGACGAAGGCGTCATGGGCACAGGTATCGCGTTCCCCACCGTCCCCGAAGGCAAAGCCCGCATTCGTCTCATCGTGACCAGCGAACACACGCGCGCGCAGCTCGACCAGGTGCTGGAGACGCTAACGCAAGTGGCGAAGCGGATGAACCTGCTTCACGGATAGCTCTGTGTTTTTTCCTGGGACAATTGCTTTGACTTGGGGAACACTGGGCATGCCACTCGACGACTGTGCGATATTCCAATGTTCCGCAGATTTATCGTAAAACCAATCTTTTGCTTCGCGATAACTATCCGCCATTTTCCGCGCGGAGTCCCTCACCTCTTTGCGCTGCCGCGGCGTGAGCGACCAATTGAGTGGGTCGGTCCCAGTTGCATCCTTCGAATTCGAATCGGCCAGGACGATGCGGTGAATTTGTATGCGACTGGAAAAGGCCTGTTCCATCAGCCCCAGCGCCACCCTGGTTCTGCCGGTCACGCTCTCGTGGCCCGCCATCCAGAATCCCTTGGGCACTGCTCCCAGCTGGCCGAGAAGATTCGCTGGATCTGGTTTGGCTCCGTCGCCGCCCTCGCTATCGTCCTTGCCTCCATCATAGTCACCGCTGTTGCGGATTTCTATCCAGAGGACACGCAAGGGATGGCCCAGATTCTGAATGCTCTTGTCCGCCTCGTTCAAATGAGGTAATTCGTCGCAAAGCTGCTCGACCCACTGCTTGATGACCTGCGGAATCCTCCTCGCGTCGCAGGGAGGAAGCTCTTTTAGCTTCTCGTCCTTATTGACTTTGTCGTCCAGATCGGCAATGAAGCTGCTCAACCTCTGAGGAGGAGCGAGTGCGTAACGGAGAAACTCGAGCGCCGAGCCCGTGCCGTCGTTGTCGTAGTATCCGCCATCGACAAAGTGCACGCTGTGACAATTGGTCGACGGCTGAGGAGCCCGCGCGGCAGACGAAACATAAGGAAAGGTCGCTGATAACTGCGCGGCCGTGGCCAGCGGCAGGTCAAGCGCTCCGCAACTCGGATCCCCAAAAGCATCGAGAAACGATTGCGCAGGGTATACCTCGGTTTCGTCGAGCGAATAATGCGGCACCTGGTAATTCGCCAGCAGGAACCGGCCGCCCAGTTCCACCGAAGTCGTGTTCATGGTGAAGGCTGGTATCCCATTTTGCCCCGCATCGAGAAATGTTCGCAGCGTGAGCGGAGTCTTCCCTTGCTGGTTTGTCTTCTCGGCGGCGAGATTGTCCTTGAGGGTAAGGTCAAATGGGCTTCGTTCGTGCCCGAAGAGATGACTCAGGGGGGCATCCTTTTTCTCGATGTTCTCGTCGTTCTTAGCGTCGAATTTCCAGGCAGCCCGGCAGTACACGTTCTCCTCGTTTCGTTCAACGCCCTTGCGCAGAGCCCACGTGCGGTCTTTGAACAACGGCGTCGAGTAGGCGTCCAGATCGTCTTCTCCGCTTGATTGAGGAACGAAAGGCACAAGGGACCTGGGCAAGTCGTAGTAGACCAATCCCCATCCAACTGCCTCCAGACTCGAACATTGGGCCGCGGCCTTCATCTGCTCCAGCCCCGGTTGGCCGGCGCTATCGAGCGTGCCGGCCTGCAATTCATGGAGATAAGCGTTGAGTCCAACGCTGCCGCCTGAAACCGTGCTCAATAAAAGCAGGTGCTTGTGAAACGGCTCGATCCCCTTGGAGTCGCTGTTGTCGGCAAACTCGGTTTCCAGCTTCGCCAGCACCGCTGTCGTCCAGGCTGAGGCATGCAGGCCGCCTCCGGTGGCCGTAACCACGATCAACGGAAGATCCGGACCAGGGGCATTTAACTTGTTCACGAGAATCTGCGATGGCGTGCGCACAGGCCCGGCTTTGCCTGAATCCATCGATACGGTCGAAAAGTAGTGCTCCTCGTGGCTTCCGATCCGGAAGAAATTTGGAAATATGCGGGGCACGAGTGTCGCCAGCAGCAAAAGCGTGATCACCGGCACGCGATAGCGGTCGACATAGAACGCGGCGCCAGCAAGCGTCCAGAAAAGTGAAATCGCCATGATGAGCACGGTCGCAAAGATCGGAAATCGCTCCGCGCTCGAACACAAATAAAGCCAGAGAACCAAGAAAAAAAAGATGAAGACACATACGGTGAGTCCAATCTTCCACCGCAAAAGCCCAGGCTTCGGCACCGCGCTCCAAAAGACGACGGTGGCCAGAATTGTCGCAACCAGCAGGACGGCAAGTACCGCGATCGACATGTAAAGGGAAGGCACCGGCGCGGCCAACGGCCAAATCATCAAATACTGGCCAAGAAAAACAAACATCGCGAGAATCGCAAAGATCTGCGCTTCGTAGAGTTTCTTGCCGCTTTTGTAGGCGTAACCTCTTTCGCCCGCCAATGCGATGAACTTTGCCGTGATCCAGTCTGCGAAACCCTCCATGCCTTTCGACGATAGGAATGTCTCGGCGCTCTCGATCTTGTTTGGTGCAGGATCTCCTCCTGGATTCGTCAGAAAAAGCCACCTGCGGGGATAGAGAATGGTTCGCGCCGCATTCACGCCAAGCTCCACGGTGGAAGCTGGCTTGGGCTTTGAGTCGGGGTTAGCCTCCTTCTGGGTATCGTATGAAGGCGCGTTATAGGTGAAGTAGTACCAGACGTTGACCACGTACCAGACGATCCCCGCAAGCAACGTTCCCCCAAGCAGCCCGCCGACGATGTCGATCTTGGAGACCCATTCCGTGCTGCCGTAAGAGACCAGATTGAAGCCCGTCAGTATGGCGGGCAATAGAGCAACCACGATCGCCAACCATTCCCACTCGCCTTTGTCGTTCACCATGAGCCAGTCGAGCGGGGTCGGCTGGCGCTTTTCCGGTAAGTCTTTGCAGTCGTTCCATCGCTCGGGGCCGTTGATCAACGTGACTCGCGCCGAGATCAGGGCCGCAAAGCCGCTCGATACCAGGAAGAAGGCCACGCAAAGATATCCTTGCAGGAATTCGGGCACCAGTATCCCGCTAGTCAGCGTCTGGTTAAGCTTGTTGAGCCCGACCAGAACCAAAGGAAAGAGCCAGAGGATCAGGCTGAAACGCAGAAAGTAGATCCAACGGATAAGGCGCATCGCGCCGGTGAGAAATGCTGCGATATATCCCAGCATGATTCGTCCTCCTAGCCGGAATTCTCGAACGAGATTTCCCTCCTGTCTCAACAGGAGACAGCGAACAAATAAAAAAGGGGGCCCGGAGTTACCCGGCGGTCCATGCGGAACTGAGAATCCTGCCTTTTTTCACCCGATAGACAGGAAGGCAGTCCAGAGAAGAATGGGAAAGCTCACCCAGCATAGCGCGATTCGCGCCCGCGTCAAGAAAGAAGAGATGTTGACGAAATATACAACAGACACCGGACCGGTCGGACTCGCCGCCTCGGCTCAGTAGAATGAAGACGACGACGCGAACAGCAAGTTCGAGCCGCCATCGCGGTCCACAGCCCAATGATTGCTCACCTCCGCGGCAAGCTCATCCACAAACAACCCGGTCAGGCCATCGTAGAAGCCGCCGGCGTGGGTTACGACGTCACCATCTCGGTGCCGACATTCACCTCTCTGCCTTCGGTCGGCGCGGAAGCCTCGCTGCACATCCACACTCAGGTCAGCGAGGATCAAATCGCCCTCTTCGGCTTTCTCGAAAGCGAAGAAAAGCGCCTCTTCGAGCGCCTCATCACCGTCAGCGGTGTGGGTCCAAAACTCGCCATCAAGATGCTCAGCGGTCTCTCCAGCGACCGCACCGTGCAGGCCATCCGCGCACAGGATCACGCACAGCTCACGCGCATTCCCGGCGTAGGCAAAAAGCTCGCCGAGCGCCTCGTGGTCGAATTGAAAGACAAGCTCGATGACTTCGCCGTCGCGCCCGCTCCAACCAACGTGCAAGGACCCGCCGTTGACGATGTACTCTCCGCACTCGTCAATCTTGGCTATCAGCGCCCTGCAGCCGAGAAAGCCATCGAGCAGGCCATCGCCAAAGAAAAAGCGCTCTCCGCCGATTTCGATGGCCTCTTCCGCGGCGCGCTCAAGCTGATCCGGTGAGGCTCTATCGAATTCGCTCCGTTGCGTGAAGACCCAACGCAGTGGATTTCCTCAGAAATCCGCCCCTTTGCACAGCCTCACACACATACCATCCCTGCAAAAATCCACTAGACTTGCCTGAGATGCCCAGCGCTACAAAACCCGCTCCCACCGCAGCCGTTCCATACTTCAGCCCTGCAGCCCTCACCTTCCTCCGCAATCTCGCCAAGCGGAACGACCGCGAGTGGTTCACACCGCGCAAAACCGAATTCGAATCGCAACTCAAAGAGCCCATGCTCGCCGTGATCCGCAAAGTCACCGACGCCATGCTCGACTTTGCGCCCAATCATGTGCGCCCTGCGGAAAAGAGCCTCTTCCGCATTTATCGCGATACGCGCTTCTCGAGCGACAAGCGCCCCTACAAAACACACGTCGCCGCATGGTGGTCGCATCAGGGTCTGCAGAAAACCTCCGGCGCAGGCTACTACTTCCACATCAGCGCGAAGGAAGTCATCATCGCCGCCGGCGCCTACATGCCCGAGAAGGACCAGCTCTCTGCCATTCGCCACTGGCTACTCGACAACCATCGTCAGTTCAGAAAACTCCTCCAAAAGCCCAGCGTGCGCAGCACGTTTAGCGAATTTGAAGGCAACGCCCTAACCCGTCCGCCCAAAGGATTTCCCTGCGATCACCCCGCGCTCGACCTGATCCAGTGCCGTCAATGGGGCCTGTCAGCGACGCTGCCCGCAAAGAGCGCACTCGACCACAAACTCGCCGACATCGTCATTCGCCATTTCAAGCTCGCCGCGCCCATCGTGGACGCACTCAACACCCCCATCGCTGCAGCCCTCGCGCCAAAGAAGAAGGTCCTCTTCGGACTGCATTGACGTGCCTCCGCAGCCGCATTTTTGGCGGCGATTTGGTCTCACTCGAACCAAAAACCAGCAATTTCGGCCTAAAATCGGCGTTTCAGGCACAAAAACCTAAGAAAATTGTGGAAATCGCGTGTTTTTCCATTGACTTTGCCTACCCCCAAGCCGCATTGTTACGAACGACAGGGTTCTGTACGGACCCGCATGAATACAGGGGTTTCGTGCAAACGTTGCCTCGGTCGCACTCCCTCCATGCGGTACGCTTTATGGCTTCTTTGCTCTTATTCTGAGGATGCCGAGCGGCGGAAACCCAGGCAACAACGGCTGCCCGAAAGGCACCCAAGAAGGAGAAAATTACATGGCAACAGGACTCACAAAGACTGCTCTTACCCGGAGCCTGGCTGAGAAGCTTGAACTGACCAACAAACAATCCGCGGCCTTCCTTGACCTGCTCGCCGAGACCGCCATCAAGGAAACCAAGAAGAACGGCGTCTTCGTCATCCCTGGCATCGGCCGCCTCGTCAAGGCAGAGCGCAAGGCCCGCATCGGCCGCAACCCGCAAACGGGTGAGGCCATCAAGATCAAGGCCAAGACCGTCGTTAAGTTCCGCGTAGCCAAGGCTGCAAAGGACGTCATTGCCCCCCCCAAGAAGTAGCCGCATTCCGGACTGACCAACACGGGGAGAAGCGTCATGCTTCTCCCCATTTTTCTATCTGCCAAGCAAGACCTCGATTTTTCGCACTTCTTGCGCGCACCCCGTCATCCAATGGAGCATGGCAAGCCCCGCTTCTCTTAGCGACCAATCCCTCCCCACATCCCTACCCGGCTTCGCGGTGCGAGGCTCCGTACGCATGCTCCTGCGTCTTGAAGGACTAGCCGTCGCCGCACTCACCTTCGCTCTCTACGCGCGTACAGGCGCGAACTGGTGGCTGTTCGCGGCCCTTTGGCTGGTGCCGGATCTTTCGATGCTTGGTTACTTCTACAGTCCCTGCTGGGGCGCGCGTATCTACAATGCCGCGCACACCTACATTCTGCCCGCGGTGCTCGCAATCTCCACGCTGGTCTCCCGCGATGCAACTCTGCTGCCCATCGCGCTCATCTGGATCAACCACATCGGCGTCGACCGCCTGCTGGGATACGGACTCAAATACTCCAATGGCTTCGGATGGACGCACCTCGGCCGTCTCGGCAAACAACGCGAATCTATTCAGACGAGCTAGGCTCGTGACGGTTTGTTCAGCTACCATCTTCCGTGCCCATCCATTCTGTCATCCTGAGCGGAGCGCAGCGAAGTCGAAGGACCTGCTCTTTGGAGTTTGTGGCGAATGGGTGGGAAAGCACAAACCTCAACAGACACAATCACGCGACCGGAGACCTTGAACTCCCGGCCACAAACCCCCGCATCACCAGCGACACGCCAAAACCAACCAGGATGACTTTGACCATCATTCGGTTGTCATAGCTCCACGAAAAGAATGCAAGAGCAACAAAAATGCCAATAGGATTGAGCTCAGTCAAAAAAGCGCGCAGCCACTGCGGTTGGGCGCTTCCCTTCGTCACATTCGTTCTGAGCCGCGGAATCAGCCGAGGCACAGTGCTCAAATAGTTGCGATACGTCTCGCCGAGCTGACTCGTGAGATATGCCTCTTCGCCAAGGATGAGCCGGAACTGAAAAATCGTGAACAGAATCATGGTCACGAGCGCGCCCGTTGGCGGCATCACGAAGGTCAAAGCAGCAATCGTGCACCACAGCCCGAGATAGAGCGGATTGCGCACAGAACGATACGGTCCATCGGCCATCACAGAATCAGCCTTCATGTTCAGGCTTTGCACTGTACAGGTGCCGAGGTACGCCGCACCCCAGACGCGCAGAATTGCGCCCAATGCGGCGAGCAATGCACCCACGACGATGACCGCCGGTGTGGCCAGAGTGAACCGAAGCAAGCCGGTGCGGCTCAACTCAAGCGCCAGCCACTCCAACAATGAAATGCGCCCGCCGGCACTCCACGAATCAATCCATGGGGCCCAGAAACCCAGCACAACGAACGCCACATTAATCGGCATCCGCAGACGAAACTCTATGGCACTCGCGCCCAAATCCCACTCCGCTTCCGTTCTCGCTTGTGGAGTGTACCATCCGCGATGCGGATCAAAATCTCTGTATCTATTCGCAGCGCAACGCAACCATGGAATCAGTTTTCATCGCATTGCGTGCAGGCAACACCCACAGCGCCCTGAATTTTCGCAGCACAACTCCTCCTAGTTTCCTCGCAGCGCCACCATCGGATCGACAGCTGCAGCCCGCCGCGCCGGAATCCACGCCGCCAGAAGCGCAACGACCAACATCAGCAGCGGAACAGCGCAATACGTCACCGGATCAAGCGCACTCACCTCAAAAAGAAAACTGCGCAGTGCGCGACTGAGCGCCAGAGCGCCCAGCATGCCGGCAACGCAGCCTCCCCCGGCCAGCAGCAGGCTCTGCCGTACAACCGCGAGCACAATCTGCCAGCGCTGCGCGCCCAGCGCAAGCCGCAGCCCGATCTCGCGCGTCCGCCAGCTCACGATATATGCAATCAGGCTGTACACGCCAACCGAGCCGATCACGACTGCCAGTCCGCCGAAGCCCAGCAACAATACGGCAAGGGCGCGCGGCGCGGCGACCGACAACGCCACAACTTCATCCAATGCGCGAACGCGCGTTACCGGGACCAGCGAATCGATGCTGGCCACAGCACGCCGCAGGCTCGCGGCTGTCTCGGCGGGTGTGGTATGTGTGCGCAACAGGACATACATCACGGGCTGCGCGCGCGTCGGCGTCATGGGCAAATACACTTCATCGTCGAATCCGCCCTCCAGGCTGCCGTCCCGCGCGTTGCGCACCACGCCGACAATGACCGAAGCCTTCGAACCGTCCCAGACCGCGGGTGCAGGCGCATCGTCGACATCCAGAAGACGCTTTCCAATGGGATTCTGATTCGGCCACAGGTGCTCAGCCATGCGTTCGTTCACCACCACAGCGCGGCCCACTCCCGACACGTCTTCTTCCGTCAGAAGCCGCCCACGCTGCAGCCGCATCCCGAGCACATCGAAATAACTCGGGGATACGGTACGCCCAGTCGCCAACAGGGCTCCCTGCTGCGCATCGCGCGGATGTCCTTCGGCGTCGTACACATAGTTGTTGTCGCGCCCGCTCAGCGGCAGAGAATCCGTGAGCGCCACGCTCTCCACGCCCGATGTTCCCGACGCGCCTTCAAGCAGCGTCGCATAAAACGACTGGCACCGCCCCTTCTCTCTGCACGCCGAAGCGTCAAGGGCCACCTCGGCCGTCACCGTGCCTCCTGTGCGGAATCCCGGATCGACGCGCGAAATCTGATACAGGCTGTGAAGCATCAAACCCGCCGCAGTAATCACCATGACCGAAAGGCCAATCTGCGCCATCACCAGCGCTATCGACACGCCAAATCCGGTGCTCTTCCCCATGAGGCCCCGGCTTCCCATGCGCAGCGTCGCTAGCAGATTCAGTGACGCCATCTTGATTGCCGGAATCACCCCGAACAGCAAGCCTGCAAAAATCGAGGCGCCCATGGTAAACAGAATGTCGCGCCCATGCAGAGAAACATCCTGGATGCGCGGCGTGTCCGCGGGCAGCAAGCCCACAAAGACGCGCAGGCTGGCGAATGCAGCGCCCAGCCCAACGACGCCCGCCGTTACGCCCAGCACCGCACTCTCCGATAGCAGTTGCCGGATCAGCCGCTTTCTCGAAGCGCCCAGTGCACCGCGAATGGCGAGTTCTTGTTCTCGAGCTGTCGCTCGCGCTAGCATCAGGTTCGCCACGTTCGCACAGGCAATCAGCAGAATCAACCCCACCGCGCCAAAAAGCAGCAACAGACGCGGCCGCATCGCCCCGGTTTCCGATTCCAACAGCGGCACCACGTTCATATCCGATGCCCACACATCCGGCATCCGCCACGGAAACAACGGCAACAGCATGCCGTGCAACCTGCGCAGTTCATCCTGTGCTTTTGCCGGCGTTACACCATTCGAGAGTCGGCCAAAAATATGCAGATCGAGCACAGCCCACGGATCGCGCGGGTCGGCACGAACAAACGAAACCGGGATGACAAACTGCGTATCCGCGTATGGAAAATGAACGCCGAGCGGCATCACGCCGATGATCCGCCGCGATATGCCGTCGATACGCATCGTCCGTCCAATTGCGGAGGTTTCGCCACCATAATGAGTACGCCAGTAGCCATAACTCAACACCACGTCGTGATCCTGCCCGGCAATCGCATCGTCCGCACTGAAAAAATCGCCGACAGCGGGACGAATGCCAAGCGTATCAAGCGCGTTCACAGTCACCGACGTGCCAAACACACGATCCGGCGTATCGTTCTCCGACACATTCGACTCCGCATCGGGGCCAAACCCCGCCAGCGAAGCGAACCCCTTCGCGTTCTCACCTAATGCGCGAACCCATCCCTTCGGCGCAACCGGCATGGTTGTGCCCGTAATCCGCATCAGCCGTTCCTGATGTGCAAAAGGCAGGGGCCGCAGAAGAATCGAATCGACGAGCGTGTAAATCACCGCGTTCGCGCCAATGCCCAGCGCCAGCGTCAGCACGGCTGTAATCGCGAACCCCGGCGCCTTCCGCATCTGGCGGAAAGCAAAGCGCACATCCTGCAACACACCTTCCATCGGCGGCAGCGTCGCGCGATCGCGATAAGCCTGGCGCACCTGTTCCCCGCCGCCGAGACGAATCAGAGCCTGTCGCCGCGCTTCCGCCGGATCGAGACCGGCACGCATGCCTCCGTCCGTATGCATCGCGACGTGGCTCTCGAGTTCCGCCTCAAATTCGTCCTGGATCCGCTGATTGCCCAGCAACCTCAACCACAATGCTCGTAGCTTCCGCATCTGAATCTCCTATTCCGCTCGTAAAGCCTGCATGGGATCGACCGACGCCGCGCGCCGCGCAGGAATCCAACACGCCGCAAGCGCAATCACCACAAGAAATGGCGGCACTACCGTAAACGTAAAGACATCGTGCGGCTGAATGCCGTAGAGAAAACTGGTTGCGAACTTCGCTGCCATCCACGCCGCCGGCCAGCCCAGCGCCACCGCAATCAGCGAGAGCACCAGCCCTTGCCGCAACACCAGCCGCTCCACACTACCGGGCTGTGCGCCCATCGCCATGCGAATTCCGATCTCCCGCGTGCGCCGGCTGACCGAATAGCTCATCACGCCGTAAAGTCCTATGCTCGCCAGCACCAGTCCAATTCCCCCGAAGATGCCGAACAGCAGCGCTGCAAGGCGCGGCAAAATGTAGGCGGTGCGCACGTGCTCATCCATCGTTTCCGCGTTGTAAATCGCCATTGCCGGATCGAGTGCATGCACCTGCCGCCTAGCCGCTTCGATCAGCATCGCGGGATTGCCGGATGTGTGCACCATCAGCGTGTAGCCCATCAGCGATGGATCAGCGGCAATGCTCTGTTCAAGTGAGCGGTAGAGCAAAGGCCGCGCATCCTCGCCCAGTGTCCTCGATTTCACGTTGTCCACCACGCCGATAATTTCGTACGTGAAGTGCCCGCCATTCACGTGCTGGCCAATCGGATTAGCGCCTGCAAAAAGCCGGTCGGCAAATGCCTTGTTGATCACCGCCCTCTTTGGCCCGGTTGCCGTCTCATCGCCAAAATCGCGCCCCCCCCAACTGCGCGATGCCGAGGGTGGTGAAATACCCCGGCGTCACCATATACAGATCGGCGAAGATCATTGCATCGCTCTTCGTTGATTGGCCCGCAACCGTGAATCCGTCGCTCCGATTACCGCCGCTCAAAGGCGCAACGTCGGTGCACACCGCAGAGTCGACACCCGGCAATGCACTGACACGCTCGCGAAGTTGTTTCAGAAATGCAGTCGTTTTTCCCGGCGAAAACCCATGAACACGCGGGTCGAGAGAAAGAATCAACACACCGTGCGGACGGAAACCGATGTTGATGCTCGCCGCGCTCTCGAGGCTGCGCAGAAACAGAACAGTGACCGACAGCAGCACCACCGACATCGCAATCTGTCCCACGACAAGCGCATTGCGAAGCGTCCAGCGCCGACCCGGACGCGCCAGGGCGTCCTCACCTTTCAGTGCATTCGTCAGCATCGGCCGGGAAGCGGCCCAGGCCGGAGCCAAGCCGAGCAGAACTCCGCTGACTAAGCTCAACAGAAACGAAAACCACAGCACCCGCCCGTCGACGCCAATGCTCAAATCGAGCGGAACGGGCGCCGGAAAGTGAACCGAGGAAAGCCCCTGCGTCGCCGCGAGCGACAGCATCACGCCCAGCATCCCTCCGGCAATGGCAATCACAATGCTTTCGAGCAACATCTGCCGCCGCAAACGGGCTCGCGTGGCTCCCAGCGCGAGGCGCACCGCCATTTCGCGCTGCCGCACCGCTGCCTGCGCAAAGAGTAGATTGGCCACATTCGCGCCTGCAATCGACAGCACCAAAAGCGCAATCACCAGCAGCGCCGAAAGAAAGAGAAGGATGGGACTTTTCATGCTCGGCGGAAGCGCGCCCGCAAGTTCCACATGAAAACCGCTGTCTTTATCGGTCGCAGGAAAGCTGTGGGAATATCGATCGGCCAGCGTGTTCAGCTCTGCTTCCACTTCCGTTCGCGAAATTCCTGGCCGCATCCGGCCAACGACTGAGAGCCAGTGAAACTCTCGCGAATCTTGGGGAGGGAAATTGGGAACGAGTTGCGGAGCCATTCCCAGGGGCACCCAGAACTCCGTATTGAGAATTTGATCCACACTGCGAAATGCCGCTGGAGCGATGCCCACAACAGTGAAGTTTCGCCCGGAGAGCAGAACTGTTTTTCCCAAAATCGACGCGTCGCCGTTAAAGCGTTGCCGCCAAAGATTCTGTCCCAGCACGATGACAGGCGCGGAATCATCGCTCTTGTTGAAGCCGTGCCCCAGAACCATCGGCAGCTCAATCACATCAAAAAAGTTAGTGGTGACCCCTTGTCCCCACACGCGCTGAGGCTCGCCACCCCCGCTAATCGACGCAGGAATTAACTCGTAATATGCGGCCATACTGGAAAATGATCGTGCCTGGTCGCGCACGTCCTCGAAGACTGGATTCGGGAAGTGATTGCAGCAGCGGTCTCCTTTCCGTGTCGTTGAAATCGTCAACAGCGTCGACGGATCACCCACCGGCAAGGGGCGCAGCACAAACCGGCTCACCATGGAGAAAATGGTCGCATTCGCGCCGATACCCAACCCAATCGACAAGATCGCAATCGCCGTCACTGCCGGGTGTTTCGCCAACGTGCGGACACCATAGCGCAAATCGCGTAACAGTGACTCAAACCACGGCAAACCGCGTCTCTCGCGATAGGCCTGACGCGTCTGCTCTGCACCACCTAGACGAATCAGTGCTTGTCGCCGGGCTTCATCTGCGCTGAGTCCGGCCCGCATGCCATCTTCCGTGTGCATTGCGACATGGCTCTCAAGTTCGGACTCGAATTCATCCTCACCCGGCCGCCCGCGCAGCAAACGGAACCACAATGCTCGTAGCTTCCGCATTTGAATCTCCTACTCCGTCCGCAACGCCTGCATGGGATCGACCGACGCCGCGCGCCGCGCCGGCAGATACGACGCGAGCCCGGCCACAATGCACAAGAACGCCGCGGCAGCCAAGTAAATCAGCGGGTCGGCTGCGCTTGAGCCCATCAGCTTCACATTCGTGCCCATCGCCGAACTGGTGAACGAAAGCGACAAGACGCTGTGTGAAAAGACGAATGCCAGCACCGCACCTGCCGCCAGGCCTCCGGCAGCCAGCCAGAGCCCCTGGCCCACCACCATACCCAGCACTTGACGCGGCTGCGCGCCCAGAGCCATGCGTACGCCAATCTCCTGCGTACGTTGCGCCACCCAGTAGGCCATTACGCTGTACAAGCCCACCGCAGACAGCAACACCGCCAGGCCTCCTAGAACGGCCATCAGGCTCGCGGCCACCTTTTGCGGGTAGAGCGATGCCCCGATGAACTCCTTGAGCGGCACAGGATCGTAAACGGTCACGTTAGGATCGATGGCCTCGACCTGCGCCCGCAACGTAGAAAGCATGCCGTCCGGGTCGCCGTGCGTGCGCACGTAAAAGCCGAGATTCATATCCTCGCGGTAGACCTGGCGGAACGGTACGTAAAAATACGGCGGCGCGGATTCGCCGAGGTAATGGTATTTCGAGTCCTTCGCCACGCCGACGATGCGGAACCACGCTCCCCAGCCGTGTACCGTCTTGCCCACCGGATCGCGCCCAGCGAAGAAGCGGCGCACAAAGGTCTGGTTGACGATCATGACCAGCGGAGCCTTGTCGCTCTCGTTGTCCTGCTCGGTAAAGTTGCGGCCTTCGAGGATAGGAATGTGCATAAGCGGCAAGTAGCCGGGCGAGATCACATTGCGGAAGATCTTCATGTTCTCGGCTGGTTGCGGCGAGTAGCCCTCGATGCGCAGGTCTTCCCACCAGCTCGGCTCAAAGCCCA
>CAZAQN010000015.1:0-91940 GCA_964487345.1 uncultured Occallatibacter sp. | reverse complement strand
TGGGAACGGTGCTGGGCTTTGCCGGCGCGGTGTTAGTAGCCAAAGCGCTTGAAGCGGCAACCAGCGTCCTTGCCGATGCGCTGGCGATGGGCACCAACGATCCGCGCCTGCTGGTCGGGGCGCCCGCTCTTTTGGGCGTTCTGGCTCTGGTAGCCTGCTATGTTCCCGCGCGGGCTGCCGTGCGCATCGACCCGCTGAAAGCACTGCGAACCGAGTGAGACGCTGGACAAGAACTCCGGGCGCATCAGGTCTTAAGAGCATCGACCGCCCTTCAATTCGGTGCGCCCCATGGATAAGGACGAAAGTTCAGTCAACCACACACTGGTTCCGGATGTGACTGACGCCTATCCATCGAAAGCGCATCTCGACGCGTCCGGACGGCCAGCCCGGAACCAAAGCAGGCGTAAACAGAAACCCTACTGCCCGACCGCGAGCACCGCTAAGAGAACAACCCAAGCCAGTCCCATTGTGTGCCAATACCACGCAGTAGCATCCACTGCGATCTGCCGCAACTCCACCCGCTTGAACAGGGTCATCGCGCAGAGACATACAAGAAGGGCGCCAAGCCCGACGACTAGATGCGCAGCGTGCAGTCCGGTAATGATGTAGAAGAAGTAGCTCGCCGGCGTCGACCAGCGATCGAAAGCAAATCCCTGCGCCGTCAGCTGACGCCATGCAGTCCACTGACCCGCAAGGAAAAGTCCGCCCAGCGCAAGCGTTCCGCCAATCCACGGGAGGGTGCGATGCAGAGCCGGGCGGCCCAGCCCCAGCCACTCCTCCAGCACATCGAATTCCCGGAAGATATTGTGGCGCGCAAACTCCATCGTTAGGCTGCTGAGAAGAAGAACGGCGGTGTTGAGGAAGATGATGGGCGGCAGAAGGATGGGATGCCAGTCGCCGATCTGCTCGTGGGAGCGAGGATCCATGTGCGTGCCTGCTTGCCGCGCGAAAAAAAGCACCACAAGCATTGCAAAAAACATCATGTCGCCGGCAAGACCGAAGAACACGAAGAACCGGATGCGATGCAGCAGTTCGCGCGGACCTCTGCGCTCATTCCGCCAGTCATCGTCACCACCGCCACCACCGCCGCCGGTTGGGCGTCGATCAACCGGCGGTTTGCCGCCAATTCCTGGTTCTTTCCGTTCCGTTTCCGCCGGGGAGTGCGTAAAGGTCGCGGGCATGCGCAGTCCTCTATGAATCAGACCTCTGTGAAAATGAGCATACTCTCACTTTGGCTTGGACGCATTTCAAAAGAAACGGTTGTTTCCGTGATGCGGAATGGCTTTTGGAACGGAAGATTGGGATTTTCTTATTTTCCGATCGCTTCACGCACGCTCTGAACGAATGCCTCGTGAACCCGCCGGTCCGAAGAAAGTTCGGGGTGAAATGTGGCGGCCAGGATGTTTCCTTGCCTCACCAATGTGGGGGAACCATCCCGTTGCGCCAGCACCTCGACACCGGCACCGATTTCGGCAATGCGTGGAGCTCGTATGAAAACCATCTCGAGCGGGCCGCCGGGAAGGGAAGTCTCTGCATGCAGAATGGTTGAATCGAGTTGGCGGCCGTACGCATTGCGCTCGACGACGGCATCGAGAATGCCGAGGCTGCGCTGCGCCGGATGGCGTACCTCCCGTGCCATCAGAATCGTGCCCGCACAGGTTGCGAATACCGGATGGGTTTCGCAATAGTCCTTCAGGACATCGAAGAATTGACGCTCCTCAAGAAACTTGAGCATCGTGGTGGATTCTCCGCCGGGCAATACCAGTCCATCCAGAGACTGGCCGTCCTGGCGAAGATCTTCGGCGGTCTTGACCATCGAAGGATCAGCGCCGGTTTCGGTGAGAGCCTCCGCGTGGGCCGCATAGTCGCCCTGGATCGCCAATACGCCTATGCGCGGCCGTGACCTGTCGTTCAATGTTTCTCCTGGGAAAAACAGCAATGTGCACCGAAGCGACGGGCGTCTTCCAAGCACCGCTCCGAACGATTACCGGACGCCGTAAACACACATAGGCCGAAGACAGTTGGCTCCGCCGCGGCAGCCTCACGGCAGGTGGCAAAGAAGCCCTTGCGAGCGAATAGCGAGGCACCTGCGATGCGGCAGACCTACCAACCTCTTGTCTGTAATAACTGAGATTCTTCTAATGCAGCGGCAGCGAGCCCCTTCATCGTGCCGGTAACCTGTTCGCTGGCGGCGGCCAAAGTTTTCGGATCGTTATAGTGGGTTGTCGCGATGACGATGGCCTTGGCGCGGGAGACGGCTTCTTCGCGCTCCTTGGAGTCGTGCTCGACGTCGAGCGGGGTGGCGCGCTCCTTCATGAAGATTCCCGAGCCGACGAAGATGGCTTCTGCGCCGAGTTGCATCATGAGAGCTGCGTCGGCAGGCGTGGCGATGCCGCCGGCGGAGAAGTTGGGGACGGGCAACTTGCCGCTCTGCGCAACCATGCGCACAAGCTCGTAGGGTGCCTGCAGGTCTTTGGCGGCTGCGTAGAGCTCCTGGTCCGAGAGAACCGTAAGACCCTTGATCTCCTTGACGATTTGCCGCATGTGCTGGACTGCATGGACCACGTCGCCGGTGCCCGCTTCTCCCTTGGTGCGAATCATGGCCGCGCCTTCGGCAATGCGGCGGAGAGCCTCGCCGAGGTTGCGTGCTCCACAAACGAAGGGTGTGGTGAAGGCATGCTTGTCGATGTGATGTGCTTCATCGGCCGGGGTCAGGACTTCGCTCTCATCGATGAAATCCACTCCGAGTTCCTGCAGAATCTGCGCTTCGGCAAAGTGGCCGATGCGGGCCTTGGCCATGACGGGAATCGAAACGGTCTCGATGATCTGCTTAATGAGCTTGGGATTGGCCATGCGGGCGACGCCGCCTTCGGCGCGAATCATGGCGGGAACGCGCTCGAGGGCCATGACAGAAGTGGCGCCGGCTTCTTCGGCGATGCGGGCTTGCTCCACGTTCATCACGTCCATGATGACGCCGCCCTTGAGCATCTCCGCAAGACCGATTTTCAGGCGCAAGCCGGTGCTTCCAAGACTCTTAGTCCCATTGATTTCTGACATTTGATCGACCTCAGTTCTGGGCTCTCGAAGCGGGTTAGTTCCCTCGCGATCGCGCCCATTGATCCCGTTTAGTGTAGCAGCGAGAATGCGCGACCGCATGCGACCGGGATAGTATCCAAGCGCGAGACTGGGCGTTTGTGAGGTCTTTTTAATGTGCTGATTGCAAGCCTGGCAGGCGCAGTGCAGAAACCAGAGCGCATGGAAACTCAGGCTCCTCAACCCGCGCTGGCAACGGAATTGGCTCTCGGTGTGGAGTCATCGCATGGGGGGGAGGCTGAGGCACCTGATCCGGATTTGCACGCAATGGCGCCGGAACCTACGACGCTTAGCCCACCGGTGGCGCGCCTCCCGGTTGAACTTGAGGTTGCGATTCCCGTACGCGAGTTCCGTGTCCGGCACCTGCTTTCTCTGGAGAACGGAAGGGTGATTGAGACTCAGTGGGCCCATGGAGATGACCTTCCTTTATCGGCCGGCGAAGTTCAGTTGGCCTGGAGCGAATTTGAGGTAATTGAGAGCCGACTGGCAGTGCGCGTTACGCGTGTTGCTTGATCCCCGAATGCGGCAGGAAATGAGCAGCAGAACGAAGGGAAAGAAAAAATGGGGCAGACCTTGCACGGCGAAGAATCGACTTTTGCTTCTCTCTCGAAGAACGGAATAGTGGGCAGGCTACTCGACCGATTGCGCGCCCGACCACGCCCCCGACCGCGCCTGGCCGTACTAGAAAGGATCGCGCTGGCACCGCGCCATTCATTGGCGCTCATTGAGGCGGAAGGCCGCAAACTCCTGGTGGCCACCTCGCAAGACAGCGCGCCGGCGTTCTATGCGCTGGATGCGATCGGAAGACAAATGGCCGATCCTCGTCATTCCGTGTCTGCCAGGAGGGGCCCGTGCTAGCAATTGTCTTTGCAGCGCGTGCCGCATCGGCCGCAACCGTGCCGCTCTTGCCTGACCTCAACGCGCGCTTGCATCCGTCGGACTCGACTCCCTGGACGATCCTCTTCGTCCTGACGCTGATCACCTTGCTGCCCTCAATCCTGATGTGCATGACGCCCATGGTGCGGCTGCTGGTGGTTTTTCACTTCCTGCGCCAGGCGCTGGGCACACAAACTGCTCCTTCGAATCCGACCCTGCTCGGGCTGGCGCTTATGATGACCTGGTTCCTGATCACGCCGGTGCTGAACCAGGTCGACCATCAAGCTGTGGAGCCGTATCGAAACGGCCAGATTGACGGCTGGCAGGCCATCGATGAAGGAGCCCGGCCGGTGAAGCATTTTCTTCTGCGCTACGCGCACGAGAAAGACCTGGCTGTCTTCACAGCTGCGGGACAAATCCCTCGGCCCAATACCCCGGACGATTTACCGATGCGCGTTGTGGTTCCCGCGTACATCCTTTCCGAACTCAAGGCCGGTTTCGCCATTGGAGCCGTGCTGTTCCTGCCGTTTCTTTTAATTGACATGGTCACGGCCGCGATCACAACTTCGATCGGCATGTTTCAACTGCCACCGGTCGTTGTGTCGACACCCTTAAAGATCCTGCTCTTTGTGATGGTCGATGGCTGGAATCTCCTTGCCAATTCTTTGATGAAGAGTTTTTGAGGAAACGTGCGATGACTCCCGACATGGTTGCCGAATTGCTTCGCCAGTTGATGAAGGAAGCCATGATTCTGGCTGCCCCTATATTGATCGCGGCCGCAGTGCTGAGCTTCGTGCTGAGTCTGTTGCAGACGCTCACCAGCTTGCAGGAACAGTCGCTCACGACGGTGCCCCGGTTGCTGCTGGTGGCGCTCGTTCTGCTGGGGGGCATGCCTTGGTTTCTTAGCCGGATGGCGTCCTATACGCGTCTCCTCCTCACGGACCTTCATCGCTACATCCGCTAAAGAAGGAAAAGGAGAAGTGATGCCGGAATGGAGCCACTTCCTGAGTGCAATGACGCTGGTGATGGTGCGGGTCAGCGGGATTGTCGCATTTGCTCCCTTCTTTTCGTCAACCGCGCTTCCGGTGCGCGCAAAAGCTGTCTTCACTCTTGCAGTGGCCTACCTGTTGGCGCCTCTGGTAGCTTCACTGCCTTATGCGGAGGCCGAAATTGGTTTCGCAGCACTGATGGGAGAGCTTGCAGTGGGTCTGATTTACGGACTGACAATCGCATTGCTGAACGAGATGCTTTTGTTTGCCGGGCAGATCGTCGGACTTCAATTCAGTTTCTCGCTCGTCAACCTGCTCGACCCGGCGTCATCGATCCAGACACCGCTATTGGGCGAGCTGTTTCAGTTAATGGGCACACTGGTCGTCATCACCGCGGGGCTCGATCGCGTTCTTCTCGCTTCTTTGGTGCGGAGCTTTCATGCCGTACCGCTGGGAAGCTTCGCGATGGCCTCTGTCACCACATCCGGAGTCGTGCACGCCGCCGCCGGGATTTTTCTCGCGGCCGTGGAATTGGCCTCGCCGGTCCTGGCCGCAACGTTACTGGTGGAGGTGACAGTGTCGCTGTTGGGCAAACTGAGCCCGCAGCTTCCCGTGATGTCGCTGACGGTGCCCTTGAAGACGCTGACCGGCTTCGCGCTCCTCATGGGGGCGCTCGCATTGTGGCCGCGTTTCATTGAGGCGCGCTTCGCCGGACTTCTCGATCTGGCTGAGAAGTTGCTGACCGCACACGCGGTGGGAGGGTAACCTGGCGAACTCATCAACCACAGGTTTTCGTCAATTGCGGCTCCAGTTTCAGGACATGGTCTACCAGAACATGGTGACACCCGGAGCAGCAGAAAGCCAATCGACAGTATCGGCAGGCCTTCAAATCGGCCTCGGGACGAAGTCCGCGGCGACCGAGGTGATCAACACTCAAGGTGCTCTTAATGAAACGGACAATCCCCTGGACGTTGCCATTCAGGGAACCGGGTTCTTTCAGGTGCAGAGGCCCGATGGAACAATTGGCTATACCCGGGCTGGTCAGTTCCATCTGAACAACCAAGGAACGATCGTGACCACAGACGGCGACCTGACTGTCCTGGGGCGCGTGCTCGAGGCAACGCGCGCAAATATCGGCGTCATGAGCCAGTTGCAAAAGTCGCGGCAAAGCAGATTGGAATACGCTCCTGAAGAAGGATCGGCCTTGTTGCAGCCGGAGACCAATAATGGGAACCATTAGCTCTGCGTTTAGCCTGATCTCTTCGGCGCTCGATGCCGATCAGTCAGCGCTAAGCATTGTCGCTAACAATGTGGCCAACACCAACACCACGGGATATACGCGGGAAACTCCCAATTGGCAGGAGAACTCGCCAGTCGAGATCAATGGGGTGTCCTTCGGCACTGGGGTGACTGAATCCGGACCGACATCGGTTCGGGATCGTGTGCTGGACCAGCGTCTGGAGCAGCAGCAGCAGCTGGCCTCGGCATCCAGCTCGAGACTGACGGCCTTGAATTCGGTGCAGGCGCTGTTTACGCCAGACTCGGGATCATCGAGCTCGACCGCGGGAGATATCGGCAGTGACATCACCGGTTTTCTGAATTCGTTTCAAGCGTTGGAGGCCAATCCTTCAGGCGATGTGCAGCGCCAAGATGTGCTCTCCTCCGCGAGCACCTTGGCGTCCGATATTTCCGGCGCAGCAGCTAGTCTAAACTCGCAAAAATCGGCATTGGATCAGGAGGCAGCTGGAGTCACCGGTCAAGTGAACGCACTGACGACGTCCATCGCCCAACTGAATCAGCAGATTCAGTCGACGTCTCCGACCGGTGATGCGGGCACCCTGGAAGATCAGCGGCAGCAAGACCTATCGCAACTCTCCCAGCTCGTTGGATTCAACCAGATTACAACGGAAAACAACGGGATCTCGATCACGACCACTTCGGGCCAGGTGTTGGTTTCGGAGGGATCGAGTAACCCAATGACTTCCGGCACGTTGGACGGAGTGACGCATTTCTTTGTGGGTACGACAGACGTGACCACGCAACTGGCAGGTGGCGGCGGCCAGTTGGGTGGGCTCCTGACAGCGCGGGACCAGGACGTTCCCGCTGCGCTCGCCTCTCTCGATCAACTTGCATATGGCATCTCAACAGAAGTGAATGCTCAAAATAATGCGGGAACCGATCTGAATGGAGCCAAGGGCGCCGACATTTTCTCTTCGGACTTGCAGGTCTCAGGCAGCGCAGCGTCGATGAGCGTGGTGATGACCGATCCGAACGGAATTGCCGCGGCCGCGGCCGGGCAGGGAACGGGCGACGGTACGAATGCCACTGCGATGTACGCGCTGGCAAACGAGAACGATCCTCCGATTCTGAATGGATTGACGCTCCCGAACGGCACTACGCTTACGAATGGCCAGACGCTGTTGAATGGTCAGACTCCCACCGATTTCTATTCGAACTTTGTGACCACGCTCGGTTCGACGGTTTCAGAGGTGCAAACAGAGAACACCGCAGAGACCGCGTCAGTGACCCAATTGCAGACGCAACAGAACGCGCTTTCGAGCGTGAGCCTGGACGATGAAGCGTCGTCGATGCAGCAGTTCGAACGAAGTTATCAGGCGGCTTCACAGGTATTCACGATGTTGAACACACTTATGGACTCGGCATTAAACCTTGGCGTCTCGACGGCGGTCTCTTAGATCGCAAAGAACGACCCAAGCTGATGGACGGGATGGGTCGAATGAATGCGAGAGGCGGGGAGGAAAGCGATGCGGGTGGATCCTTATTTCGTTGCAAACCTGGCAGGATCGCTCGATCAGACTCAGTTGACAGAGCAGCAGCTGACGAGCGAAATGTCGAGCGGAGTACGGGTGACTTCGTTGAGCCAGGATCCGGTTGCCTCGGGGGAAAACGTGCTGCTGCTGAATCAGATTCAGCGGGACGATTCCTTCACCCAAACTTCGAGCACGGTAACGGGACAATTGCAGGTCGCCGATTCAACCCTGGGTTCGGTAGTCTCTCAGTTGACAAGCGCCGTTTCCCTTGCCACGAGCGCCAATAACGGCACTATGAATTCTAGCAACCTGGAGACCATATCGACCCAACTTTCCGGGATATTGAGCGAAGTGACCACGCTCGCGAACTCCAGTTACGAGGGTCAGTACATCTTTGCTGGCGGACAAACATCCACTGCTCCATTCTCAACTTCGACCAGCACCTCGCCCGCCGTCACCAGTTACAACGGGGACGAAGACATCGACTATCTCGAGTCTCCAAACGGCCAAAAGATTCAATTGAACGTGCCTGGGGACCAAGTCTTTCTGGGCAGTGGGACGAACAGCGTCTTCGGTGCACTGAACAGTCTGATTGCCGATTATTCAAGCGGCACCGTGGATACGACCAAGGCCGTAAGCGATACGGCGGCTTTGGGGACGGCGCTTAACTATGTTTCCCAACAGCGAGTGATTATTGACAATTCCATCAGCCAAATCAGCGCCTCTTCGGAGGCCTTGACCGGCGAGCAAACACAGCTCACTGCTGCGCAAACCAACCTGATGCAGGCCGATGTAGCGCAGATTTCAACTCAACTTTCGCTCAGCGAAACCCAGCAAACGGCGCTTGAAGATATCATTTCGCAACTTGGGTCGAACAGCCTGTTCCAGAAACTGCAAGGATGACAAGGGCGAAAGAAGTGGAGAGGATTCTGCAGAAATGCCCGCGAGAGAAGGGAGAGTTTTCCCCGTGACCGGGTTTGCGCGCAGTCCATGCCGTTTGCTGTGCGGCTCGCGATCTCTCGAAAGGATTCAACGGACAACCGCATGAACACGAGTCCGCCTCAATGACAGATTCTGAATATTTTGAGTTGAGAATCAGGTCCGTCTGCCACGCCTCGATCCATCCGCGCAGGCGAGTTACGACCTTCAACACGAGCGGCCAAATTCGGGAAAAGCCGCGGACTCCTTTTATTGCAGCCTTGCGCTAGAATGTGGAGGTTCCGCATGCGTCTAGCTCTTCCCCAATTGCCGTTGCTGCTGCTTCTGGTCTCACTGTCAGGCTTTGCCCTAGCGCGGCCTCTCGTGTGCCAAGAACCGTCTGCCAGTCTGAAGGAGGCGGATGCGGATTACCGTGAGGGAGTGGCGGCGCTTTCCCGCAACGACATCAGGGCCGCAAAATCCAAGTTTGAAGCAGTGGTTAAGCTAGCTCCAGCGGCGGAGCAGGGACATAGTGCATTGGGAGCGGTGCTCGTGCGTGATGGACAGATCGCAGCAGGTATTCGAGAGCTTCAGAGGGCCCTTGCGATCAAGGCTGACGATGGATCGGCGCAGACGAATCTGGCATTGGCCTACGAACGGGCAGGAGAGCCCGCGAACGCATTACCGCTTTTCGCAAAAATGGAATCGACTGCTGCCGCCCAAGGGCAATCGCTCCCACCTTACGTACAGGCTTCCTATGTCAGAGCACTTGTTGCGACCGGACAAGCGGGCACCGCCATCAGTCGAATGAAACATCTGGTTGCGCAGGATTCCGGCAATCCGGAATTACACGATGAACTTGGGTCGATTTACGCGCAGGCTCGCGATTGGGAGCACGCAGAACAAGAATTTACCGACGCCATCAGCCTGAAGGACGATCTCGCCGCAGCCCATTTTCACCTCGGGCTCGTCCTGCAGGCCGAGAAGAAGTCCGGAGCAAGCACGCAATGGATGAAAGCCTATGAGATCTCACCGCATGATGCGAAGGTTGCCTTGGAAGTGGGCAAAGCTCTCGCAGATGCGGGCCACGACGAGCAAGCTGTTCCTGTTCTCGAAGAGGCTCACCGGCTTGACCCCCGATGGATTGCAGCCGCAGACCAACTGGCGCTCGTATTGCAACGAGTGGATCGCGTTCAGGATGCGCTTCCCTTGCTGCAGTCGGTGGTTGAAGCGGAACCCAGGAACGCGGACGCGCTGATCAATCTTGGCTTGGCTCTCAGCCAGATTCATCGGGCGACGGATGCAGCGCCATTCTTGCAGCGCGCAATCGCGATCAGACCCTCGGACGCTACAGCACATCAGGATCTTGCGGCTGCCTATCTCCAAATAAACCGGACGGGCGAAGCGGTGGTCGAGCTGAAGGCCGCCCTTGGGTTAGCTCCGGATTCGCCACAGATGCACTACGATCTTGGGGTCGCCTACAAGCTGCAAGACGACGCGAGCGATGCCATTCAGCAACTTGAGGCTGCACAGAAGCTAAATCCTTCCGGTTACGAACCGGCGTACGTCTTGGGCCAGCTTTACATGCAGGCGGGGCGTTACCAGCAAGCTGCATCTCAGCTGGAGATATCGCTGAAGTTACACCCAGAGAACGGTGACGCATGGGCCATGCTCGGCAGCATCTATAACAAGCTAGATCGCCTGCCGGACGCTGTGATCGCCCTGCGCGAGGCGATACGGCAGCTTCCAGACGGGGCAGATTCGCACCTGCTTTTGGCTACGGTGCTCGTCAAGCAGAACCAGCCTGCCGAAGCTGCAGAGGAACGCAAAGTTGCAGCGGATCTAATGCGCACACATATGAACCTGCAGCGGGCCGAAGTTGCGACTAACTCGGGTAAGTCCTTGATGGCGAGCGGGAAGATGGATGACGCCATCACACAATTCCGCGATGCGCTGACGTTCGATCCGGGTTACATTGAGGCACACAAAGAGCTGGCTGAAGCGCTGGAAAAGCAAGGCAAGACTGAAGAGGCCGAAGCAGAGCGAGCTCAAGCCAAATCCCTTGCAAACCGCGAGCAATAGGTGAACACCCCGTCAACCTATCGATGGTGTACAACCCCTTATGGCTGGCCTATACTGCGAATTGCAATTGGCGCCTTCTTCCCGTTCGCATCCCCTGACGCCTTGCAAAATGACATGGATTCACACTGGCAAGGGAACTCCTCGCGGAAATAGAGAGCTGCCATCAAGGGTGTTAATCGATGAGTCGTCCCGCACGACGCATTCTCGTTTTGATTCTGCTCTTCGGTGCAGTGGCAGTCTGGTCTGTCCGTGGCACGTTCGGAGCAGTAGACTCCTCCGCGGACCAAGCGAAAGCGCGCAAGGCCTACGCGGATAAGGTACGCGAGACGTACAACTTTCCATTTTCCAAAGACAAAATCTCCATGCCCGGCAATGCCGCCGCGGAAGGCGACGATTTCCTGCAGCCGGGGGCCTTTCCAGATGCTGAATATTGCGGTCACTGCCACCAGGAGGCGTATCACCAATGGCGCCAGGCGCTGCACTCCAATGCTTTCCGCACACCTTTCTACCGGACGAGCGTGAATATTCTGCTTCGCACTAAAGGAATTGAGTTTGCCCGGCACTGTGATAGCTGCCATAACCCGATCGCGGTTCTTGGCGGAGCCATGAACACAGGTTCGCCTCTGGACCGGTCCTTCGACCGTGATGGGCTGACGTGCACCACCTGCCACTCGATACAAAGCGTGCAGTCGAAGCTGGGCAACGGCGGCTTCGTCATGGGTGTGCCCGCCGTTCTTGTGGACGAACAGGGCAAGCGGATTCCAGGCATTGTGCCCGATGCGGAGATTCTCGCCCACCTTGACCGGCATTCCAAGGCGGTAATGCAGGACATCTATCACGCGCCGGAGTTCTGTGCCGCGTGTCATAAGGCGAACTTGCCTCCGGCGCTGAACGATTACAAATGGATTCGCGCGTTTACTGCCTACGACGAATGGCAGAACTCGAAGTTCTCCAAGCGCAATCCGCTCACCTTCTATACGGCGGACTTCACTACCTGCCAAGGTTGCCATATGAAACGTGCTCCAAATATGCTGCCTGAGCCGGGTGCAAAGAACGGCACTTTTGTGTCGCACCGCTGGCTTGCCGGTAATACAGCGGTCCCCTTTTACTATGGATTCGACGAGCAACTCAACAAGACTATTGAATTCCTCAGAAGTGGGAATTATCTGAACGTTGATATCTTTGGTCTCAAGATTAACAACGGCAATGAGGTGCTCGCTCCTCTTGGAACAGTGCCCTTCACCTTGCACAGTAAAGATATGGTGGAGGCGCTCGTAGTCATCCAGAATAAGAACATTGGCCACTCGCTGATTCCGGAAGTACGCGATCTCTATGAAGCCTGGGTGCAGTTCACGGTAACCGATACCACTGGGACCGAGATCTACAAGAGCGGCTTTCTCAGGCCGGATGGGACGCTGGATAACGGCGCCCATAGTTTTACTAATCGCCCGGTTGATGTGATTGGAGACTTCGTAGACAATCACAGGGTATTTGCGATCCATTCCGTGGCTTATGACAATACGGTCCAGGCTGGACGCTCGGCGCTGGTGCGCTACCAATTTCGCTTGCCTTCCGACGTGAAGGGGCCTCTTACCATGCGCGCCCAGGTCAACTATCGCCATCTTCGGCAGAGCTATCTGAACAACATTTTCGGCACGGACCATCCCGCCTATCCCGTTGTGGAGATCGCCTCCCGCAGTCGCATCCTGCAGATCGGCGAGAACCAGCCTGAGCCCGCCCTCCCCACCGATAACCCGGACTGGATGCGCTGGAACAATCTCGGCATAGGCTATCTGGATCAGCTGCAATATGAGGACTCGATTCATGCCTTTGAGCAGGTGGTTCGCCTGCGGCCGGACTACAAGGACGGATACATTAACCTCGGTTTGACTTACATTGAATGGGAAAAGTATGAGGAGGCTCGTAAGCCCCTGGAGAAGGCGCTCGGGCTGCTTCCCGACGATGCACGAGCTCTCTATTACATGGCGCTTGTGGAACGGCGTGCGCGTCATTCCGAAGCGGAGACCGCAGACCTCGAGAAAGTTGTAGCCCAGTTTCCCCAATCCAGAGATGCACGGCGCGAGTTGGGCATCTCGTACTATCAACAGCACAGGTCCGATGAAGCCATCGAACAGTTCAAGGCGCTTCAGGCCATTGATCCAGACGATCTGGCTGCCCACTATAACCTGGCCATCCTTTACCGCCGCAAGGGCATGAAGACGCAAGCTGCGCAAGAAGCCGCTCTGTACACTATTAAGCGCATTGATCCGGGAGCCCCGACCTACTCGCTCGACTATCTGCGCAAACATCCTGAGATATCGAATGAAAGCGTGCCTTGGCATGTGCACTCCGAAATGTCGAGCCCATCCCAAAGTACTGGTGGCGGCTTGCAATAACCGGGAAGGACAACTAGCTTGATTGATCGCGATTTGAATCGCCGCGCATTTCTTCGTTCGCTCAGCCGGACCGCACTCGTGTTGCCCTTTGCCGACATTGTTGCGTTCGCTAATCCGTGGCAGGAGGAGGGAAAGGGTCAAGCGCCCAAGATCGGACCGCAGGAACGCAGCTACGATGCACGACCGGCGCCGCCCCCGCCTGGGCCCAAGTCGCCACTTGAAGGGACGCCGCTTGGCGTCAGCTTTGTCGAGGTTGCTCCTGAAGCTGGATTGGTTGGGAAGACGATCTATGGGGGTGAATTCAAGAACAAGTATCTGCTCGAAACTACCGGATGCGGCCTCGCCTTCTACGACTATGACCACGATGGATGGGTGGATCTCTTCCTGGTGAACGGCTGGAGGCTCGAAGGTTTCCCGAAGGGCCAGGAGCCGCACTGCCGGCTCTTTAAGAACAATCGCGACGGTACATTTACCGACGTATCTCTAGGTTCCGGGGTAGAGCATAAAACTGGCTGGGGGCAAGCTTGCTGCGTTGGCGACTATAACAACGATGGCATTGACGACCTGTTTGTCACTTATTACGGGCAGAATGCCCTTTTCCGCAACAACGGCAATGGCACGTTCACCGACGTTACAACGCAGGCGGGGCTGATTCAGCCGGGTCCCAAGATACGCTGGAATACCGGTTGCACGTTTGTCGACTACGATCGGGATGGCCATTTAGATCTATTCGTCGCAAACTATGTCGACTTCGATTTGAAAACTGCTCCCTTGCCCGAGGACGGTCCTTGCACTTACAAGGGAATTCTCGTAGCCTGCGGACCGCCGGGATTGCCAGGAGGAAAGAATATTCTGTATCACAATCAGGGCGACGGCACCTTCGAGGATGTGAGCCAGAAGTCTGGCATGTGGACAGCCATTGGTACCTATGGGCTCAGTGTCGCGGCTTCAGATCTTGATGGCGACGGATGGCCGGATATCTATGTGGCCAATGATTCTGCGCCCGCCACGCTTTATCAGAATCAGAAAGACGGAACCTTTCGCGATATTGCGATCGAGGCGGGTGCAGCGCTCTCCGCGGAAGCTAAGCCGCAAGCGGGGATGGGGGTTTCGATAGGAGACTACGATCGAGATGGAAAGTTCGATGTGGTCAAGACGAATTTTGCCGGGGACACGGACTCCCTCTATACGAATATCGGAGACGGAAACTTTGAGGATCGGACCTATCCGGGTGGCCTGGGAGTCAATACGCGTCTTCTGGGGTGGGGTGTAGGCTTCTTTGACATGGATAACGACGGCTGGCCTGACATCCTCATGTCGAATGGCCATGTCTATCCGGAGGTTGATAACTCAAAGACCGATCTGAAGTACGCCGAGCATAAGTACCTGTATCGCAACTTGCGGAATGGCAGATTTGAAGAGGTCACTGAAAAGGGCGGTCCGGGCATCCTCGAGAAGGCTCCTGCGCGCGGCTGCGCGTTTGGTGACTATGACAACGATGGCGATATCGATATTGTAGTCAATTGCATGAATGCACCGCCGCAACTATTACGTTGCGATTCGACACTCAACCGCAATTGGATCAAGGTCAAGCTGGTCGGAACCAAGTCCAATCGGTCCGGTATCGGAAGCAGGGTTACGGTCACCGCTACCACTTCACCGGATGGGCAAAGACCACTGGTGCAGATGGACGAGCTTCGCAGCGGAGGCAGTTACTTTTCGCAGAACGATCTGCGCCTTCACTTTGGGCTCGATCAAGCAAAGCAGGTCGACTTGGTCGAGGTCCGTTGGTTGAGCGGACAGATTGATCAATTCCGAAATCTCGATGCGAATCGGCTGTATGTGTTCGAGGAGGGTGGAAGAATTCTGAAATCGGAAACGCTCAAACCGATAAGACCCAAGGCTTAGAGAGAAGCATGATTAGAAGCATTGCTCTTATGTTGTCGATTGCTTTCGTCCCTGGGGCGCCTGCGCAGACCGCTCCCTCCTGTCCCTGGCTAACTATCGGGAGCGCGGCGAAGATTCTGGGTGGGGACGTAACGATGACGGTGCGCGCCTCTGGGAACTGGGAGGGTTCTTGCCGATTCACGCGCCAGACGGGAGAGGCGATGGGGGCATTAGAAATCTTGGTTGGCAAAGCCGACACTCACTCATGCCCGGAAGGGAGTCCGAAGCTCAAAGCGATCGGAAATGAAGCAGTGCAATGTCGGCGGTCGATCGCGCCTGGTCAAGAAACCGACACAATCGCCGGCCGGGTCCGGAACGTGTATTTCGTCGTGGCCTTGACGAATGCGGCCGGCGCGATTTTGGATCAATCCGGTGAGGCGCGGCCTGCGGATCCATACGGCGCGTCACCGCTCGAGCGCCTCGCCGAACAGGTTTCAGGGAATCTGTATTAGCAGAGTTCCTGTTTCCGGCGAAGTAAACACGGCCTATATCCAATGGATTAGTTGCGGTATGGGTGATGGTCACAGCACAGGATCTTGCCAGACCATTGGCGTTCTGGGCGAGTTACCGCCGATTCGTACACAATGACGGGTCCTCTGCCCCTAAAACACAAAGGCGACATGAGGCAAAGGCGCGGAGGTGGCAGCCTGGGTACTCAAATTAGTCAATGAAGTAGCCAATATCCGTGAGGACACTATCACTCAAATCCACTCCCAGCAGCCGTGCGCCGAGTCGGGCGCGAAGGTCATCTTCAAAACGCTGGAGGACGTAGGCTGGTAAATCTGTCTGTTTCCGAAGCAAGAGCAGAAGCGCAGCGCTATCGGTTGGGTACTCATAGTCGCCGGGTAAGCCGCACGCGGGGCGGATCGTCAGCGAGAGGGGAATCGTTCCCGCTTCAGGTTCGAAGCGATTGGACGGTTGGGTGATGAGATTGACTCGCATGCGGGAAGCCTGACATCTGCTTGAGAAACTCTCAATTGCACGGATGTGTGATCAGGCCGGACTAAAAGGGGAGATCTGAGCTCAGATGGCGATTTCACAAAATGCGAGTCGTCACTGATTTGGTCGAGCAAGTCGATTTGGACACGCTGCAAGCTCAAGAGGGACTGACAGTTGGCCGCCGGTGGTAACATCCGTGCGAATGTTGGTTGCTCCATCTCGAGATCCCGAATGAAAAGGCCGATGACTGCCGAGAGTCTCAAATCCTTTCAATCCCACTTCGAGTGAGATCAGCGCCGCGCGTAGACGGGTGCGGCGGTCCCCTGTGCTGTTGGCGCGCGACGTCTCCTGCAGGGAAGAAAGCACCTTATCGCCGCGCATGGGAAACGACGAGACGCAAGAGGTTACACCTGGCGCGAATCACAGCTTTGGCATAACGAGCGCCTGATACACGGTGGGCCTGCTCAGTTGCTCCATATTGGGCTCCCCAGGACCCGTCATTCGCTGCGTCATGCCGATAAAAATCAGGTCGTTCGTGGGATCGACCCAGAACCATGTGTCGGCCGCCCCGAGCCAGAAAAACGTGCCCTTTCCAACCACTTCGTCGGCTTCGAGCGGATCGGTGAAGACCGCGCAATCATAACCGTACCCCATGCCGGGGCGGATGATCTCCGGGCCAACTGAGAACTCACCTGTCATGAGGCTGGGTGCGAGATGGTTGGCGGTCATGAGCGCGACTGAGGCTGGCGCCAGGATACGCACGCCGTCCAATTCGCCACGATTCAGGAGCATCTGGGCGAATCGCAAATAATCCTTAGCCGTTGAGACCATGCCGCCGCCGCCCGAGGGCATGGTTGGCTGGGCTGCGTAGGTGTCCCCGGGCGGGCTGGCGATCATCTTGCCGTCCTTGTCTCCTGCATACAGGGCTGCAAAACGGTCCCGCTTTTCTCGGGGAACAAAGAAGCCGGTGTCATTCATTTTGAGAGGCCCGAAAATATGCTGCTGCATGAATTCAGGCAAGGACTGGCCCGACAATTTCTCAACGATATAGCCCTGGATATCCATGGACACGCTGTATACCCAGCGGGTCCCCGGCTGGTAGAGCAGCGGGGCTTTCGCCAACTTGTCGATCATGTCCTGAAGGGACTGGGACTGCAGGACGTGTTGGTCATGGTACATCTTGTCGACCGGGGTGTCGCCGAAAATCCCGTTGGTGAAGCCCGCGGTGTGGCTCATGAGTTCGCGCATGGTTGGAGCGTGGATGGGGTCTTCCAGAATCATCTTCCCGCTCTGATCCAGGGCCTTGAAGACTTTCAGATGGGCGAACTCGGGAATGAACTTGGAGACGGGATCCGAAGGCCGCCATTTACCCTCCTCATAGAGGATCATCATGGCAACGCCTGTGACCGGCTTGGTCATGGAGAAGATGCGGAAGATTGTGTCCGGCGTCATCGGCGCACCGCTCGCGACATCCTTCTTGCCGTATGCTCGCTCCTCGACCACTCTGCCGCGGCGTGCAAGAAGAGTCACGATACCGGCGACCTCCTTCTGATCCACCTCACGTTGCATTGCCGCGTGAAGACGATCGAGTCGCTTGGAGGAGAAGCCGAGCGACTCCGGATTGTTAGCGGAAAGATCGAAGGCCGGCCTCTTCGCTGACTGCGCCTCGGTCAAATGCGAGAAGGCGACAAAGAGCAATCCAGTGAGGAGCAATTTCCAAAAACGCGAGATCATTGTTTCTCTCATTTCTCCCAGTCCCTTCATTGAGCACGAAGTGACCTATGCGCTCACATCCTAAGGTGAGGCTACTAATGCACATAGCAGCTGTCTACTCGCCTTTAGAGTTGACCTACTCTACCGAAATCCCACTAACCGACGCGAAAAACACTGCACAGTTGCTCACATTTCGATCACTTGTAGGAACTGGGAATCCACCGCCTTTGATCCTCGAATCGAACCTGTGGGGACGAGTGATGCGAGGAGGAACGTCTTCTTCTAGCCCGAACGAGGTTTCGCGCCGGTTGTTCGAAAAGCGGGCCTGTTCTGGTTGTTTGCCAGAACGGTCAGATATGCGCCGACCGAACCAGAGCACTTCAGCCTCGTTGAGGGTCCCAATGCCGGCACACTACGATCACCTGCCTGTTGGCCGGCACAGTGCAAGAAGTTGATCTTTCGCTCGGTCGAAGGAAACCGCTCCGCTCAGGGCGACAATTCAAAATCGTTCAGGATCGCAGCGGATTTGGAGACCGTTGACTCTTGTGAACGCTGCTATGCTCGAAAGGGGAGTTCGGACTTGCTCGCTCCGATTCGGTTCATTTGGAACGCTACGCGTGGCCATCGGCTGGCGCCGTGGCGCAGCGAATTTCTTCGCTGGCGCGTCGAAACGTATTCCGGGAAACCGGCCGCAACGCTGAGCGCGAAGGACGTGTTTAGCTTTGTCTGGAGTTCGCGTTGGGAGTTGCTTAGTTTTCTCGCATGGACATCTCGCTTTGAAAAGGAGACGCGCAAGCGTGGTTGAAGCCTGCGCCATTGCCGGTCAAATATGGCCGAACCGATTCATTCAGGCTGGTGCCGGTAGTCGCGCAAGTCGAGACTCCCGCTGTCTTCTTTTGATGCTTCTCCTTTTGCTCGCTCTTTTTCAGCCGGTCAGAGCGCAACAACTCCCGCCACCGGAGCCTCCGAAGGCATTGCCTGGCTCGGAAGAACCTGCTGCTACGGTCCGCGTAACCACCAATGAGGTGCTCGTTCCCACACTAGTGGAGAAGAAGGGTGGAGGCATCCTGTATGGGCTGAAGCAATCTGATTTTGTCCTCGAAGACGACGGGGTGCCGCAGAAGATTCGCGTGCAAGAGGAGATGGATACAACGCCGGTTGCGCTGGTGATTGCGGTGGAGCAGGGAGGCGTGAGTGCATTAGAGTTTGGCAAAGTCGCCAAGCTCGGTCCGCTGCTTGATCTCTTTCTTTCGGACCAGCGGAGCCAGGCCGCTCTCATGGGATTCGACTCCAAGCCGCATCTTCTTTGCGATTACACGCACTCCAGCGAGGACATGAATGAGACGCTTGAGGATCTCCGACCGGGCGATGGAGGCGCGGCGATCCTGGACACGATAAGTTCCGCGGTCGATTTGCTTGAGGCACAACCGAAGGAATTCCGGCGCGTGCTTTTGTTGATCAGCGAAGAGCGCGACCATGGCAGCAAGCACACGAAGCCGGTGGAGTTGATCCGGAAGATTGGGCGCTCGAATGTCCTAGTTCTCAGCGTTTCTTTTTCGCCGTCACGGGCGGAATTTCTTCACGATGCGAAGGACTCCGGCGACAACCGCACCATGAACATGATTTCACCGCTTGTCATGGCTGTGAACGCTTTTAAGAAAAATGTAGCCAAGGAAATCGCAGACGAGAGCGGTGGCGAGTATACGACCTTCACTGGCGACAAGCGATTTGAGCAACGTGTCGTCGACGCAGCCAGCCACGTCCGTAACCGGTATCTGATCAGCTTTAGTCCGTCCGACCCGAGTCCTGGATTGCACACCATTGGTGTAAGAACGACGCAGGATTATGGAGCGCGCATCGTGGCGAGGGCGAATTATTGGTTTCAGGCTGAGGGACAGTGACCTATTCGATCAGAGAGTTGGACATTATGCCGCACAATTTGTGGCATAATGTTTCTATGAGCCAGACCCTGCCAAATATTCAGCCACCCGTCTTTCAATTGGATTGGGCTGCCGCGGAACAGGGTGTGCCACTTTCCGCGCTGGATGAGTTTGCGGCCTACTCGGGCTTCGCGGTGAAAGATCTGTTGGAGGTTGTGATTCCCGCCCGCACGCTCAAGCATCGCCGCCGGCGGCAGGAGCCGTTCAGCCTGGACGAGTCGGACCGGTTGGCGCGCGTAGCACGGCTCTACAACCTGGGCCGTCGCGTCTTCGGCAATCCAGACAAGGCGCGCCGGTGGCTGTCGAAGCCCAAACAGCGCTTCGCAGAGCGCACCCCTCTGGCTATGATGCGGACCGAGTTGGGTGGACGCCAGGTGGAAGAGATGCTTTACCAGATCGACGAGGGGATGTTCGCGTAAGTCTTCCGACTTGCAGTAAAATATGGCACAAGTGGTGGGTGAGGATCGCCTGCAAAGGCGCTAAAACTAGACAATCACCCATCCGGCTCGCGCGGGGACCGTCTCACCGACGTTAAACGTGGCAACCGTAGCAGCCAAGTCAGAGACCGAAACTGAAGTTCAACTGTGTCTGATTTGGAGATTGCTATGGCAGTATACTGGCGCATCAGCGATCACGTTGATCTAACCGGCGAAGGTGGACGCAAAGCCGGTGCACGCTGGCACACGGCAGGATCGCGCATTGTTTATATGGCCGAATCCCCCATGGCGGCCCTTCTTGAGACGCTCGTCCATCTCAATGTTGACCCGGAAGATACCCCAGATTCCTACACTCTGCTGAGGATTTCTGGTCCTGACGAACTTAGCGTTCAAGCGCTCGATCCGTCTGCAGGGACAGAATGGATGAGCGATTTGCAATTAACGCGGAGGATGGGGGACGCGTGGTTGGCATCCGTGAAAGCTCCACTGGCGCGCGTTCCCTCTGTCATTGCGCCCTACAGTTGGAATTACCTGCTCAATCCGGCACATCCAGATGCTAAGCAGTTAAAGATTGTTGAAGTGATTCGCGAGCAATTCGATAAGCGGCTCTTCCATCTTGGTCTGCGCTGATCGAGCGGTTTGCATTCGCTTTCCCGTTGGTCGGCAAATGGCGTCATCCCTCGCGTTCATGGTAATCTCACAATAGACACTTGAGAGTGGACTGAGAACGCAAGAGGAGTAACCCCCGCCGTGCTGGCGACTGCAAAGAAAACCACCCTAATTGAACGCTTCCGCACCCACGATACGGACACCGGTTCGCCGGAAGTCCAGATCGCGATTCTGAGTGAGCGGATCGGCGAACTGACCGAGCACTTTAAGACACACAAGAAAGACCATGCTTCCCGTCGTGGTCTGCTCATGCTGGTCAGCAAGAGACGCCGTCTGCTGGATTACCTGAAGGCGCACGATTCAGACCGCTATCGCGACGTCATCGCTAAGCTCGGACTCCGGAAGTAACAAGAAAGCAAACATTGAGCCGGAAGCGCCCAGACCGAAGCATGGTCACGGCCCCCGTTCTACACAGGACATGGGGCCATGGTGTACCTGACGAATCCCGTCTGCTGCAACGGCAGAGGGGGCGCTTTGCGTCGGGTGCTGCCTCAAATTTCGACGCGAAAGCCGTCGAAGAATTCCGTGCCGGGTGCACGCGCCGCGATAGATTCAGTCGTGATCGTGGCCTAACTCTGTCAGTGGCATTTCTTCTAGAAGTTTCCCAAGTGAACAAAACGAAACGAGGACTCTATGTCTACAAAGCATGAAGTAGCTGTCGAGCTTGCCGGCGGCAAGCGGCTGGTTTTTGAGACCGGCCGCATCGCAAAGCAGGCATCCGGCTCCGCCCTGGTGACGACGGGCGAAACCGTTGTGCTAGCCACCGCTGTGGCCTCACCGGACCCGAGGGAAGGCATCGATTTCTTCCCACTGACTGTGGATTATCGTGAGTACACCTATGCGGGCGGACGCATTCCTGGCGGGTTTATCAAGCGCGAAGGGCGGCCCAGCGAGAAAGAGATTCTGACGGCGCGGCAAATTGACCGTCCCATCCGGCCGCTGTTCCCAGATGGTTTCCGCAATGAGACGCAGGTCATCGCACTCGTCTTTTCCGCCGACAAAGAAAATGATCCTGACGTGGTCGCGATCAACGCGGCATCGGCCGCTTTGGCTCTTTCAGACATTCCGTTCAGCGCGACTGTGGGTGCTGTGCGAGTGGGCCGGGTCGATGGCGAATTCATCATCAATCCGACGTATGCCGAGCGCGCTTCCACCACTGTGAACATCATGGTTGTGGGTCACAAAGACGGCATCGTGATGATTGAATCGGGCGCCAAAGAAGAAACAGAAGACGTAATCTTGGCAGCCATTGAATTTGCTCACACCGAGATTAAGAAGATTGTTGCTGTCATTGAAGAACTGGTTGCAAAAGCCGGCAAGAAGAAGCGCGCTTTCACAGCGCCCGAGTTCGACGAGCATTATTTCGCGGAACTCAGCGCCAAGGTTGGCGATCGTTTGAAGGATGCGCAAGACACGAAGAAGTATGGCAAGACCGAAAGCTACGGGCTGATCAAGAAGATCAAGGATGAACTCGCTGCCGGTCTTCCCGCAGACGATCCAAGCGCGAAGAAGAAGCTTGGCACTTACTATGAACATCTCATCGAGCAGCTTTTCCGGGAGCAGGTGACGAAGGAGCGTATTCGGCCCGATCGCCGCGCCTTCGACGAAATTCGTGCCATCTCCATCGAGACTCGCGTTCTGCCTCGCACCCATGGTTCGGCACTGTTCACCCGTGGTGAAACGCAGGCCCTGGTCACGTGCACGCTGGGAACCAATGATGACGGCCAGCGCCTGGAAAGCTACGAAGGCGAGCAGCGGAAGAATTTCATGCTGCATTACAATTTTCCGCCGTTCAGCGTTGGCGAAACGGGTCGCATGACGGGCGTGGGCCGGCGCGAAATCGGACATGGTGCATTGGCCGAGCGAGCGATTTCAGCAGTGCTGCCCAGTGTGGATGAATCGCCCTATTCGATTCGCGTAGTTTCGGACATTCTGGAATCGAATGGCTCGTCGTCGATGGCTTCCGTCTGCGGAGCAAGTCTGGCGCTCTTCGATGCAGGCATCCCTCTCAAGGGAGCAGTAGCCGGCGTTGCGATGGGACTGGTGAAAGAGGGTGACGACTATGCCATTCTCACCGACATTGCCGGGGCGGAGGATCATTACGGCGACATGGACTTTAAAGTCGCCGGTACACGCAAGGGAATCACCGCTCTGCAGATGGACATCAAGATCGGGGGTTTGACGCGTGAGATTCTGCAACAGGCCATGGATCAGGCTCGGCGCGGAAGACTGTTCCTGCTCGACAAGATGGACGAGGCACTTGCCGGACCCCATCAGGAACGCTCGCAGTATGCTCCGCGCATCGAGACCGTTATGATCCCGACCGACAAGATTCGCGATCTGATTGGCAAGGGCGGCGCGACCATTCGTGGAATCGTCGAACAGACCGGCGCCAAGATCGATGTCGATGACACCGGCAGAGTCAGCGTTGCCTCAAGCGACGCCGACGGCCTCAAGAAGGCTCTCGCCATGATCAACGACATTACAGCGGTTCCAGAGATTGGCAAGGTATATCTCGGCAAGGTAGTCCGGCTGGCAGAGTTTGGTGCATTTGTCGAACTTTTTCCGGGCACGGACGGACTGCTTCACATCTCTGAGATCGCCGAACATCGCGTGAAGGAAGTTAAGGACGAGCTTCGCGAAGGCGATCAGGTGATGGTCAAGGTTCTGGCCATCGAAGGCAACCGGATCAAGCTCAGCCGCAAGGCGCTCATCAAAGAGCAAAAGGCAAAGCTGGCGCAATCCTCTCCCGCTGTTGAGGCAGAGGAAGCCAACTCGGATTCGCCTGCTCCGCCCGCGCCTACGCGACCACGCAATGAATTCGATGAGCGCCAGCCGCCATCGAATCAAAGCACAATCCTTATCGAAGGCGGAGACGACTTCGACGAAGAAGATGGCGAAGAGATCGACGAGGAGAATGAGCCGAATTTCAATCGTGTAGAAGGCGCCCCGGTGGCGGTGGGTGCACCCCCGAGCGGCGGAGCCCGTCCAGCAGGTCCCGCAAATCCGAATAATCGCCGCAGGCGTCGGCGGCGTGGAGGCCGTGGCCCAGGCGGCGGACAGAACTAAACGCTTTCAGAAGGATGACAATTGAGAAGGCCCGGGCGAATTCGCTCGGGCCTTCTCGCCTTGCAGGCAACTGCTCCTTGAATCAGGCGCTAAAGCGCTCAGACGCGATGCCAAACCCCGGTTCGTCCGCGACCGTTTGCGGGGGAATTTTCCCTGCAGCGAGTTCTTCTTTGGTTCCGCGCGTGAAATTCTTCTCATCGTACATGCGCAGATCGGCGGCAATGCAGAGGGCTTCCATTTCGGTGGCATCATCCGGATAAAGTGCCACACCAATACTGGCTCCTACACGTACTATCCGACCTTCCACGGTGAGTGGCTGGTTGAGGTTTTGCAAGAGAGACTCGGCTACCTGACGGGCACTTTCATCATTCGCCGAGTCCTCGAGAATTATTGAGAACTCGTCTCCTCCGGTCCGCGCGACTGTATCGCAGTTACGAACTCGCCCCAGAAAAAGCGCGCCGACCTGCTGCAGCAACAGATCTCCTGCATGATGACCCAGCGTGTCATTCACCTGTTTGAAGTGATCCAGATCGATCACCAGCAACGCAGCCTTGGCGCCTGAACGCCGCGCTCGTTCCAAAGCGACTGTGAGCCGGTCCTGGAAAAGCCGCCGATTGGGCAGTCCGGTCAACTCATCGTGCAGGGCAAGATACCTGTTGTGTTCAAGCTGATCCTCCAGGAGCAAAAGAATCATTCCAACTGCCACCACATATTTGGGCAAATTCCAGACTTCGCTTTCGATATGAACTGCCGGGTAAAACGCCGCTATGCATGGGGCAACTACGAAGACGGACGACCACGTCAGGAAACCAGCAATCGTAATGAAAGCGCCAGCGCTCGCGCGACGATAAGCAAACCAGAAATGCAGGCAGCAGACAAAATAGACGGTGAAGAGAACACCGTTCAACGCGAGATCGCCGCCATTTCCGGGTCGATGCTGCACGATCAATAGAAAGACGGAGAGAGAGCAATAGAGGAGGACGATCATCCAGCGCAGAAAGTGTTGGAATCTCCGCGCTGCCAGAAGGGCAACCAGGAGCGGAATTCCACCGAACAACACCGCGGCGGGAGTCAGGGCCCAATCAGCGACAGGACTCGCGTTTGTGAGGCAGATGTAGAGCGTGTTCGTCGCCAACAGGGAAGCGAGCATCCATTTGCTGGAAGGCTCCTTGCGATATGGGATCGAGGCATACGTAAAAAGAACGCCCGCCGCAGTCAGGGATGCCAACCCGACGTCGGCGCCAAGAAGCCCCAGGATGCCGGGCGAGGTTAGAAACATGAATGCGGCAAAATGCAGGGCGATCAATAGCCAACCGGTAAGCCACAACCTGGATATCAGTGTCTGGCCGCGGTGAGCGACAGACGCGAATGCGCAAGTCAGGAGAGCAACTGCCGCTAGATCCGGTAGTTTGGTCCAATCCAACACATTCACCCCATGGCAACCATTGGCCGTACCACAATTGCAGTAACCCGAAACAACTGCCCCTGGATGGGTTCTCTCTTCCGAGATCCCGACAAAGGGTCTTCGTGGCCAAGGCTGAAAGTGAGAGCTACCTTGCACGATGCCCGAAAGAGCACATGAATTGTGGAAACGCTCCAGGTCGCTACTATCAGTTTGGTGTGAATGAGGCGCTGCTGGTATAGCTCTTTTGTGCCAAAGCAGGGAATTGACAAACCCGGTGTGGGTGTGGGGCCGGAGAATCGACCGTAATCGATTGGATGACCTTTCGCGAATTTCGGGAAAGTGACACTAACTCCTACACTAAACTCGCCTTAATGGCTGCAAGCCTTTACATCGTCGTAGAAGGAGAGGATCCGGGATTTGACATCTTCGTGAACGGGCGGTCCCTGGCTCGCAATGAGGAGGCCCTGGAACGATTGGCTGCGGCCCAGAGCGTCACGCCGCTTCTCGAATTCTTCTCTGCGGACGAGAACTCCATGGCGCTCCTGCTGGAACAAGGAACCGGCAAACCCGAATGGGCTCGGAATTTGCCTCAGCCGCAGTGGTATGAACCCGCCGAGGGTTTGGCTACAGTCTGCGTGCTCATCGATTATCTAGCAGTGAATCCTGGAATCATCGGTTCAGAGACCTTGCCTGTTCTGTCGGAACTGAGAGAGTACGAACGGGTGCTGAGGAAAACCGAAGAATACGGGCTGCGCTGGCATTTGGCGGCAAGCTGGCGTTGACCGTCCGCGAGATGACCTAGAGCGGTTCCACAATTCATGTGCTCTTGCCAGTTCCGTGCAAGGTGGCATTTTATTTAAGAAAATGCCACTCAGCTGTAGCGGCTTCGAGGTACAGCAATTGTGGAACCGCTTTAATCGGCAAATGCTTCAGCTTCTCTGACAGGGAACACATTTCCCATACGCTGAATTTGCGCGCCCAGCCCCTGAAGCTTTTCTTCAATCCGCTCGTAGCCTCGATCCATGTGGTAGACGCGATCCAGAATCGATTCGCCGTCGGCGACCAGCGCCGCGAGCACGAGTGACGCGGAAGCGCGCAGATCCGAGCACATCACCGCCGCGGCGCTCAACTTTGACGGCCCCTGCACCGTTGCAGTTCGACCATCTACTTTGATGTTGGCGCCCATTCGGACCAATTCCTGCACGTGCATGAACCGGTTTTCGAAGATATTCTCCTTCACGAGGCTGACCCCGTCGGCCTGCGTGGCCAAGGCCATGTATTGGGCCTGCATGTCGGTAGGAAATCCCGGATATTCTTCTGTGGATATATCTGTTGCATTGAGATGTCCATTGGACCGAACGCGAACATTCTCCGCACCTACCACGTCGATCCTGGCACCCGCTTCTTCCAATTTGGCAATCACTGCACCGAGATGATCCGGATTGCAGTCTGCAACAGTGACATCGCCGCCGGTGATCGCCCCGGCGACGAGGAATGTCCCGGCCTCGATGCGGTCGGGATTGATACGATACGTAGCGCCATGCAGACCGGTGACTCCTTGCACACGAATGGTTGAAGTTCCGGCACCCTCGATCTTTGCGCCCATGGCCATGAGCAACGCCGCCAGGTCAGTCACCTCGGGCTCGCGTGCGCAGTTCTCCATCACGGTTTCGCCGTCGGCGAGAACAGCAGCCATCAGAAGGTCTTCGGTTCCAGTCACCGTGATTTTGTCAAAAACCAGATGCGCACCTTTTAGGTGTTCGGCTCTGGCCTCAAGATATCCATGTTCCTGCACGATGGTCGCACCCATCTTTTCGAGGCCCTTGATATGCAGGTCGATGGGTCGGCCCCCGATGGCGCAGCCGCCCGGCACAGCCACACGCGCCATGCCTGCGCGTGCCACAAGAGGTCCCAGGACAAGCGAGCTGGCGCGCATCGTTTTTACGATTTCGTATTTTGCGACAGGATCGGAAAGGTTGCGGCAGCTGATCGTCGTGCGGTGGTCATTCGCACCAGAGCCCAACTCGACTTCGGCGCCCATCGAAGAGAGCAAACGCCGTTCGGTTTGAATGTCGCGCACCTGAGGGATGTTTTCTAGAGTAACTTCGTCTTCCGTCAGTATTGCCGCAGCCATACAGGGCAGAGCGGAGTTTTTTGCTCCGGACATGCGAACAGTACCAATGAGAGGATTTCCGCCGCGAATGACAAATCTGTCCATGGAAGGGAACAACTCCCGATCTTAGTAGTTTAAGACCAGGCAGACACAAGGCGGCGACTCAGAGCAGGTGCGGAATATCAGAAGCCAACTGCGCCAGAATTCCGGACTTCTACAGCTCGAGAACGTTGTCCTCGATGGCCAGGCGCACATTACCATCGGATTTAGCCAGTCGGCGAACGGCTTCTGGCTTATCGACCCTGGCTTTCAGCATTACGAGAGCGACAGGCACGCTGCGCCCTGCACTTTTGATCGTCTCAACAGCCGTCGGACGATCGATGTTGCAGGCGCACATCAGGATGCGAATCCCGCGCTCGACGAGCTTGGAATTCTGCATGTGGACGTTGACCATCAGATTCTCGTACACATAGCCCAACCGCGTCATGGCCCCGGTGGTGATCATGTTCAGCACCATTTTTTGAGCGGTGCCGGCCTTCATGCGTGTGGAACCGGAGACCACTTCGGGTCCAACCTCGGCGATGATCGCGATATCTGCGGCAGCCTGGAGCGGCGTGCCGTGGTTACAAGTAACAGCCGCGGTGTGAGCGCCACGGGCGCGCGCGTATGCCACAGCAGCAACGACGTATGGGGTCCGGCCTGAAGCAGAAAGCCCGACCACTACGTCTTTGCGGGTCGGGCGGCGTCGGGCGATATCGCGTTGTCCAAGCTCTTCTGAATCCTCGTTCACTTCGACGGCTGAGGCAAGTGCCTTGGGACCTCCCGCCATGATGTATTGAACTTGTCCGGGAGCCGTGGAGTAGGTGGGAGGACACTCCGAGGAGTCGAGAGCGGCGATGCGTCCGCTCGAACCGGCACCGACATAAATCAACCGGCCACCGTCCCGCAAACTTCGCGCGACCTGGTCGATGACCTGGGCGATTTCGGGAATAGCTTTTTTGACTGCCGCCGAAACCTTCGCATCTTCATGGTTGATAATGCGAGCGATTTCCAGCGCAGATTTTGTGTCAAAGCCTTGAGATGCCTCGTTCTGGCTCTCGGTGGTCAAATGCTGAAGTATGGAGGCTGGGTCTGACTTTGCCTCTTCTTTCTTATGTGCTTCAGCTACATCCTGCGTCGTCGTGCTGGTAAGCATCGAGTCTGTCCCCAGCCTTATATTGTATCCCTAAAGTGCACAAGTCCATAACACAAATTAGTGATGCTCTAAGTTCGAGCGCGGAACTAATCCAGGCGGAGCAAGAAACGGGAAGGATAACAAAATGCGGGGGTTAATTAGGGTATGCTTTGCCCTTTGGATTTATTTCTCGATTGATCCGAGCGCATCCCGAATAGCATCGTGGAAGGCTGGACGGACCTCGCGAATCAAATGGCTGGAGCGATCGGGCCAGGTGCGGTTCGTAAGTAAAACTACCGCAATTTCAGCCTCGAGATCGATCCAAAGCGAGCAGCCGCTGTAGCCCAGATGTCCGATGGAATGTCCAGAAAAATAGTGCCCCGCCGAGGAGTTTTCAGAAGGGGTGTCCCAGCCCAGCGCGCGCGAACTGTCCCCGGGGCCTTGTCGTCTGGCGAACTGCTCGACGATTGGTTTCGAGAAGATTGGTTGGATCAGCGCGTCCTCGTTTCCGCTCGATCGACCCGCCCCGAGAATTGCGCCGGCAAAACGCAGCAAATCCGGCACATTTGAAAAAACTCCGGCGTGTCCCGCAACCCCTCTTAGCACGCATGCGTTTTCGTCCTGCACTTCGCCCTGAATGCGGCGCAGACGCAGAGTGGTGTCGTCCTCTGTCGGCGGAATGTGGGGCCGGGCGCCAGGAGCGGGATTGAAACCAGTGTCAGCGAGTTGAAGCGGATCGAAGACCTCTCTCTGCGACCACGTCGCAAGCGACTCGCGCGTTAGTACCTCGAGCGCTTTGCCCAGCAGGATGAATCCCAAATCGGAATACTCGACTCGCGTCCCTGGCTCAGCTTCGATTGGCACTTGCAGACATGCGCGGAGCAGGCTGTCAGGAGTTGTCGCGGCGCGAAAGAGTTCCACATAGCCAGGCAGCCCCGAATTGTGAGCCAGAAGATGCCGCACCGTAACTTCGCGTGCACGCTCTTCGGGAGCTCGCCCCACAACGAAGCCAGGGAGCAACTCCCCGAGCGGCGTGTCCAACTCAAGGACTCCACGCTGCACGAGTAGCATCGCCGATGCAGTTGTAGCCAGCACCTTCGTGATGCTGGCAATGTCGTAGGCCGTTTCCGCAGCGACTTCGAACGCGTCGCTATCGTAGGTTGACCGGCCAAGAGCATCCTGAAGCACCACTTTGCCGTCTGCTAAAAATCCAAAAGCGCATCCAGGAAAAGCCCGCGCTGCAATAGCGTCTATGAGAACCTTATACACAGGCGCAAATTGGCCCTCGATGGGGGCAGCAGAGGCGTCAGCCACGATTGCTTCGGTCTTCATCTTGTCTTGCATCCTAACTCGAATTCCGCTCGAATGGAGAGATCCCATCCATTTTGGCACCAGACCTTTTGTTGGGCTACCCTTGGATGCGGCCCATACGTCTATTCCGTAGGGGTCCAGGGGAGGGACGAGATGCGGTTTCTACGCGAGACCATGTCCACAGGAATCGTGCTGGGGCTCCTGGTTGGAGCCTCTGGGTTAGCCACCGCGCAGGCCCTCGAACCCGCCCAATCCACGACCGGCGCGCAGGCTCAATCACCGTCGGCTACAAACTCACCCGCGGCAGCCCAGGCCACGGAAGCGTCGCAGGTTTCGGGAGCCGTGCCACAGACCTCGACGCCGGAAAAGAAAATCTATACCGTTCCCGCAGGCACCAAGGTTTTGTTGCAGCTGCGCAGTGCCATCAATACGAAGAGTGCGCGGGTTGGCGATGGCGTTTATCTTGCTTCAACTTTTCCCGTCGTGGTGGGAAACCGGGTGATGATCCCGGCAGGCGTGTATGTGCAGGGCGTTGTGGATCGTGTTGAGCGCGCCGGTCGGGTGAAAGGGAAGGCGCAGCTCGACATGCACTTCACATCCATCATTTTTCCTAATGGGTCTGTGGTCGAGATTCCGGGAGTTGTGAACAGCCTGCCGGGTGCGAGAAAGCAGGAAGTGAAAGACGATGGCGAAGGGACTATCGAGCAAGACAGCGATAAGGGGCGCAACGCCGGTAAAACGGCCGAGATTGCGATTCCTACAGGAGGAACGATCGGCTCCATAGGCGGACTGGGTTCGGGACATCCGATCGCAGGCGGAATTGCTGGGGTTGGAGCCGGGCTCGCGACCGTCGGCATTGTCTCCTTGTTTACGCGCGGCGCCGATGTGAATATTGATAGTGGATCGCAGGTGGAGATGGTATTGCAGCGGCCATTGCTTCTTGAGGAAGAGAACCTCGCCGGTGTGGGCGCCCCAGGCAGCGCTCCGAACCTGGTGCCCGCTCAAAACCAGCCCAGGCCGGTCGACAAACCGAATCGGGCGCGGGTTCTTTGCCCGCCTGGAGGACTCGGCTGCGAATAAAGTGAAGGGTTGCGAATAGACTGATAGAAATGGAATCGCCTTCTCAAGACACCCTCGACCCGCAAAACAACGCTATCGTGCCAGAGAACTTTTCGATGGCTAACGTCGTCGTCCCGCCCACGGCAAGGGCCGGCGGCATCGGGCTCTGGGTACGCGACCTGCTCATCTCGGCCGGCATCTCCATTTTGATCATTACGTTTCTCTATCAGCCGGTGCGCGTGGAAGGCACTAGCATGTTACCGCGGCTTGAAGATCACGATCGCCTGTTCATCAACAAATTTGTCTACCACATCGAGTCCATCCAGCGTGGGGACGTGGTCGTCTTCCACTATCCGCGCGATCCGGAAAAAAGTTACATCAAGCGCGTCATCGGTTTGCCGGGAGACCGTATCTGGATCGATCGGGGAAGCGTGTGGCTAAACGGCATCCCATTGCGCGAAACCTACGTTCCTGAGCGGTACCGCGACTCGCGCTCCATGGCGGAGATGGTGATCCCGGACGACACCTATTTCATGATGGGCGATCACCGCTCCATCTCGTCGGACAGCCGTGAATTTGGGCCTGTCGAGCGAGACCTTGTTTACGGCAAGGCAGTTTTTGTCTATTGGCCGGCAAGGGATTTGGGCGTAGTGCGTTAGGCGAATTCACGTAGCATGCCTTTGCATGATCAAGCCTTCCGATCGGAATGGGCCTCAATGCATCTGGTTATTCCACAGCCCGCCACTCGCCGCAATCTCCTGAGAACGGGAAAGCTGCTAGAATCGATTGAATCCACTCCTCGGAGAGGCAATGCAGGCAATTCTTGCGCTCGAAGATGGGCGCGTCTTCCGCGGCCAAGGCCATGGGGCCCCAGGCGAATGCCAGGGTGAAGTAGTTTTTAATACCTCTCTTACCGGTTACCAGGAAATCGCTACCGATCCTTCCTATGCCGGGCAAATCGTCGTTCTCACAAATCCCCAAATTGGCAATTACGGGACCAATAGCGCCGATAATGAAGCGGCGCGTCCGTATATCGAAGGATTGATCGTCCGCGAATTCTCTGTCGTCAGCTCGAACTGGCGCTCGGAGCAGGTGACGGACGAGTACATGGAGCGGTATGCGGTTCCGGTACTGGCTGAGATCGATACGCGAGCCTTGGTGCGGCATCTGCGCACCCACGGCGTTATGCGTGGCGTGATCTCAACGAAAGAACCGGATCCCGAGGTTCTGGTTCAACGAGCGCGGAACATTCGCAAGATGGATGGGACAGATCTAGCGCGCATTGTGTCGACCAAATCTGCGTATAAATTTGATTCGAGCGACAGCAGGAACCAGACTGGAGATCCTTTGCTAGCCTCGGCCTCCGATCAAGACGCGAGAGGGCGGCAGCAGAACCACGTCGTTGCTTACGACTTTGGGATCAAGCAAAACATTCTGCGGATGCTCACGCGCGAAGGATGCCGGGTGACGGTTGTTCCTGCCGAGACCACCGCTGAGGATGTGCTCGCGCTTAAACCTGACGGTGTCTTCCTCTCCAACGGCCCCGGTGATCCGGAGCCCGTGGACTACGCTGTGAAAGCCATTCGCGACATGATGGGACGCGTGCCTGTCTTCGGCATTTGTCTCGGGCACCAACTCTGCGGGCTTGCGCTTGGTGGGCGAACCTACAAGCTGAAATTTGGGCATCATGGCGGCAACCATCCAGTGCGCAACAATCTCACAGGCAAGGTGGAGATCACGGCACACAACCACAACTTCGCCGTCGATCCGGATTCGATCAACGCCAACGAGGTCGAGCTGACGCACGTTGACCTGAACGATCAGACACTCGAAGGGCTGCGGCACAAGACGCTGCCGTTGTTCAGCGTGCAGTACCATCCGGAAGCGGCGCCGGGGCCCCACGATTCACACTATTTGTTCCGCGACTTTCGTAATTTGATGGAGGAGTGGAAGGGATGAAAACCGCCCTGCGCGAGAGCATCGGAATTTCAAAGCAGCGGGGCTTTCGGCTCCGCTGTTTTTTGAGCGCAAGACAGCCTTATCAGCCGATTGTGTCCTCAAAACAACCCTTTGATCGAGAAACAACGCAATAACAAGAGCGAGAAATGCCACGCAGAAATGATATTCAGAAAATCCTGGTGATCGGCTCGGGGCCGATTGTGATTGGCCAATCGGCGGAGTTCGACTACTCCGGCACACAGGCCTGCAAGGCTTTGAGGCAGGAAGGCTATGAGGTGGTGCTGGTGAATTCAAACCCGGCCACCATCATGACCGATCCGGACCTCGCGGACCGTACTTACATCGAGCCGCTCACGCGCGAATACGTTGAAGAAATCATCCGCATCGAAGCCGAAATGCTCGGCCCAAGCGCGGGCAAGTTTGCTCTGTTGCCAACAGTGGGCGGGCAGACGGCGCTAAATCTTGCCGTCGATCTTGCCGATGCCGGCATTCTCGATCGCTACAACGTCGAGCTCATTGGCGCAAAGCTCGAAGCTATTAAGAAAGCCGAAGATCGCCTCCTCTTCAAAGACGCGATGATTCGCATTGGACTTGAGGTTTCGAAGTCCGCTTTGGTCAACAATCTCCGCGATGGACTGGACTTTGCGGGCAAGCTGGGTTTTCCTGTGCTCATTCGTCCCAGCTTTACATTGGGCGGATCGGGCGGCGGCATTGCGTACAACCGCGAAGAACTGATGGAAATTCTGGCGCGCGGCCTTGACCTTTCGCCGGTGCACGAATGCCTCATCGAAGAGAGCGTGCTCGGGTGGAAGGAATATGAACTCGAGGTGATGCGGGACCTCGCGGACAACGTCATCATCATCTGCTCGATCGAGAACTTTGATCCGATGGGCGTGCATACGGGGGACTCGATCACTGTGGCTCCTGCGCAGACCCTCACGGATCGGGAATACCAGAGAATGCGAGACGCTGCGATCGCCGTCATGCGTGAGATCGGCGTTGAGACGGGCGGATCAAATGTGCAGTTCGCTGTCAATCCAGTCGACGGGCGTATGACCGTGATCGAGATGAATCCGCGCGTATCGCGATCCTCGGCGCTGGCGTCCAAGGCAACGGGTTTCCCGATCGCCAAGATTGCCGCCAAACTCGCCGTGGGCTACACGCTCGACGAGATTCCGAACGACATTACGCGTAAGACGCCGGCATGTTTCGAGCCGACCATCGATTATGTTGTCGTTAAGATTCCCAAGTGGCAGTTTGAAAAGTTTCCCGGAGCCGATGACACCTTAGGTCCGCAGATGAAATCCGTCGGCGAGGTGATGGCGATGGGCCGGACCTTCAAGGAAGCTTTGATGAAGGCATGGCGCGCGCTGGAAACAGGGAAAAAGACCGGTGCGGAAGTCCTGGACCCGCGCCGTCTGACTCAGATGTTGGTTACGCCTCGGCCGGAGCGCCTCGGTTACATTCGCTTCGCATTCGAACGCGGTATGAGTGTGCGCGAAGTGGCGCGGTACACAGGGATGGACCCCTGGTTCCTTTTCCAGATGCGCGAGATTACGCTGGCCCAAATGGAAATTGCCGGCATTCAACCGAAAGATATAACCACGGAGCAACTTCGCCGCCTGAAGCGCCTCGGCCTCAGCGATGAGCGCATCGCCACCGAGTGGAAACTCGAAGGGCACGAGGGCGTGCAACAGGTGAGGGAACTGCGCGAGGGCATGGGGATCAAGCCCGTCTTCAAGCTCGTGGACACCTGCGCTGCGGAGTTTGAATCGATGACTCCTTACCTCTACTCGACATACGACGAAGAGGACGAAGCTCCACCTACGCAGAGGTCGAAGATCATCATCCTCGGATCTGGCCCAAATCGCATCGGGCAGGGAATTGAATTCGATTACTGCTGCTGCCATGCGGCTTTTGCGCTCAAAGACGATGGCTATGAAACCATCATGGTCAACTGCAATCCCGAGACTGTTTCGACCGATTACGACACCAGCGATCGGCTCTACTTTGAACCGTTGACGCTCGAGGATGTGCTTGCTGTGTACCACCATGAAGCGCAGTCTGGCGCGAAGATCGGGATGATTGTCCAGTTCGGGGGACAGACACCTTTAAATCTAGCCCAGCGTTTGCGCGCCGCAGGTGTGCCAATCATCGGCACATCACCGGAGTCAATTGATCTTGCCGAAGACCGCAAGCAATTTGGAAAACTGCTCGATGTGCTGAAGATTCCACAGCCCGCCGGAGGCACGGCTACCAGCGTCGAACAGGCACTGGCAGTTGCCGAGCGCGTCGGATATCCGGTTCTGGTTCGGCCCAGCTATGTACTTGGCGGGCGTGCCATGGTCATCGCATATGATGCTGCTTCAGTCGCGCAATATATGCGTGAGGCGGTCGAGTATTCGCAGGAACGCCCGGTGCTGGTCGATCATTTTCTCGAGGATGCCGTCGAAGTCGATATCGATGCGCTCTGCGATTCCGAGGACGTGATCATCGCCGGCATCATGCAGCATATTGAAGAGGCCGGGATCCACTCGGGCGACAGTTCGTGTGTGTTGCCTTCAGTCAGCATTCGAGAGGAGACGCTTGAGACATTGCGTGAGTACACGCGCAAGCTGGCTCTCGCACTCAAGGTTGTCGGTTTGGTCAACCTGCAGTTTGCCATTCAGCGCGACGGAGACGGACAGGACCATGTTTATGTCATCGAAGTGAATCCCCGTGCCTCCCGCACTGTGCCCTACGTCTCCAAGGCGACGGGAATTCCGTTGGCCAAAATCGCTTCGCGGCTCATGACCGGCCGAAAACTGCGCGAGCTTCTGCCGGAGCAACTCGCCGACGGCAGAGACCTTGAAACGGGATCGCACTACTACGTAAAGTCGCCGGTTTTTCCATGGTCTAAATTTGCCGGTGTGGACACGGTTCTTGGCCCGGAGATGAAATCGACCGGTGAAGTGATGGGCGTGGCTGCAAGCTTTGGTGAGGCATTCGCCAAGGCACAGCTTTCGGCCGGACAGGTATTGCCGACAAGCGGGACGGTATTCTTTAGCGTGAATGATCACGACAAACCTGCAGCGATCGATTTGGCTCGCCGTTACGTGCACCTTGGCTTCCGTATTGTGGCTACGGAGGGCACAGCGAATATCTTGGAGCACGCTGGCCTAACTGTGGAGCGGGTCTTTAAAGTGAAGGAAGGGCGCCCGAATGTTGTCGACCTGATCAAGGGCGACCGCATTCAACTCGTCATCAATACGCCGCGTGGGCAGGAAACGCTATTCGACGAGAAGGCCATTCGTCGCGCTGCCGTTCTGGCGCGCATTCCCACCATCACAACTGTCGCTGCCGCACAAGCTGCCGTGGAAGGGATTGCTGCCATGCAGCGCCGCCAGACGACAGTCTTTGCGCTGCAGCAACTCCATGCGGCATTCGTGGAAACGGATGGCAAGATTTCTGTATGAACTCGCGTAGCAGGCGATGCCCCGGAGCACCCGGCAACTTAGAATAGATACATGCTGATCGAAGGGTCTTTCGCCGCCGTCACCACGCCTTTTTACTCAGATGAGCGTGTGTACTACCGCAAGATCGAAGCCAATATGGCCCACTACTCGCGCACTCCATTGGCGGGCCTGGTAGTCCTGGGGTCTACCGGTGAGGCCGTCACCCTGGACGATGCGGAAACGCGCGATGTATTGCGCACTGCGGCTGAAGCAACTTCACCTGAAAAGGTCCTGATTGCCGGAGTTGGACGGGAGAGCCTGAAGGCCACTGTCGAGCTGGCAGAAGCGGCGGCGCAATTCCAATATGATGCGGTTCTAGTTCGAACCCCGACCTACTACTCTCCTCAAATCTTATACGAAGCTGCGCTGACTTACTTCAGGAGCGTCGCAGACCGGTCGCCTCTACCTGTCCTGCTCTACCACATTCCCAAGTTTGTCCCTTATGATATGCCGGTTGAGTTAGTGGCAGAGTTAGCGCAGCATCCAAACATCATCGGGATCAAGGATTCAAGCGGTGATCTCGAACGCATCAAGGCAACGATCGCATCAACCCGCACTGCACCAAAAAGAACCGTGACGGTCACGAATATCTTTGAGGCGGTGACATCTCGGATGTTGAAGCCATCCAAGACCGAGCTTGAGCAGGCCACATTTGTCGCGGCAGGGGATCTCGCCGGTGGCGTGGCCCTGGCTGCTGCGCCGCCGAGGGAGTCCATCAAGACGCGAAGCAGGGAAGTCGGATTTCAGGTGCTCACGGGCTCGGCTTCGATTGTCCTGGAGTCCCTTGAGGCAGGAGCTGCGGGCGCGATCCTTGGTTTCGCCGCGTGTGCTCCGCAAGCATTTCATGAAGTCTACTCGGCATGGAAAGACCGTGACCTAATACTGGCCGCTGAAAAGCAGCGGCGCATTGCCGGTCCTGCCAAGCGCATCGTGGGCGATTTCGGAATCAGCGGCATAAAACATGCCTGCGATTTCAATGGCTACTACGGCGGACGTCCGCGGTTGCCGCTCCTTCCGCTTTCAGCTGTGCAAAAAAATGAAATCGAGAGGCTTTTGACCGATCTTCGCAACTGATCCCGCCATCATATTCGAAGTCGGCGGCCAGACCTCAAAAATCGTGATGAGGTTCAACGAGTAGAGGGCCGGCCTCCACCGCCTCGCTTAATTGCACGGCTTCGGCATTCGAATTGGCGGCTTCGGTCTTGGCGCGAACCTTTGCAACCGTGAGCCAGTTGTCCTTATGCGGATTCACAGGAATCCAGGGAGGAAGCGGCATACGGAGATAGGCGCTTAATGCCTCCGCATAGCCCTCATACATTGCTCGCATATCGCGAAGCCTCTCAAACGAGTGACCATCGCGGCAGACACTCACGCCGCTTTTGCAAAGCAGACTGTAGAGTTCCTCGTATCTCTCGAGAGGAAGCCGATCAGCTACCTGATTCAGCGGCGCGAGCGAGAAAATCTGCGCCAGATCGACCACCGCATGGCGCGCAATCGCAAAGGTCAACTGAGCCTGCCGGGCTTCATGTCCGCGTACGCCTGCAATCAGCAACGCCGAGGTATCGAGAATGGACGTGAGAGCGCTAATCCAACTTTGATTGGTATGCTGCGATCTGAAATAGCACAGCAGCGGATAGGAGATATGGCTCTCCAGTAATTCTGCCGACCAGCGCTCCCACTCGACCAGCAGTAAAGACAACGCGCTTTCAGCACCTTCGTAGGAATGGCGGCGCAGCAGTTCGGAGGCCGTCGGTGGAGACCCCGCGCGGGCATCCAGGAGCGCAATGCTGACTTCGCGGCGCGAGAATGCGCCGTAGAGTACTGGGAAATAGCCCATCACCACAGCGAGAAATCCGAACCCTGTACCGGCTTCGAGGATGGTGAGTGCACGGGTGAACAAGTTGCTTGGCGTTACGTCGCCTAATCCCAGCGTAAAAACAGTTGTCCCGCTGACATACAAGTCCGTACGAAAACCGGGCCTCAGCATTGCATCGTTGAACGGACTTCCAAGGGAATAAAAAATCAGTGCAAAGCCGAACAATATGCCAGTCGCCCAAACAACAAGCAGAAATATCAACGAGAGCGGCCCGTAGTAGCTGAATACAGATTCGCGCCTCCGTGGATCGTGAAGCTGCTGGGTTAGAAGAACCCATGGTTTCCAGGTGAGGATATAGAAGATGCGTGTAATCCTAAATCGCCCCGTCGCGCGCCGCGGGAGGATGATGGTCTTGAACGCATCAAGAAGGACCGCAAGGATGCAGGCGATCCCGGCGAGCATCGTAACAATCTGCATCGAACATTCCTCCGCGAGAATTGGGCAGCGTCGTTCGGCCGCTCCTGTCCTGTATCCTAGCCGAAGCGAGCGCGTTCAGGCGGCTGTCCATGAGTGAACTTGGCAAAGCACTGCTTGGAATTGGACTGTTTCTCGTTTTGCTTGGAGCGCTGCTGCTGGTCGCAGCACGCATTGGTTTGCCCCTGGGACGGCTTCCAGGGGATATCTCTTACCGGGGAAAGAATTTCGCTGTGTTTGCACCGCTGGGCACATCGATCTTGATCAGCGTTCTCTTGTCAGCGTTTTTCTATCTGATTTCGCGCTTCCGCCGCTAAGCCGGAGCTGAATTAAGACGGTGCTGGAACGAGACAATGAGAACAATTGGAAGCCCTTGGGAGGCGCTAACGAAATTCACAGGGGCTGCTTCAAGAAACTTTCATGTCGCTGCGATAATCTTAACCGTTTGTTGGACAGGTTCCACACTGGTCGCAAACTAACCAAATGAGAGCAGGGAAGACTCGCCTCGAGCTGCTATTTCCCCCGAGAGAGCCATGAGAGGAGTTCAATATGTCGACAGTTTTGGAAAAGACCGCAAAGAGCCCGAGCATCCGCTCCTTCGCCAGGCGTGACGCGTATAAGGCTCTGCAAGCGCATTACAAGCAGATCCGAACAAGACACCTGCGCGAGCTTTTTGCCGAGGACCCCGAACGTGGGATGCGATTGACGGCCGAGGCAGCCGGTCTTTTCTTCGACTACTCGAAGAATCGCGTCACAGACGAGACGATTCAATTGCTTCTCAAGCTGGCAGAAGAATCAGGTTTGCGACAGCGCATCGATGCTATGTTCCGAGGCGACAAGATCAATGTCACGGAGAAGAGGGCCGTTCTTCACGTGGCGTTGCGCGCGCCGAAAGGTACCTCGATATTCGTCGACCGGAAAGACGTTGTACCGGAGGTCCACGCCGTTCTCGACAGGATGGCGGCTTTCTCCGACCGTGTCCGGAGCGGGGAGTGGACCGGGTACACCGGGAAGCGAATCCGCAATGTAGTCAATATTGGCATTGGAGGTTCAGATCTCGGGCCGGTCATGGCTTATGAGGCGTTGAAACATTACAGCGACCGCGACATGACGTTCCGATTTGTTTCGAACGTCGATGGTACCGATTTCGCCGAGGCTACACGCGACCTGGACGCGGAAGAGACGCTGTTCATTATCTCGTCAAAAACCTTCACGACTTTGGAGACGATGACCAACGCACACACCGCGCGCGTTTGGGCGCTTGAGACATTGAAGCACTCTGCCGCGATCGCCAAGCATTTTGTTGCCGTGTCCACGAACGCCGCAGAAGTAGGAAAGTTTGGAATCGATACCGCCAACATGTTCGGCTTCTGGGATTGGGTTGGCGGACGCTACTCCATGGACTCGGCAATCGGGCTTTCGACCATGCTTGCCATCGGGCCGGAGAACTTTCATGCGATGTTGAACGGTTTTCACCAGATGGACGAGCACTTCCGCACCACACCCTTCGAACGCAATTTGCCCGTGCTTTTGGGCCTATTGGGCATCTGGTATGTCGACTTTTTCGGGGCCCAGACGGTTGCGGTATTGCCCTACGAACAATATCTGAAACGCTTTCCGGCATATCTGCAGCAACTGACCATGGAGAGCAACGGGAAACACGTGACCCTCAAAGGGATTAAGGTGGGCTATTCAACCGGTCCGATCTATTGGGGTGAGCCGGGGACCAATGGTCAGCATTCTTTCTACCAGTTGATCCATCAGGGCACCAATCTGATCCCGTGCGACTTTATCGCGTTCTCGAAGAGCTTGAACAATCTGGGCCAGCACCATGACATGCTGATCGCGAACATTTTTGCGCAGACCGAAGCACTGGCATTCGGAAAGACGCCGGAACAGGTCAAGAGCGAGGGCACTCCGAGCTGGCTTGTCCCGCATCGCGTCTTCGAGGGGAACCGTCCATCGAATACAATCCTTGCCGACAAGCTCACGCCGGAGGTGCTAGGGAAACTCGTCGCTCTCTACGAACACAGCGTATTTACGCAAGGCACGATTTGGCAGATCAACTCTTTCGATCAATGGGGCGTCGAACTAGGCAAGGCTCTTGCGCAGCGCATCATTCCGGAGCTTGAGGGGCCGAGTGAGCCGACATTGAGTCACGACAGCTCGACAAACAACCTTATCCAGCGCTACAGGAGAGAGAAGGAGGGCGCATGACTCCGCGTGGGTACGATCGACCTCTCTACATTCTTCCATTCGATCATCGGGGCTCGTTTGAAACCAAAATGTTCGGCTGGCATGAACCGCTTTCTGCGGACCAGACGGCGCAAATTGCAGCTGCGAAGCAGGTGATCTACGACGGGTTCAAGGCAGCCATCGCGGGGGGCGTGCCGAAAGAAGAGTCTGCCATTTTGGTCGATGAGCAGTTTGGCGCGGCGATTCTCCGCGACGCTCGTGCGCAGGGCTACCATTACGCTTGCCCGGCGGAGAAGAGCGGTCAGGAGGAGTTTGACTTCCAGTACGGTGAAGACTTTGCGGCCCACATTGAGGAATTTCAGCCGACCTTCTCCAAAGTTCTCGTGCGTTACAACCCCGAGGGCGATCCAGATCTCAATCGTCGCCAGGCAGAACGGCTGAGCAGGTTGTCTTCTTATTTGCAGGCAGCCGGTCGAAGCTTATTCATGTTCGAACTGCTGGTGCCGCCCGAGAAGGCCCAACTCGACAAACTGAATGGCGATAAGAAGGCCTATGACCTGGAAGTTCGCCCAGGGCTTATGGTGCAGACGATACGCGAACTACAGGATGCGGAGGTCGAGCCGGACATCTGGAAGATCGAAGGGTTGGACCGGCCCGGGGATTGCGAGAAGGTCGTTGCGGTGGCACGGCGTGACGGACGGGAAAAAGTGGGCTGCATTATTCTCGGCCGGGGGGAGGATGAGCAGCAGGTCAGAAAATGGCTAACCGTTGCTGCCGGCGTCGAAGGATTCATCGGCTTCGCCGTGGGACGAACGGACTTCTGGGATCCATTGGTTTCTTTGCGCGGCGGTAAGATCACGCGCGACGCTGCCGTTGCGGAGATGGCCCGGCATTACCGCGAGTTTGTCGACATCTTTCAGGTGTCTGCGCGAAGTGTGACCAAGTGAGCCGCTGGGAGCAGGAGCCAATGCATGGGTGGGAAGGCACGCAATGTCCGATAACAGATATTCTGTATATTCGATCAAAAATAGCTAAGACGCGGGCCAATTCCTAACCTGGCAGGTGAAATATCTCTTCCCTGCAAGATAAATGATCTACATCTTGTAGCGGCCCATATCCTCGTCGTTCAGACCCTCGAGCCAACCACGCAACTGCTCGGCCGTTGGTCCTTCAGCAGGCCCGGACGTGTTAAGTTTGGCCGATTGCATCACCTGCTCTGAGACGTAGATTGGGCAGTCAGCGCGCAGGGCTAACGCGATGGCATCCGACGGGCGCGCATCCACGGTAATCGGCTCGTTGTCCTGGCGCATCCACAGGATCGCAAAAAATGTGTCATCCCTAAGTTCCGTAATCACAACCTTTTCGAGGGTCCCGTTCAAGTGATGGATGAGGTTTCTGGTCAAATCGTGCGTCATGGGCCGTGGCGCGGCCAGTTTCTCGATCTCAATCGCGATCGCATTCGCTTCAAAGATCCCTACCCAGATTGGCATCACTGTATCGGAGGCGACATCTTTCAGAACAACAATCGGCATGTTCGTTGCTGGGTCCATCATTAATCCGCGAATCCGAACCTCAACATCCATGGGTCCACTCCTGCCGACTTGTTAGACGGCTTCGCCAACGAGGCTGTTTGGAAAAGCCCCCGTGATTTTCACCTTCACGTAGCTCCCGGGAGCTGGAGCAATGGGCTGCGCGTTAGTAAAGTTGACCGGTTTGTTCTGACTGCTGCGCCCGGCGATCTGTCCACGGGCTGGATTCAGATTTTCGACCATTACTTCCAGAACCTGCCCTATCTGCTTCGAATAATTAACCCTTTGGATTTCACGCTGACGGTCCAATAGTACCTGCAGACGAGTTCCCTTTTCGCCGTCCGGAATTGAGTCGATCATTGTCAAAGCCGGCGTATTCGGCCGTGCCGAGTACTTAAATCCGAACACGCAATCGTACTGAACCTCCTGTAAAAGGTCGATCGTCTCAATAAAGTCTTCAGCGGTTTCCCCGGGAAAGCCGACGATAATGTCCGTGGAGATCGAGATTGGTCTCTTCGCCGCCTTGATCCAGCTGATTCGTTCCAGATACCAGTCCCGCATGTATTCCCGAGCCATCATTTTCAGCACGCGAGACGAACCCGATTGAACCGGCAGGTGTACGTGATCGCAGAGTGTTGGATTGCCGTCGATGGCATCGACGATGTCCCTGGTAAAGTCGCGCGGATGGCTGGTGGTAAAGCGGACCCGTCGGATTCCATCGACACGCCCTACCGCATCGAGGAGTTCGGCGAAACTCGACTTCCCTTCCGGGTCTCGGTAGCTGTTGACGTTCTGTCCCAACAGTTGGATCTCGGTATAACCCTGATCGGCGATCCGCCGTGCTTCAGCCAGCACAGAGGACGATCCGCGGCTCCGCTCTTTGCCGCGCGTGTATGGAACGACGCAATACGAACAGAACTTGTCGCACCCCTCAATGATGGTGATGTAGCCGCGATAAGGATTTTGCCGCGCCGTGAATTCCGTCTCGAAGGTCTCGTCGGTCTGGCGATCGTCGAGCCCCGTGATCCGTGATTCGCCTGATTCCAGGCGGGAGAGCATCTCAGGCAATTTGCGGTAGGAGGCAGAACCGGAGACCAGTGAAACATAAGGCGCGCGGTCGAAGATCTTTTCGCCTTCTTGCTGAGCGACGCAACCAAGCACACCAAACCGCTTTCCGGCCTTGTGCAGCTTCTTGTAGTCGTTGAGACGGTTGAACACCTTTTGTTCGGCTTTATCGCGGATGGAACAGGTGTTGTAAAGGATAAGGCCAGCTTCAAGTTCCGTTTCAACCTGCCGGTACCCCTGTTGCTGCAGCGTCCCGATCACCTTTTCGGAGTCATGGGCGTTCATTTGGCAGCCGAATGTCTCAAGATAGAAGGTTTTGTCGGTTGCCATAACAATCCTGAGTATAGTGCATTGCGAGATTTAACCGGCTACTGGGCGAGCCGGAAGGATTCCCACACCACCGTTCGTTTGTGAACATCCCCTGCCGAAAGCGGACGATTCTAATGGTTGAGGGCCGACCTCCCTTCACAAAATCAAAGGGTTATCGGAATACGGTTGGCAACCGGCGTGCACGAACCGGGGGTGTAGTCTCCCTTTGGGGACAACGGTCCGCAGCACGCACAAGGGCATGTCCCCGCCTTTTTTCTTAAGTTCGATTCGATTTTTTGAATGGTTGGTCTCCCGACGGAAGATCCTGCCAAGCTTCCGGATTCAAGCTCGCGCTACCGATAGAAGTGAGCCGCCATGAGTGACTCACGGAGGATTTGATGAGAACACTGCTTCAGGATATGAGCTACTCGTTTCGCCAGCTCGTCAAGTTACCGGGCTTCACAATCACCGCAGTGCTTTCCCTCGCACTTGGAATCGGCGCTACTACGGCGGTTTTCAGTGTGGTCTATGCCATTCTCATGGATCCGTATCCCTATAAAGCGCCCGACCGAATGGTTCACATGCGCCTGCTGACCCCAAAAGGCGATCTGCGTGGATTTGGTGTGACCGGGACCCAGTGGCAGCAGCTTCGCAAGTCCCCCGTCGTTGAAGACACTTTTCTTGAGGACGATTGGAGCCTCACTGTCACTGGCAGCGACCTGCCAGAGGACGTGCAGGCTGTCTATCTCACTTCGAATGGGTTCAACTTCTTTGGCGTCCCGGCCGCGTTTGGGCGCGGCTTGCAGCCTTCCGATGCGATTGACGGACAAGACCCGCAACCCATCGTTGTTCTGGGCTACAAGTTCTGGCAGCGCCATTTCAACTCCGATCCAGCCGTCCTTGGCAAGACCATGCAAATGGTGCGGAAAAACTACACCATCGTCGGAATCGCGGCCTCGCGCTTCACATGGGGCGACGCGGACGTTTATCTGCCGCTCAAGGTGGCACAAGATCAGGTTCGCAGCTACTATGCGGGCACGCGACTGAAGCCGGGAGTGACCCACGCCCAGGCGGATGCGGCTCTGCAACCTCTTATCAATGAATTTGCCCGCGAGACCCCGACCCATTTTCCGCACGACCAGCTGCGCCTGCACGTGGTCGGTCTGAACGAAGATTTCATCAAGCAGCTCGGCGGGACGCTCTACCTGCTGTTTGGCGCGGTTGCTTTGCTGCTCCTCATTGGTTGCGGCAATGTTTCGATTTTGCAGCTGGCGCGCGCCACGAGCCGACAGCACGAATTCGCCGTCCGCTCGGCGATTGGCGCGAGCCGGACTCGCATCATTCGCCAACTTCTCACCGAGGCGCTCTTGCTCTCAATCACTGGAGCTGCGCTCGGTCTTGCACTCGCCTACAAGACGCTTGCCGTCATCGTTGCCAACCTGCCCGAGTATTCTTTCCCGCATGAAGCGGCAATTCAGATCAATTTGCCCGTTCTCATCTTTTGCATCGCGGTCGCCGTCGCAACGGGCGTCCTCTTCGGTCTTTGGCCGGCGTTGCAGCTTTCGCGGCCCGAGGTCAGCCAGATTATGCAATCGAATACCCGCAAAACTACCAGTGGCGTGAGCGGGCGCAGGGTGCACAATACGCTGATCGGCGCGCAAATTGCACTGACCTTACTGATGCTTGCTGGAGCAGGAGCGGCAATTGAAGGTTTTCTTCGCGTGGCTCATCGAGACCTCGGGTACGATCCGCATAACGTCATGTCGGTTGGAATACCCATCCACGACGGCACGTATAAGACCTGGCCGGAACGCACTGCGTATTTCGAGAAGTTGCACGCCGCGGTGGCGTCTGTGCCCGGCGTTTCAACGACAGCGGTGTCGAGTAACGCCACGCCTCCCGACAATGGCTTCCAAACCAAGTTCGAAATCGTCGGCAAGCCATCCAGCGAAGATCAAACTCTGCGCGTCAACATTGTCAGCCCATCGTATTTCACGGTTCTAAAGATTCCCATTCTTCAGGGACGCATCTGGGACGAAGCGGAGAATCATCGCGGCGCTCCAGTCGCGGTTATTAATCGGACGCTCGCACAGCGATATTTTCCGAATGGTGACGCGGTTGGGCACACCCTCCGGTTGCCTGAGGTCAAGGAACAGCCGCCCTTCCTGCTTCTAGCGCCGGGACACGAGAATGGCGTGCTCATTGTGGGAGTCGTGGCCGACAAACTCAACGACGGGCTCGCAAAGCCGGTGCTTCCCGAGGCGTTTGCGCCGTACACCTTCGCGACAGGCATGTATACCCAGATCCTGGTTCGCTCGGAAGTCGATCCACTGACGCTGCTCCACTCCATAAGGTTAAAGGTGAATTCCGTTGATCACGATCAACAGACGAATGGGGACGTACGCGACTTGGAGCATTGGATCAGCCGCACGCCGGAGTGGGCTCGTGGGCAACTCGTGGCATGGCTGTTTGGCGCCTTTGCCGCGTTGGCTCTCGCGCTGGCGGCTGTCGGGCTTTACAGTGTCGTCTCTTACACCGTCGTGCAACGCACCAACGAGTTCGGAATTCGCATTGCGCTTGGGGCGCAGCGCAGTCATGTTTTGCGCATCGTCTTCCGCTCCATGGCGGCCAGCGTTGTTGGTGGTGTTCTCGTAGGCATCGTGCTTACGCTATCGTTGAACACAGTCTTGGCCGCCTGGGCCGCAGAGAGTTCTCGCGATCCCCTGCTTCTGCTCGCGTCCGCGGTGGTGCTCGCTTTGGTGGCAGCCTTGGCTTGCACGGTTCCGGCACGTCGCGCCGCCGGGCTCGACCCAATGAAGGCGATCCGCTACGAGTAAGGGATAAGTTGGTTTCGCCGCTTATCAGGCCGTCTAGCGAAGTCCCGTATGCAGGTAAGCGAGTAGGTCATTCATCTGGTCGTCGCTGAACCGTCCCGCAAAGGAAGGCATCATTCCCTTGCCCGATAAGACGACGCGCTTCACTTCCTGGTTGGTGGCTGCCGCGCCACTTGGCAGCGTGGTACGGCTGAGCACGTCATGCAGATCAGGCGGGACCTTCTTCAACGCCAGATCGTTGTCTTCGTGGCAATGCGCACACCGCACAGAGTATAGGTGCTTCCCTTCTGTTTCTTGGGGGGTTAGCGGCGGCACACGATGACAGCCTGTCAGTCCCAAGCCAAACCCTGCCGCGAGGCTGAGGAACCAGAGAATTTCATCAACGAAGATCCGGGCACGCCGGTTTTCACGTCGGTCCATTGGCTGCCGTTTCATTGAAAATCACATCTTCGAGCCTGGGCCATCCGAATGCCACTTCTTCCAGTTGCGCGCTGCCAATCTCAATTGGCTTTTTCGCAATCTGTTTCCCGCCCATTTGCTCGTAGAACTTGACCGCAGGATTATCCTTCAAAACCCAAAGAACCATGCCCGAATAGCCGGCGGCCCGTAGCGAACGCGTCAGAGCTTGAAATAAGCTTCGACCCGCTCCTTTTCCCTGGCTTTGGCGCAGCAGGTAGATCGCGAATAGTTCTGCGTCGTAAGAATCGAGTGCTTCCCTCAACTTTCCTCCGCACGCAAAACCAAAGACACCTGTCTCGTCCTCCGCGAGAAACATCAATTCGTCTTCAGCGGCAAGCATCTTGCCCCACATCTCCTCACGCTTGTCGACACTGAGCGAGGCCAGGAATTCGGCCGGTACGATTCCTGCATAGGTGCTCCTCCAACTCTCGACGTGCACGCGCGCAATCGCCCGGGCATCCGCTGCATTGGCTCTCCGAATCCGGAATTCCATGAGCCCGAATCTATCATGGCCGCTGTCTACGACTCGTCGCCTCCGATATGCTGGACAAATGACGCTGCCGACACTCAGTCAAATCCAGGATGCGCAGGCGACTGTCTATCGCTTTATGCCGCCCACACCTCAATACACCTGGCCACTCATCAATCAGAGGCTGGGCACCGAGGCATGGATCAAACACGAGAACCACACGCCGGTCGGTGCATTTAAATTGCGCGGTGCGCTCGTCTATATGGAATGGCTCAAGCAGACGCAACCAAAGCTCGACGGAGTTGTCGCTGCGACGCGAGGCAATCATGGCCAGGGTGTCGGCATGGCGGCGCGGTTGCATGGATTGAAGGCAGTCATCGTCGTGCCCCATGGCAACAGTCCCGAGAAGAACCGTGCCATGCAGGCACAGGGTGCCGAACTCGTAGAACATGGCGACGATTTCCAGGAGTCGCTCGAGTTCGCGCGTGCTCTCGCAACTGAGCTGGGCTTAGCCATGGTCGATTCGTTTCACGAGCGGCTGGTCATGGGCACCGCCACGTATGCTCTGGAATTCTTCAAGAGTACCCCGCCGCTGGACGCGATTTACGTTCCCATTGGACTCGGGTCGTCCATCTGCGGCGTTGCCGCCGCGCGCAATGCGCTTGGGTTGAAGACAGAGATTGTGGGTGTGGTCGCTTCCCAGTCCCCTTCCTACGCGCTCAGTTTTGCACAGCAGAAGATCGTCGAGGCGCCATCGGCGACACGGATTGCCGATGGTCTTGCCTGCCGAACGCCGAATGCCACCGCGATGGAAAGCATTTGGAACAACGTTGTCCGTATCGTCGAAGTGTCCGACGCCGAGATCGTCGATGCCATGCGCGCCTATTACACGGACACTCACAATCTGGCCGAAGGAGCGGCGGCGGCCGCTTTGGCTGCTGCGATCCGGGACGCACCGATTTTAAGTGGCCGGCGCATCGGACTTGTTCTTACCGGCGCTAACGTGGATGCGCCCGTCTTCGCAAGGGTCCTAGCCGGGGATTTCAAACCATGACACAGACTCATCTTGACAACCTCACTCCATTCGCCCACTCCGCGCAGAACCGTTGCTTTGGCTGCGGCCAAGCAAACTCCAGCGGGTTGAAGCTCGAGTTCTTTTTCGCGCCTGACGGCACCGTCGTATGCCCGGCGACCATCTCCGATCAGTTCGAGGGGCCTCACGGTTTTCTACATGGAGGCATCATCGCTACGCTTCTCGACGAGTCAATGAGCAAGGCAGTTCGCGCCAAGGGCCCGACCGCGATGACGCGACATATGGAGATCGATTACCGTCGCCCGGTCCCATCGGGCGCGCCTATAAGGATGGAAAGCAGAGTTGTACGCAGCGAAGGCCGCAAACACTGGGCTGAAGCGCATATCCTGGACGGCGACGGAACCATACTGGCTCAGGGCAAAGGGCTCTTTGTGGAAGTCAAGCCCCGTTAGCAATCGCTGAGGCGAACGAAATAACTCATTTGAGTTCCGCGAGCCAGTTAATGATCGTGCTCTCAAGATAGATGCGATGATCGGACCAGCTATGATCGGTGGCGGCATGAATCGCTGTCACCTTCTGTCCGCCCTTCGCAACGATCGCCTTCACGAGTGCATCCGTGCCCGGCGCGAGTCCGTCATCGGCAGAGAGCACCAGCAGGGGCAATCGAGCTAGCCCGTCGACGGTGTTCATCATGCTGAATGCTCTCGCATTGGCTATTATTTCGTCTGCCATGCTCTCCGCGGTGACTCCGTTCAGGCTCTCCATGTCGTCTGCCATGAGGCTGACCAGATGCTCGCGTGAATCTCCGCCTTGGCCCATGTGGGCCATATCGGCGGCACTGATCAAAATGGCGCCGCTCAACCCGCGATCGTGCGCCGCAGTTTGAGCGGTGACCCAGCCGCCCATGCTGTGGCCGGCGATTGCAATGCGTTTTGTATCGATTTCCAACTTTGCTGCGTTTGACGGATCGCGCAGATAGGCCAAGACCGCGTCTGCGTCCTCAAGGTTTTGCGCGAATCTGAAAACGCCCGGACTACCCCAGGACCCACGGTAGTTGAACGTCACCGCGTTCCACCCAGCCCGACGCACGGCCTGCGCGAGGTCAAGGTTTTTCTCATTGCCTGGCAGACCGTGGCAGATGACGAGCGTCGGATGGGGTCCTGCGCCTGATGGACGATAGAGCAAGCCGTTAATAAGCACGCCGTGGCTCGGGATGTGCAGCACGACCATCCCGGCGGGATGGGCTGCGTCCGCGGGAGGATCGGTATAAATCGCCTTCGGAATGGACTGGGCCGAAGATGCGGATGAAACCAGAAGGCATGCGAAGAAGGCGATCAGAAGACGCATTGAGGGAACTCCCGTTGCAAGAGAATCAGACATTGAACTTCATTCGCATCCTATCAGGCGAACGGAGTGATCTATTGCCGGGCATTCTCGAGAGAACCTTCACGTTTCCTCGACCGCGCATACCAATGACAGAAGAGAAGAAACGCGGCGCCTGCGAGATATGAAAGAGCAAACGCAGGCGCCGAATTCCATCCGAGGCGCCCTTCAATTCCTACAGGTGTGAGCACGTAAGCATGAATCAATCCGAAATAGGAAAGTATTGCCGCCGCAGCCATCCAACCTGCGGCTTGCACAAACCTCTGTTCGATGACGAGAGCCATCGCAGCGGCCCACAGCATCGAGGTCAGCAGCGCTCCTTGTCCAAGAGCCAGCAATCCACCGAGAGCGAGTTCGGTCCCCATCCGCGGCAGTATTTCGGCAAGCGAACTGCCAGCCTTGCGGGCGATCGTGTCGGCAATGCTCGCCGCCCATTGCGCCAGCATTGGAATGAGTCCAAGCGCGACAGCGATGGATTGTGATCGCGGTACCTCAACAAATGCCTGTCCCACCGTAACAAGCCCGAACCACACGATGACCGGCCCCGCAACTTCGAGCGGTACCACCCGCAGCACAAGTGGCAATAGGCCGGTCGTGCATAAGACGAGCGTCACCAACCCATTCAATGCTGAATAACCCGAACGGGCGCCATTCGCCTTGTGCGCAGCATGTCCCACGTAAAGCGTGGTGGGAAACGGACTGCCTAGCGCCGCTGCAGCCAGAGTTCCAATCCCATTCATAAGCAACGACGGCGTGGTGCGATAGTCATCCCCAGCGATCTTCACGCTTTCGAGAATCTGCAAGGATGCCAGTGTGTCCAGCGAAGCCAGCGGCAAAATCACTGCCAGATAACTCCACCATTCGCGCCGGTTCAAGACCGAAAGTAGGTTCACTGCATGCGGCAGGTGGAGGCCCGGTGCTTCGACCGCGGGTAAGACGGCATTGTAAACATGAAGCCAACGCAGCGATGCCACCATCCCAGCGCCCAAACCAATCGCGATGAGTCCGGGTGGAATGCGCCATGGCAGCCTGAGCTTCGATCCGTACAGCGTAAACAGGACAATCATCGGCAGCAATGCGATGGCCGCCTGTTCAAATACCCCAAAGACAAATCCGAGGCAAAGATATGCGAGCGCAAGGCCAGCCAAGGGGCAAAGCAGCGCAGCTCGTGGAGTGTGCCGCCGGATCCAATCGGTACAGAAGGCTCCTGCGGTCTGCACCACGCCACTGATGAGGCTGGCGAAGACTCCCGCCTGCCAGGCAAGGAACCCCGAGTGTGTGCGGACGTAGACGGGACCCATAATCAGGAAGACGTAAGCGAAGATCGTGGGCGTGTTTACCCCGAATGGAATCGCGGTCACGTCATCGCGCCCGGTTCGCGCCGCAAGCCTTCGTGCCTGCCACGCGTAGAACAAGTTCCCTGCCAGGACGGATGCAGCAACTCCAGGCAACACGCGACTGGTTACAAATTCGCTTGTGAACCCGCAAACGGGTGCGAGACCTACGATCAACAGCAGGTCCGGAAATCCGGAAAAGAATAACCCAAAGAATCCGTCCACATCACCGGAGGTGAACCACGGCAAGCGATGGTGGGGATGTGGAGGGACTGCGGAAGCCGCCAGATTCATGCGGTTCCATATTGCAGGCCGATCGATCGCAGCCATTTTCGATAAGCAATCGCCATGCGATCCGAACGCAAGTGCAGCTCAGCCTGAAGGTCCAGAGGGAGCAGTTCGGGCCGTTGCGATTCGATTATGATTCGGTCCTGCTCTGTCACACGATCTTGAAACCGAAGCAGTTCATCGTCCGAGAACTCGTCGCCGTAGTTCAGACTCATTACCAGCCGCGATTCGCACGTCTCCGCGTCAATCGGTGCAACCTGCGCCAAGATGCCAAAACGCTGCCGGCCGTGTGTTTTGACAAAGCCTGCAGTAAGCGGCCCATGTACCCAATAGTGATAGTTCACCAAGGCTGCGGTTCCTGTCCCGTCGGGATCAGGCTGCCAGATACGAATCTGTCGAGCCTCTGGACCTCGCGTGGCGTTCCCATCGATCACTTCGTAATCCTCGACCTCACCGCGTTGCGGATCGCCAAGCAGTCCTGCATGAACAAATCCGAGATGTGCCACATCGAGGAGGTTCTCAATAACGCGCGGCCCTTGCGCTCTGAATCGGTATGGACCGGCAAGAACCGTGCGAAACCCTGGGTCTTCGGCAATGGGAAACTCTGCCACAGGATCGCGAGGCTCCCCCATCGCGATCCACACCACCCCATAGCGCTCGCAGACTGCGAAGGTTTCGACTCTGGCTTTGGCTGGTGGAGTCAGTTCCGGATGAGCTGGAATGCGTATGCATTCTCCCGTGGGCGCATACTCCCAGGCATGGTAGGGACAGATGAGGCAGTCGCGGGAATTTGCATCGAACGCCCCGCTCGTCCCAGGCCGAATCGTTCCCAGCGACAACCGGGCGCCGCGATGAACGCATAGATCGCGCCAGCAGCGGAGACCTTCACTCGACCTCCAGAGCACAACATCTGCACCCATGGTCCGTCGAGTAACCAAGGTGGCCGATTTGATCTCGCGCGACCACGCGATTGCAAGCCACTCACCTCGAAGTCGCGGATCGTTAAGTCCGGATCTCGCCTCTAAGTTTGCAATCGGATTCGCCTCCACTACCATGAGTTTCTTGTCGCTCCAGGGAAGTAATGACAACGTTGATCGGTTCCGAAGTGAAGTTAGTGTACATTGTCGAACGTGAGCAGATGGCAGGAAACACGAATGCCTTGCTGATCGCAGGGTTGTGCGCTCGAAGCAAGGCATCGCGTCATTATCTGGTCGCCGATTCGATCCGGTTGTGTTAGTGGATCATGTTGATCGTTTCCTGAGTTACAGTATCGAAGGTTGTTACGGCTTTCGAATTCGCTTCGAAAGCGCGTTGCGCAACGATCAGGTCGGAGAATTCCTGCGAGATGTTGACGTTGGAGGCTTCGGTGTCACCACCTTCGATCGCGCCCCGTCCGCCTGTTCCGGCCACACCCATCGACGCACCGCCCGAGGTGCTGGTGGCCTGATAATCGTCCGACCCTACACTCGACAGACCCTGCTGGTTGTTCACAGTGGCCACCGCTAACTGACCGATAGCCTGATTCTGACCGTTAGAGTAACTCGCCGTGAGGGTGCCGTCGGAACCAATGCTGAAAGTCTGATACTCGCCCGCCGCGTATCCGTTCTGGCTCTGGGCGGATTGGCTCGAAGCAGCCGAATTCTGGCTGAGGTTGCTTGTGCCATTTGCGCCAAACAGATTCCAGGTCATGTCCATCGGATCCGCTCCGTCGGCCAGACCACTAAAGGTGATTCCGCTGATGTCAGCGGCGGGACTTATCAGGTTGCCGCTGGAGTCGAAGGTCAGTGTCCCGCTCGCTCCGGCTGATGCCGCTGCATCCTGGATCACGCTCCCACTGGTAGCTGTAGCGCCAGTGATCGTCAGGACATTGCCGGTAGCCGTCAACGAAACGCTGCCCGGACCAGCATCCAGAATTCCAGCAGCCTCCAGCTGGGCATAAAGGCCCGTAGCAGGAACCGCGGGTACTGCGGGGGGGCCCGGTACAGCCGGAACCGTTGCGGCCCCGACGTACGTGGCCAAGGTTTCGCCGGGCGTAGGAGCCAGAACGGCAGTGGTCGCCGTCCCGCCTGCGGCTGTCGGGCCGGAAATTTCCAGGTTCGTTCCAGGATCGACCGTAGCCCCGGCGCCAAAGCTGTAAGTGACCGTGTTAGCGACTGAAGTATTCGGGGTCAATGTCTCAGGCAACACGATGTTATAGCTCCACGTGTTGGGTGTAGCCGGAGTACTGATGTTGGTGTAGGTCACCGTGGCATCGTACGCAACACTAGCCCGGTTCAGTTGATGGCCAGTCCAAAATCGATTTCCCGCGCTGTCAGGACCGGTGCCTCGCCTGCCAGAATCGCGGCCCGCTCTAGCACATGTTCGAGCTCACGCACATTGCCGGGCCAAGGGTGCGCAGACAGTTTGGCAATGGCGGTCGAATCGACCTGTTTAAGTGGCATCTCTCGTCCCATTTGTTCGAGGAAGTGTGCGATGAGATACGGAAGGTCCTCCAAGTGATCACTCAGCGCTGGAGTGCGGATGAGGAAGACTGCGAGGCGGTAGTAGAGGTCGGGGCGAAATGCGCCCGTCTGCGTGTTCTGGGATAGGGGCTGATGTGTGGCGGCCACAATGCGCGCGTCCACTTTCACCGTCTCGTTGTCACCGACTCTTTGCAATTCCCCGCTCTCGACAAAGCGAAGAAGCTTTGCCTGCAGCGACAGCGGCATCTCGCCGATCTCATCGAGAAACAATGTTCCGCCGTCGGCTGCCTCGATCCGTCCGACGCGACCCTGCACTGCTCCGGTAAAAGCACCTCGTGTATGGCCAAACAATTCAGCCTCGAGAAGCGCTTCGGGGATAGCAGCACAATTGATGGCCACGAATGCCTTCCGATTGCGTGTCGAAAGCCGGTGCAGCGCCTCCGCGACCAGTTCCTTTCCTGAACCTGTGGGGCCTTCGATCAAAACCGGCGTAGAGCGTGTTGCGACCAAGCGGATGCGCCTGCTGACTTCGAGCATGCACGGCGCTTCGCCCACAAATTCGGGAAGCCTGCCCTCGGCACCAAGGGGCTTTCGCTCCTCGGCGTAAGGTTGTTTCTGATTCGAAACCGAAGCGGTGTCCGTTACGGGTGCATTTCCTGCTCTTGGATTTTTCATGATCGCATCGGTAACCCAACGGGTAGAGCACCCATTGGATAAACGACACCCCGCGTGAGAAGTAATGCGTGTCGCCGGTATGTCTGCCGGCAACACTGGCATCGTGTTCCAAGCGGCGCTGTCGGTCTCCTGGCTGCGTCGTAACGCGTAAAGCAATTCCTGCCGGTGAGGTCCCCGCGGGCCCTCCCCAGACAGCGCTCCGTCGGCGCTGAGCAGGGCCACCTCCGGAAAGGAAGACTGGAATTCTTTGAGAAACTCCACACAACTGAGATCGGGGAGCCAGGAATCGACGATCACTGCTTCTGGGAGGGTCGCTTCGGCTTGAGTCCAAGCATCGGCCCCGCCCGCCGCCGAATGCACTTGCCAGCGGAGACCGGTAAGAATCTCATCGAGCCGGTTGCGAAAGTTGCTGTCGGCACTCACGACCAGAGCGGTTCGCGGCTTCATTCGCGCGGCATTCGAAACAAATGGAATGGTACAAGGATCCATGTCGATTCTCCTTTAGTTCAAGCCAATAACTGCCATACCGTGCGACCTCATTCTGGTTGTGGATTGAGCGGAGGGTTGTCTCGAGTCAAAGCGGGTGCCATTACAACTTCGAGCCCGCGTTCCCCTTCCGTAGGAACCAGATAGCCTTGACCGCGCACCGTACGAATGAGCTTTCCCGGAGCGGGGTCGTGGAGCTTGCGACGAAGATAGTTCACGTACACATCGACAATGTTCGTTGTCTGAGCAGGTTCCATCTTCCATACGGAATCAAGAAGTTCGACTCTCGAAACGCAGTGTCCGCGGTTGAGCAAAAGATGTTCCAGCAAGGCAAATTCCTTATTGGTAAGCTCAATCGCATGGCCGCATCGGGTAACTGAATGGTCCAGCCGACTGACCTCCAGATCGCCGGCACGTAAATACAGACCGGTCGCTCTTTTTCGCCGTAGCAGCGCGCGTACCCGGGCACGGAGTTCAGAAAGACTGAAGGGCTTCACCATCAGATCGTCAGCGCCGCGATCCAGACAGCGGACCCGTGTGTCCACTTCCTGACGCCCGGTTAAGATCAGCACAGGAAGATCGGCGTCCATCGTTCGAACATCGCTGAGAACTTGCTCGCCGTCCTTAACAGGCATATTCAAATCGAGAATGGTGAGGTCGGGCAGTTCCTCGCGGAATGCTTCGACGGCCGCCGCTCCATCCGACTCCAGACGAACTCGATATCCGTCCGCTTCCAAACCGCGCCGCAAGAAGAGTCCCAGCGCCCTGTCGTCTTCGGCAACCAATAGCCGCATTTCGACCTTTCTTTACAGCGGAGCCTCTCTCGGATGTCCGCTTTCCAGCCACCAGCGTTAGACAGCGCTAACTTGAGGCTCATTCCACATTGCGACGCGGGGAGAGGAAACTCAAGGCAGGTTAGAAAAAAGAGACCGAAGCGATTCCGAAAACGGAACGGAGACAAGGCGAGTGGCAGAATGGGATTGGGGAATCTGCCTTAAGAATCTGTCTATTGGTAAGCGTCTATTTGGATAAAGGTCGTCCAAGTTCATCGAGGCTTTCCTGCCGCGACGAACCCAGCGTCGGGCCGATAACCACCGAAGGGCAGAATGGTCCTGATTGCCGGTTTTGGTTCTCCCGGACGGAGAAACTGGAGAAAATCTCATCCGATTCGCTTTTTGTTCGCTATAATTCGCCTCATGGCTGTTACTCGAAGGCAAAAGGAAATCCTTGATTTTCTCGAGTCGTTTGTCGGCCGCAATGGATATTCCCCTTCATTTGAAGAAATTGCCAGGGGAATGAGCCTCAAAAGCTTGGCGACGGTTCACAAGCACATCACCAATCTCGAGAAGAAGGGCTTACTTGATCGTGTCCACAACCGCAGTCGCTCGATCGACGTCCTACCGCCAGGTGCACGCACCCGTACCACCGATCGCCTCCCTCTCGTCGGAAGAATTGCGGCCGGCTTGCCCGTAGAAACTTCCGAGACCATGGAGAGCATTTCGCTGCATGATGTGGTTGGGAATCGCGATGTATTTGCACTCGAAGTTCGGGGCGATTCAATGCGCGATGAGCACATCATCAACGGCGACTACGTGCTTGTGGAGCGAACCCGCACCGCCCGGCAAGGCGAAATCGTCGTCGCCCTGGTGCACGGAGCGGAGACCACACTGAAGCGTTTCTATTCCGAAGGCCAAGTAGTGCGGTTGCAACCCGCGAATATAGAAATGGAACCGATCTACATTCCCGCCGCACAGGTCGCGATTCAAGGCCGCGTACTCGGCGTCTTGCGCAAGTACCGGTGACATTTACCCTGCGCACAAAAAAGAGAGGGCCAAGCCCTCTCTTGAGTTGACCACGACTGTCCGCCTCTTAAGCCAGCAGCCGCTGAACTTTTTCTTCGATCACGTTCTGAGGAACGTAGCCTACCACCTGATCGGCAACTTTGCCGCCCTTGAAGAATAAGAGGGTCGGAATTCCGCGGATGCCGTAGCGCGAAGGCGTTGCGCCGTTCTCATCCACATTCATTTTTGTCACTTTTAGTTTGCCTGTATAGGCCGTTGCCACGCTGTCAACCATCGGTGCAATTGCTCTGCATGGTCCGCACCAAACCGCCCAGAAATCAACCAGGACCGGCTGCTCACTTCGCAGCACCTCCTGATCGAACGTCGCATCGCTTACTTCCATAACTCCCAACCCTGCCATGATCCTCCTTGCAACCCCGCCCAATTAGTCTAATCGAACTGGCACACTAACTAAGATGCGCTAGGTCACTAAACGTCGCAAACCGGCGGCGGAACAGGAAAGTGCAACATATCCTTGGCGAGCATGAGAGCGTCCGCGAAGACAGCCTTTCAAGAATTGACGATTGTTTTTTCGGCATTGGGAAGTGCTTTTTGCGGTCAAGAATTTAGTCCCTTTTCCGGCAAATAAAAGCGCCCGGATCCCAGTAAGGATCACGGGCGCTAGAGCAGCCCTCCCCCAGAACTGCCCACGCAGCGAATGTAGGTGTTCCAAAGCCGAATAGCAAGTAAACTTAGGTAATGCAAGGAGTAATCACCGACAGGTGATTAACAAAAAAGACAACTCAAGCTTTGTCGGATTTGTAATTACGATAACTCCCTAGTTCGGGTTCGAATGACCCGTCCCCAAGAGTCAAATCGTAACCCGGAATCATGCCAGGACCTGCCCCAGAAACTGGCTCGCGCCGCTAAGCTCAAAGCGACAAACATGGAGCTCCGGTTCTTCCAGTCCACTTGCCGCCTGAGAGATAGCGGTCGATGCCGATCCGATACTCCCCGCCCCATCGACCACAACCAAAACAGCTGGTCCTGCCCCGCTCAGCGCTGCGCCAAGGATGCCATATTCGCCCGCCAACGGCAGCAATCGCGAGAGCAATGGGCAAATCGGCGCACGATAGGGCTGGTGGATCCAGTCCCTCATCGCCACCCGCAACAGCTCGCCTCGAGCTTGGGCAAATGCCAAGCCAAGAAGGCTCGCCGATTGTAGGTTTGCCACCACATCCGGTCGAGGATATGAATCGGGCAGTACCGCACGCGCCTTGCTGGTCGCAAGCGGGCTCGACGGCAGCGCGATAATCGCACGCCATTCGGAAGGCGGAGAAACACGCGCCGCGTAAACCGTTCTCCCCTGGCACGCCGCAGCAACGAACCCGCCCAACCAGCAGGCGGCGACGTTGTCGGGGTGTCCTTCCAACACGCTTGCCTCTTCTAGGATTTGCTCCGCGCTCCATCCCAGCTGACCGAAATGCACGGCCATGGCAATTCCCGCGAGCCTGCCCGCAGCTGACGAACCGCAGCCCATTCCAAGAGGAATGCCATTGACCATATGCAGGGCCAGCGGTATCTCCGGCCTGCCGTTTTCCGCAAGCAGTCTGCGATACACGCCTAGAATGAGGTTGTCTTCGAGGCGCGCGCAACGTGCAGCGTCGCGACCCGTTGCGTCAATCGAGAATTCCTGTGCAGCCTCGGCATCTATCTCGAGATAGAAATCGAGAGCCACGGCGGCGGCGTCGAATCCGGATCCGAGATTTGCCGATGTCGCAGGCAAGCGTAGCCGTAGCCGCCCGCCGCGCGGAGTCGAGACAGTCGTCATCCGGCATTTCCCTTCATGGCCGCCAACACCGCCGCCGGATTCGCCTCTACGGCAAAAGCATTGCGCCGCAGTCCATCGACTTCCGTTTCGTGACCGGCAATCTCCTCTTCCTTCAGCAGGGTTCCCCGGTGAAAATCAATGGTGTAGTCGGCGTCCTTGAGCGTATGTCCGGTAAGAACGAGCACCACGGTCTCTCCAGACGCCACTTTACCGTCTGCGCGAAGCTTTTTCAGACCCGCAAGCGTAACCGCCGACGCCGGCTCGCAGCCCAGTCCCTCGGCTCCTAGCTCTGCCTTTGCGATCGCAATCTCCGTCTCCGTAACATCCAGGCACCATCCATCTGTATCCTGAATCACCCGCACTGCCTTGCGCCAAGAGGCGGGATTTCCGATCCGAATTGCGGACGCGCGCGTGTGCGCTTCAACGGGCTCCAACTCGCTCCCGTGGCTGGTGGCAAAGCTGCGCACCAACGGATTGGCGCCCTCGGCCTGGATCACGGAAATGCGCGGCATCCGGGCCACCAGCCCAAGTTCTCGTAATTCACGGAAGCCCTTGCCTAGAGCCGAGCTGTTGGCCAGGTTTCCGCCAGGCACGATCAGGTGGTCGGGAACTGTCCATTCGAGCGCCTCAGCAATCTCGAACGCGGGTGTCTTCTGCCCTTCCAGGCGGTAGGGATTCACGGAGTTCAACAGATAGATCGGTTCCTCGCGCACGATCTCCGCCAGCACCTTCACGCAGCCGTCGAAATCAGTCTTGAGCTGGCACGTGACGGCTCCATAATCCATGGCCTGCGAAAGTTTGCCCCACGCGATTTTCCCTTCGGGAATCAGAACCAGGCTGCGCAATCCAGCGCGTGCCGCGTATGCCGCCATCGCCGCCGAAGTGTTCCCGGTCGACGCGCAAGCTACCCACTTGAAGCCTCGCTCTTTGGCCACGCTCAGCGCCGCCGTCATCCCCGTATCTTTGAAGGATCCTGTCGGATTCATTCCCTGGTGCTTGGCGAACAACTGGTCGATCCCCAACACCCGGGCAGCGCGGGTCAAGGCATAAAGTGGCGTGTTGCCTTCGCGCAGGCTTACCGCATTGCCGTAACTCTCCAGGATCGGCAACAGCTCCCGGAATCGCCAGACACCGGATTGATCAAGCGCCTCAGAGGAGCAGCGGCGCTCCCGCCAAAGCCACTTGAGCGCACCGGGATTGGGCCGATCGGTTCCCTGCCGCCGGCTCCATCCTGGGTACTCTACTTCAAACAGGTCGCCGCATTGGGCACAACGAAAATTCGGCAGCGCGTCGGGGCCGGCAATGCGCGCGCCGCAACCAAAGCAGCGTAACTGATGCAAGTTGTCGTTCATCCTTGGTGTTAGCCTACCAGCGTGAGACAGTTTTTGCTTGTGCAGAAGAAACGGAGACCTGCCATGCTGCGCGCGTTCTTTTTGACATTGATTGGCATGATGGGGATTCCCTCGCTGCTTGCGCAAACTCCGCTGCGCATCGCCGCGGCCGCAGACCTGGAGCCGGTCTTGCCGCCGATCCTTGCTCAATTTCAGCAAGCCACCGGCATCCACGCTGAAGCGACCTATCAGGCCTCTGCCATGCTGACGGCCCAAATCCAGAATGGCGCGCCCTTCGATCTCTTTCTGTCCGCGGACTTGAGTTACCCAAGACGCCTGATCGATGCCGGGCTTGCCGATGCCGCGGGCACAGCCGATTCCTCGACGCCGATTACTTACGCCAGAGGAACGCTTGTCTTGTGGACGCGCAAAGACTCGCAATTGCCGCCGCCGTCGCTCGACCTTCTTCACAGTCCACTTCTGAAGCGCCTGGCTATCGCCAACCCGGACCGCGCGCCGTACGGTCGCGCCGCCGTCGCTGCTCTTACCAGCCTCAAGCTCTACGAGGAACTCAAGCCGCGCATCGTGACCGCCGAAAACATCGCGCAAACCGCGCAGTTCGTCGATTCGGGCAACGCCGATGCGGGACTTATTTCGCTCACGTCGGCACTTACACCTCGTCTTTCATCCGGCGGCTCTTACTTCGTGATTCCGCGTGATCTCTATCCGCCCATCGAACAAGGCGCAGTCATCGTGAGCAAGACGAGTCAGCGGGCGGTGGCCCACGAGTTTCTCGCTTTTTTGCTCTCTGCGACGGTGCAGGGTCAGCTTGCCAAAAGCGGTCTCACACCGGTGGAATGAGGGCGCACTGAACGATGGATTGGCAAGCGCTCGCCCTCACGCTCAAGCTCGCGACCTTGACAACAGCCATCCTTCTTGTCCTTTCCGTGCCTCTGTCCGCGCTATTGATTCTTGGACGCAGTCGATGGCTCGCAATTCTTGAAGCTTTGGCAACGCTGCCATTGGTTCTGCCGCCTACTGTACTGGGATTCTTTCTTCTGGTTCTTCTCGGCCCGCGCACTGCCGTTGGTCGAGGAGTTATCGCGCTGCTCGGCCACCCGCTCGCTTTCTCTTTTTCGGGATTGGTTGTAGGTTCGGTCATCTACAGCCTTCCGTTTGCCTTGCAGCCTCTCGTCGCGGGCTTCGCCGCCGTTGAGCCCGGCCTGGTAGACGCAGCACGTCTGCTGGGCGCCAATCCTGCGCGCATTGTCTTCACCTTGTTCGTTCCTCTGGCTCGTCGATCGCTCCTCGCCGGCGCATTGTTGAGCTTTCTGCATACTGTCGGTGAATTTGGAGTGGTCCTCATGCTCGGCGGCGATATTCCAGGAGCCACGCGTACGTTATCGATCCTGCTTTATAACCAGGTGGAGAACTTCGACTACGCAGCGGCGAGCCGAACTGCCGCGATTCTGCTCGCCCTCAGCGTTGCGGCATTGATTGCGATCTACAGCGGCACCCGGCGGCTCCGAGGTCGCCATGCTTGAGTTTTCCATTGATGCGCGCCGTGGGAGTTTCCATCTTCATGTGGAGTGCCGCTTCGCATCGGAGTGGACTGTGATCTTTGGGCCCTCCGGTGCAGGCAAGAGCACGCTCCTGCGTCTTCTTGCCGGTCTCGATCGGCCGGATTTCGGCAGCATTGCACTCGACGGAAACACCTTGAGTGATTCCGCGAGTCGTGTTCACCAAAAGCCGGGTCACCGAAACACCGCGCTGGTCGCACAGCAGCCGGCACTCTTTCCCCATATGAGTGTCGCCGCCAATGTGAGCTACGGAGTCGTCGATCTCAATGGCAGCCAGCGCGCCGAGCGCATAGAAGAAATGCTCAAGCTGGTCGACGCGGAGAATCTCACCCACCGCCGGCCTCGTGATCTCTCCGGTGGGGAGGCCCAGCGCATTGCCCTTGCTCGCGCGCTCGCGCCTCTGCCCCACCTGCTCCTCCTGGATGAGCCGTTCTCTGCTCTTGATGGCGCAGCGAGCGATGCGCTCCTTGAACGATTGAAGGATTGGTTGCGCAAACGGAGCGTGCAAACAATTTTAGTCACGCACGACGCAACCGACGCCTACGCTTCCGGCGCCGAGGTGGCATTCCTGAGAGATGGAAGAATTGTTGCACTCGGTCCGGCTGACGTTGTCCTCGCAGACGAACGCAGACGAATTCTGGAACGTCTGGGAAGCAATTAGCGGCGCTCCTCCGCGAATCCGAGCAGAACCGGTTCCCTCTCCAATTGAATGTCAAAGCGAGACTTGACTGCGGATGCGATGTCGTCTGCCAGCGCCAAAATCTCCGCGGCCTTGGCGCCTCCGCGGTTAATTAGCGCCAGCGTGTGCCTTGATGAAATGCCAGCCGCGCCTAGCGCGTACCCCTTGGCATAACCGGCGTGCTCAATCAGCCAGGCTGCGGGAATCTTTACGCATCCCGCGTGCTGTTCCTGCGGTCCGGCCGGAAAATACGGAGGCTCCTTCCCCTCTTTGGTCGCGATTCGGTGAATCTGTTCCGCACTCACTAACGGGTTCTTGAAGAAGCTCCCAGCACTGCGGCAGTCTGGATCGCCATCTACCAGCAACATTCCCTTGGAACGCCGAATGTGTCGGACCGCCTCGGCAACCTCCTTCACGCTGGGATCCGAGCGACCGGGGAACTCCTTTTGCAGATCGCCATAGCGTAAGGTCGCAGTGCCTCCAGACACCAGGCTGTAATCAACGCGCGTAATCACATATCGCCCCCGGTCTGCCGTGTTGAACCGGCTGCGGCGATAGGCGAAGTCGCACTCCGCTGGCGATAAGTCGACAAATGCGAGAGTCCGCATGTCATAGGCGCGCACATTTGCCACGGTGGAAGCGACTTCCCGACCGTACGCGCCCACATTCTGAACTGGTGTGCCGCCGACAGTCCCGGGGATTCCAGCAAGGCATTCCAGACCGGCACAGTTGTCCACTACGCTCTGCTGGACGAAGGCATCCCAATCCTCGCCGGCGCCGACTTCGTACACCGTGTGTCCGGCATGTTCGTATGTCCGGACGCCGCGCACTCCCATGTGCAGGACAATACCGTTGAAGCCATGATCGGCAACCACCAGGTTGCTGCCGCCGCCCAACACGAACAAAGGCGCGTTCTTCTCCCGGGCCCATCCCACAGCAGCCGCTACATCGTCCTCGCTTCCAGCCTCGACAAACCACCGCGCGGGTCCTCCGACGCCTAAAGTCGTGAGCGGTGCAAACTCCTTGTTTTCTTCAATGAGCATTTCTTCTCAAGGCTACACCTGCACTTTCGGATAAAATGGGTGCAGGCATCCTTGCATCATTCCCTGCCGGAGGCATTCATGTATCCAGAACTGATGGTGGTTCCCATGCGCGAAGAACTAGTGCGAGCTGGAATCAAAGAAACCCGCAGCGCCGAAGAAGTAGACGCCGCATTGACGCAACCCGGCACAACGATGTTAGTCGTGAATTCGATTTGTGGATGCGCGGCGGGCAAGATGCGTCCTGGCGTTCGTCTTGCACTGTCCAGCGCCGCCAACCGTCCCGACCAGAGCATTACCGTTTTCGCCGGCCAGGATCGTGAAGCCACCGAGCGAGCACGCAGTTACTTTGACGGCAACCCGCCCACCTCGCCAGCTATCGCGATTCTGCGGGACGGCAAGCTGGCCTATCTGATGCAGCGCTACGTCATTGAACAGGCCACTGCCCAGCAGATCGCTGGAGAGCTCGTGCGCGCGTTCGATGAGTTTTGCGCCAAGACCTCGGCATAACCAACGGTCAGACTTTGCGGATCGGCCCTGGGTAGCGCGCAATGACAGGGTCTGCTGTAAGGAGAGTGATCCCTTCGATCATCGCCTGCGCAATCAGGATGCGGTCGAAGGGATCTTTGTGTATGGGCGGCATACTCGCGACTGTGAGAACGTGCCGCCCCGAGATGTCGAGTTCCGTATAGCCGTTCTGCAGCAAATCGCTCCGAACTAGGCCGGGGTCCGCGTGGAAGTCTGAGAGACCCTTTCCCTGCTTGATCCCGATCTCCCAGATGCTTGCAACGCTGAAGAACAATTCATTCGCCGCATTCGCGATCATTCTCCGCGCGACTGCCGGAAGGCGGGAGGATCCTGCGCTCGCCCACAATAGGAGGTGTGTGTCCAACAGGAGATTCACTCTTCACCGTAGAACATTTTCTCGATCTCTTTTGCAAAGGGGGTCTTGATGTCGTCCGGAACCTCAATCTGGCCCTTGAGGGATCCGATCCGGCGCTTCGGCTTCTCCGGCGCGTCGATGCGCACCACCTTTACCTTCGGTTTACCCGCCTTGGCGATCACGAACGGCTCGCCCTTCTCGGCCTCGTCGACGAGGCGGGACAGGTGGGTCTTGGCTTCGTGAATATTGAATGTACGCATGTCGGTCCCCAGTAAACTAAGTTTACTTAGTTTAGTCTATTTGATTTTCCGGCACAAGACCCTCGGAAGATCCTGCCGCAAAAGCGGAACTGCCTCCCGAAGGAGGCCGTTCCCTGGCGCGGAAATGGAGGCTACGATTCAGTCGGCTTCGGCGTCTGCGACCAGAGCCTGCACCTTGCTGTGTTTCAGCGAATAAGTGAAGTAAATTAGCAGTCCCACAAGCAGCCAGACGACCATCACGATCCACGTAATCAGCTCGAGCCGCGTCATCAGGAAAATCGCAGAGAGAATACCGAGAATCGGCACCAGCGGTACAAGGGGCGTCCGGAAAGGCCGCTCCATCTTGGGATGACGAACGCGCAACACCCATACGCCCGCACACACAATCGTGAAGGCCAACAGGGTTCCGATATTGACGAGTTCCGAGAGACGCGCAATGTCCAAGAATGCGGGCATGATCGCCGCAAACGAGCCGAAGACGATCGTGGTGATCCATGGTGTGCGGAATTTGGGATGCACGGCCGAGGCCCATTTGGGTAGTAATCCATCTTTGGACATCGAGTAGAAAACGCGCGTCTGACCGAGGAGCATCACGAGCATGACCGTGGCCAGGCCAAACACTGCCCCAATCTTGACAAGAAGGGATCCCCAGCTGACTCCCGTGGCATCGATTGCAAGAGCCACTGGGGCCGATACGTTCAGAGTTTTGTAGCTAACCAGGCCGGTGAGCACGAGCGAGACAAGAATGTAGAGAATGGTGCAGACGACAAGCGAACCGAGGATGCCAATCGGCATATCGCGCTTGGGGTTCTTGGCTTCCTGGGCGGCAGTGGATACAGCGTCGAATCCAATATAGGCAAAGAAAATCGATGCAGCCGCAGTCGGTATGCCAAGCAAGCCGAAGTTGCCATGGCCGTCCGCAGGTGGAATAAAAGGATGCCAATTTGCTCGAGCCACATCGGGATGCTGATAGAGGAAGTAGCCGCCGACGATAAGGAAGATCCCTACAATGGAGACTTTGATGATGACGATCGCTGAGTTGAAGTTGGCCGACTCCTTGATGCCGATCACCAGGATCGTTGTGATCACGATGACGATGCAGACCGCAATCAGGTTGAAGAAGCCTGTCGCCTGAGGTAGACCAACCGCACTCACGCCCGGCGGAAGAGACATCAGCTGAAGCCATTGTTGGTGATAGAAGACCAGCGGAGTGCCGGTGGTGGCTGTGAGCTGCGGTGGGATATAGATGTGGAACTGCTGTAGCAGACTGTTGAAGTAGCCTGCCCAACCCGAAGCGACGGTGGACGCGCCAAATGCGTACTCGAGGCAAAGGTCCCAGCCAATGATCCATGCCACTAACTCGCCCAACGTAGCATAGCCGTAGGTGTATGCCGAGCCGGCGATCGGAATAATCGAGGCAAACTCGGCATAGCACAGCCCGGCAAACGCGCAGGTAAACCCGGCCAGCACAAAGCTGAGTGAGACCGCCGGACCTGCGCGCAGCGCGGCTGCCTGTCCGGTGAGAGTAAAGATACCTGCGCCAATCACGGCGCCGATGCCGAGCGTGATCAAATTAAGTGCGCTGAGTGAGCGCTTCAGCGTGTGTTCGCCCTCTTCGCACGCCTCTTGCGTCAGCATGGACATCGGTTTGATTCGAAGCAGTCTGGACATGAACGAGGGACACCCTCCTCAAGAATTGAGATTGGAACTTGAAACCGATGCGTGCGCAGAGTGCCGCGACCAGAAAAGATAGACCGGAATCCCAAGCAAGACGAGTACAAGACCCGGCCATGTGTACTGTGGCTTGTATCGCAATAATACGATACAAATCCACGATGCCATTGCAATGTAGAGCGCAGGCAGAAACGGATAGCCCAATGCCTTATAGGGTCGCGGCGCATCAGGCTCCTTGAATCGCAGAACAAAGAGCCCCACGATGGTGAGCGCATAGAAGACAAGCGCTGCAAAAATGATGTAGTCGAGCAACTGACCGTATGATCCCGAGACACACAGCAGTACCGTCCATGCCGCTTGGACAAGAAGACCTGCCGCTGGGGTGCGATAGCGTGGATGTAGCCTCCCAACAGACTTGAAGAAAAGTCCGTCACGGCTCATCGCGTAGTACACGCGCGCTCCAGCGAGCGACATTCCGTTTGCGCAGCCGAAAGTGGAAACCAGAATGGCTGCCGCCATCATGTACGCGCCGCCCGAGTGGAAGATCACTTCGAGCGCCGCCGTTCCCACGCGATCTTCCGCCGCATACTGCAATCCTCGGCTCAGCGCTGTGGTTCCGTGGGGATCGCCGTGCATCGGCAGCACCAGAAGGTACGCCAGCGACGCGAGTAAATACACAGTGAGGACGAAGCCCACGCCGAAAATCAATGAGAGCGGAATGTTGCGCCGCGGATTCTTCACTTCCCCGGCCGTGAATGTAATGTTGTTCCACGCATCGGCCGAAAACAACGAACCCACCTGCACAACTGCCAGAATCACCAGAAGGTTCACCAGCACAATCGGACCGCCAACCCCGACTTGTACCGGATGCAACGATCCCCAGTCAGCGTTCTTCCAGAATTGGCTCAGACCGTCGCCGAAGTTGGCATTCCACGCTGTTGCGTTGCGTCCGATCGTGAATGCGAGCACGATCAACGCCGCCAGCGAGAGCGCCTTCGCCGATGTGAAAATATTCTGGATCATCGCGCCGAGGTTCACACCGAAGACATTCACCACGGCCAGGAGAATCACGACGACCATTCCCGTCAGGTTGGCCGTATTCACGCCAATATCCATGTAGCCCAGGACCATCGGTCCGAGTCGGACCGCGGGTACATGCGCAATGTGCCAGAGCCAATGCGTCGTTGACACCGTGGGGAAAAACACGCCGAGGAACTTGCCGAAAGCGACGCAGACCGCCGCAATCGTCCCCGTTTGGATCACGAGAAAAAGCGTCCAGCCATAAAGAAATCCCCAGAGAGGGCCCAGCGATTCCCGGAGATAGACGTATTGCCCACCGGCCTTGGGCATCATGGCCGCCAGTTCGCCGTAGCTCAGCGCGCCGATCATCGTCATCACGCCCGTGACTACCCACGCAGCCAAAAAGAGCGCCGGCGAGTTGGTGCCGCGGGCGATGTCCGCGTCGACCAGAAAAATGCCGGACCCAATCATGGATCCGGCGACGATCGCGGTTGAGCTGAACAGCCCGAGGCTCTGCGCCATTTCTGGCGCATCGGCTGTTGTGGCGGATTTCCCTTGAGATGTGAGGTTAGTGGGTGTCACCTTGCAAGGTTTTACCGGAAATACATCAGAATGTCTTGTCTTTTTTGCCGTCAGTGATCGGAGGCCACGACTTCAACCCAGCGCCTCCAACCAGCGTCGGAATTCGGCCGCGGGTTCTGCGGTGCGGAAAATTGCAGCCGAAACAGCGACTGTGTTTGCGCCAGCAGCAAGAACCAGAGGCGCTGTTTCCAGCGTGATGCCACCAACGGCTACCAGCACGGCCTTCGATCCGGCTTGCTCGCGCAACCGTCGGACGCCTTCAGCTCCGATGCTCGCCTTCGAGGTTTGCTTCGTCGTTGTGGCGTAAACAGGTCCGACCGAAAAATAGTCCGCTGGCACTTCGAGGAATCCGGGCACAAGCGCATCGCTGCCGCCAAATGTTCCGACGATGCGGCTCGGGCCAAGAAGTCGGCGTGCTGCGGAAGGTGTCAGATCGCCCGCATCCACGTGCGCTCCATCAAATCCTGATCTTTCAATCAGATCAACTCGATCATCGAGAATCAACTTGATGGTTGGCGCTTTCATTGCCGTGCGCAAAATCGCCGCGTCTGCCAGAATCTCGGCATCTGTCCCGTTCTTGTTCCGGTATTCCATCAGACTTACGCCCGCATCTGCCAGCGACGCGCCCAGCGTTCTCAGGAACGTTGCCCTGCCTGTGGAGGGAATGCACGACGAATCCAGAATCGGGTAGATCTTTGGAAATAGAAAACCCATGCTCACAGACTAAAAGAGACTGCTTCTTTCAGTCTGTGAGCAGATCGATGGGTCACACGACCCTAGCAGCCCGCGGTGAAAGTCGAAGCGGCCCAAAATCATCCCTCAGGGGCTGAAGCCCATCGTTTCTTTCCTCCATTTACGGCACGGCTGAAGCCGTGCCCTTTCAAAAACTCAACTTTGACCACAGACCGCTAGGCAGGCCTAATCACATCTCATCGGCTGAGGGTCCGTACATGCCTGGAACCTTCTGGCCAAGTAACCGCAGATACACGCCTAGCTGTGCGCGATGATGCACCAGATGATTCACCACCCAGGTCCGCCAAACATCGTACTTTGAATCGTCGATCCATACCTGATCGCCCGCGACAAACTTCCAGTTTGAATCCCATTTCTCCGGAGTCATTTTCGCAAGCGCGGTTTTCGCATTGGCAACCTGCTTGTCAAAGAGCTCCAGCAGCGCCGCTTTCGTCGCAGGGTCAGGCGGGTTATCTTCAGGCTTCCAGTCCATCCGGTCCACTGTGAGCGTATGCAGAGCCCAGTCGCCGGTGGTGCCCGCCACATGGGCAGCCAGACGTCCAAGGGCCATCGATTTTTCGTGCGGTTTCCAGCCGAAGTCAGCGTCCGTCGGAATCGCATCCAGGATCTTGCGCGTGCTTGCGGCTTCACGTTCGTACTCGGCGATCAGTTCTCTTTGAAAGTCCATTCGGGCAACCTCCCAGTTGCGCAGCCAGCATACCCGAAAAGCATGTGAAAAGGCGAAGAAAAAGCGATAATGGGTGAGGTATGGGGTATACCCCCTCCCCTCGTTTCTTGCTAAAGATCTCTGCCCATTGGACTTAGCTTTATCAATAACTTACGCTAACCTGAATCGAATCATTCGCTTATGGCGAAAGATGTCTCGGCAAAGGAGTTAGCAGCTTTTCGCCGTTCGCTCTCTGCTTTCATGCTTTGGCCTAGCGTCTATTGTGCGCTGGGAGCTGGTAATTCTTCGTAACAAAGACGACGCGGCGCAACAGATGACATGGATGGGCGTCCATATTTTCGAGCTACGGATCTCTGTATGGGGGACTGATCGGCGTACCTTTAGTGCGCGGATTACGGGACTGATTCAGTAGTCCCGCTCCGACAAAACTAAAGTTGCATGGGTTTCTTCTAGCATCATACGTTTTTGGTAGATTCGGTGGTAATATTTTGACTGTCGTCCACAATTGGGCGATATTGATTCCGCCACTGGCGGTCCTTACAAAAGAGTTGCGCTGCAAGTTCCTTTCAAACAGAGCGTATGTATTTCACAGAGAGCCCCGTCCGAGAGGACGGGGCTTTAGTCTTGGAGGCGCGCCATGCAAGTGCAGACCTACAAATCTCTGTTCAACAAATACAAGGGTCAACCGGTAGGAGAGGTATTCGCTCACTTTCATCCCGACAAAGACCCTCTCACTGGCGCTTTCGACTTCGACGCACCGTTCAAGAAGATCGCGGCAAAGACTCTGGAAGGACCGGACGCTTGGGATTTCACTCAGGCGAAATACCAGAACAAGTACCATACTCGTCCGCCTAAATTGCGCAACTATCTCCTTTACACCTTTGCTCGGTTGCGCGATCTGGAGTTGAGCGAGCCGGGGAGATATTTCCTTACCTCAGACGATGGGCAATGGTCTTGCTTCAACAGTGGGCTTCAGGATAAGCATTCTGCTGATCTCTTCATGATTTTTGAGAGATATCAACCTCTTCCTTCGCATCCGATCGGTACTGTCCGTTCTGATTGGGTGTATCGGGGAACAGTCACCTCTCGGGAGCAGGCGTATAGGAGCCATTTCGGTACACAACATCCCGCGCTCGCTTGGTACTCCAATGACAGCGAGGATTACATCTTCAATACGCAGTACACGATGGATACCGACATTTTTGACCATATGTTTGATCGGGCGAAGGAGCGGTCAGGTTTTGCGCAAGATGCATCTGATGAATCTGTGCGCAACTATCTGCGGGGGTGCATAGAGAATCTTATCCCGAAGATAAGGCGGAACTACAAGACCGCAATCCCCGTGTATTTTATCGAGGAACGTCGGATGCAGATGCTTCTACCCTTCCATTCCTCCAACGGTCGAGATATTTCATGCTTTTTAGTCGAACGGGATGACGTAAATTCCTGCTACAAGATCAAAACAATTCTTGACATGGATCAAGCATTCTTTGCCGCTCGTTTGATCACCCGTCCAGATAAAGAATGGCTCAACCCCTGATTGCCTTGTTCTATGGGGTGCGGAGCCGGGGCCTGAATCATTTGGCGCAGGCTGTGTGGCATGTGCGAGCCGCGCCGAATAGCGCAGCCGTCAACTTTCAGCTTGCCGACTATTGCTCGCGTCGTATGATCTTCCCCGCTCGGTCGCGTTCAAGCAGATCCAAAAAGTCCATTACGAACTGGGTTGCCAGATCTCTGCTGGAGATGAAAGATTGGTCTCCGCGATTTAGGCGCCATCCGTATTCACGCGTGAGCGACACGTCTGGAACGTACTGCCTCTCTTTGATGATTTTTGGCTGAAAATAAAAGAAATTGCCAGGCGGCAAAATGATCAACCTGTCGAATTCACGAATGATGAGGGCCGCCTTGTGCAGCGATTCCGCATAGGGTTGATACCAGATCAAACTCATGCTGACTTGGTCCTGGCCAATGGTGCAAAACTGTTCGATATCCCGGTGCTGAATCTTTACCCTGTGTTCGATCTCGAAGTGACCTCCGGCGTTCACTCCGTCGCACTGCTTCACGACCGCTGCGAAGAGAGCCTCCACCTCCTTGAAGATCGCCATTTCCGAGGAGAGTAGGAAGGCCTTTTCCCTGCGATAATCTTCTTCGGCTCGGAGAATCTCAGCCTTTCGTATTGGTGTCAGCGGCTGGATGTGGCTCCCGCGCTCTTGTGCACGCGCCTTGATTGCACCAACAGCTTGCTCAAGGCTGAAGTCGGCGTAGTTGAATCGCACATTGGTCTCGGGCAACCATTTGGGCAAATCTGCCGTGGGTTCAATTGTGAAAAAGAATAGGCTTCTAAAACCGGTGTCTAGGCAGCTATCTTTGATCGCTACTTCCTCGACGGCCGTCCACGGAGTTTTGCCCCATCGAGGCCGGTAGAGTACCAGGTTCAGGCGGGATTCACTTCGGAAAGGCTCCCGCATGGACTCGAGACCGTCGGTACCGGCTAGCTCTTCTTGGTTGCGCGGGAAAAAGAAGATCTCGAGACCTTTACTCAATTGGTCATAAAGCGCTTTGGCCAAATTGAGGTCTTGGTACAGAAAAGAGATCGCAACGTCGTATCTTGAGAATTCGGAAGGCATTCTTTGCCTCAGCGTACCACTGGAATTCCGAAGCGGCACAAAGCGGCGGGTGGCGCCGGCCCCGGTGAGATCTCCAGACCATGCCGGGGGCACCCTCAACTTGATCGTGCGCGGTATGAGACCCGGGCCACCCGCCGATTCCTAGGTTCAAAACGAAAACGCAGAGTTCGAATTCTGGTCGGCGAAAGGAGCGGGACCGAACACTACGAACGGTGATCGAAGTCTTCGCCGCGCCGCCTACGGGGCGCGAAAACATGCTTGGGATTGCTTTCCCAGGACGACGCTTCGCTCCGTCCTGGGCTATTTTCCTTTCTTCCCTCCGGGAAGATTGCTGCGATCGCTCCGCGCCCAGCGCCGAGCACGGACAAGTTGATGACGGCACAGGCCAACTAACGTGGCAGCGCGAAGCTTATATACGCGCCGCCCGCGGGCGACTTGGGATCGCGGCCGCCACTGGAAACCGTGACCACATATTGGCGCCCGTCCATCATGTACGTCGAAGGCGTGGCCATTCCCGCGAAGGGCAACTCATATTCCCATAGCAACGTGCCTGTTCTCGTGTCGAAGGCGTGGAATTTCCGGTCGTACACTGTGGCACCAATGAACAACAGCCCGCCGGCAGTTACGATCGGGCCTCCGTAGTTCTCGGTGCCCGTGTTCTTCATGCCACCCTTGGCCAAATCCGGATATTCCCCGAAAGGAATTTTCCAAAGATATTGGCCTGTTTTCAGGTCAATCGCGTTGAGTGTTCCCCACGGCGGAGCAATGGCCGGATAGCCCTCGGGATCAAGAAATTTTCGATAGCCGGTGAAAGTGTATTGGTCCTTGCCAGCCTGTTCGGCTTCGTCTTGCGCGCTCGCATGGACCCCAAGATAGCGCAGCAGCGCTTCCAGTTCCGGTCCTGCGAGATCGGACATCGGCGGCATTCTTCCCTTGCCCTCGTGAATCAGCTTGATCGTCTGCGCCTCCGAAAGCCGACTGCCCAAACCCACCAGCATGGGAAACGACGGCGGAATGCCTTCCCTGTTGTCGCCATGGCAGATGGCGCACCGGGCGGCATACACATCCGCCCCCCCCGCATCTGCAGTTTGCGCGGTCGACGGTGGTTCGGGTGTCGAACTCAGTTCCTTCTTATCGGCCGTGTCGTTGCCGCTGCGCAGATAGTCGAGTAGCGCCCGCAGATGTTCGTCGTCAATATTTGGAAACGAAGGCATCCGTTCCGTTCCCTTACGAATTGCGTCCGTGATTTTCTGCTCGGTCAGTCGCTTGTCGATGTCAATCAGACTCGGAAATGTTGGCGGAGCGCCGGCTCGATCCATGCCGTGACACATGGCGCATTGATCGTTGTAGACCTGCTCTCCCATCCCGACAGTCTTCTCGCGTGGAACCAGGCCACCAAGCCACGCCATCTCGTTCTCGTTGACGAAGAGAGTCTTCGAGACCGGGTCGATCGCTGGGCCGCCCCACTCGGCGCCGCCATCGAAGCCCGGGAAGACGACGGTCTGCTGGCCCACAGCCATGGGGTAAAACTGACCGTCGCTCCGGAATTCGCGAAACGTCTTCACGGCCCACGCGTGCGCTTCCGGGGTGCGCGTCGTGAGCATGTCTTCAGTCAACTGTTGCCGCTCGGCATAGGGTCTGGGCCAATCCGGCAACGGCTGCGTTGGTGCGGTCACTTCACCGGGGACCCTGCTGGCCGGATACGGATGTTCGTGAACCGGGAAGAGCGGCTCGCCGGTGACGCGGTCAAACAGATAGAGCCAGCCCTGCTTCGTCGTTTGCGCAAGCCCGTCCACCGGCTTGCCGTTGCGCGTGATTGTGAAGAGCGCCGGCGGTGAAGGAAAATCGCGATCCCAGATGTCGTGATGCACGCCTTGAAAATGCCAGAGGAGTTTTCCGGTCGCCGCATCGAGAGCCAGAATCGTGTTGGCGTAGAGATCGTCGCCGACGCGGTCGCCGCCATAGAAATCCATCACCGCCGAGCCGGTTGGCGCATAGAGAATGCCGCGTTGCGCATCGAGCGTCATTCCGGCCCAATTGTTGACCGCGCCCGCCGTCTTCCATGCATCTTTTGGCCATGTTTCGTAGCCGGGCTCGCCGGGCAATGGAATGGTGTGGAAGACCCAGCGCAGTTGGCCGGTGCGCACATCGTAGGCGCGAATGTAGCCAGGTGGAGCAGGGTGTGTCTCCGGATTGCGGCCACCGACAATGATCAGATCCTTGAAGACGATTCCCGGCGTGGTGAGAACGACGGACTGCGTTTCGTAATCCCGGCCCAGTTCTTTGCGCAGATCGATGCGGCCGTTTTCCCCGAAGGACGGAATCGGCTTGCCGGTCTCGGCGTCGAGGCAATAGAGGAAGTTCATGATGCCAGCGAACAGGCGCTGTTCCTTGCCGGCGGTCCAATACGCGAAGCCGCGCGCAGGCTGTGTGCCGCCGATGCCGGAGTCAAATTTCCATTTGAGTTTGCCTGTGGCCGCGTCGAGCGCAATCACCTTCTGCGTCGGCGTGTAGCCATAGAGCGTGCGCCCCACGATGAGCGGATTGGTTTGCATCTGGCCTGATTCGCCAGTGTCGAAGCGCCACGCAAGCTGCAGCTGGTGCACATTGGCACGGTTAATCTGCGCAAGCTTCGAGTAGTGGTCGCCGTCTACGCCGCCGTTGTACGCAGGCCAATCGACAGTCTTCTGTCCGGTTGCAGCAGTCCCCGGCGCAATGACGACCAGCGCAGCGACGACCGCGATTCTTGCCCATCTGCTTTTATCGCCGCTGCGACGATCGAAATACTGAGTCAATTGCACGAACCCATGGTACCTGTGGGGAATTGGAGTGCAGTGCAGAACGATGCGATTGTACACGGAGAGGTCTGGCCGTCCAGGCAGGGGCGCCAGGCCGAGTGCAGATCTTCCCACTAGATAATCCAACGTTTCCGGCCTAGCGAAAGCGCGAGGAAGCAAAGGCCGCGGAAAACGCTTCTTGCCATCCAGCGATCGCGACTCCATTTGGGGCGACATCGGGAGCGAGAACTGGCGATCCCTGGGGCGGAACTTCGGTGGGAATGGGAAGATTGGGAGCCGGCGGTTGATCGATTTGCAAATAGTTTCCGTGCCCATACTTCCAGTCGTCGGGGATCTCGAAGGGTGGCCGGAGATTTGCAGGCCATTGCTGCGATGGTCCGGTCTGCCCCAATGCCGCGTGCCACCATGGGTGCCCCGCGGCGATGATGCCGCCCACCAAATTTCCCAAGGGAAACAACACCGACAGCACCTCGTCTTTATTCGAAGCCAGGACGGAAATTGCCCCTATCTTCGCCGCGGCGGATTGGAACTCAGTATTCAAACAGTTGTCGTCGATGGCGCCGGCCATCAGCACCACGCGACGGACGGGCAGCTTCATCTGCGAGACAGTCTCAAGTATCAGCCGGGCTCCGAGGCTGTGGGAGGCAAACGAAATGCTTGCCGCGTTGGTGAAGTTCGCATCGAGAAATGGGGCAATCAACTGGGCACCCGCTTGATTCGCGATCCTGGGCTCATCGGGATAATCCAGCCCGTGAGCCCAGATCGAATCGCCTGGCCAAAGCAGGCCTACGAAAGCAGAGGAGGGCGGAAGCTGGAGCAGACTCTCCCAGTTCGACAGACAGGCAATTCCAGCCTCTCGATTGACGTTGAACCCGTGGGTTGCGATCAGCACGTGCTGGCCACGGATATAGCTGAGCAAATCCGCCGGCAGGAGCCCGCCATAATTGTTGAGATCAGTGCCTTGGTTGATGGCGACAGAGGTTGCCAGTTCACCGCCTACGGGCTGTAAGCGAACATCGAGAAATCGGGTCATGGCAGCCTCTTTACTTCTTGATCGCTTGCATGGTGTTTACGGCCGTTGCCAGAGCGCTGGAGAGATCCTTGGCGATCGGCGCGAGCGGCGTGGCCAGCAGCCCGGCAAGAAGCGCAACCCACATATCGTTGGAATGCAGGTAGGCCGACCAAGAAGCGTCGTTCAAGCTCCATCCCCCGAGGAACGCCAGGACCACCGCAAAGCAAGCCGCCAGGATGCGGGTCCAGTTGGTATAGGTTTGATCGGCGTGCTGATACACCTCGTCGAGCAGAGCAGTCAGAATGAAATCGAGCCGGGAATAGACGTCGGTTTGACTCTGCGTAAGGGCAGTGCCGCTGGCAAGGCTGGCTGCGATGGTCTGGAGCACCGCGGAATTTACCCCCGTCGCTTTGGCGAGTTTGTCCGCGTTGTCGGAGTTCAGACTCTGCTTGATAAGGGACTTGGCGATGGCCTTCTGGCTGGCGAGGTCTTTGCCGTCGTACCAATTGGCTTTTAATGTGTCGGCGATTTTGTCCTGGGTGAGGCCGGCCGACGGCGTGCCGGGCGTCAATGCATTCACTGTCGTTTTGATCCGAGTAAAGCCGATGCGATTGACCCCGCCCCCAAGCACCTTGGTTGAATCGACGAGGCCGAAGGCTGCGGTTCCCAGTCCGCCGATTGCTGTAACGATTTGCGGAAGATTCTGCAATAGGCTCATATCCCGTCCTCCCTCTTTTGCGCGGTTCGACCGAAAGCGCGAAAAGCGTGCCTGCAATAGAAGTCCTTCCATTGCAAACGGAAAAAAGGCCGGACCTCCTTTCGGAAATCCAGTCTTCTCCAGTCGAAGTGCAATCTGCGCGAGGGGTTTACTCGGAGTTTTTGGCCAGGAAGCGTTCCATAAATTTGGTGTCGAACTTGCCTTCACGGAAATCTTCGTCCTTAAAGATGCCCTGATGCAGTGAAATCGAGGTTTCGATTCCCTGCACTACGAATTGGCTCAGCGCACGTTCCATGCGCGCCATAGCTTCTGCGCGATCGACGCCGTAGGTGATGAGCTTGGCGATGAGCGAGTCGTAATAAGGGGGGACGACGCCTTCGGCGTATTGCGCTGTGTCGACGCGAATGCCGTTGCCGCCGGGGACGTTGAAGGCCGTAATCTTTCCCGCGGAGGGTGTGAATTTTTGCGGATGTTCGGCGTTGATGCGGCACTCGATGGCGTGTCCGCGCATTTCGAGCTTTGGTGGCAGGATTGTTTCCAGCCGTTCGCCGTTGGCGATGCGCAGTTGCGCTTTGACCAGGTCGATGCCCGTGATGAATTCGGTCACCGGGTGCTCCACCTGAATGCGGGTGTTCATCTCAATGAAGTAGAGCTTGCCGTCCTCGTCCATCAGGAATTCGACCGTTCCTGCATTTTGGTAGCCGATGTGGGCAAGGCATCGGCACAACGTGCGTCCAATTTCTTCGCGCATTTGCGGCGTGACTTGGAGCGATGGCGCCTCTTCAATGAGCTTTTGGTGGCGGCGCTGGATGGAGCACTCGCGTTCAAAGAGCGAGACCACGTTGCCGTGCTCGTCGGCGAGGATCTGAAACTCAATGTGGCGCGGCTGCTCGATGAATTTTTCCATGTAGAGTTCGCCATTGCCGAAGGCGTTGGCTGCCTCAGTGAAGGCGGCATGGAAAAGATTCGGTAGTTCCTCATCGGTGCGTACGATGCGCATGCCGCGGCCACCACCGCCGGCCTTGGCCTTCAAAATGACCGGGTAGCCAACCTTTTCTGCCCATTCCTGCGCTTCTTCGGCTGTCGAAATTACCCCATCCGACCCTGGCAGAATGGGGACCTTGGCATCCTTCATGGTCTGGCGCGCCTTCTCTTTTTCGCCCATCATGCGCGTGACTTCGGGCGGCGGACCAATGAACTTGATGTTGGAGGCGCGGCAGACTTCGGCAAAATTGGCATTCTCGCTGAGCAGGCCATAGCCGGGATGAATCGCATCGACGTTGGCAATCTCGGCGGCCGAGATTACGGCGGGTACATTGAGGTAACTGTCGGCTGGGCGCGGCGGACCAATGCAGATGGCCTCGTCGGCAAAGCGCACATGGAGCGAGTTACGGTCGGCTTCGCTATAGACAGCAACCGTGCGGATGCCGAGTTCCCGGCAGGCATTTAGAACGCGCAGCGCGATCTCGCCGCGATTGGCCACCAATACCTTACGAAACATTCAGGAACCTTTGAAGAACAGCGGGGTTAGTTATGAGAGCGGAGTTAGCGGAGCTAGCGGTGTTAGTAGGGTTCGCGTCTTTCTTCGCGGCGGCGGCTTTCGGCCTGTCTATCCCTTCGGAAACTAGTACGGCCGGATTGTCGATAACTGGCTCCGCTAACTGCGCTAACACCGTTAACTCCGCTGTCGTATGGAAAAGAGCGGCTGTCCAAATTCAATGGGCTGTCCGTTCGAGACGAGGCACTTGACGATCTCTCCGGATGCATCGGCTTCGATCTCATTCATGAGCTTCATGGCTTCGACGATGCAGATGACCTGTCCCTTCTCGACGCGGTCTCCCGAGTTGACGAAGGCCGCTGCGCCAGGAGATGGCGAACCGTAAAACGTGCCGACAATCGGCGACTTCACAAGATGCAGCTCTTCCACGGGCTCGGGTGCCGAGGCTGCAACAGCTGCTGCACCAGCCGAAGGAGGGGCTTGGGTATAGGCAGGCGCGGCAGGAGCATTCGCCAACATTCGAGCCAGGTCGGACAACCTCGCCGATGAGCCCTCCGGTTGATCGAACTTAAGCCGGATCTTGATGTCGCCGCGCTCGAGGTCAAACTCCGCGACCTGGTATTGCTTCAGGAACTCGATCAGCTCTTTCAGATCCTGGATATCTTCTGGTTTCATTCGTTCCTTGTCTCCCGCGCACTCGGCGGCGGGATGAATGCTCAAAGCTCGATCAGGGTTTTGGGTGCGGGAGTCAGCACCTGTCCTCCGGATCGGGTGACCGCAACCATATCCTCGATGCGAACACCGAACTCTCCCGGAAGGTAGACCCCGGGCTCGATCGTGATCACCATCCCCGGCACCAGCCGCGTTGTCTGTCCGGCACCGACGCGCGGCGATTCGTGGATTTCCAACCCAACCCCGTGTCCGGTGGAATGGGAAAATGCTTCAGCCAGACCCGATTTTCTGAGCACAGAACGAGCCGCCTCGTCGACATCTCCGCATCGGGCGCCGCCGCTCACTGCCGCAACGGCAGCTTCCTGGGCCTGGAGCACTGCCTCATAGGTCTCACGCTCTTTCGCACTCGGTTTCCCAAGATGCACTGTGCGCGTCATATCGGAGCAGTAGCCCTCACGGATTATACCGAAGTCGAGAGTCAGAAAGCCCTTGCGGGGAACCAGGGCCTGTGTTGCGCGGCCATGCGGCAAGGCGGAGCGCGGACCTGAGGCGACGATCGTCTCAAACGACATGCCCTCAGCGCCTCGCTGGCGGGCCTGGTATTCGAGCTCGGCCGCGACTTCGAATTCGGCGAGACCGGGACGGATAAAGCCCAGAAGATGTTCGAAGAGTTTGCATCCCAGCAGGGCCGCTTCGCTCAGGATGCGCAACTCGTCCTCGTCTTTCACCCAGCGCAGGGGCTCAACGAGCGGTGCTGCCAGCGGAATTAGAAACGCGCGGCGGAGATGCGATGGAAGCGCGGCACGCAAGCGGGTTAACTCGGCAACCGTGGTGCGGGTTGGGTCGAATCCGGCAGATTCGATGCCCGGCTGCGCAGCGAGCCATGCGACGGCGTTCGCCGCAGGCGGGCTGGAGACGATCTGTACTTTCGCGGCGCCGACTTCCTCTGCGGCTTGAGCCGTGTATCGGCCATCAGTGAAGAAGCGTGCGGCGCGGCGGGTGATGGCGAGAGCTGCGCTGGAACCCGTGAATCCGCTGAGATATCGCAGATCAGGGAGATGTGTGACAAGGAGTCCATGGAGGCCCGCGCGCGTCATGCGACGGCGCAATTGGCCGATGCGGCGGTTGTGGTCCATCAGGACAGAATAAATGAGGGAGGCGGGGCCGAAGGGAACAGGGATCAGGGGATGACGGACTCACGGAGTGCAGAGGTCGGTTGCCCAGGCTTCTAGTGCGGGAAGGCCGACGGCATTTTGAAACCCGGCGTCGTTGCTGATCAAAACGGCTCCGACGGCGATGGCATGAGCTGCGATTTGCGTGTCGAGAGGGCCGAGCGGCTTTCCGATGGTTTCCTGTCTCGCACGAAACGTTCCGTAAGTGGCGGCTTCTTCCCTGCCCCATACCAGGACCTGCAGCCGTCCGAGAAAGGCGCGCAATGCGTTGCGGCGGCGATCTCCGCCGGAAATGCGATCAAGCCCGTACCAAAGCTCGGCTTCGGTGATGCACGAGATGCAGGCGGCTTCGTTCGGTCCGAGGGCGGAGAGGCGCGATCGAGCTGCTGGGGATGTGTTTTTGAGGATATAGCTGACGGTGTTGGTGTCGAGCATGTAGAGCCGGATCACAGCCGCTCGCGTTCTTCAGCAACTCCCTGTTGGCGGTCGTTCAAGAATTCCGCTGGGAACCCAGCCTCGTCGAGTGCTGTGAAGATCTCATTCCATGTTGAGGGAGCCTGGGAGAGAATCAGGTCACCAGTTTGCGGGTCGCGGCGAACGAAGACCTCTTCGGTACGAAAGCGGAACTCAGCCGGGATGCGGACGGCCTGACTGCGGCCAGTCATAAAGACACGCGCTTTTTCTGACTGGGTCATGGGGGCCTCCGAATCTGATACCCATCATGCTATATATCGGAGGAAATGTCAAGCCGAGTGCGAGCACGCCGCAAAAGCAGTTCGAGACGGATCAGGGATCAGCGGCCAGTCTGGGATGGGTTCGATGATTTTGACTGCAATTCCTCATGTCGGGATTTCCAGTACCTGGATTTCAAACGACTTTCTTCCGCGACGTTATAAAGCATCTCGCGATCGCAGCAGCCACCTTTCGACTGTGCTCGACGAGGCCATCGCCATCGGAATCTTGACTGCACATGAGTGCCGATTCTCCTTCGGCGGCGCTCGGGCTCGGTTTTGTAATCCCTGACACCTGAGCCCTGTTTTTACATTGCTGGTCGAACAGGCTTCTTCTGGTGCGGATCGAGCTCGGCATCCGCAGCATGGATGTCCGATTGGCGGTCCATCCACTCATCGAGCCGCGAGCGCTTGAAGCGCCAACGATTGCCCAGCTTGAACGCAGGAACGAAGCCTTCCGAGGCGTATTTGTAGAGAGTGTCTGGCGAGATACCAAGGTAGTCCGAGGCCTGGCGAATATCCATGACCTCGCGAACTTCAGGAACGAGCAGATTGGAGCGGGCAGCGGCGTTGCGCATAATTCCCCTAGCTGAAAGGCAAATAGCCCCAGGGTAGAATTCCGGCAGGCAGGCCGGTACTCCTGTATATAACGCGGTTTCACCTGTCGCTTCAAGGTTTTTCAGGAAGTTATGGTAAATTTACGGGCTTTCAGGTCACAAAAAAGCTGATCGATCATCGGACGCTGGCTGCAGAACCCAGCCTGTTGAGCTGCCCAAGTGAACCGATCACAAGGGCTTGTGCCGTTGAGCCGGAAGATGCCGGATAAAACTGGGGCAGAATCCAACCTGTGGAAAACTCGACGGACTGCGACCGGGATCGGGTCCGTGAGGAGCAATCTGCCAGCCCTCCCGGACGGGACCCTAGTTCGTTGCGAAATTTTGATCGTCGCGGCGATGCAAGGTCGGCCGATCGTCGCCGTCCGAGCTTTTGTCGCTGGCCTGGGTATTGCCGCTGTCATCCGGGGCATTGCTGGCCCGACGAAGCGATGGTTTCTTGCCATCCTTGTTATCGATCAGGCGGCGCTTGTTTTCAATGCGCGCCAGGCGAGCTTTCACGTCATCGAACTCGGACGTCGTGACCGTGTACTCGTCTTTCGCTGGCAGAATTCGGGCGATCTCTTCCTGCGAATGCAGGATGCGATCAGGTGTTTGCGGATGGTCGGAAAATGCCTTGGCGACGAGCCCTGGCTTCCGTTTTTCGAGAGCCTGAATCTTCTCAAAGAAGCTGATGAAAGCCTGCGGATCGTAGCCGGCGCGATACATGTACTGCACGCCAAGGTAATCGGCCTGCGCCTCAAAATCGCGCGAGAACTGGAGGAAGGTGATGGGCACGGCGAGCGATGCGGCTTCGTAGATGCCATAGCCTGTCCAGCCGCCGATAAAGATCAGAGGAATGGTGCCGAGCTGCGCGTAATTCATCCGTGTCATTTCTCGCGCTGCGTGATGGGCGCAAACATGGGCCGTCTCGTGGGCCATCACACCGGCAAGTTCGGCTTCTTCGTCGGCGTTCAGGATGAGGCCGGAATTGACGTAGAAGAAGCCGCCGGGCAGCGCCATGGCGTTAATTTCGTCGGAGTCGATGACCTTGATGGTGAACGGGACCTTGCAATCGGAATTCTTCACGATGTTCTGGCCGATGCGGTTCACGTATTCCGTCACCGTGGGATCGGTGATGAACCGCGTGCTCTTCTCAATCTGGTCGGCGTAAGACTTTCCCATCTTGATTTCGGTATCGGTTGAGTACCAGTTCCCCAAGCCTCGCGCGCCGATATCGCGATTGCCGACGGCGTTGACGTCCTCGATGCTACCGGGCTTGACCTTGACCGCCTGGCTGCCGGGCTCAACCACCTTCTCCGGGTCCACGTCCTTCGCAGCCACATCGCCCGTCACTGGAGCCGTGCCTGGCGCTGGGTCGTTCTTCGAATTCTTGTCCTTCTTTGAGTCTTTCGCGGAGGGCGGAGCTGGAGGTGTATCCCCGGCCACCGGAGCAGTTCCGGGCGCGGGTTGTGCCGCGGGAGCATTGGCCGGCGCGGGAGTGGTTGAAGCCGGAGTGGACTGAGCAGGCTGATTCGCCGGCGTGCTCGGCTGACCCGAGGACGAGCTGGACGGAGCGTTCGCCGTGCCGGTTTGGGGTGTGGATTGTGCGCACAGCGTGGTGGTGACGGCCAATGCCAGTCCAGCCAGCACGCCTGCCTTGAGCCCGTTGAAAGGTGCTCTCATGTTGAATCCTCCGGCCCGGACAAGTCGCGTGAGGGATTTTTCGCTTCGCTCGACCTGTTAGACGTTAGTATCCGCCCATATGGCAGCCGGAAGGAAGAGGAAATCGAGCGAAGTTGTGAATGGGATCAAAATTGAACAGGGCGGACTGCCAGAATTCTCAGACCCGCTGCAGAGCGAAGCCGTCGTTTGGACCCGCCACCGCGTTGAATTAGAGTGAAGAACACGTAGAAACCTGGAGGTTTCGTGCGCAGGGCGTTCCTTTTGGCGGTTCCGCTTCTGGCGGGTTGGGCGATGCATGGCTTTGCGCAACAGGCCCATCCGTCGCCGGCATCCACGGCAGGCTTGCTGGGAGTCTCATCGCCTCACGGTCATGCACGGCCGGTGCCTGCCAACGCTCCGAACCTACCAAACGTTTTCGAGGATGCGAGAAACCTTGGTTCGCCGCTGATCCTCGACAAGAATTGGCGCGTCGGGGTGACGGAAGATCCGGCTGCGGCCATGCCCGATTTCGATGACTCCACCTGGGATTTGCGCAATGCGCAGAGCGCCATTGCGGATGTTGCGGACGAGGATCGCCGTGCAGGCAATGCCGGCAGCGAAAGGATGGATTCCTCGGAAAATCTGCCCGCCGGGCGCAAAAGGCCGTACGCCTGGTTCCGCATCCATCTAAAGCTTGCGCCCCATCACGGCCCGGTTTCTCTGTTGATCGAGCTCCCCATCACGCAGAACACGAATATGACCCTTGGCGCGTCGGGGCCCGGACTCGATGTCTTCGCAAACGGCCGCAGGATTCTGCCCGAGGGACCGCATGGCGACGCGACGTTCAGGTACGAGGAAATCTCGCGACTCTATCATTTCGGCCTGGATCCCAATACGACCGACCTCACACTGGCGATTCGAACCCTTTACATTCCCTTCGGCTATTACTCCTATACCTCGTTCTTCTCGAGACGCACGTTTCGGATTGGCAACCCTGAAGACCTGCAACGCGGGTGGGACCTGTGGTTTATGCACAGCCTCTTCGAGCGCTTGCCGCGGCTGGTCAATGCGATCCTGCTTACGGTGCTGTCGCTCTTTCTGCTGGCCTTGTATTTCACGCAACGAGGCCATACGGAGTACCTCTGGCTGGCTCTGCACGAGATCCTGCAGGCCCCCATCGGCTTCATCGATCTGGCAGGCAGTCTGGCGCGGATTGACCAGCTCTGGTACGCAGCCCTGGTTTTGCAGTTGGTGGCAATTTCAGCTTATCTCTACTTCGAGTTCGTGGTCGCGTTTCTGTCGCTGCGCAAGCGGTGGACCATCACGGCACTCCGCTGGACTGCGCCGATACTCGCTGGCGTAGGTCCAACCCTGTTTTTGCTGGGCGGCCATGGTTGGCTCGTTGTTGGGACACTGGTTTTTGTCGGTCTGGGCACCGCGCTGTGGATGATCGGTTGGTCGCTGTTCATCTTTGTCACCTTGATTGCGGCGACGATTCGACGCAATTTTGAGGCCGGTCTGCTGCTCATTCCCCTCGTGCTGACGATCATCGGGATCGCTGAGCCGATCATGACCAGTCTGTTGAGCGACTCGTCGGGTCACCCCTATCGCTCTCCGCTCACGATTCAGGCGGGCCCGGTTCCGATTCACTTTGCCACGATCGCCGACTTCACCGGACTGCTGGCCATCGTGCTCATCATCTTTGTCCGGTTCCTGCGCATCCAGCATGACCGCGAGCATGCCCAGAGCGAGCTCGCCGCCGCACGCAGCGTGCAGGAGTTGATGATTCCCCGCGAGAAGCTGGATACGCCGGGCTACGAGGTGGATTCCATCTACAACCCTGCGAACGAAGTGGGAGGCGACTTCTTCCACGTACAGCCCTTGAGCGACGGCAGTCTCCTTGTTGTGATTGGCGACGTCGCGGGCCACGGCCTGAAAGCAGCGATGAATGTATCGATGCTGATGGGTGCTCTGCGGCGCATCCCCGAAAGGAGTCCAGCGAAGATTCTCGAAGCGTTGAACCGAGTGCTGACGGGCAGCGAGAGCCTGACGACATGCCAGGCGATCTTGTTCGGCCCCAATGGTGAGCTGGTGATTTCGAGCGCCGGCCACCTGTTTCCCTACTTGAACAGCCAGGAGATCGTGCTGCCCGGAGGGCTTCCGTTGGGCGCGGTGCCGGAAGTCAGTTACGACGAGGTGCGGCTGTACCTGCATCCCGGCGACCGGCTTCTCTTGCTGTCCGATGGTGTGGTGGAAGCGCGCAGATCGACAGGGGAGCTCTTCGGCTTCGATCGGGTGCACAACTTGAGCAACCAAACGGCCTTTTATATTGCCGATGCGGCGAAGGAGTTTGGGCAGGAGGACGATATCACTGTGCTCACAGTGCGCAGGCTGGCACAAGCTGTGGCTGCTTGAGGGAAGCTTGTGTCAGTTACCTAATCTAGTGCGATACTCACCCACCAAAATAAAGCGAACAATTTGCGGAACGGGTAAGCTAAATCGCGCTAGGCCTTTTGGAGAAGATGTGGTGCGCCGATTCGACGATCTCGAAAGCAAAGAAAAATCCGGACAACTCCCTGACATTATCGAGGAGGGCAACGAAACCATGATTGCCCGTGCCGGAAATCCCGATACACCGCTGGTGCCGAACCCTGGAATCACAGAGGAACAAAGAGAGGCCGCGCAGGCTGCGGCGCACCGCATACGGGAACGGGCGGCGAAGACCAAAACCGGCCCCTTCAACTGGGAAGAATGGAAAGCCTATCGGGATGAAGGACGCCGCTAGAACGGCTTTCCCCGAAACAGATATAAAAGCTCGATGAGCAAAATCAACACTACCGTCACCTCCAGAAAGAAGGCGCGGCTCTGGTTGAATTGCTCCACCATGTCGTGATACAGGTCTTCGGCCGTCTTCAGTTTCTGCGCCACCAAGTCCTTGTAGTCCGGCACTCCGACCTTGGCTGCGGCCAGCTTGTAGAAGCGCGCGGCGAACATATCGCTGAGAAACTTGATGGCGTTGTCGGCGCGCTCGGTGAGCTCTGCCACATCCAGCAGCACCGTGTGCAGGCTGGTTGCGGAGCGCGCAAGTCCCCACCGGGCAAGGAATCCCCTCTTCTGGCCGAGGCGATCGTACACGCTATCCAGGATGCCGGTCAGCAACTCGTCATAATGGCGAAACTCCAGCAACTGGGAATTCGCATATTCCAGCAGCTGAATCGATGTCTCAGCGCCGGCGGTGCTGTCGTAGAGGAATGCCGCGTTCCATCCAATCACCGCCACGTCGCCCGCGTAGTAGCTAATCTGCGACTGCAGCACTTCCCGTGTTTCCCCATCCGATAACAGGAGCCGGTCGCCTCGGACGACTTGCGCAATCCGCAGTCCATGATCGCGAGTAAGCTCTCCGGCTGTGGGTGCGCCCTCCGCTTCGCGGACATGAAAGATGAAGTAGTCCTCGCTCAGCCATCGCTTGTAGGGCTTGATCATCGCGCTTGTGACGTTTTCCAGTTTCTGCCGTACGATCGGTTCCACCCGCGAGGCAAAATCGATGTCCCAGACCCACCGACTCGCCAGGTTCACAAGGCTCTCCCAATCACCGGAAAACGGCAGTTGGTAGATCACGCTTGCGACGCCATAGTCGTAGTACTTTACTTCGCCCTCCAGGCGCTCTCCGCTTTCGAGCAGGATGGGTTCGAGCGGCCCAATAACAGGCGGCCTCTGGTACCGGACATAGGCTGGCGCCGCATGCTTCATGCTCGGCTGCGCCTGGGTGCGCGCATTCACCGACTGTTGCAGCTGATCGAGGCGCAACTCTTCACAGACGTCGAACTGGATGAGAACCAGCACGGAGCCGCTTACGAAGGGCGAAGTCTTAGTCATCGTACTCAGGCATGGTACTTGATCCCGGGCCTAACAAAACTGTGACCCAACATCTTTCATCCGCTATAAATACAACAAAATCAAGCAGAAACCGCATCGTAGCAAACATGAGCCGAACGTTGCTGCCAGGAAAGCCCTATCCTCTGGGCGCTACCGCTCTCAAAAAAGGGACAAACTTTGCAATCTTTTCCGAAGCTGCTACGCACGTCGAGGTGTGTCTCTTCGACGCCGACGGCAACCAAACCGACTGCGTTCATCTTCGCGAACGCACTGCCTTCGTATGGCACGGGTTCATTCGCGACATCAAGCCTGGCCAACTCTACGGCTACCGGGTTGACGGCCCGTGGGACCCGGAAAGAGGTCACCGCTTCAACTTCCACAAGCTCCTCGTTGATCCGTACGCCAAAGCAATCTCCGGCAAGGTCGATTGGAAAGCTCCGATTTTTCCCTACGATCTGGCTTCTGGTGACCCGTTGAAAAGAGACACGCAGGATAGCGCTGCGGGTGTTCCCAAGTCGGTCGTGATCGATGGCAGATTCGACTGGGAAGGCGATTGCGCGCCCGACACACCCCTGCCCGATTCCGTCATCTATGAGGTACACGTCAAGGGATTCAGCATGCGCAACCCCGCAGTGCCGGAGAATGTGCGCGGAACGTACGCCGGCCTCGCGCATCCATCGAGCATCGAGTATTTCAAGAACCTCGGTATCACTGCCGTGGAGTTGTTGCCTATCCATCATTTCATTGATGAAGGGCACCTCGTCGAGAAAGGGCTCAGCGACTATTGGGGCTACAACACGCTCGGCTATTTCGCCCCCATGTCGCGTTATTGTTCCTGCGGCGATCAAGGCGGGCAGGTCGGGGAGTTCAAGCAGATGGTTAAGGCCTTCCACGCTGCGGGCATCGAGGTCATTCTCGACGTGGTTTATAACCACACCTGCGAAGGGAATCATCTCGGACCGGTTCTGAGTTGGAAGGGAGTCTGCAACACGACGTATTACCGGCTCGTTGAGGAGCAGCCCGAGTTCTACATGGACTACACAGGCACGGGCAACACCCTCAATGTGCGCAATCCGCCAGTCCTCAAAATGATCATGGATTCGCTGCGCTATTGGGTGACCGAGATGCATGTGGACGGCTTTCGTTTCGACCTCGCAGCCACGCTGGCGCGCGAACTCCACGACGTCAGCAAACTTTCTTCGTTCTTTGACACCATTCACCAGGACCCGACGCTGGCCGAGGTGAAGTTGATCGCAGAGCCCTGGGATGTGGGCGATGGGGGCTATCAGGTCGGCCAGTTCCCTGTTCTCTGGGCCGAGTGGAACGGCAAATACCGCGACACGGTCAGGCGCTTCTGGAAGGGCGATGGCGGCCAGCTCTCGGATTTTGCCTATCGACTCACCGGCTCCAGCGATTTGTATCAGTTCGATGGACGCAAGCCATACGCGAGCATCAATTTTGTAACGGCACACGACGGCTTCACGCTGTGCGACCTCGTGAGCTACAACCAGAAACACAACGAAGCCAACCTGGACGACAACAAGGATGGCTCCGACAACAACGACTCATGGAACATGGGCGCCGAAGGTCCCACCGACGATCCTGCGATCGACGAACTGCGCGAGCGCCAGATTCGCAATTTCCTCGCAACCCTGATGCTCTCGCAGGGCGTGCCCATGCTGACCGGCGGCGATGAAGTGGGGCGGTCGCAGCGGGGCAATAACAACTGCTACTGCCAGGACAACGAACTGACCTGGTTCGATTGGAACCTCGACGAATCACGCACCCGTCTTCGCGAATTCGCATGCAAGCTGATTCGGCTTCGACTCGCCCATCCGAACCTGCACCGGCGTAAATTCTTTCAGGACCGCGAAATTCGAAAGAAAGGCGACGGGTCGCTCGTCCGCGTGGTGAAAGACGTTGCATGGTTTAATCCCGACGGCATCGAGGTCTCCGACGAAGCGTGGAACGCCGAATGGAGCCGCGCCATCACCCTGTTGCTCAACGGGCAAACGCTGCAGGTTTCAAACGAAGACGGCGAGTGGATTATCGATGACAGTTTTCTTCTCCTGGTTAATGCCGCGCACGAAGGAGTTGAATTCACTCTTCCTGAATCTCCGAGCCGGAATCCATGGACTCAAGTTATCGACACCGAGAACATCGAGGATCCCTTCGTGCAACCGACTGTGGGCGAGAAGGTCATTTTGGGCGGCCGATCGCTGAAGCTGCTGAGCGATGGGCTGCAGAAAATCGCGCCGTCAGTGCCTTCTCAGAATTGACATCGATTTGTCGGACGCTGCTCGCAAATACACCGAAGCCCCATCCTTTGGGGGATAGGGCTTTGCTTTTGCCGACCAACGGGAGGCAGTTGGCTCCACCGCAGGTGGTCAGTCGTAGTATTCGAGGCCCAGGTGGGTGATGAGGTCCGCGCCCATGATGTGACGCAGCGTGTTCTTCAGCTTCATGGACTGGATAAACAAGTCGTGCTCAGGATAAAGTCCTTCGCGCGTCTGCGGCGACTTGAGATAAAAGCTCAGCCACTCCTGTATACCGATGGACCGCAGCTCCGGCGTGCGCTTGGCGAGGTCTAGGAAAAGCACGAGGTCAAGAGCGATGGGCGCGGCCAGAATCGAGTCGCGGCAGAGGAAGTCGACTTTGATCTGCATCGGATAGCCGAGCCAGCCGAAGATGTCGATGTTGTCCCAGCCCTCTTTGTTGTCGCCACGCGGCGGATAGTAGTTGATGCGAACCTTGTGAAAGATATCCTTATAAAGGTCCGGATAAAGCTCAGGCTGAAAAATGTATTCCAACGACCCGAGCTTCGATTCTTCCTTTGTCTTGAACGACTCGGGGTCATCGAGCACTTCCCCATCTCGGTTGCCCAGAATGTTAGTCGAGTACCAGCCGGAGACTCCCAGCAGACGCGCTTTGAAGGCCGGTGCAAGTACGGTCTTCATGAATGTCTGGCCGGTTTTGAAATCCTTGCCGCAGATCGGAGCAGAGTTTCTCTTCGAAAGATCGATCAGAGCTGGAATATCGACCGTAAGGTTCGGCGCGCCATTAGCGAATGGCACGCCTTCACTGAGGGAAGCGTAGGCGTAAATCTGCGAAGGTGCGATGCCGATGTCATCCGTTTCGAGGCCTTTCTCGAAGGCTTCAATGGACTGATGAACAGCCGTGGGTTCGAGGAAAATTTCAGTAGATCCGCACCAGATCATCACCACGCGGTCGACGGTCTTCTTGAACGCCTGAATGTCGGCGCGCACCTGTTCGGCGAGATCGCGCTTGTTCTTGCCCTTCTTGACGTGCGTGCCGTGCAGGCGCTTCACGTAGTACTGGTCGAAGACCGCAGGCAGCGGCTTGATGGTTTCGAGGAAAGGCTTCAACTGCTCAACCAGGTCCTTGTCGAGCACTTTGGCGTGCGCCGCGGATTCGTAGACGTTGTCCTCGAAAATGTCCCAGCCCGTAAAGACCAAGTCGTTCAATTGTGCAATCGGCACAAACTCCCGAATCAGCGGCGAGTTGTTGTCCGTGCGCTTGCCTAGCCGAATCGTTCCCATCTGCGTCAGCGAGCCGATCGGCTTGGCGATGCCGCGCCGCACCGCTTCCACGCCTGCAATAAAAGTCGTTGCGACAGCGCCGAGGCCTACGACCATGACGCCAAGTTTCCCCTTAGCCGGTTCGATTTTGCTTGCGGCGGTCGTTGTGCCGCCTTGTTGCTCATTCCCCATTGTTCTTCCTAACCTTCCTTCTGAGTACCGCGAACCTCGAATGAGTCCGAAAACTTGCATTTCCTGAGACGGATCAGTGTACGCCCGCGCGACGGCGTCAATCCTCTTGCGGGCCGAGCGCCGAGCCTGCCTGTCGCCCATGCTTGATGTGGGACCAGACAAACCATATGATTGCCGCCAACAATGCGATTTCAACGGCAAGATGAAAGCGATGAAAAGCCTGTTCAAAGCGGGGATCGGTGTGCCACCGTTCGCCGAGTTTCAAGCCGGCGTAAGCGAGCGCGAAGCACCAGGGCCAAGACCCAAGAAATGTGTATGCGTGAAAGCGGAGTTGCGGCATTTTTGCGATGCCTGCGGGGAACGCGATGAAGGTGCGAACGACCGGCAGAAGACGAGCCAACAGCACCGTGATCGATCCGTACTTCTGAAAGAAGTAGGTCATGCGGTCCAGGTCGTGATGACTCATCAGGACCAAGCGGCCATAGCGCTCGACCAGTGGGCGTCCACCCTTGGCGCCGATCCAATATGCAACCACCGATCCCAGATTGCAGCCGATCGCGCCGGTCGTCGCCGCCCAAAACAGGTTGAAACGACCGAGATACACGAGGTAGCCCGCGAAGGGCATGATGATTTCGGAGGGAAGAGGAATGCAGGCAGATTCGATGCCCATCAGTGCGGCGATGCCGGCGTAACCGCCCATGTCGATGACGTGCGTGATGAACTGAACAAGTGCTGCAAGAATTCTTTCGCTCATGGGCAGAGATAAGTATATAGGGCGGTTCCGGCACCGCGATTCGACCAAACTGAGATGCTTCCCAAAGTCGAAGGCGCGCCACTCCCTTTGCTAGCATGAAGGGTGTTCACATAAAGCGAGAGGTGGCAAAGTTGTCCGATATTCCCCCCGTTCCGTCCTTCCCTCCGGTTCCATTGACGCTTGAAGGGTCTGCTGTTCTGCACCAGTTCTTTCGCTTCGATTGGGCTAAGTGGAAGTCCTCTGCGGACGGCGAACGCGCCCGCATTACGGGCGAAGCGATGGAGGTGCTGACGAAGCTAGAACGCGCGAACGCTAGTAGCCCGGTGCAGACGGCGCTGTTTTCGCAGCTTGGGCATAAGGGCGACCTGATCCTCGTACACTTTCGCGAGTCGCTGGAGGCGTTGAATCAGGTCGAGCTCGAACTTGCGCAGACTGAATTCTTCGACTTCCTCGAACAGCGCCATTCCTACGTCTCCGTCGTCGAGCTTGGACTCTACGAATCAAGCCGCAAGACGTATGAAGCTGCTTCAGAGAAAGGTTTTGCGGCACATACGCCAGAGTGGAATGCGGAGATTGCCGCATCGCTTGAACGCGGGAGTGAAGCGATGAAGTCGCGCCTGTTCCCTTCTGTGCCGGACGCGAAATATCTCACCTTCTATCCCATGGATCGGAAGCGCGGCGAGCAGGTGAACTGGTACACCGTGCCCTTCGCCGAGCGCCAGCGGATGATGCACTTGCACGGCCTCATCGGTCGCCGCTACGGCGATGTGGTGAAGCAGATCATCAGTGGATCGATTGGCATGGACGATTGGGAGTGGGGCGTTGACCTCTTTGCCGATGATCCGG
>CAZAQN010000014.1:0-92535 GCA_964487345.1 uncultured Occallatibacter sp. | reverse complement strand
GCCGGCGTGCATGTGCGCGCGCGGCTCGCAACCCTTCTCGAACGGGATGTTCCAGGACCAGGCGTGCCCACAATACTATGTGCATAAGCGATACGCCTTGCGTGCCAAATCTGGCTCCTTGATATAGAACTCTGAATAGCCCCGTGCGCAATTTCGAGAAAACCCGAACGGAATTCCAGGAGATACTCGCCAAGCCCATTCGCGAACTCGGGCTCAGACTCGAGGGTTCTCCGCTCGAACGATTCGTTCAGCAGCTTTATCGCGAACTGGAAGCCAAGGGCATCCACAAGTTCCGTCCGCAGTGTTATCTCACCGATGAATGGGGATGTCCCTCGGGCGAGCCCGTCATTGGCATTCCGTTCTATCTGGCCAACCCTGACCTGGCACAGCTTGAGCGCGATATGAACGACCTCGAAGACGCTCGCGAGATCATGATGTATATGCGTCATGAGGCGGGGCACGCATTCAATTATGCGTACCAACTCTATAAGTCGGCGGAGTGGCACGATCTTTTTGGTCCGTTTCGCCGCGCCTATCGCGATAATTATCGTCCCATACCGTTCTCGCGGAAGTTTGTTCGCCACATGGCCGGCTGGTACGCGCAGAAGCATCCGGACGAAGATTTTGCAGAATCGTTTGCGGTCTGGCTCACACCTCGCTCGCAATGGCGAAAGCGCTACGAGGGTTGGGACGCGCTGGCCAAGCTCCAATACGTCGATCGCATGGCGCGAAAAGTCGGAGATGTCGAACCCATCCGGCGTCGCGGCCGCACCGATATCACCGTCGATGATATGGAATCGACGGTCGGCGAATTTTATCGTCTCAGCCTGCCCGAGGAAATTCCGGTGCAGGAACTCGCGCTGGATACCGACTTGACGGACATCTTCAATATCTCCCCCAGGCGACATAAGGGCGTGCGCCCCGCTGAGGAGTTGTTGCGTCAGCATCGCAAGCTAATCGTCGACAAAGTCGCGTATTGGAGCGGGGTGCAACGTCCGGTCGTCAAGCGACTAGTGGAAGCGATTTGCAAGCGTGTTGAGGACCTGGGTCTGCGCGTGGACGTTCGACGCGAGTCCGAGTACCTCACGGAATTCACCGTGTACACAACCGCACTTTCAATGAATTACCTGCTCCGTGGGAAGTTCATTCATCCCTGAGGCGTGCCGGCAGCTGCCGTCACGCCGATTGGAGGCGCATGACAGGAACGAAATTGAAGATTACCGTGCTGTACGACTTGTGGGAAGAAGAACCTGCTGCAGTGCAGGAAGAAGTTCCTGCGCCACGCAAGCCCAAGGGGCAAAAGAAACACAAGAAGAAGCCGGTGAAGCACGACCGCGAAGAGATCTTCGAAGCCTTGGAGAAGCTCGGTCATGAGCCGTCGTATTACGTTCTCGACGGTCGTCCGCAGTCGCTGCTAGGACTCGCCAGGTGTGGCGCCGATCTCGTTTTCAACCTCACGGAATCCTACGCAGGCGATGACACTAAGGAGATGCAGGTCACTGCATTCCTGGACTTGCTCGATATTCCCTACACCGGCGCGGGCCCGCACGCGAACATTCTTGCGCAGGACAAATCGATCGCCAAAAAGATGTTCGCTTTTTATGGCATTCAGTCGCCCTATTTCGCGACTGCCTATCGCGGCAACATTGACCATGCGCATGACATCTCCTTCCCACTGATCGTGAAACCCACTTCCGAAGATGGGTCCATCGGCATCGATGCCGCTGCCTTAGTGACCAGCGTGAAGGAGTTGATGGAGCGCATCTCGTATATACAGACGGAATTCGATTCTCCTGCGTTGATCGAGGAGTACATCGAAGGGCGCGAGATCTATGCCTCGATCCTCGGAAGTTATGAAAGTGCCCATGCACTTCCGCTCGTGGAACTTGACTTTTCGAAGCTTCCGAAGGGCATGCCCAGGATCGCCAGCCAGGATGTGAAATTCGACAAAGACACAGAAGCCTACAAGCTGACGAAATCGGCGATCGCCGAAGACCTCGATGATGAAACCGTAACTAAGCTCACTGAGATCGCGATCAAGGCTTATCGCGCCGTCAAGCTTCGCGATTACGGCCGCATTGACATGCGGGTATCGAACAAGGGCGAGGTGTATGTCATCGAAGCGAATCCGAACCCATGGCTCTCGAGCGGACAGGAGTTTGCCATGGCCGCGAGGAAATCCGGCCTCTCCTATACCCAAATGATCGGGGAGATTGTGGAGCTTGCGATGGCTCGGTACGCGTGAAAGCGGACAGAAAGCGTGACGGGCTGAATGGGCGGCGGCTGGTGCATGGTGACGATGAGAACGTCGGCGGGCTTTTTCCCGGCGCACGCGTAGGAGTGAGGCGTTCTGGCGTCGAAGTAGACGGCGTCCTCACTGAAGAATCACGAGCGAACAAACGCCAGGAGCGGCCGAATGTCGTTCTTATCCGCGGCTCGAAGCGCTTCGATGTAGGTGCGCCGGAAGTCACCGGCTCGCACGATGTCCGCGCTTCCCCATGTGAACAGCGGCCGGGCCAATCTCCGTAGGACGACATCTGCCATGAGCCGAGCATGGCGGCCGTTCCCGTTGGCGAATGGGTGAATCCGAACGAGCTTATGGTGAAATCGCACCGCGAGTTCGTCCGGCTCGAAGGTCCGATGCTCGACCCAATAGCGCGCATCGCCCAGCAACGCCGGTAGGGCTTCGCGGATCTGATAGGGAGGAATTCCGATGTTCTTTTCCGTGATCCGGTATCTCCCTGCCCACTTCCAGGTCTGGTCGAACATGCGCAGGTGCAGGTGCCTCACGTAGGGTTCTGAGAACGGGTCCTGGCGTTTCAGATTGCGTGGATCGAGCGCCCATGCCGCGGCTTCGAGAATGTTCTGGCGCTCCCACTCATTGAGTTCTTCCTTCGTGCTGAGGTCAGGGATTAGGTCGTTCTGCTCTTCGGGAGAGAGCGGCGTACTGCCGTCCTCACTCGTGAAGAGGGTCATCTGGCTTTGCGCTTTCTGACGATGCGCCGCGTTTCGGCTTCGACCGCTTCGTCGATCTTGCCGGCCGCCTGATCTTCAAGCGCCATCGAATGCTCGACGCCGAGAACGCGGTCTTTCGCCTCGGCGCGCGCCCGGTTTTCGATCAACTCCTGAAGATTGCGGGCGCGTGGCACAAGGGCGTAGACCAAATCGCAGTCAAGCGCGTTGGCCACGGCCCGCAGGCTTTTCAGAGTGATGCGGTCTTCGGCTTCTCCCTTCTCCAGTTGCAGGGGGAGTTGGCGACTTGTCCCCAGCCTGCGCGCCAGTTCTCCCGAGGAGACTCCGAGCGCCTGCCGGATGCTGCGTATCCACCCGTTTGGCGGTCGGGGAATCTTCCGCGCTGTCCGGAATGGTTTGAGGACACGATCCAGTTGTTTCAGGCGGAGATTTCTGAACTCGCTTCGCATGACAAGATAAATATAGTCAATATATGTAATCATGACAAGTTATTTATTGTCACTATCAACACTAATGACTAGCTATAAATTGTCATTTTGTATTCGATTCCGGTTGGAATGCTGCCTATTGTTACGTTTAATCCACCTCTCGTTTGGAACCTCCAAGTACTTCTTTTGCTAAAGTTCTCAATGCTTCATCCACCGGTGTACCCTGAACAGAAACTATGCCTCGAGATATTGAAATCATCGACGTTTCGATGGGCACGGGTGAAGAAGCGCTGCAAGGAAAAACTGCCGTCGTGAACCTGCGGATGTTTCTTCATCGTGGAGAGGAGGTTTTCGTCTATCCCGAACCGAGAGTGAAAATCGACCTCTTTCGGCGGCACTGCATTGCGGGGCTTCACAAAGGGATCATCGGAATGCGAGTAGGCGGGGCAAGGAGCATTGTCATAAGCCCGCACCTTGCCTATGGTGCCGAGGGGATTCCAGGCAAGATCCCACCAAACGCACTGCTGAGGTGCGAAGTTGAATTAATCGACGTCAGGGAACCATATGCGCGCGGGCAGGAGGACAGCCCGCCAATTCGACAAGTGATTGTCTACCATCCTGGTGAAGCTGCGCGTAATCTGCCACGTTGGCAGTTAAGAATTACAGAAGACGGAAGCTGCGGGGCTGGGCTCTGGTTCCCGATACAAGGTATGACCTGGAGACACACACGGCAGCTGCGATTCGCCACCCAACTGGCGGTCTCGCTCGTTGCAGAATTGTTGGATGAGGCGGCAACTCTGCCTATCCGGTTCCCCACGGAATGTTTATCGACAAACGAACTTTGGGCTGATAGCAGTGAATCGGCCAATTCCGTCACTCGTGACCGGGCGACCGACACGCTCTGCTACACAATTGACTTCTGTGAGCGGAATCAACGCAACTACTATTCAATGCGCGAAAACAGCTCTGCGCTGGTCGAGTCTGCCTTGTACCGGTTCATCAATTTGTTGATTCAGGGTCAAATTGATGCGGACTCAGCCGCTCAATCGGTCCAGCGACCCAAGGGACGCCTTCCGGATTAGACGGCCACCTGGTCAGTAACCCGCATCTACTGCTGGCTGCCCGGCGCGGTGTGAGCGGGGTTGCCCGGCAGCGCGCGCGGAACGCCCTGGCGGAGCAGCGTGACGGGCTGAATGGGCGGCGGCTGATGCATGGTGACGATGAGAACATCGGCGGGCTTTTTTCCGGCGCATACGTAGGAGTGGGGCGTACTGGCGTCAAAATAGACCGCGTCGCCGGGCTCGAGCGTGCACTGATTCTCGCCGTGGCGAAGGTCGAGCTCGCCTTCAAGTACATACAGGAATTCGAAGCCGGCGTGCATGTGCGCACGCGGTTCGTGATCCTTCTGGAGCGGGATGAACTGGGCGAAGTAGGGGTCCATGTGCCGGTCGGGCACCATGTAGCCTAGGCTTTCAAAAAAGTAGGTTGGCTCGTCGACGCCGGTCTGGGGCAGGCGCACGCGCTCCTTGCGCCGGTGGACGCGGAACATGGCCTGCGGTTCGCTCTCGAAAAAGTACGAAAGGTCCTTGGAGAAGACCATGGCGATGCGCGCGAGGTTGCGCAAAGTTGGCACGACGCGCCCGGTTTCAAGCTGGGATAAAAAACTAGCCGATAGCCCGGTGTGCCGGCCCAGCTCGACCAAGCCCATGGATTTCTTCAACCGGAGTCGCTTGATGCGCTCGCCAATGTGCTTTTCGGCGATGAATCTTTCCGTGGTCTCGTTGTCAACCTGCGACTTCTGTGTTTCTTCGCTGCGAACCGTTGCCAGCTCCGTCATCAGCGACCCTCCCCAGGGTATGCACGCCCGCAAACTTGTTGCCCCAATCAAAATTCATTCCCATGATACTAAACTCTAAGAAGCGGGGCAAACCGCGCTCAATTGGTTGAAAGCGCGGAAAATCGAACCTATGCATGTGCAGATGAGCAAAGACCCGGATGGGGTTGTCGGGCAAACCTCGAAGATCGTGCTGAGTGGCGCATCGGGGATGCTGGGCACGTCGTTGCGGCGGAGGCTTGGGGCGCTTCGGGCGCCCATTGTCCAGTTGGTGCGGGGTGTGCCTCGGAGTGAAGAGCAGGTTGCATGGGATCCGGCGGCGACGCCTTCCCTTGCGGATCCGTCACCGCTGGAGGGGTGCGCGGCGGCGATTCACCTTTCGGGCGCGAACGTGGCGGCACATCGCTGGACGGCTGACTACCGGCGGGAGCTGACGGCAAGCCGCGCGGGTTCGACGCGAGCACTGGCGACGATTCTGGCTGGATTGCGCGAGCCGCCGCAGACGCTGGTAGTGGCTTCGGCCGTGGGCATCTACGGCGATCGAGGCGACGCGGTGCTGGATGAGACCTCCACGCCGGGTGCGGGCTTTCTGGCGGAGGTGTGCCGGCAGTGGGAGGCGGCTGCAAGGCCGGCTTTGGAAGTGGGGATTCGCGTGGTGCATGCGCGGTTCGGCGTGGTGGTGGGGCGCGGGCCGGGTGCGCTCGAGAAAATGCTGCCGGCGTTTCGCTTGGGGCTTGGCGGCAGGCTTGGGTCGGGTCGGCAATGGATGAGCTGGGTGAGCCTTGAGGACGCGGTTGCGGCGATCCTGTTTGCGCTGGAGACCGAATCGCTCTCGGGTGCGATGAATGTGGTCTCGCCGAACCCGGTCACGAATGCGGAGTTCACGCGGGCGCTGGCACGGCAGGTTCATCGGCCTGCGGTGCTGCCTGTGCCTGCATTTGCTCTGCGGCTCGCCCTCGGGCAAATGGCCGATGAGGCGCTGCTGGCGAGTGCGCGGGTTGTGCCTGCGAAGCTGCTGTCCGCTGGATTCGAGTTTGCGCACCCGACGGTGGATGAGGCGTTGGGTACCGCGCTTGGGTAGGCACGAGCCGAGCAGGGGCCGGATTCGGATCGATGCGGAGTGAACGATGCTCAGCATGACAGCGGCGAGGGCTGCACGGAATGACCGCGGGATGGGTTCGTGCTTTCCCACCCAAGCAAAGCTTGGATGGGGCACCCATGTTCGTGCTGGATCACGCTGCGTGAAGAATGGTTTGATTTCTTTCTGCTACCGGCGGCCCTGAATCACGCGCTGGCTGGTGCCGCTACTTTTTTTTTGATTGCGGCGGGCGGCGATCTCGTGCATCTCCTTGCCCATGCTCGATTGATTCACGCCTAGTTGCAGAAGGAGATTGATCAGATTGCTTGTTCCCCAATAGAGCGCGAGACCCGAGGCGTAGTTAAACAGGATGAAGCCCATGAAGACCGGCATGATGAAGGCCATCATGCGTCGCTGCGCGGGATCCATGCCCGGCGAGGGGGTGATGTATTGGGTGAGGAACATGGTGATGATGATGAGGATCGGCAGGATATGCAGCGGGTCGGGCGTGGAGAGATCCTTGAGCCAGAACCAGTGCGCCTGGCGCAGTTCCACCGTATATTGCAGCACGCGGAAATAAGCGAAGAACAGAGGAATCTGCGGCAGCATCGGCAAGCAGCCGCCATACATATTCACGCCCTCGGTTTTGTAGAGCTGCATCATCTCCGAGTTCATCTCGGTGCGCTTGGGGTCGTTGATCTTGAGATGGGCATAGCGCTTCTTGAGGGCTTCAACCTTGGGTTGAATGCGCATCATCTTCAGCGAAGAGCGCATCGCCATAAACCGGAACGGGAGCATGATCAGCGTAAACGTCGCAGTGAAGATGATGATGGCCCAGCCCCAGCTGTCCGAGCTTTGACCGAGCAGATTATGCAGCCAGCGCAACGCAAGGTAGAGCGGCTTGGCGATGATGCCCCACATGCCGTACTGGATCAGAGGCTCGAGCGACGGGCCGGTCTGCTTTCCATCGGGGCCGGTGGCAAAGACGTTCTTCAACACGTCGGTCTGTTTGGGCCCGGCAAAGACGCGCACTCGGGTTATCCCGCTTGTACTTCCCATCGCAAGGCCGAGGACAGGATGCGGCTTCCTCTGGCTGTTGGGATTGGAGAGGTCACTGGGCACGTCGACGGTGTTGTGCTGGGTGAGCAGCGTCGCGGTCTCGGGAGATTCCGGCAAAAAGGCGGCGGCGAAGTAGAGGTCGATGACGGCCGCGAAATCGTAGGGCTGCTCGGAGGTGGCGTTGCCGCTGACCTTTGCCGCAGCAGTGGTGTCTTGATGGCCGCCTATGGATGTGACGAGTTGCGACTGCGAAGGAATGGTGCTGCGCGTCGCGGAGGACGGCAGGAACTCCTCCATATCGCCCAGGCCCGCGGGCCAATCGATCAGTGCGCGCACAGGGGTTCCGTTGCGGCGCACCTCGGCTTCGGCATCGATTACATACGTCGAATCGAAACGGAAGGTTTTCACTACATCGAGTCCGCCCTGCGCGTAGTGGAAGGTGAGCGTGTTGGGTGCGAGCAACGTGCCGGTTACAGAGGCTTGATAGAGAGATTGATTCAACTGCTGCGTCAGCGAAGAATCATAGGTAAAGAGCGACAGAGGGAAGCCGAATTGCGCGGCGAGTTGCGGCTGCACGAGGTCGAGCGGCTTGCCCGCCGTGTCGAAGTACTTCTTCAGGAGCCAATGCTTGACCTGCGCGCCCTGGTTGGTGAAAACGATGCGATAGAGCTCGTTTTCGACCGTGGTTTCGGTTTCGGCTGCGGCGGCGATTGTGGGCGCGGTTCCCGAGGACTGGGCTGGCGATGCCGAGGCGGCGCCCGATTGGGGCTGGCTCGCGGCATCAGGCTGCGCAGAACGCTGCTGCTGCGTCTGGGGCGTCGGCTGGGGCGTGTCCTGCTTGGGTTTGAAATATTGAAATGCCAGGAAAAGAATGACCGCTAAGAAGGCGAATGTGGTCAGGCTGCGGAAATCACCGCCGCCGCTGCCACCGCCGCCGGGACCTTGCGACTCTAAGTTTGGATTGCGAATTTCGGGCAAAGGGAACTTCCTGTCGTTGGAGAAAAGGCGCGAGCATACGCGCCTCTCTGTCTATGGTAACGGTTCGTGCGGAAAAGGGGTGGCGGCGGGCGGTACTGGATCGAGTCCTCCGCGGCTGAAGGGATGGCAGCGGAGCAGGCGCCAGGTAGCGAGGCCTATCCCCCGCACGGGTCCATGGGTGGCAATCGCTACGGCCGCATATTCGGAACAAGTAGGAACGAAACGGCAACCGCCCGGGCTCAGAGAATGCAAAGCCGGTGAGAGCCAGCGGCGGTAGAACCCGAGGATTGCCAGCAAAATGCGGGTCATAGGATTGGCTTTGGCGCGGCTGGCGGCGCAGTGCGCGCCGCTTCCGCGTTTGCCTGTCCAAGGATACGCACGAGCTCGGCTTCTAGTTTCGAGAATTCGGCGGTCAGCACCGACCGTCGTGGATGGAGGACGAGGTCGAAGCCGGCGGGAAGCAGATCTACGTGCCGGCGCAGGATGTCGCGCATGCGGCGCTTGATGCGATTGCGCTCGTGCGCCTTGCCGAGCACCTTGCCGGCCGTGAGACCGACGCGCGGGCCGAGGATCATTCCTGGAGTCGTCTTGGGGAGCGGTTCCGATTGCGGTGCGAGAAACCAACTCATGGATGCTGATTGGCGCTTGCGGCTTGCGGCGTAGACCCGCTGATAGTCGGCGTGCTTGCGCAAGCGCGCGCCGGACAGCGAGGGAGCGCGCATAGCGGACTCGTGCGCGGCCCCGCGGCGATTCATATTGTAAGAGATGCTCATGGAAGTGCCGGAGAAAACTGGCGCCGCATTGGAATCAACGGCAAAGGGGCTCCGGCCAAACCGGCGGGACACACCTTAGTCGCGAAATCCGGCGCTGACCGAGACGCGCTTGCGTCCGGCGGCGCGACGGCGGCTGAGCACTGCTGCGCCGCTTTTGGTTTTCATGCGCGCGCGAAAGCCGTGCTTCTTTACCCGGCTGCGGCGGTTGGGTTGAAATGTGCGCTTGGGCATTGAAATGCGCTCCTGAGTCCTTGAGAAATCTGCGCCTTAACGGCAAGTACTAAGTGTATCGCAGGTTGAGGCAGGAATCCAGTTTGAGCAGGAATCGACGAGGCAATCGCATTTGAGAATTATGCGGGAAAGGGTACGGGCTTTAGCCCGTGCATAAACTGCGCAAGACATGTTGGGCTTCAGCCCCGAGGGACAGCTTTTGGGTAGATTTGCCCTTGATTTCAGCGTCCGCGCCGCGTCGATTCCATCAAAAATTGCACGCTCGCACTCCTACTGTCTTTCCCCTCGGGGGCTGAAGCCCTCTTCTCTTCCATCGCTTTTATGTACGGGCCAAAGCCCGTACCCTTCACCATACCGTTCAGCGATCGAAATGCGATTGCCCTGAGCGAGCGACGAGTGACCAAGCAGAGGTCCCGAATAAAAACGGTTTTGAAAACGATCGTCAAAAGTCCGTGCGCAATTGAACATCGAACATGGAATTCGAAACTTTTTTTGAGCTTTCACCATCGATGGTGCAACTGAAAAGAGATTCAGCAAACTATTGTGAATGGGGGATTGCAATGACCTCCGAATGTGCTACTATCGGGTCCGTTCAGGAAAGATTCCAAGCGTCCCACGGAACGAGAATCATCCGGTGTCCCGAATTGCAGGTCAGGGACTAAACACGGCGACCAGGCAGCTCTTGATAAGCAACTCGACAGTGAGCGAAGACCTCATTGTGCAGAGAGCTATTGCCTAAACCGGCCAGATGAACCGTTACGGCCATACATAGGCGACGCAGGCAAGGACTCGGTCGATGGTATTCGCTATTTCGCCGGCTGCGGCAGTTAATCCCTGGCTCCAGATTCTCGGAGCTCTCGAAAAAAAGGTGATCCGCCAATCGTATGAGACGTGGCTCAAGCCCACGCGCTACAGTCATGCGGCGGGTCGCACGCTTTATGTGCGTGTGCCTTCGGCTGAGTTTCAACATATTGGTGACAAGTACGGCGATCTGATTCAGGAAGCGATCGATCTCCAGTCGCTCGAATTCGACGATGTCGTTTTTGTGACGGCAAGCGAAGATCCTTCCATCCCGCCGCAACGGAAGGATGGCGGATTTGGTCCGTTGTCCGCGCACGCGCCCACCGCGCCTCCGCCGGCGCCGAACCATCGTACTGCACCGGAGCAGGCGCGTTTTGATTGGTCGACCGCGGCGCAGCTGAATTCGCGCTATACCTTTGATAACTTCGTAATCGGAAATGGCAACCAGTTCGCTCGCGCCGCGTCCCTCGCGGTCGCAGAGCGGCCTTCGCGCGCCTACAACCCGCTGTTCCTCTATGGCGGCGTCGGCATGGGCAAGACGCACTTGATGCACGCCATTGGACACGAAGTGAAGCGGCGCCAGCCAGTGGCGAATATCTGCTACGTTTCGGCGGAAAAATTTACCAACGAAATGATCACCTCACTGCGCAACGACCGGATGACCAGCTTCCGCGATCGTTTCCGCACGGTCGACGTGCTCTTGATCGACGATATTCAGTTCATCGCGCAGAAAGAGCGGACACAGGAAGAATTTTTCCATACCTTCAACGCACTGCACGAAAGCATGCGGCAGATCGTGATCGCGTCCGACCGCCCGCCAAAGGAACTCGCGGAGATTGAGGATCGTTTGCGCTCACGGTTTGAGTGGGGCCTTATCGCCGATATTCAGCCGCCTGATCTCGAAACGAAAGTCGCCATTCTGCAGAAAAAGGCAGAGTCCGAGCAAGTAGTGTTGCCGACTGATGTTGCGCTGTTCATCGCGTCGAATGTGCGCACCAACGTGCGCGAGCTCGAGGGAGCGCTCGTGCGGCTCATCGCATGGTGCCAACTCAATCGGATGGAAATTACGCTGGTGGCAACGCAGCAGTGCCTCAAGCAGTTCATCGACATGCAGGTTCGCAAGATCACGATCGAGTCGATTCAACGCGCCGTGGCCGAGCAATTCGGCATGAAGGTGAGCGACCTGAAGCAGAAAAACAACTCGCGCAACGTGGTTGTGCCGCGCCAGATCGCAATGTACCTGGCCAAGCAGATGACGGAAGCGAGCTTGCCGGAGATCGGCCGTCAATTCGGGAACAAGCACCACACCACAGTGATGCACTCGATCGGCAAGATCGACGAACATCGGCGCACCAATAAGGATCTGCACCGCACGCTCAATAAGCTGCAGGAGCAATTGAACGGATAAGCGGAGATCCAGGAGAAAAAGAAAGGGCGCTTTCTCGATCGAGAAAGCGCCCCTTCTTTTTCTCTAAGTTAAGTACTACTTTATAAACTGTGCATTCTGCATCGCCATCTTCACGCGAAACCCTGTCAGGGCGCTGCCGGCGGCGATTGCAACGATCTGCGCCGCCTTGTGATAACGGGTATGTTGGAACCAGCGGGGAACCGTGACGGACGAATAGGCGAAGCCGAGTTCCCATGCCGTCATGGAGCTGGCCACACCGACCCGGTTGTTGCTTCCAAAAATCGTGTTCATCGGGTCGCCCTCTTGCCCGTGTCCCATGCCCAACTGGGTTGTCGTTGCGTCCGCCAAAAATCCAAGCCGCTCGCCGGCCAAAACGAATTCTTCTGTTCGTCCGAGTTTCGAGCGATCTTCCCCAGTGGGAACGAATCTGGGATTCAAGCTGTAAGCGGGCCAGGCGAAGATGCGAAGCGTCTTGTCCAAACGTGTTGCCTGCTGGGGGGTGGGAGCGGATGGCGGCTCAGTGAACGACGCATCCTCTGCATGCAGTTGAGCGACGCCCAGAAGCGCGCCCAGCATAAGAACAACAACTCGTGATTTCGTCGTATTGCTCACAGAACTTGCACCCCTGAACGATGACAGGTTCAGTTTCCCGCAAAGGGCCGCGCGCAGCCATACTACTTTGGCGATGGAAACGGCCCACGAAAGTGCTCGCTTCTGGCACTACGGTCACACACTAATGGGTTACTGCACGAATTTGACGGGGGTCCTGCGGGGTGATCTGCCGCTGAACCGGGCTTGAGCGAGAGCGTCTCGTCCAATTTCGTTACTTTTGTTGAGTCCCGAGGTTCCACGAAAGTTTGCCGAAAGCGTGGCTGATTTTGCTGATGAACGGGTTTATCGAGCGATCTGGAAATTGCGAATGGATGTTCTTACGCGATCTGCGGCGAATAGGCTACCGCCGAAGATGGCCGCGATGCGCGCCGGTTTACGGTAGCGGGTATGCTCGAACCATCGCGGAATCGCAACCGACGCATAGGAAGAGCCAAGCTCCCACGCCGTCATGGAGCTGAGAACTCCCAACGGATTTCGGTTTCCGAACAGGGTATTCAAAGGGTCGGCTTCATGACACCGTGCCCGCAAGCCGAGTTCGGTAGTCGCTATGTCGGCCAGGAAACCGAGACGCTCGCCTGCCAGCACAAATTCCTCAGTCCTGCCAAGAGCCTCGCGATCGCCCATCGCCGAGTCGCGGCCCAGAACCGCGCCATAGGCTGGCCACGCGAGGGCGTGAAGCGCCCGGTCGAGACTGGCTGCGGTTTCCTGTTTCGGCGGGAAGCTTGGCCGGGTTATCGCGAACAACGACGCGTTGACGGGCTCTTGTGCTCCCGCCGTGCCGGGCAAAAGAACGGCAAGCGCAAGGACAAGAATTTTCGATTTGCGCCATCTGCTCACCTCAACGCCTATCGGCGCTGCGTTCGGGAGCCTTGAGCAATTCCGCTTTTCTTTGGGCCGATGGTGCTAATTGTTTCCCGTCATGAGCCCCACAAACATTTTTTGGAACCGGGGCAGATCGACGTCAACCTGTGCGTGGACCAGCCGCACGCCGGTTGAAGGTTTCAGCTTTTCGGTCCATGTCAGCGTGTCGCCATAGGCTGGTCCGTGGCTGAGGTCGACGTCCATGTAGAGCACAGATTCCTTCGTAATGAGCGTGGGATCGAGCCACGCGCAGGCGGCTAGTTCGTCCCACATGTAGTATCGGTCCTGACTCCAGGCGGCGATGTAGCGCGCCGTAGACGACTGCGATTTTGAAATCTCCTCGAGTATCTTTTGCGTGAAGGGGGCTTTGATGGAGACATCGACGGTCGTCACGTCGACACGCGGCCAATCGGCACGCAATACGATATGGGCTGCTTCAGGATCGAACCAGAAATTGAATTCGTGGCGCGGATCGGTCGCAAATTCAGGATCGTCGGTTTGCGGATTGAGACTGCTGCCCATCAACACAATCCCTTGTGTGAGCGTGGCGAATTCGGGATCGACGGAAATGGCCAGCGCGATGTTGGTCATCGGCCCGGCAGCGTAGATCGTCACCTGATGCGGGTGCGCGTGCACCTGGCGAATGAGAAAGTGAACTGCGTCTTCCTCGATCGGCTTGAGGGTGGGCTGGCCTTCGGGCAGCGGCGGAATCTCGTAGGGTCCGTGCGCCTGAAGGTTGCCTGGGGTCACAGGAGTGACACCGTGCGCGGTCTCGACGAGCGTCGATGGCCCTTGTCCCCAGGCGCCGAGCCACGTGACCTTGCCGTCGATCGCCGCGTTGAGTTGCGCCTCCCGCTGGGTGCGGACCAGAGGAAAGACGGCGCCTTTGGCCAATGGGACGTTGGCGTGGCCGGTGAGTTCGAGCATGCGCAGAGTGTGCGCGGTTTCTTCGTCGCGCCATGCATTGCCGGTCACCATGGTGATGCCCAGAACCTCGATCTGCGGCGCCTGCAGCAGGGACAGGATGGCCATTTGGTTCGATCCTCCGGGACCGGAGCCGTCCTGATCGATGAGCACGAAGCGTTTTTGCGCGCAGGCGAGAGATGCGGCGAGGGCAAGAAAATGCAGCAGTCTGAGAATTTTCATTGCGGGTATTGTGGCATACCCGCGATGGATGAATTAAGTGGCTACCGTCGAGGTCGACGCTCAAAGCCTCGCGGCTTGACGGGTGCGGCGACAGGCAGGTTCGTTTTGCCGGCGGGATAAACGGCTAGAAAACGGTCTTGCCCTTCCCCCGAGCTTGCCGTCTCCACGCCTTCCAGGCTGCGAAAAGCCAGGTGGAGCAGGCGGCGTTCGCGGCTGTTCATGGGGGGAAAAGCATAGGGGATGCCGGATTTGAGAACCTTTTCCGCAGCAGTCTCGGCGGCCATCCGCAGCTCCTGCGCACGCAGCGCTTTGAAGTTGCCGGCATCGAAACTCACCAGGTCGTGCTCGCGCTGATCGAGGCGAAGCATCTGCGCAGCAAGGGTCTCAAGAGACTGTAGGAGTTCTCCATTGTGTTGCGTTACGAGCGGAACATCGGGCCCGCCGAGTTCGATGTAGATCTGGCGCGATTCGAGGCCCTCGGGATCGCGCGCGCCGTCCCCCGCAGTGATGCGGTACTTGAGGCGCAGACCGCCCAGCTTGTTGAGATTGGCGAGGAATCCAGCTATCTTTTGTGCGGCTTCTTGCAGATCGGCGATCGGCATAACGATCTAGTATCGCAGAGTCCAGCGGGGGTGTGGAAAAGCAGGGTGGTGTCCTATTAGTGCGTTGCTAGGATGTGGTGTCCCATTCGCGTTGACGGCGGATGACAGAATGGACCTATGCCGCCCACGGGACCCATTATGCTGGATGCTGCTCAAGCGCGCGTATTGGGAGCGCTTGTTGAGAAGGAAATCACGACCCCAGATTACTATCCGCTCTCGCTGAATGCTCTAGTGAACGCCTGCAATCAGCGGTCGAATCGCGAGCCGGTGATGGATTTGAGCGACGACCAAGTGCGGGACGCGTTAGTAGTTCTCCAGGAGCATCGATTGGCCGGGCCCGCGCAAGGAGCCGATAGCCGCGTGTCGAAATACGAACACAGGCTTGGCGAAGCATTCAACTTCAGCCGCGCGGAAACGGCTCTGCTGTGCGTGCTTCTGCTGCGAGGGCCGCAGACCCCGGGCGAATTACGCGGGCGCACGGAACGCATGCATCGGTTCGAGGAGATCGCGGACGTGCTCGGCGGGCTGCAAAAGCTGATGGAACGCGAGCCGTCGCTCGCGGCGGTTTTGCCGCGCCAGCCCGGCACCAAGGAATCGCGCTATATGCATTTACTGTCGGGCGAAGTGGCGGGCTCATCGGTGACCGCTGCAGAGCCGACGAAGGTGCCAACCTCCGCCGTAGAGAACGATCGCATCGCGCAATTGGAATCCGACGTTGCGGAGTTGCGAAAAGAAGTCGCGTCGCTGCGGGTCAAAATCGACGATCTGTTCGGAGATTAGTGCAGAAGTTTCGAGGCTCCAGGCCCCATTTTGCTCACGGTGCAGATTCGCGGAATCCTCCGGCGGGGATTGGTCTCTAAATCAGCTCATATCCAGCAAACCAATAACCTATTTCGAAAGCGGCCGTGTCTTCGGCATCGGAACCGTGGATGGCGTTCTCCTGGAGCGAGCCCGCAAATTTCTTGCGAATGGTTCCCTCGTCGGCGTTGGCGGGATTGGTGGCGCCCATCAGCTTGCGCAGGTCCGAGATTGCATTCTCTTTCTCGAGGACCATGAGAAACAGCGGCCCTGAGGACATGAATGCGCAAAGATCGTTGAAGAACGGACGCTGGGAGTGTACATGGTAGAACCCCTTCGCCTGCGACCCAGAAATAGATGCCTTCTTGATCGCGACGAGTTTGAATCCGGCTTTTTCAATCTCGGCCAGGATCGCTCCGGTGTAGCCTTTGCCAACCGCGTCGGGCTTGATGATGCTGAACGTGCGTTGCGCCACTCGATTTGCTCCTCAATGGGCTGTGGCCCATCCATGATTGTAATGGTCATTCGGGTCCGAAAGCCGGACGACGGAAATCTGATAGAGTTTCGGCATGTTTCGCATCCTGCGTTCCTCCCCTTGCCGTCTTGGATGTCTTGCGCTAGTGGCCGCGCTTCTTCCAGCCCATGTTTTTTGCCAGACCGCAGCTTCCGCCGCCCCTGCAACTACCGAACTTCGCGTTTTCGATCCATCCCTGATCGACAAGAGTGTGGACCCCTGCGACAACTTCTATCGCTATAGCTGCAACGGCTGGTTCAAACGCAATCCGCTGCCTCCCGACCAGACTTCGTACGGTCGCTTTACCGAGTTATATGAGCTGAACCGGCTGCATCTGAAACAGATTCTCGAACAGGCAGCAATTGTTTCGCCTTCGCGGACACCGAATGAGCAAAAGATTGGCGATGAATATGCGAGTTGCATGGATACGGCCGCGATCGACAAAGCGGGCATCGCGCCGTTGCAGCCGGAGCTCGACCGGATAGCCGCGCTGAAGTCGTCGGTGGAATTGCCTGCCCTGGTGGGGCATCTTCAAACGATAGGCGTGAACGCTTTCTTTGGGATGGGCTCCAACCAGGATTATGCCGATGCCAACTCCGTAATCAGTTTCTATGGGGCGGGTGGACTTGGCCTGCCCGAACGCGACTATTACACGCGCACCGACGCCAAGTCTGTGGAGCAGCGCAAAGAGTATGTCGATCACGTCAGCAAGATTTTTGCGCTGGCCGGCGAACCGGAGGCGCAGGCTCGCAAGGATGCGGGCACAGTGTTGGCAATCGAGACGCGGTTGGCCAAGGCTTCGCTGACGATCACCGAACAGCGCGACCCGCAAAATCTGAATCACCCGACCGACCTCGACAATTTCAGCAAGCAGCTGACACATTTCTCGCTGCGCGCATACGTTGACGCTACGCATGCGCCCTCCTCCGGCAAGATGAACGATATGGAGCCAAAATTCTTCGCAGAATTCAACGCATTGCTTGGCTTTACCCCTTTGGGCCAGATCAAGACATACCTGCGCTGGCACCTGCTGCACACCTATGCAGGCACAAGCATGCCGACAGCGTTCGACGAGGAATCCTGGCATTTCTACTCGCATGTCTTAAATGGCGCGGAAAAGCAGCAGGAGCGTTGGAAGCGGTGCACCAGCCGCATTGATGGCGAAATGGGCGAAGCGCTGGGACAGGTGTATGTCGCGAAATATTTCCCGCCGGATGCAAAGCAGCATGCGTTGGAGATGACACTCGCCATTGAACAGGCGATGGACAAAGACGTTGACGGACTGGATTGGATGAGCGCCGACACCAAGGTGAAGGCTAAAGAAAAGCTGCACACCGTGATGAACAAAATCGGCTACCCGGACAAGTGGCGCGATTACTCCAAGCTCGAAATCGTTCGCAGCGACGTGCTGGGCAACGAGGAGCGAGTGACGGAATTCGAATTTGCCCGCGATTTGGCCAAGATCGGCAAGCCGGTAGATAAAAATGAATGGTTGATGTCGCCCCCTACCGTGAACGCCTACTACGATCCGCAGCAGAATAACGTAAACTTTCCCGCTGGATATTTTCAGCCGCCCTTCTTCAGCGACAAGGAAGACGATGCCGCCAACTATGGGGACATGGGCTCAACCATCGGACACGAGCTTACGCACGGGTTCGACGACCAGGGCCGGCAATTCGACAAGGATGGAAACCTGAAGGACTGGTGGACGAAAGAAGACGAGCAAAATTTTAACGACCGCGCGGATTGTGAGGTTAAGCAATACGACGCCATTGAAGCGGTGCCGGGGGTTCACTTGAACGGCAAGCTCACGCTGGGCGAGAATCTTGCTGATTTGGGGGGCCTGTGGCTGGCCTGGCTGGCTTGGCTCGAGAAGGCGCAGACAGCGCACCTCGACATGAGCGCAAAAACCGACGGTTACACGCCGGACCAGCGTTTCTGGGTTGCCTATGCGCAGCAATGGTGCACGCAGACGAGACCTGAGCAACTACGCACCCAGGCGCAGACCGATCCGCATGCGCCCGATGAGTACCGCACGAATACAGTGCTGACGGACCTGCCGGAGTTCGCGAAAAGCTTCAGCTGCAAAAAGACAGACAAGATGGTGGACCCGAAGCCGTGTCGCGTGTGGTAGCACTGGCCGTCCCGGCGGGCGCGGCCTCGCACCCATGATAAGAAGTGCCCCGCGGAACGTCGTTGTCGATTGGACCATTCCGAAGCCGTAGATCCCGGCGATCGAGACCGCATTTTCTCTCGATTATAGATTTGAGTTTTTTAAAGTTCTATCTTAATATTATCAAGTGGCTAATATTCCGCGCCTGATCTCTTCTCATCTTGTGGCGGCGCTGCGCCGCTTCCCGGCAGTAGTGGTCACTGGACCCCGCCGCTCGGGGAAGACGACGCTACTCCGTTCGTCTGTTCCGGCTGCGCAGTATGTGCTGCTTGAAGATCCCGATGTCCAGGACCGTGTCCGAAGTGACCCACGCGCATTTATCGAGAGCCTTCGCCCGCCGGTGATTTTCGACGAGATTCAAAACACACCGCGATTGCTCGATTATGTGCGTTCAATGATCGATGCCCGACCCCGCAAGATGGGGCAGTGGCTCTTTACCGGCTCGCAGGAAGCTCCACTTATGCAGGGCATTACTGAGTCGATGGCCGGTCGTGCGGCGATTCTGCAGCTCTTGCCGTTCAGTCTTGCGGAAAGCGCCAAGGTGAGTTTACTGCTGGGCGGGTTTCCCGAAGTTGTGCTGCGCCCCCGCGGCCGGGAATTATGGTTCTCCTCCTATCTACAGACCTACATTGAACGCGATGTACGGTCGGTCGCCAACGTGCGCGATTTGCCCACATTTCGCCGGTTTCTTTCGCTGGTCGCGAGCCGCCACGGGCAGATGCTCAACCGATCGGATCTTGCCGCCCCGCTGGGCGTGTCCGTCCCTACCATCTCCGAATGGATTCATATTCTGGAGATTACTGGGCAAATCATCTTGGTGCCTCCCTACTTCGAGAATTTTGGCAAGCGCCTCGTTAAGTCCCCAAAGATCTACTGGTGCGACACAGGACTGGCCTGTCATCTCCTCGGCATCGAATCTCAATCCGAGCTGGAGAGATCGCCATTTCTGGGTTCGATCTTCGAAGGGAGCGTGGCCGCGGAGATTCTGAAAAGCCAGATCAATAGAGGCCGAAGGAAGGAACTCTACTATTTTCGCGACCAGCAGGGACTTGAGATCGATTTTCTGGTGCCTCAGCCCCATGCGCGGTTCTGGCTGGTTGAAGCCAAGGCGACAAAAACCGTGCATCCGTCCATGGCCGCACCGATGCTTTCCCTCGCGCGCGTCAGCGGCAATCGCGCCACGCGTCGCATTGTCGTTCACCGGCACTCGAATAGCGGAAGAGATTTCTCTGCTTTAGCCAAGGGAGCGGAGGCTCTGACGATCGAGCGTTTTTCGGCAGAAATCAACGCTACCAAAGCTTCGTAATGCGCTTCAGATTAGAATGAGAAATTTAAAGTCATACTTTAAATTTCTCATAGTTAATCTTGACCAAAGTTTTGGGATCTGCTTCAAGCTTGTCCAATTACCTTCGCCAGCGTCGCGCCAATTTCGGCTGGAGACACGACGACATGAATGCCGGCAGCGGTCATGGCCTTCATCTTGTCGGCGGCCGTTCCCTGGCCCCCGCTGATGATTGCTCCCGCATGGCCCATGCGGCGGCCTGGAGGCGCGGTCTGCCCGGCGATGAAGCCAACCACTGGCTTCTTCACGTGCTGTTTCACGAATTCCGCGGCGGCTTCTTCGGCGGACCCGCCGATTTCACCGATCATGATGATGGCTTCGGTGCCGGGGTCGTCATTGAGCAAGCGGAGCGCGTCGATGTGCGTGGTGCCGATGATGGGGTCGCCGCCGATACCGATGGCAGTCGACTGTCCGATGCCGCGTTGCGTGAGTTGATGCACGGCTTCGTAGGTGAGCGTGCCTGAGCGAGAGACGATGCCGACGGAGCCTTCTTTATGAATGCGGCCGGGCATGATGCCGATCTTGGCTTTGCCGGGGGAAATGACGCCCGGGCAGTTGGGACCAATGAGGCGCGATTTCGACGTCTTCAGCTTGGCCCAGACCTTCACCATGTCGAGCGTGGGAATGCCTTCGGTGATGCAGACGATGAGCGGAATCCCCGCGTCCTCGGCCTCGAGAATGGCGTCTGCTGCGAACGGTGGCGGCACGAAAATCATCGTTGCGTTGGCGCCGGTCTTTGCGACGGCGTCGGTCACGGTGTTGAATACTGGCCAGCCCTCGTGCGTGGTCCCACCTTTGCCCGGCGTGACGCCTCCCACGACCTTGGTGCCGTATTCCGCACAGCCTTTCGCGTGAAAGGTTCCTTCTTTGCCGGTGATGCCTTGCACGATAAGCCGGGTGTCGTTGCCTACGAGTACTGACATGGATCAAGCTCCTAGCCGCTAGCTTCTAGCCTCTAGCTTTTCAAAGTGTGTATAAACGCGCCCAGCATCTTCGAGGTTTCAATGCAGAGTGATTCCGCCTCTTGCACAAGCGCTGCATCGCCAAACTTCAATTGCCTGGCCACGAGTAGTTGCGTCTGTACCTCATAGGTCGAACCTTGCGCGATATTCAAGAACTGCCTGAACTCACCTTCTGTTCCTCTCCCGCGGCCTTCCGCAATGTTGCTCGCCACAGAGACCGCTGCTCGACGCAACTGCGATGTCAACCCGTATCGTTCTTCTTCAGGAAAAGACCGAGTCAGGCTATATATGCAAACAGTCAATTCCATGGCTCTTTGCCAAACCGACAAATCTTGGAACGCCCTGTGCCACCGTACATCTCCGGCCAGTTGTTCTTGAGCTAGCAGCTGGAAGCTAGTGGCTAGCAGCTGCTCTCACGACCAATTCCGCTGCATCCTTCATGGTTGCACCCACCTGGAAATTCAATCCGGAATCTTTGAGGATTTTGCGGCCTTCTTCAACGTTCGTTCCTTCGAGCCGCAGCACGATGGGAACCGCGACATGCAACTTGCGCGCAGCGGCTACGACGCCCGTCGCCAGCCGATCGACGCGCAGAATGCCACCAAAGATATTGATGAAGATGGCCTTCACGTTTTCATCGGAGAGAAGAATTTCGAAGGCGTGTTCGATCTGCTCCTGCGTCGCCCCGCCGCCTACGTCGAGGAAATTTGCAGGACTTCCGCCGGCGTACTGGATGATGTCCATGGTGGCCATAGCCAGGCCCGCACCGTTTACCATGCAGGCGATGGACCCATCGAGCTTGATGTAATTGAGCGCGTACTTGCTGGCTTCTACTTCGAGCGGGTCCTCTTCGGCGACGTCGCGCAGAGCCTTGATGTCCGCATGGCGGAACAGCGCGTTGTCATCGAAGTTGATCTTCGCGTCGAGGGCAAAGAGCTTGTCGTCTTTGGTAGTGATGAAGGGGTTGATCTCGAGCAGAGACGCGTCGGTATCGACGAATGCTTTATAGAGGCTCTGGAAGAATCCAACGGCCTGGTTGATCTGCGTCGATTTGAGTCCCAGCGCGAAAGCAAGCTTGCGCGCCTGCCATGCTCCGAAGCCGATGGCGGGATCGATGCTCTCTTTGTAGATCGCCTCAGGCGTCTTCGCGGCGACTTCTTCAATCTCCATCCCGCCTGCCTGCGAAGCCATGAAGACCAGCTTGCCGGTGGCGCGGTCGAGCACGATGCCGAGGTAGAGTTCGCGATCGATGGCTGCCGTCTCTTCAATCAGGAGCCGCTGCACCTTCTGCCCTTGCGGTCCAGTCTGGTGCGTCACCAGCTGCATACCAAGAATGTTTTTGGCGTATAGCTCTGCGTCCTCGCGCGTCTTGGCGACCTTGACGCCGCCACCTTTGCCGCGGCCCCCAGCGTGAATCTGCGCCTTGACCACCACGCCGCTTGCGCCTTCGGCAAGCAACGTGCGGGCCACTGCCACCGCGTCTTCCAATGTGTTGGCCACTTCACCCTTGGGCACGGCAACGCCGTACTTGGCCAGGATTTCTTTCGCCTGATACTCGTGAATTTTCATCTTGGTTGGGACCGACCCATCCGCTGAGGTTGGAGTCGCTCGATCCGGGCGCAATTGCACCAGACCCATGCGGATGGAACAGCGGTACTGAAATAGTATCTTGCGCTACGAAGGCCCCGCAAACGCGCGCGGGCCGTTTTTACTCCCAGTGATGGCATCACACACGAGGGAATTACCATAATGAGAGATGGGCATATTGAAGGATCATTTGAAGCCGCTGGCAGAAGATGGCACGGCGCTGACGCGCGAGCAGGCAGCCGCTGTGCTGGACGAGATTCTGTCGGGCGAGGTCTCGGAGATAGAAACAGCCGCGCTGCTAACGGTGCTAGCCACGCGCGGCGAACAGGCGCCGGAGTTGGCGGGATTCGTCGAAGCGATGCGCGCGCGGGCCATCACTGTTCCGCTCACGGAGGAAGAGCGCGCAGAATTAGTGGACACGTGCGGCACTGGCGGCGGAGGGCCGCTGACCTTCAATATCTCGACGGGCGCGGCGCTGGTGGCCGCTGCTGCGGGAGCGAAGGTGGCAAAGCACGGCAATCGCGCCATGACATCGCAGGCTGGGTCTGCCGATGTGTTGGAAGCGCTGGGCGTGCCGATTGCGCTCGGGCCGGAGATGGCCGCGGAGTGCTTGCGCGAAACCGGCTTCATGTTTTTGTTTGCGCCGCTCTACCATCCGGCCATGAAAGCTGTTGGACCTGTGCGGCGCGCACTGGGCTTCCGCACAATCTTTAATCTTTGCGGACCTCTGACCAACCCGGCGGGGGCGCGATCGCAAGTGATCGGAGTGCTGGCACCGAGCCGAGTGCTGCTGGTGGGCCGCACACTGGCGGCACTCGGAGCCAAGCGTGCTTTTGTGGTGCACGGAACCGATGGCATCGATGAACTGACTACGACCGGCGAGTCTGTCGTGGCGCGCATTGAAGAGTCGGCGAGCGGAGGCCCTCCGGAGTTGAAGGGCGCACGCGTGACGCCGGAGATGGCTGGATTGCCCCGCGCGACGTTGGAAGAATTTGCGGGTGGCGACATTGCGACGAATGCTGCGCTGCTCTACGACGTTTTCACTGGGATCACGGGCGCGCGACGCGACATTGTCTTGCTCAACGCGGCGGCCGCGCTGGTGGCTGCAGGGTTGGCGGGCGATCTAAAAGAGGGCGTTGCGCAGGGGGCTGAGGCCATCGATTCCGGGCAGGCTGCGGCGACGCTGGCCAAGCTGCGACAATTCGGGGAGAGATACGCCAAGACGATCAATTAGGTCTAGGGCACCCTAATTCCTTATGCAGACGATCATGCTATCCCAGGTCTCAAAAGCGAGACCTGGGGCACCCATTTTTCGCAGACGATGTAGCGTCGTTGGACGAAGATGGCTACAGCAGCCGGGAATCGGCAATCATAAATCGCGATAAGAGCCACGACGCAAGCGAAGCGCCTAAAGCAATCGCTACCCAGCCAGTTCCCTCCACGGGCCGCAGCATCGAAACCGGAAGATGCAACGAAAGAGCGGGTGCGTTGTGCGCTGCGGAGACAGCCTGACGCGTCAGTTCCACTGCCCCCCAGCCGAACACGCCGACAGCCAGCACGATTCCAGGAATTGCTTGCTTCCACGGGAATGGAATCGGCCTGGGCGCAGTTGCCTCCTCGCGGATGCGCTCCATGACAGAGGCCGCAAATCCGGACGACGGGATCAGCTGTTCTTCTGTTGCAAGAATTCGATCGAGCAATTCATCCTTCATCTCAGGCCTCCTTTCCGGTGGTTGATGCGGAGAGTTCCATTGCCGCGTGTTCGTCGGCGAGCCGTGGAAATCGTCGTCGCAGCAGTTCCCGCGCGCGAGAGAGCCGCGCCTTCAGGGTCCCCTCAGCGAGACCCATGGTGCGTGCCGTCGCGGCCACATCCATCTCATGAAAATAGAACAGGAGCACCGGTTCGCGATAGCGTAAAGGCAGTGCCAGCACCGCGCGCCGCACTACTTCGTACCGCAATTTGCGTTGAAGTTCGTCGGCCTGGGATGCAGGTTGCGACGGCTCAACGATATCGTCGATGGGGATATTGACGGTTGGGACTCTTTTGAGGTCGCTGCGAAATACATTGGCTGCGAGCGCAAACAGCCAAGTGGAAAAGCTTGATTCCCTGCGCCACAGCCTGAGACCTCGCCATGCACGCACAAATGCCTCCTGTGCCAATTCCTCGGCGCGGGCACGATCGCGGCAATAACGCCAGGCCATATTCACAAGCGGTCCCTGCCAGCGGCGCACAATCGCCTCAAACGCATTTGCATCGCCGGCCAGCACGCGCTCCACATCTGCCAGGTCGTCCGTCGCACTTTTGGCAGTCGTGCTCAATCTGGCGCTCTCCGTCCTGTGGGACAGGGGTTCCCCAAGGTGGGTTGCATTTTATTCTTTCGCGCGCTGTACGGTGGCCCGGCGGGCACTGCAAAAAAATCGCGCTTCGTTTTACCATAGAAGAGCTATGCCGTTCCCGATCCGAGTATGCGCCGTTTGTGGAGATGAGTTTGAACTGAAGCCCGATAAACCAGGCTTTGCCAACCGCTGTCCGTCGTGCAGCGAGCCCGAAGATACGGATACCCCCGGTTCCGGGCTCAGTAGCGGCGACACCGAACTAAACGCCGCCCGCCGCAATGCGATGCGCGACATGCTCTATCGCAAAGAGAGCTAAGATTCTCACCGACCACAGCAGGCGCCGAACAAATTGCAACCGGCTCCCTGCCACGCCTGTCCTACCAATCGCTAAGGGAAAAAGGTAGTACCCGAGGGCAGGAGGACGGTATGACGCATATGGCACTCTCGATGTTTGGCGACACGGGGATGAGCAACTTCGGTTTGTGGCTGTTTCTTTCGGTGGGCGCGGTAGCGATGTTCGTGGTCTTCATTCCGACGGTACATTGGCTCGATACCCGCCGCAAGGAGCGCGAAGCATTTTATAAAGCGGAAACCTTCAGACGGCTTGCGGAGGCGCCGCCGGATGCGGCAAAGGCAGCTTTGGAACTGATGCGCGAGCAAGAACGACTGAATCGGCTCAAGACGATTGAAGGGCTGAAGGTTGGCGGTTTGATCACTCTCGGTGTGGGAGTGGGGTTGATTATTTTTCTTCGCTCGCTCATGGGCGGCGGACAAGGTTCGCCTTACTTATGCGGACTGATTCCCGCAATGGTTGGCGTGGGAATGCTGGTCTACGCGTTTTTCGTGGCCGCGCCTGTCGAAGGACCCCGGTAGTGCGCGCTGGAGCGCTTCTCTGAATTTGCGCTGCGGCCAGGCAAGAGAGAGGCTTCATGGCAGTCCGCGCAGCAGAATTCCGAGAGCTGCGCCGCCCAGAATGACCCAGGTTGCGTTTACCTGGAAGCGCAGGAGAAGCAGGGCGCTCACTAAACCGATCGCCCAGGTCCAGCCATCGATGAACGTGGCCTTGCCCAGCATGAGTCCAACTTCGGCCATCAAAGCGACCGCGCCCGCATTGACGCCGTCGATGAATGCCGCAGCCAGCTTCGACTTGCGAATGCGCCCGGCCAGTGCTCCCACCGCGCCCGCGAGAAAAAAGGACGGCAGGAAAATGGCCACGGTGGCGACAACTGCGCCGGACCAACCGTGCAGTAGGTAGCCAATAAAGGTCGCCGTGGCGAAGACCGGACCGGGAGTGACTTGTCCAGCGGTGATGGCATCGAGCAGCTGGGGCTCGGTGATCCAATGCAGCCGGTTCACGAGGTCGTCGCGGAGAAACGCCAGCAGCACATAACCTGAACCGAAGACCACCACGCCGAGCTTGAGGAACGCGAGGCCGATCGAGACCAGCCCGGCAGCGCCGCCCATCCCAGCAGCTCCCGCGCCGCCCCAACCTGCCGACAGCCAGATCACTCCCCTTGCGGAGTTCTGCCGCGATTTCTGGCCTGCAAGCGCGAGCAACAGTCCGCCCGCGACGAGGAGAATGGCGATTGGTGGGACGCCGAAGACGGCTGCAATAAAGCATGCCGCGCCGAGCAACCCGCCACTCCATCCGCGCAGCGCCATGCGAGCGAGACGCCACACGGCCTGGGCAATAATCGCGACCATGACCGGCTTCGCTCCATAGAGCAAGCCTTGCGCCTGCGGCAAACGACCGTAGCGCACGTAGGCCCACGCCAGAGCCAAGGTCGCCAGCGATGCGGGCAAGATGAAACACACGCCCGCAGCCAACAGGCCCAGCCATCCGCGGCGGGTGTACCCGATGGCCATCGCCACTTGCGTCGAACTGGGACCGGGGAGAAGATTGCATCCGCCGACCAGATCGAGAAACTGCTCGCGGCTCAGCCATGCACGTCGCTCCACCACTTCGCGCTCCATAAGCGCAATGTGGGCCGCTGGGCCGCCAAAGCCGATCAGACTCAGCCACAGAAACAGGCGGAGAATCTCTCCCAACGAAGATTTTGCATTGGGGTCGGGCATGACATCACACTAACGCTGGAACATGCGTTTGCTGCTGCCCATGGTCAAGCCACTGTCGAGAAGCACAGCCACGCAACCCACCAACATACATAGGTCAGTGCGCGACTCGTGGAGAAAACTCAACAGCCCGTAGTGACTAAGTTTTGGCGGCTCGAACCGGCTGAAGCTGTGACCCAACAGGATCGGCACCTTAGTGGTGAAGATTGCGGTGAGAATCACGATGAGCAGCAGTACGGCGGCATCGCCCGCGTAGACGCCCAACATCAGCGCTGCCCCCGCAACAATTTCAACAACCGCGACGAATGGCGCGAGCAGTTGCGGGTGGGGCAGTCCAATATGCGCAAAACGGCCGGAGCCGAGCTCGCCGGGGAGAACGAATTTCAGAATGCCTTCAGTAAGAAACACCAGCCCGACGATTACTCGGATCAGGAGCATGGGCAGGTTCTTGCGCATTGTGGTTCTCCTGTCGCGCTGTGCAATGCAATGGCCCGGTCAGCGTGCTCTCGTGTTGGCGCAAGCGCCCGGACTGGAAGAAGCATACCGCAGCGCGATGCCGCCTCTTCGATGAACGAGCGGTGAATGCATGAGGCTGAGGTTGTCGGCAGGGTTGGGTGGTTGCTTTCCCAGGTCTCAGACCACCCCAGCGACGAAGACCTGTCGCTGGGGACCCGGTAAAAAGCGAGACCTGGGGCACCCATTCTCGTGCTGATTGACGAGGCAAGAGCAACCACAGGTCCTTCGACTCCCTCCGCTGCGCTCCGGTCGCTCAGGATGACAGAGGTTACGAGGTGAACCTCAGAGGCGGGACGCTAAAGCAGTTTTTCGATTGCGGGCGCGATGGTCTTGGGATCGGAGCTTGGCGCGAAGCGGCGCACGACGCGGCCATCGCGATCCACGAGAAACTTGGTGAAGTTCCACGTGATGCGCCCAATCCCGAGAAACCCGCGCTTGCGCTCCTTCAGGAAACGGTACAGTGGATGGGCCGTGGTTCCGTTCACGTCGATCTTGCCGAAGATAGGAAAACTGATGCCGTAGTTCTTCTCGCAAAATGCGATGATCTCTTCCGCCGTTCCCGGTTCCTGCCGGCCAAATTGATTGGAGGGGAAGCCAAGCACAGCGAATCCGCGATCTTTGTACGTCTGGTAGAGCCGCTCGAGCCCCGCGTACTGCGGTGTAAAGCCGCACTTGCTCGCGGTGTTGACGATCAGCAAGACCTTGCCCTTGAATTCGCCGAGACTGGTCTCGCGGCCATCGAGCAGCGGCGCAGAAAAGGCGTAGATACTTTCAGCCCGGCTTTCCATTCTCGCAAAACCCTGTCGAAGCGAGGATGTCATGTCAGGCTCCAGTGCGTCTAAGGTCTGCAGAGGAACAAGCAGACGGCGCGTGGTGGAGCACGATCGTGATCCTGGGGTGGGAACGGACTCTGCCCCGCTTGGCTCCGGTAGACTGATAGGTGTGTCCACTTGCCCGGCCGCAGACGAGCTTTCGTCACAGAAAAGGCAACGCGGGACGACCAGAATTCAATGGAGCATCATGCGCCGCTGAGTGATTCCGGGGAAGACGGGTTTCCGGTCAGTTTAACGCGCCGGTGAGTTTGGGCGAGGTGGCCGCAGTCCAATATAATCAGTCTTTCCGCAAAGCAGTACCAGATTTTAAGCATTGAGGGTGTGCATATTCTTCGCGTGAAGTATGACAATGGACCGCACCAGTACTTGTGTTCGCCGCAGGGTTGCAGCCCGGTGAAGATCAAGCACGCTTTCATCTCCCGCACAGGGCGGATTTCGGCTCGGTTCACGAGACTCTTGTTGATCCTGCTGCTGGCTTTTGCGGCATGCGCGGCGATGGCTCAGACCTCCCAGACGGTCGATCAGATCCGCGTCATTGGCAATCGTCGTATCCCCAAGGAAACTATCCTGGCCCGGCTCTTTACGCATCCGGGCGATACTTACGAGCCCGTCTCCATCGAGCGCGACTTTAACTCGCTCTGGAATACGGGCTATTTCGAAGACCTGAGGATTGAGCGCGAAGATACGGAGAAGGGCATCGTACTGAATGTTTTCGTGCGCGAGCGGCCCACCATCCGCGAGATCAACTACAAAGGAAATAACTCGGTCAGTACCTCGGATATTCTCGACCGGTTCAAGAAAGAAAAAGTTGGATTGTCAGTGGAAGGCCAGTTCGACCCCACCAAGATTGCGCGGGCCGAAGCGGTTCTGCGGCAGATTCTGGCCGAGCATGGCCATCAGTTTGCCATTATCAAGCCTGAAGTGAAGACCATCCCACCAGCCTCGGTGCAGGTGAACTTCAATATCAAGGAAGGGCCCGTGGTGAAGGTAGGCGAAATCCGCTTCACCGGGAACCAGCATATCAGCGGACTCCTTTTGCGCCGCTCGATGAAGAACCTGAAGCCGGTGGGCATTCCCTACTCGATCGTCTTCGAGAATCTCTTCGCCAAGACCTATGACGCCTCAAAGCTCGAGGAAGACACCGAGCGCGTTCGCCAGGCTTATCGAGACAAGGGCTATTCCAATGCGGCGGTGGAAGAGCCGCAAACACATATCCGCGACGAAGGCGGGCTGAACTGGTTCACCTTTCGGCCGAACAGGGGCAAGAGAATCGACATACTGATGCCGATCGAAGAGGGCGGTCGCTACCGTTTGGGAAACATCGTCTTCACCGGCAACAAGGCCGTGACGAACGCGCGGGCACTGCGAGGCACCTTTGTCATCAAAGACGGAGAGTGGTTTAACGCCACCGCGATCAGCAAGGGCCTGGACAACCTGAAAAAGGCTTACGGCCAGCTGGGTTATATCAACTTCGGCGCGATTCCCAAGCTGAGTTACGACGAACAGAAGAAGACTGTCTCGCTCAACATCGACATCGATGAAGGGAAGCCTTTTTATGTTTCGCGGATTGAGTTCGAGGGCAACACCATCACGCGCGACAAGGTGATTCGCCGCGAACTGTTGCTCGAAGAAGGCCAGGTCTACAACTCGCAGCTTTGGGAATACAGCTTGCTGCGCCTGAACCAGCTGGAATACTTCGACCAACTCAAGGTGGACCAGGATTCCGAGGCGCATCAGAACCCGGAAGCCGGCACGGTAGATCTGTTGCTGAAGGTCAAGGAAAAGGGCAAGAACTCCATCGGCTTGAATGGCGGCGTCAGCGGACTCTCCGGCGCATTCCTTGGAGTGAATTACCAGACCAACAACTTCCTCGGGCTGGGCGAAACACTCAGCGTGCAGGGCAACCTGGGCAATGTGAGCCGGCAATTCCTCTTTGGGTTTTCGCAGCCGTACATTCGCAACCGGCCCATCAACGTGGGCTTCCAGATTTTCAATAACAAGCAGGACTTCAACGCCGCCAAGAACTACCAGGCCTCGACCGGACAATCCGTCAACCTGAGCGCGGCGCAACAGTCGCTCACGCAAAACTACAACCAGGCCTCGACCGGCTTGAATTTCTCGGTGAGCTACCCGCTGAAGCGGCACGCCTTCCAGCGCCTGGGCTTTACGTACTCACTGACTAAGTCGACCATCTCGGCGTTCAGCACCGCGTCGCAGACCTTCTTCCAGACCATTTCCTTCCGGTCGGGCATCCAGGGAACGAATGCGCTGGCGGGCATCATCAGCAGCTCGGCTTCGTTCAGCTATATCTACAACACGATCAACAACCCTCTCCGCCCGCGCACCGGCAAGGAATACACGGCGGTCTTTCAGATAGCCGGTCTGTATGGAAACGTGCGCTACATTTCGCCGCTGCTGGCATACAAGAGCTTTCGGTCGATGCACTACCTTATGCCTTCGGCGAACGGACACAACGTGCTGGGCCTCCGCGCGCAGTTGAGCCATGTGGAAGGGTTCGGCGGCGATGTAGCCCCTCCGCAAAACCGCTTCTACACTGGCGGCGATGCGGACTTGCGCGGTTTCGATATTCGCGGCGCCACGCCCTACGGCTACGTGCCTAATCGCGTCACGGTGCAGTTGACCAACCCGGATGGCACCTGCGTCCCGCGCGATCCGACGAATCCGCAGCTGAACCAATGCATCCAGGTGCCGATCCCGGTGTATGGCATTGCTTCGATCGGCGGCGACACCAGTTTCACCGCCAATGCGGAGTACCGGATTCCGATTGCCGGGCCCGTCACGTTTTCGTTCTTCGACGACTTCGGCCTGGACGTGGCGACCAACCGCGGACAGCTGAAGCAGAGCCCTGAAGGTTTCGCGTCGTTGACAGCACCGCTCTACGGCTGCCCGGTCTACAACAATGGATCGTGCCAGGGCGGCATTCCGGGCTCCGATGTCGGATTCCAGAAGGACATTCGCCCTGTGGCCGGAACCAATCTCGTGCCGCGCATGTCGGTCGGCGGCGAACTGGGCGTGATTATGCCGGTGGTGAATGCGCCTTTCCGCCTCTACTACGCCTATAACCCCTTGCGCCTCTATGAGCGGCCCTACTGTAATGACGTGCTCCTGGGCGGCAAGGTGCAGAGTTGCTCGGCAGAGTTGATTACGCGGGACCTGTTCCCGCCGGGCGGCGCTGGGGACTACACCTACCAGGAATCAATCCAGGCCTACGGGGCGCAGAATCTGTTCCGCGAGCCACGAAAGACGTTCCGCTTGACCGTGTCGACCACTTTCTAATGTACCCTTATTGGTGGCGCTCAAAAGCGCGACGCCCTGGGGCCTGCTAACCGGCCCTGGTGGTTCGTCAAAGGAGTATTGCTCAAATGAAGTTCTATCTTGTATTCGCTGCTGCGCTGCTCTCCAGCTTTGCCGTGAGTGTTTCGGCTCAATCAGGCACATTGCCCCCTGCCGGCGACGTGCCCGCACAGGACGTGCCTGCCAAAATCGCGGTGATTGCGTTTCAGGCAGCTGTGACCCAAACCAATGAATTTCAGCGTAACTTTGCAGATCTACAAAAGAAGTTCGAACCTAAGCGGGAAGAACTGAAGACGCTGAACGACCAGATTGAAGCTCTACAGAAGCAGTTGCAGACCCAGGGCGCAACACTGAACGACGCGGAGCGCGAGAGCCGCGCCAAGGTGATCAACGAGAAAGAGAAGCTACTGAAGCGCGACCAGGAAGACGATCAGAACGACTTTCAGCAGGAGATGCAGGAAACGTTCAATGGCGTGGCGCAAAAGGTCGGCGAGGTTCTGATCTCCTATTCCCAGCAACATGGCTACACGCTGGTGCTTGATGGCGGGGAACAGCAGACGCAGATGGTGCTGTATGCCAATCCGGCAACGGACATCAGCAAGGCGATTCTCGATGCCTACAATGTGAAGTCGGGCGTACCCGCACCGGCAGCGCAACCGGCAGCAGCAACGCCGAGACCAGCAACCAGACCGCCCGCGCAACATGCTCCGGCCCAGCCCCAGCATTGATCGAATCTCGCTGAAGTTTGGCTTTTTGATCGCAAGACCGGAGCCGGCCGGTCTTGCACTGAGCGGCTGTACCGAATGAATTCTCCCACGAATTCTTTGGCACTCTGCCTTTGTTGACAGATGCATTGACGAAACCTTTGACAACGAATCGAAGCTGGCCCACTTGCTTCGGTTTTGCCGTATAATCCTCCTTGTTCCTGCTGATGTCTCCATCCGCGTCTTTTCAGTCCCTGCTCATGCCTGGGCAGTGTTCCCCGAATGAAGACCGAGAGGTTTCTCAGGAGGCACGGGTTTGTTTGCGCGTAAGCGCGCGAACACGTATCCAGAAATCTTGAAGCAGGAATCTTGAAGGAGTACTCCAGTCGAATGAAGCTTTCGTTAGCAATTGCTACTACTTTGGCCTCGGGTCTTATCCTGAATGCCGCCGCACAAGTACCAGCCGCTCCTGCCCCCGCCGAAGCCTCAGCACCTTCCAGCGTCCCTGCTGCTCCAGCTGGGCCCGCCAAAATTGCTGTCGTCGCATTTCAGGTTGCCGTAGCGCAAACCAATGAAGGCCAGCGGAACTTTGCCGACCTGCAGAAGAAGTACGACCCGAAGCGCCAGCAGCTCAAGGGCCTGAACGATGAGGTCGACAACCTGACGAAGCAACTGCAGACGCAGGGCGACAAGTTGAGCGATACGGAGAAGGCCAGCCGCGCGAAGACGATAGACGACAAGAAAAAGCAGCTGCAACGGCAAGCCGAAGACGCGCAGAACGACATGCAGCAGGAGATGCAGGAGCTGTATAACGGTCTCGCTTCAAAGGTCTACGATGTGCTCGCCAGCTACGCGCAGCAGCACGGCTACACCCTTGTTCTTGACGTCGCTCAGCAGCAGACGCCGGTCCTGTATGCGACGGAATCTACGAATATCACCAAGGCTGTAATTGACGCTTACAATGTGAAGTCGGGTGTGCCGGCTCCACCAGCACAGCCCGCAGCAGCTCCGGGAGCGCAGGCTCCATCCAAGGCGCCAGGCGTACACTAAGCCGAACCTCGAATCCGGCGAAAGGTCCTGTGTTTAGGGGCCTTTCTTGCTGAACTTAAAGGGCGAGCCTGAGGCACTGATTCGCATGCCTCTGGAGCGCCCGAATATCGCACCTACTGCCTGTGGAAAAAATTGTGGATCGCTGCCTCCTATTTAGTAGAGAAAGTGTCACTTTTGCTCTTGCCAGGAGAATGACGATTCTGTTATGGCGATTAAACCATTCCTTTTCATAGAGAAACAGCAGACGACCTGGGCCGCTCGCTCAGAACCAGCGGAATCCATCGAACTCGCACCTGCGGCAAGCTTTCCACAATCTGCCGTTAACGGGATATGACTGACGTGACCCTAGAAGTGGACCGATATGGTCTATTTTTGTTGGTCTTCCCCGACGCGCAAGACGGCCAAAAACGCCTCCTGCGGAATATCGACTTTGCCGATCCGCTTCATGCGTTTTTTACCTTCCTTCTGCTTCTCCAGCAGCTTGCGTTTGCGCGAAATGTCACCGCCATAGCACTTCGCCAGGACGTTTTTTCTGAGCGCCGTGACCGTTTCCCGGGCCACGATCTTCGCCCCGATGGCCGCCTGGATTGCTACTTCGAATTGCTGCCGCGGAATCAACTCGCGCATCTTGGAAACCAGGGCCTTGCCGCGCTCATACGCAAAGTCGCGATGCACGATGATGGAAAGCGCATCGACGGGCTCGCCCGACACCAGGATGTCCAGCTTCACCATCGGCGATTCCCATTCGCCGGCGAGCTGATAGTCGAGTGAGGCGTAGCCGCGCGAGATGGATTTGAGCCGGTCGTAGAAATCGAGAACAATTTCGTTCAACGGCAGCTCGTACGTGAGGAGCACGCGCGTGGGCGTCACGTATTCGAAATTGATCTGCCTGCCACGCTTCTCTTCGACGAGCTTGAAGATTCCACCAACATACTCTTCGTTGGTGAGAATCTTCGCAGTGATTACCGGTTCACGGATGCTGTCGATGTTGGTGGGCTCGGGCCAGCGCGAGGGATTGTCGACCTCCAGCACCGAGCCATCTGTCAGGGTGATGTGGTAGCGCACGCCGGGTGCAGTGGTAATCAGATCCAGCTCGTATTCGCGCTCCAGCCGCTCCTGGATGATTTCCATGTGCAGAAGGCCAAGAAAGCCGCAGCGAAACCCGAATCCCAGAGCCACGGAACTCTCCGGCTCGAAAAAGAAGGATGAATCGTTGAGGCGCAGCTTCTCCAAGGCGTCGCGCAGCAGCGTGTGCTCGTGCGAATCCACTGTATACAGGCCGGAAAAGACCATCGGCTTGATGTCTTCGAATCCCGGCAACTGCGCTGCGGCCGGACGCGCATCCTCGGTGACCGTGTCGCCGATGCGCGTGTCCCCCACATTCTTGATCGTCGCCGCAAAGAATCCAACCTCGCCCGCGATAAGTTGGGCGATCTCGACCGGCTTGGGCATCAACACGCCCATGGATTCAACTTCGAACGCCTTGCCATTCGACATCATGCGAATGCGCTGTCCCTTGCGCATCGTTCCCTGCATCACGCGCACCAGCACAATGACGCCGCGATAGGCGTCAAACCATGAATCGAAAACAAGCGCCTGCAGCGGCGCATCCGGATCGCCTGTCGGTGGCGGAAGCCGGTGAACGATGGCTTCTAACACTTCGTCAACGCCCTGCCCGGTTTTTGCGCTCACCGGGATCGCGTCGGTCGCGTCCAATCCCACCGCCTGCTCAATCGCTTCCTGCGTGCGCGTAATATCCGCCGAGGGCAGATCGATTTTGTTGATGACGGGAATGATCTCGAGACCGTGATTGATGGCCAGGTAGGCGTTGGCCAGTGTCTGCGCTTCTACGCCCTGGCTCGCATCGACGACGAGAAGAGCCCCCTCGCAGGAGGCCAACGAACGCGACACTTCATAGCTGAAGTCGACATGCCCGGGGGTGTCGATCAAATTGAGCTGATAGGTATTGCCGTCCTTCGCCTTGTACATCATGCGCACGGCATGCGCCTTGATGGTGATGCCGCGCTCGCGTTCCAGATCCATCGCATCGAGGATCTGCGCCTGCATTTCGCGGCCCGTGACCGAGCCGGTCAGCTCAAGCAGACGGTCGCTGAGCGTCGACTTTCCGTGGTCGATGTGGGCAATGATCGCGAAGTTGCGCAGGAAACGTGCATCCATGAGGGGTTCGGCCAGTTCTCCAGTTCGTCTGCTGTTTGTTGGTTGATTCGGCCCGATCCGCCGTGACGTAACGTTGTAATGGCTGGGCTTCGTTCTACAGCACCGGAAGAACTGTATTGGCGAAGGAGGGCCAGACGCGACCTTCAGGGCGCGATGCCTCCAGGCCATAGCTTATCATCGGCATAGGCTCTCTTAGCGTATTGCTGACGCCTGATTGCGGCCTGCTGGTCGTTTTTGAATTGCCCATGAATCGAGTTTCGTATCGAGTTTCGTATCGCTCCGTTCCGTGCATCGCACTGGCCTTCCTGATGGCCGGTTGCACGCCCACCCAGCACACGAACTCGGCGCAAAAAGCAGCGCCCCAGGCTACCGCACCGGCACTGCCGGGTCCCGCAACGGAAAAGGCGCAATCGGCAAGCTCTCAGACGGCAACGACGCAGCAGGAACAGCGTGTGCAATCTCTGATTGGCGAGGTTGAGAACGCCTATTCCGACGGACAAGCCAACTATCGCAAAGGCAACCTTCCCGCCGCCAAGTCGGCCTTCGACCGTGCTGTTGACCTGATGCTCACCAGCGGGATCGACATCAAGGGCGATCCGCAGTTGCAGGACGAGTTCGATCGCATCGTGGACGGGGTGAATGCGCTTGAAATGGAAGCGCTGAAGCAAGGCAACGGTTTCGCCCCCAAGGAAGAGCCGTCCCCCGCGGACGTTGCCAGCGATGTCACCTTCGCCGTCGACCCCAACATTGTTGCCAAAGCGCAGAGTCAGTTAGCCACCACAAAATCCGATCTCCCGCTCGTGGTGAACGATTACGTCGCGGCCTTCATCAACTTCTTCGCGAACACTGAGAAGGGGCACAACACGCTGCTCCATGCGTTTCAGCGTTATGGCCGCTACAAGCCGATGATTGAGCGGGTGATGGCCGAGGAGGGAGTGCCGCACGATCTGATCTATCTTGGTGTGGCCGAATCGGGCTTTCAACCACGGGCCGTGAATGCGAAATCTCACGCCGGGGGCATGTGGCAGTTCATGCCCTATGGCAACTACGGGCTCGAGCGTAACGCTTTTGTCGACGAGCGCTTCGATCCCGAGAAGTCCACGCGCGCCTATGCCCGCTACATGAAGTTCATCTATAACCAGTTGGGCGACTGGTACCTTTCGATGGCGGCCTACGATCACGGCACCGGCAACATCCAGCGCGAGGTGCAGCGCACCGGTTACGCCGATTTCTGGGAGCTCTACAAGCGCAACGAACTGCCTCGCGAGACCGCCAACTACGTTCCCGAGATTCTGGCGGCGATCATTATTGCCAATCATCCCACCCAATACGGGTTCGACGAGATCACGCTCGATCCGCCCGTGGTTACCGACACCGTGACCATTAATTATTCGGTAGATCTGCGCCTGGTCTCGGACCTCGTGGACGCACCGATCGACGAGTTGGAGGCCCTGAATCCGAGCCTGCTGCGGCTCACGACGCCGACCGACACGGTCTTCGACCTGCACTTACCCGCAGGTGCGGCGCTCGTGTATCAGCGGCGCATCGAACAGATTCCCGAAAGCAAGCGCGGTTCATGGCGCTATCACCCTGTGGTCTCCGGGGACACTCTTGCTTCCGTGGCGCACACCTATCGCGTTCCGGTATCGGAGCTGTCGACGGCGAATCAGCTGGAAGAAAGCGCGAGCCTCGATGGAATCGAGGCGCTGGTCGTGCCCGTCGCGCCGGCCGTCGCCGCCTCCACCCATGGGGTGCTCTACACCTCGCGCAGGGGCGACACCCTGGTATCGATCGCGGACCGTTTTGGGGTCTCTCTCAGCCAGTTACGGCGATGGAATAATCTCACCGGCTTCAAGGTTGCGCCGGGACGGCGGTTGAGGGTGGCCGAACCGGCTCATGTGGTCCGGACACGGGCCACGAGCCATCGACGTGGGTCCGCCCCTTCGGCGGGCCTCAACGACCCCGCTCCGAAGTCAAAGACCGGGTCCGGCGCACCGGCTACGCGAAAAAGAAGAGGAACCGGACGGCACACGGCCAAGGGGGCCAGGCCACCATCCCTATCGAAATCCGGCTCTGGAGCTGCCGCCAAACGAAAATCGTCAAAGCACGTACGCGCCTCGAATTGAAATCCTCGAAATGAAACCGAGGAGCAGACACAAAAAATCGATAGGAGCTTCTTGTCCCACATGTCTTGTGATAGCTTTTGAATCGAAGCTGTTGCTACAATAGCTTCCGCATGAAGCGCAACGATGCGCGGAGTGCGAAGATTGAAGACCCCCAATCGGGGCAGCGGTGATCCGCTGGAGGCAATCGGATGGAAGATGTGTACAAGATGTACGCGATGAGTGACGGCAACCCTGATGCGGAGCCGCTCGGGCTCGACTCCGATCACGAAGACGACTTTCAGGAAGATGACGAAGTCGAAATTTCCAGCGTTCTTACCTCCTCGGACGATGATGAGGGTGAGGAAGAAGAAGCGGTGATCATAATCGCGGAAGTGCCCGCACCCCGTCCGCCTGTCAAGAAAGCTGTGAAGAAGGCGGCGAAAAAAGCTCCTGCCAAGAAGGCCGCTGCGAAGAAGGTTGTGGCAAAAAAGGCCGCCGTAAAGAAGAGCGCTGGCGCGAAGGGCGGAAAGACCGCGGCAAAGAAGGCCGCGGGGAAGAAAAGCGCCACCAAACCTACTCAACGAGGTAAAAAGTTGGCCGTTAAGAAGACCGCAAAGAAGGCCGTTAAGAAAGCAGTTGCGAAGAAAGCTCCTGCCAAGAAGGCGGCAAAAAAAGCCGTGAAGAAGGCGGCAAAAAAGAAGAAGAGCGCTGCCAAGAAGAAAAAGTAGTCAGGCAACATAAAAATCAAGGCAAGCAAAAGGGTCCGCTACGGCGGACTTTTTTGCGACCAAAATATGGTCTGCAGCCCCTCAGAGCCGCGCCATTCCCGTCCTGATCTGCTTCAGATGCCAGCGCTGGTGGACTAGATAGTCATTGATCAGGAATCGCAGCGTCACGGGCGGTTCATTCCCCACCGCGCACTTCGCTTCCAGTCTGTCTTCGGGAATATGGTCGACAACCGCCATGAGAATCTCGTGCTCAGCCTCCCACCAACCGAGAAGCGTCTCCCACGCCTGATTCGCGTAGCCATGCGCGTCCACCCAGGCATCCTGCGCGTACCTCGGCCCAGTGTATTGACCGTCGATTGCGGCGCGCACAAACCTCTGGCGATTGTTTGTAGCCGAATCGAGCAGGTGACCGACAATTTGCTTCCGCGTCCAGCCGCCATCCCGCCAGGGCAGGTCGGCAAGTTCAGCTGGGACCGCAATGAGGGCTCGATGGACTTCATCCAGATCGGCGCGAAATCTCTGCGCCAGGCTGTCCGGCATTTCAGTCATCGAACCCCCATACGAGGCTTGCGCCCGACAGATGGGCGCGCCAAGCTACTTTTTCAGATCGGCGATCGCGCTCAGCACTTCCCCGGAGTGAACGTTCGGATCGACCTTGGTCCACACCTTCACAATCTTTCCGTGGGGATCGATGAGAAAGGTATTGCGATTGGCGATCGTCCACGTCCCGAAGTGGCCCAGCGAGCCGTACTCATCGACAACCTTGTGCTCTGGATCGGCCAGCAGGTGGAAGGTCAGCCCGTCCTTGGTGCAGAACTGCTTGTGGCTGTCGACCGTATCCACGCTCACGCCAAGGATCACGGCGTTCTCCGCTTCAAATTTGGAGAGATCGCGCTGGAAGTTGTGGGCTTCAATGGTGCAGCCGGTGGTCATGTCTTTGGGGTAGAAGTACAGCACCACCCACTTGCCGTGATAGGTGTCGAGCGATACGAGATCGCCAGTCTGAGAAGGCAGCGTAAAGGTGGGAGCGGACTGCCCAACTGAGGGCAGTGAATCATCAGCCGCGCGGGCAACGCCGAGCGAAACCGTGGTCGCCAGCACACCGGCCGCGACGAAGAGAATCAGTTTTTTCACGAGGAACCTCCATTTAATAGGACGGGGATGGAGCCCAGGATGACTCTGTTAAGTTCCGGTTAAAGGCCCTGAGTGTCCGCACACAGTATCAGCGCTGAACGGCCACAATGGCAATGCCCGCCTGATTGGCGCGCTTCAGCATCGCCTCCCGGTCGAAGAGCAGGGTGCAGCTGGCTTCGACCGAGAGGCAGGTCGCGCCAGCCTGGATCATGGTTTCCACGGTTCGAATGCCAATGACGGGAACGTCGAAGCGCATATCCTGATTCGGTTTCGCCACTTTAACGACGGTGAGGCGCCGTTCGAGCGTGGACGCCGGCAGCGCAGTTGGGCTGGAAGAAGTCTTTGCGGAGTCATCCTCATCGAGAGACTGCATCAGCCTGCCGGCGCGCTCAATCGCAGCATCGGTGCCCTCCATCGCCTCAACGGCTACGCAGGCCTGGGCGGCCACCACCACCGTCTGGCCGATATCGAATCCGGCGACAGCCTTTGCCACGCTCATGCCATAATCGACATTTTTTCGCTCTTCTTCGTCGGGGGCGCGCTCAGTTAACACCCCTTCTTGTGCCAGTAGAGGCTCAAGGAACGCGGTCGAACTGATCAACTCGATGCCTTCGTCGCCGAGCACCTTCGCTACCGCACCCAGCAGCATATCGGTATTGCGCGAACGCAGATTGAGAAGCAGCTTGGCCAGCCGCCAGTCAGGCCGGATACTCGAAAAGATTTGTTTGTGCTTCACCTGCCCAGCCATCACCGCCATCGAGACGCCTTCTTTGTGAAAGACCTCGATCAGCCGCGATAATTCTCCGAGCGAAAGCCAGTGGACGGTGATGCGTTCATCGCTGGCGGCGCGGTGGTTGATCTCGGGATCGGTCTCCTCGCGGATTGCGGCAACCGTAACGGCGAAGCCCTGCGCCCGCGCCGCGTCGAGCAGGAGGAACGGGAAGCGGCCGTTTCCGGCGATGAGGCCGAGTTTCATGGTTACTTGATAATCCCGCGCTGGCTTCGCTCGACAAAGGTTGCCAGGATCGCAGCATCTTCGCCTTCCATGGCCTTGATCTTTTCGAGCGCCTGCGAGGTATTCAACTTGGCCGCCAGCAAGATCCGGAATGCCTTCTGCAGCGTCTGCAACCGCTCCGGCGAAAAGCCGCGCCGCACCAGCCCGACTTTGTTAATGCCGAAGGCCTTGTTTTCACGCCGTGAAGAGGTCAGCGAGAACGGCAGCACATCCTGGGTCACGATCGTTCCGCCGCCGATAAAGGCATACTGTCCCACGGTGCAATGCTGATGCACCGGGCTGAAAGCGCCCACGCTGGCGTAATCCTCAATGACCACGTGGCCGGCCAACGTTGCCGCATTGGCCAGAATGCAGTGGTTCCCTACGATGCTGTCATGGCCGATGTGCACATAGGCCATCAGCAAATTCCCGGAGCCGATGCGGGTCAGTCCACCCCCACCCTCTGTACCGCGGCTGATGGTGACGCACTCGCGAATTGTGTTGTCATCGCCGATGACGGTTTCGGTGGGCTCTCCTTTGTACTTCAGATCCTGCGGAGCCACGCCAATCGCACCAAACGGATAAAACGTGTTGTGCTTGCCGATCCTCGTACGTCCATCCAAAACCACGTGCGATATCAGCACGCATTCTTCGTCGAGAACCACGTCCGGTCCAATGGTCGAATAGGGTCCGACTGTGCAGGAAGCGGGCACCACGGCTCCAGGAGCGATGACCGCGCTGGGATGAATGCTCACTCGACTTCCACCGTCACCGGAGCTTTGTCCTCCTCCGAAGGCGCATCGGCTGAGGGATCGCCGTGGTCGCGCTTCCCGCGCTCGCGCGGTACTACCTGGCACGTCAGTGTCGCTTCGCAGGCCAGTTTTCCGTCGACTGTTGCCCTGCCTTGGATGCGGCCTGCGCGGGTTCGGAACGACAGCACCTCCACCTCGATGCGAATCTGATCGCCGGGCGTGATCGGCCGCCTGAACTTGGCTCGCTCGATTCCCGTGAACACGACTAGTTTCTGGTGCCGGTCCGGCATCTCCGCCATCATGATGATCCCGCCCGCCTGCGCCATCGCTTCCACCACGAGCACTCCCGGCATGATGGGATATCCGGGAAAATGACCCTGAAAAAACGGCTCGTTAATGGTGACATTTTTGATGGCGACGAGGCGCTTGGTCGGCTCAAACTCGACGATCCGGTCGATCAACAGAAATGGGTAGCGATGCGGCAGAAATTCCAGGATTCCCTGGATGTCGAACGTCATTCTCTGGCTCCAGACAGCGTGCGGGCGTGCTGCATTGCGCTCGTCAGGATTATAACGAAAGGCTTGGGTGGGATTTCGCGGACAAGGCCTACGCGCCGCGCTGCAGAAAATCGTCCTGGGTCAATTCGCGAGCGGCTCCAGAGGCCCAACTCTTCATCTGCTGAGGCCATATGCGCAGCAGGTCGGTGAATTCCGGCTGCGATACCGGACGCCGAAAGAGATAGCCCTGCCCAACATTGCAGCCGATACGGCGGACCACGTCCAGTTCGCCCAATTCTTCAATGCCTTCGGCGACCGTCTGCAGCTTCATCTGCCGCGCCATGGCCACGATGGTTTCGCAAAGCGCCCGCATATCGTGCGACTGATGAATGCCGCGGATGAAGCATTTGTCGATCTTCATGGTGTCAATCGGCAGTTTTTTAAGAGCGTTGAACCCTGTGTAGCGCGTGCCGAAGTCATCGATACTGACCCGCAAACCGATGGCCTTCAATTGGCGCACGCGCGTAACGAAAAGCTCCTCGTCCTCGAACAGAAGAGACTCCGTGACTTCCATTTCAAGTTCCGTGGGTGCAATGGAGTACTCGGCGAGGACTCGGCGCACCAGGTAATTGAATCCCTCTGCCCTCATGTTCGCCGCGGATACGTTTACCGTGATGAGCGGCGGCGCGATGCCTTGGGCGCGCCAGCATTCAGCGTCAGCCAGTGCAGTTCTCAGACTGAGGTCAAAAATCCGATGGATCAAATCAGAGCGCTCGGCCACCGGTATGAATTCATTGGGGGCTACATTGCCCCACTCGGGATGGTTCCAGCGCATCAAGGCTTCAGCGCCTGCGATCTGCCCCGTTGCCAGGTCGATCAGTGGCTGATAGTGGACGCTGAACCGGCCCTGGTCGAGTCCCTTGCGCATCTCCGTTTCCAGTCGATGATCGTGAATGACCAGGCTGTTCATGCCGGCATTGAATGAAACGACAGTCTCGCTTCTGACTTGTGCGGCGCGGCTGGCTGCTAGGCTGGCGAAGCGGACCAGATCTTCGGTCGTTGAAGCGTCCGTGGGAAAAAACGCCACACCCGCGGCGGTCTCCGGCTTCATTTCAGAGCCACCGAAGTTCATCGGCGTAATCGCATCCACGATGGCTTGGATGCGCCTCCGAGTATGCGCATTGAATTTCGACCCGTGCATGGAGATGAGGAAACAGCGGCCGCTGAAGCGGCCAAGTACTGCATCGGGCCCCACTACGTTGCGCAAAGCAGCTGCAATGTGACGCACCAGCGCATCGGTTCCCGCGCTTCCCCAAAGTGAAAACTCTTTGCGCAGGTTCAGAATGTCGATCCAGAGCAGCACGACTTCCTGGCTTTCCTGCCTCTCCTTCAATAGCCATCCCAGCGACTCCTGGAAGGCTTGATAATTCAGAAGGCCTGTCTGAATGTCGTGGCGTTGCGCATACGCAAGCATCTGCCTGCGCAAATCTTCATCCAGGGAATTGTTGTTCTGATCCGGAAGACCCGATTCTGCTTTGGGGTTTGATCCAATCCAATCTGAGCGCGAGCCACCGCGACGCCTCGACTTGCTGAGCTCGTCGGACCTCGGGATCGGGTCAAAATTCGGGAGAGCCATGGGTAACCACTTCAATTAAACCAATGCCCAGTAAGTGCCACAACAACCATCAAAGGGAAGCCCGCACAGCCCTTCCAATCTTTGGATAGCGATTCCCATTCTTTCCGATGTGTAAGCAAAGCGCAAGAAACCAATTAGTCATAACCTACAACCTGCGTGTTATATAGAAGCGCGAGATTTATCGATTTATTAATCGACGAGGGGGGCCGGCCGAGATGCGCGGTCACCGTTAGGCCTGATGGGCAATGATCGTTGCACCGGAGGTTACTTAGGCGAATACCCGGCGAATTTGTTTCTTAATTATGTGGAACGACGATCTTCGGAGAGAGACTAAGTTGCAACAACTTTCGACGCCCGAGAAGCTTATTTCTTGATCTTTTGCGCAGCCGTGTCGACGTTCCAAAAGTCGTCCGGCAGTTGCCGGTTGTATTCCACTTTCGTGACGTAGTATTGCCGCACAATCTCGTCGTTCTTGAGCCGCGTAATGCTGAACGGCGTGGGAAACCCCTCAATGGTGTGATAGTCGTCGTACTCCTCGGCGTCGGTGTTCTTATCTTTGTATAAAGGGTCGCGCCATTGAAACGTCCGGCGCAGAGGCAAGTGGGACTGTTCGTCCATCTGAATCGTGATCGACTCGTTTTGCGCGGAGATCAGCGTCACCTGCTCGGCCATGTGGCGTTCAGCCATCGTCTGCCCCTCATAGACGAGGATGGTGTTCGGATCCTTGAGCCAGACTTTAACCGCCGTTTCAATCGAGTGGTCGCGCCGCCGGAGATAGTCTTCCAGAAGGTCCTTTTGCATCGCTTTCTTACCGCGATACGTGACTTCCCAACCGTCTCGCCCAATATAAAACTCAACCACATCGCGATGCTTCGTTACTTCGACGCGGTCCTTGTCGGGCCAGGAATGAAATTGCCATAGGTCTGTTGTGCCCAGGTCGGGCTGGCTGTGAAAGAAGGCAGCCACGTGTCCCTGCTGCATTTCGTTCTTCATATCGAGCCACGCCTGCCCACCCATCGCCTGTACCATGGCGTTCAGCGCTGTGCGCGCCTTTTGCGCGTTCTTTGCGGCATCGTCGTCGACGGTCTGCGTGCGCGTGATCTGCGGCGCAGCCAGAATCAGCGCGGCCAGTGCGACAACCCCGATCTTGTAACTCAATCCAACTTTGTATCTCAAACTAATCCCGCTCCCATTCATTCACATTCCTATCCAACCAAAACCGCGCCGCCATTCACATTCAATATCTCGCCGCTGATGAATCCCGCCAGCGGCGTACACAGGAACAGCACCGGTCCGGCAATTTCCCGCGCGCTCGCTGCTCGGCCCACCGGAATTCCAGAAGCGATCTTCGAGCCCAGCTCTGGGTCATCCAAGGTTGATGCCGACATCTCTGTCGCCACCCAGCCAGGTGCCACACAATTCACGCGAATGCCTCGGGGCGCGAGTTCGCTCGACAGGCTCTTTGTAAGACTAATCAACGCGCCTTTGGTCACGGCGTAGTCGGCGTGGTTGGCCTCGCCCCGCTGGCCGGCGGTCGAGCTGATCAACACGATATGTCCCTTGGAGTTTTCAGTTCCGTCGGCTTCCAGCGGCGATGGTCCCTGCAATTCCATCTGGGTGACGGCCGCCTGCACCAGCCCGAAGACAGAATCCAGATTCACAGACAGCGTGCGACGCCACTGGTCTTCCGTCATCAGTTCAATCGGCACATCTTCGGAGGGCCACACGCCGTGGTTGGCCACAAGAACGTCGAGGCGGCCAAATGCCTTGACCGCCGCATTCACTAGGCCCCAGCCTTCTTTCGGCGTGCTCAGTTCCTGTTCGATGCCGACGCAACGGGTGGGCCCGCCGCACTCGGTCATCAGCGCGTGCGCCTGCTCCTTCGCCTGTCTGTAACTGAAGACCACCCGCGCACCGGCCGCCACAAACAGCCGGACAGTCTCAGCGCCTATGCCTCGCGACCCACCCGTGATGAGCGCGACCTTGCCATCAATCGTCAGCGACACACCTGCCATAGGGCCAAGCTATAGCGTTTTTCCAGTGGAAGTAAAGTGGGGCAAGCGTGTGAAGAATCGTCTTGGGGTATCTTTGAGGCTCAACCCTTCAACTCTGGATGTTCTGAGAGGCTCAGAATATTCCCATCTGGATCTTTGAACCATGCGACCTTCGCTCCGGTAGGCGAAGTCCAAATGCCCAATTCATTTTGATGCATGCCCGCATAGCGCTCGAATTGGACTCCTGCCTGCGCCAACTCCTTAACGGTCGCGTTGATTTCCGGAACTTGCCAGCCCAAAACTGTGCCATGCGCTGGCGCAATCTCTTTGGCCATACCAAGTCGCAGCATGATGCCATTGGCCTCAAAGACCAAGGCGAATGGCGGTTCTTCCATCACCAGCCGTAGCCCAAGCGTGTCGCGATAGAAATTTTTTGCGCGGGGTACGTCAACGATGGAGATGAATCCGATGATGTTGTGCTTACCGAGTCCGATTGATTGCGCCATGCCACTATAGTGAGCCTATTTATGGGCTGTCGCAATCTATATTTTCTGCCATAATATACGTCTATTGCGACACGATACGCTTTTGACAGAATACGACCCGAAGCGCGGCATTTCCGTTGCGACGCTCGCCTATGAATACCCTTCCAGGTTTGAGGTGTCAGAACACGCACACGGATCGGACCAACTGATCTACGCAATCAGCGGCCTCATGGAAGTTTCTTCCGAGCAGAGTGTGTGGTTGATCCCGCCGCATTTTGCGGTGTGGATTCCGGCCAGAACCCACCATCGGATTCACATGCCCGGCCCGGTTTCGATGCGCACGCTTTATCTGCGAACAGGTTTGAAGGCGAGATTGGATCCACGTTGCGCGGTGCTGCACGTAACTCCGCTGCTACGAGAACTTATCGTTGAAACCGTACGTATGGGTCATCTTCGTGTCCGGAATCGCTACGAGTGTGCTCTTCGCGACCTACTCATTTCCCAGCTTCAGAAAGCCTCCCCGATGCCCACTTTTGTGACGCTGCCTCGAGAGAAGAGAGCACTTGCTGTTGCCCAGGCAATTCTGCAGAACCCTGCTGAGCCGAAACCGATGGCAGCTTTATGTGCCGAGGCAGGTGCTAGTGTCCGAACGATCGAGCGAGTGTTTCGCAGGGAGCTTGGCAGCAGCTTTGAATTGTGGCGCCGCCAGGTCAGGTTAACCAAAGCCGTAGAGCTATTGGTCTCGGGATATTCGATCAAAGAAGTAGCCCACAAGGTTGGTTATTGCCAGTCGAGCGCCTTTGTCGAAATGTTCCGAAGAACATTGGGAACAACACCCAAGGCATGGATCTCAGCTTTAGAAAGCTCTGGCCGATGATCCATGAAGACCATGTAACCTTTCAGATCGCCTTGAGCATCCGCGCGGGAAGAAAGATAATCGCGCTCACCAGCTCAAGCACGCCGCCCACAGCGATGCCGACCACGCGAAATGGCAGCAGCACCAGCCAAACAAACGGATAGAGCACCAACGCGATCAGCGCCAGCGGCCAGCACAACACCAGAAGAATGCAGAAGAGAAGAAACTTCACCATAACCTAAGCGCCTCGCACGCAGAACAGCAACAACGCTACTGCAAATAGGTACGTGGAGGCAACGGCTCTGGTTCCGCAAACCCGCTGAATCGAACGTCGGCCTGCCCGAACCGGGACCTACTTTTCCGGGATCGCCCGGCAGGCGCTGCTTACAGGCTTCTCTGGCTTTGCCGCCGGCGTTCTTGGCTTGCGCGTTGATGGGCGACCACCCGGATTGGCGGAGGCACCAGGGTGCGGTTTGTCCGTGGCCGGGCGAACAGGATGCGCTGTCATGGCTGCGGGCTGCTCAGCCGAGGCACCCGGGGACTGCTTGGCCGCGGCCGCAGCAGGGCTCTTGTCTGCGGCAGAATCTGAAGCCGACCCAGCTTTTTCGGCGGGGGAAGAATTTGTGGCGGCTTTGAAGGAGGTCGCGGATGGAAGCGTGGCGGCCTTCGGCTCTGGGTGCTTTGGAGATGAACTCACAGGGGCTGCGGCCGTTGGCGTCGCTGCTTTGGCGGCTGACAATGGATTTGCAGTTGGGACTGTGGATGAAACCGGGGTGACCTTAGGCAAGGGCTGCTTGGACGACGCATTCGCTGGACCCTGGGCCGAGGCAGGAGACGATATGGGAACCGAAGCGGGAGTCGAGGCTGGAAGCGATGCTTCTTTGCGGCTTGATGATGGTATCGAAAATGGAGCTTTGACTGCCTTCCGCGCGAACCGTCTTGGAGAACCTGCCTCCGGATCTGAGTCCGAAGCGGGAATCGCCGGCTTGCGGTCCGCGGACGGAAATGGAGATGCATCTTTGCTCGGCCTTCGCGCGCGCCCTGTTGAAGAGACCTTCGCTGAGCTGAGACTCGAAGCTGAACCTGCCGTCCCTTTCCCGGTTCGGCGTTCAACCGCGGATGAACCTGGGAACGGAACGTCGATGGCCCTGGACGCGCGATGTCCCGACGACGCGACCACCGGAATCGGCGCCAACAACTGCGTTGGAGAAGTCGACGGGGTGGTGAAGTAGAACTTGTCCATTCCTGCGAAAGGTGGCTGGGCCAAGTCTGGGTGATAGGCGGAGCTCGGTGCAGCGGAACCTGAAAGTACGGAACGAAAGACTGCGGAGCTCGGAACGGCAGAGTCAGGGGAAGCGGAATCCGACCTGCCTGAAGCCGCTTTCAAATCCGGATTCGAATCTGGCTTCGTAGGTGACCCAGGCCTCGGCGGATTAGTTGGCGCGCTGGCCTCAACGGAATGCGCGGCCAGAGCTTGATTGCCGATCGGAAACGTTGGAGCCGCTAAATCCGCTGGTGTGCCAGCAGGTGACGCACCACCGCCGCCGTGAATGACAGGGGGCGCGCCATTCTCACCGTTCACAAACACCGTGAACACCCCGGGAGCATCCTCCACCGCAAACGTACCGCAGCGATTGGGCGCGCTGAGCCCGTCGCGACGCATTCGGTCCACGCTGAACATGCCCGCCTTGGGATGTGCCTGGCAGAGTTTGTGGTCCGCGACACGGATCTGGAGAAATGGAAGATTGGCCAGCCCGTTCGGCAATCGCACTTCTCCCCTTTTGTCGGTCAGCAGCTCCTCCTGCCAGAGCCCCAGTCCGATGTCGCGCGCGTCATAGCCCCCGGCCAGAGTCAGGTGCGCGTGCGTGATGGGTACGCCGTACTTGCCGTTCAGAACACGCACAGTGATCGTGTCATTATGCACGACAGGGAAAATCTCATCCGCCTGGCCCAGAGATGACCAAGGAAGGGCCACAACCATGCCAATCGACATAGCCAAAAATCGGATTGGTCGGATTAGTTGGACCATAGGACGCGCCTAGGAAAGATATCGGCGTATCCGCTGACTTCCCGAGCGATCCGGTCACTTCTTCTTGCTGGTCTTTTTGCGGGTCTTGTTCTCAGCCTTGCCTTCAGCCCGAGCAGCCAGCACTTTCTTTCGCTCCCCAATCAGCTTCGCCCGTTCCTTCTCCGGCAGGGCGAGCAGGGTCTTTGCCCGCTTGGGCAGCTTTTCAAAAATCAAGGAGTGCGCCCGCTGCAGCTCGTCCTCGTACTCACGCAGCCGCAGCACATCCCAGCGCTCGACGGTCACCCATCCTGCCTTTGCCAGGTAGGGCGACGCGATGATGCCCTCCGTCTCCAGAAGCTCATGAAATCGATCATGTCCGACATGAAACCAGAGGACGCCCGTTCCCGTGCCGTCGAGATCGGTCATGGCAAACATCTTCCCGCCGATGTCGCGATCCCCGACCCAGTAAACGAGATGATGGCCCCAGTTCACCGTTTCGGTCACATGCGGAAGGGCCATGCAAAGGGCCCGAATACGCTCGTTATCCATGGCAGAGAGTGTAAGGCCAGGAAAGGCCGGAAGAAATCCGAACTTTGTACTTGACGCCATACACTGTTTATCATACAGTGTACTTAATACAGTGTACGAGGCACAGCATGACGCTCGCAGAGAACCTCTTTGAAAACCTTCGCTTGGAGCTCCGTCGCGGCTGCCTGACCCTCGCGGTACTGGTCGAGTTGCGGCAAGAGCACTACGGATACACCCTGCGCAAGGATCTCGCAGAGTGTGGCCTGGCCATCGACGAAAGCACGCTGTACCCCCTTCTCCGCCGCCTCGAATCGCAGGGTTTGCTGGTAAGCGAATGGCGCGAAGAAGAAAAACGCAATAAGCGGTTCTATCACCTCTCGAGCGATGGTGAGCAGATGCTCGGCCAGCTGCTTGAGGAGTGGAATTCCATCAACGCCTCAATCAACACAATCATCAATCGCACCCTGTAAGGAAAACGCCATGGAACTTCTCGATCGTTATCTCCAAGCCGTAAAAAAGCACCTTCCTTCGCGGCGGCAGGACGACATCATCGCCGAACTCCGCGCCAATATGGAGTCGCAGCTCGAGGACAAAGAAGCTGAACTCGGCCGTCCGCTCACCACCGGTGAGACTGAAGACTGGCTCAGGCAAATGGGCGCCCCCATGATGGTGGCCGCGCGCTACCAGCCGCAGCAGTACCTGATCGGCCCGGGGCTCTACCCGATTTATCTGTATGTGCTGCGCGTGACGATGCTGCTGGCCATCATGGCTTATGCGATTGTGAGCGCGATCGTGATCGTCGTAACTGCGCCTGGCGAGGCCTCTGTCGTCGCGGCCGTAGCGCGCACACCCGGTATTCTGATCACGGTGGCGGGGTGGGTGACGTTGGCCTTCGCTGCGATCGAGTTCTTCAGCGCTCGATTCCCAGAGAAGTTTCCTCCGCTCACCGAACTCTCCGGCCCATGGTCGCCGAGTTCACTGCCTCCCCTTGAGAACGACGGCGACACCTTCGGGAAACCGCGGAGCTACGCACATGCAGTGGCAGAGGTTGTCTTTGGATTCATCCTGCTGGTCTGGCTGTTGCTGGTTCCGCACCATCCATTCCTGCTGCTCGGGCCCGGCGCCCCCTACCTAACTGCAAGCCCGTTTGAGCTCGCACCCGTCTGGTGGACATTCTTCTGGTGGTGTGTCGCACTCAATGCTCTGCAACTCGTCTGGCGCTGCATCAATCTTTTGCGCGGCGCCTGGCAGCACCGTTCAAGGACGGAGGACCTGGCGATCAAGGCGATTGGCTTGATTCCCGTCGGGGTTGTTCTTCTGGTGAAGGACAGCGGGTACGTTCTACTCAAGAATCCTGCCATCGATGGAGCGCGCTACGGCGCAACACTGGAGTCGATCAACAAGAGCATCCATCTAGGATTTGTGGTTGTGTGCGTCGTTGTGCTTCTGCAATTGGCATGGGAGATAGGCCGGCCAATGTATCGCGGGTACCTGGAGCGGGCGGCGACCCGTTGAACCGGATCGCCGCTGGAAACGCCCGATCACAGAGCTGCTCGACCGATCGCCGCTCTCCGCGTGTCCCATTAGAAGCGAGCTTCAAACGCGCGGAGACGATTCTCCTGCTCCCACTGGGCTGTTGCTTTCTGGCTCGCGTCGAGAATCGCTTTGCACGGCGCAGATGGATGGTCGGCGCCGAGGATCTGCCCGCGGCACGCCTCCACAGGCAGCGTGAAGACATCGGACGTAGCCCACAGGCTGGAGCCGGGAAGGAAGTTATGCTCCATGCCAGTGCGCGCTAATTGCTTCAGGTCTTGGTAACTGAGGTGATAGTCCAACGCCGCGCGAACATATTCGTGCGTCAGCTCGATGCGGCTCACACCCTCATCGTCAGTTGATAGCGCGACGGGTACATGGGCGGCGCGATAAAGCGGGAACGGGTGTTCCACACCTTTGATCCCAAGGATTCCTTCATTTGAACTCAAGTTGATCTCGACCATCACGTGTTTCTGTGCCATCTCTTTGAGCAATGCCGGAGCGCTGTCTTCGTACATTACATCGACCCCGTGACCGATGCGCTCCGCGTGACCATCCTCGACCGCCTGCCGGATATGGAATCGCAGACCTTCTGGAGGAACGAGCCCCGGAGCCAGTTCACCCGCATGCAGGGAAATATGCACCTTCGGGTAGACAGAGTGCAGATAGTCCAGCATCTTCATCTGCAATGAGTAATCGCGCATTGAAACGAAGCCGTCTTCCGGCATCACAAAGTTGATCCCGACCCAGGTGTCGTCGTGTGCATCCATCGCGGCCTGCACGGTCTCAAAACCAAGCAGCGTCTGCGCGAAGACTTGCTGCACCGAGTATCCGCGGAGCACCTGATAGATGTAGCGAATCGTTACGTTGCATGCGGGCTTCGCCTGCGGCGTTCCGCACTGCTCCATCTGTTTGCGAGCAATCTCGACATCGCGCACATCCGCCCGATCCGCGGCGATTTCATCCTGGACGCCGCGGGAAAGCAGCAAGTTCCGGTACATTGCGAAGTCGGTGAAGTTTGGGTTTTCCTGCGCGATCTTCGCGGCATGGCCAAAGGACGGCGTCTCCATCAGTTCCAGATATTGCTGGTTCTGGCTCGCGGCGCGGCTTGCGATCTCATCCACCCACTCGCCAAGATGCTTGTTGCTGAGGCCATGAAATCTATCGAAGGTCGAGAAGAATTGATCGTGTCCGCTGAATCCGGGGACAGGAACATAGCTGCGCATCGAGAAAGAATCGACCAGCCTGTCATAAAGACCCTGCTGGGCCGCCGTCAGCACGCCAGATAGTTCCGCAGCCTGCACAAGAGGAGCGGCGCAAGGCGGCTTTTCGAAGCTCAACGCCTTGGGGTCGATGCAGAGCCCATCGATGGCGGCGTCCCTGATAAAGGTCTCGGCGTAAACCGCGCCGCTGAGGTGAACGTGAAGATCTGCGCCCTTGGGAAACTGATCAAGAAAGGCATGAAGAGCCAGTGGTCCGGCTTTGACGGCGGCCTCGTACGCGCGGGCTACGCGGGTCTCGTTGGGCGATTGTGCGCCGGCAGCTACGACGAACAGGGAGAATAAAACAAGACAATCAAGCGGACGGGACAGGTGTCTCATAAGTCTTTCCATAGTAGTGCAACTCTCTAAGTGTTGAAGAGGCCGAGCGCCGAGCGTTTGGCGGGTCCGAAAGGAGTTGATATACTGGCAAAGTTGTTGCAACCCACTGTTCGTGGACTTGGCCCTCCTACTCGGCGGTCGCCGGGTTTCCACCCAGGAAAGTGCAACGAGTTTGCACTGAGGCCAGATAGCTCAGTGGTAGAGCGCGGCCCTGAAAAGGCCGGCGTCGGCGGTTCAATCCCGTCTCTGGCCACCACTATTACCAATTTGAGTTCATCGGCCGCGCGAGTGTCTTTGCGCGAAGCGCAGAATTTTTGACCGCGGCCATGGAAAGTCCCGCGGTCGGCGGTTCAATCCCGTCTCTGGCCACCACCATTACCAAATCTGAGTTCATCGGCCGCGCGAGTGTCTTTGCGCGCAGCGCAGGATTTTTTGACCGCGGCCATGGAAAGCCCCGCGGTCGGCGGTTCAATCCCGTCTCTGGCCACCATTCAAAATCTAATGAAGCCCGGCAATGTAAGTAAGTTTCGCATCTCAGCGCCACTCGGCCAGAGCGATACCGAAGGGTGCGTTTGCACGTCGAACGAAGGTTGGATACTATTTCGAGCGATCGAAGAGGACGCCGATGAATCGCCGTGAATTCTCCGCTCTGCTACCCCTGTTCGCCACCGCTTCGGCGTTTGATCCCGCTGAAGCGCAAAATGCACCTGCTGCCGCGAGCCTCTCTAAGCTCGAGTCTGGACAGTTTCTGGAAGGCGCACCGCACGGCCCCTCTGCTACCGGGCGCACGCAGAGCCGCCTCCTGTTGGGCATGTTGCCCGACCATATTCGGCTGGAAGCGCATGTCACAACGCTTGCACCGGGCGCGCCGCCGGAACCCATCGAACATCACAAGCACACGGAGATGTGGTTGGTACGTGAAGGTGAAATTTCACTCATGACCGCAGGCGTCACCCGCACGATCAAAGCCGGTGATATGGGTCTGTGCATCGCCGGCGACGAGCATTCGGTGTCTAACGCCAGTAAGACGGAACCTGCGTCCTACTTTGTCGTCACGGTCGGGCCGCCGGAATAGGGCCGGCCGCGAATCTTTCTTTTGTCAAACTGCTTATGGAGTTTTCTGAACTGGGGCTGCACCTAAAATAAATTGCCGGCAACCTGTTCCGCAGCGGTATAGATTCGTGACTTCAAGGCATCGCGTGTGAGGATGGGATCCTCTTTCATTGTGCTGGTCAGGTCGATGGTGAATACCTGATCGCGCACGCGGCCAACAGCGCGCTCGCCAAGCTCGCCGCGGCGAAGATCTGCGGCACAATAAACTGCTTCGTTCCCGATGGCGTTGAGTGGTGCGGCTCCTGCTCCGCAAGCCTGGGCCACTGAGGCCATGCGAGCATGGGGTTCCGCAGCCAATTCAACCGTGATGGTCAGCGTTCGGACCATGCCCTCACCCTTTTGCGCAAACACACAGACGGCGGGCTGAGTGCCAGTCGCCGCCGTAAAGGAGCCGACCGCATCGGCTCCGATAAGACCCGATGCTGTAGCTTCCGTCAGCCACGGACAGTTATTTGCCGCATGAGCTGCACTCGGCAAGCCAAGGACACCAAACCACAAAGCAACTCCGGCGAGAACCCGCATCGACTGCAACGAGCGCAGTAAATTATTTGCCATTCTGGAGGGCTCCAGCGTCCGTTGCCAGATCGGAGTGAACGTGCCACGGGATGCTTTCGGTGGAGATTTCAGGGTGCACACGTAAGAAGCTGAGTGAGTACGTGGGCGCGCCGGGATCGACCTTTTTGTCGACAAACATCGCCTGCTGTTCGGCGGCTTTCTCCGGTTGGCCCATGCGACGGTAGAGAATCGATAAGTTGTAATGCGCGGCTAAATCGTCCGGGTCTATTTTTTGCAGCGCTTCGAATTGCTCAAGCGCGGCATGCTCGTCCTTCTGCTGGTAGTAAGTGATACCGAGTTCGCGGCGTGCATCGCGCGATTGGGGGAACATCTCGACAACCTTGCGGAAGTCGGCGATCTCTTGCTGCGTGTTGCCCGCGCGGCGCTGGAGCAGGCCGTCGTAATACAGGGCGCGAGCGCTGTTCGGATCGAGGGCAAGAGCCTTCCGAATCGCAGTGCGCGCCGATTCGTACTTTTCCCACACAATCTCAGTAAGACCAACGTTCGTATACCCGTCCACATAGTCATGCCGCAGCTTGACAACTTCAGTAAACGCGGCGACGGACTCCGCATACTGGAACTGATCGAGCAGCGCAATACCCAGATTATTCCAACGCATCCAGTCCGCGTTGTCGGCCGGATCGGGCGCTTCTGGCTTATTCTCACCGATGTTCAAAACCCGCGTGCGCGAAGCGATTTCAACGACTGGATAAGCTGGATGATCGGGACCAAAGATGTTATTGAGATAACTCTGGCGCAGATGGCGATAATTCACCTTTGCTGTAACAGAAACGGCGCCGGCTATGTCGGCGGGAAGGCGGAACTGATAGCGCACTAATACAGATCGACCAGCCTGCACACTGTTGTCGTAGGCCACGGAGTGGATCGTCCAAACCTTGTGGTTATCGACAAACTCTCCCTGATCGGTTACGGGGCGGTTCGTAAAGCTATGGGCACGTGGATCGATCATGCCATCGGGCTTGAGGAATCCACTATGGTAGATTTCCTTCCCGTTCGTATCTTTCACCGTGAATTCGACCCATGCTTCGTAGAGGTCGCGGACCTCGGGGATGAGCGAGTGACCGATGTTCTTGTTCTGGATAACCACGTAGGCCGAAACCACATCGTTCGGAGCCAGAGTGTAGGAAGCTCTGCCGAGCGGGGCGATCAACTTATCCTCCCCAGCCTTCTGGAGACCAAAAATGTCGACGTTGAGATAGTCTCCGGCGCGCAGAAACTCGATGGTCTTCTTTAACTGCTCGTCGAAACCGTAGTAAAACGGCACCGCTGTGTTTCCGGCCAACCAGCGATGTGAGGCGAAGGTACCATTCTTTGCGCCGTATTCGGGAAGCGTGATCGGATTGCGCTTCATGTGGCAACCCTGGCAAGGCTTAAAGTCGGCCGTATAGAAAGTAAGTGGGTTGCGCTGCGAAAACTTGGACTGCTGCCATTCGTCATAAGCCGTGAATGCACGAATGAATTTATAGTCGTTGAGCGGGGATGGCAAGTTGGCCTTGTGACATGCGGCGCAGAACTCCGGCGTATGCAGAAAGTCGTGCATCACGGCCTTGGAGTGCCTCTCAGGATGGCGAAGGATTTCAGCGAAGGAAACCTGTCCGGGGATGCGGTTCCCGTTTTCATCGACGATGACGGAGGGCACACCCATTTGAACACTGGCATTGCCGTTGGTGGAGTCGAGGCTGACCACAGAGTGGCAGGTCGTGCAAGTCAGCCCGTCCGAGTCGAACTTGGCACGATCGACTTTCGAATCTTCCGTGAGAGCGGCGCCTAAAACGCCAATTGGGTTATGACAACTGTCGCAGTGGCGTGCAAAGGCGATGCCGCGCGTTTGATCGCGAATGAGTATGTTGACGCTGGTGCGATAAAACGGTGTGCGAAACGCATTGGAATGCAATGCCTGCCGCCATTGACTGTAAGCTTCCTGGTGGCACGTACCACAGTACTCGGCCGACGGATACGCGCCCGGTTGAAGGAACCCTTGTCCCTGGACAGTGATATTGCCTGGGGTGAAGGGATTCTTTGGGCCATAGTGGAAGTTATAAGCTGGGGCTACCATGGAGTTATATGCTTTCCGGTCGGCCTCCGTGCGCTCTTCTGCGCGAGCCTTTAACTTAGCGAGGGCATCGCGCTGCGCTGGGGTATCTTCGGCAGGTGCGGCTCCCTTGGGTGGCGGCGCATAAGCAGGTGGCGGAGTGAGATCGGCGCCGTTTTGCTGCTGTTGCGCCGGCACGGGCACAGTCAAACATCCCGCACAAGCGATAACCGAAAACATCTGGATTGCAATCTTTCTCATACAAACTCCCGCCGGTACCTTCTCATTTCGCTGCCGGCGATTCTTGCATTCCCTTGCCCGCAATCAATTTGCTCTTCCTGTTTGCAGAGCGCTCCGCAGCAATGGCGTCATAGACGCTCGGCACCAGCCCCTTACCCTCTTCGATAGCGAAGTAGCGGTCAACCCCCGGCAACGTGTATGTCTCTTTGGCTCCATCGGACCAGCGAATCTCCACCTTCTCCACCGATGTTGCTTGTCCGAGGCCGAAGTGCAGGCGAAAATCGTTCGACGACTCGAAACTTCCTCCGCTCATTACATCGCCCCTCTGCCGCAGCCCTCCAGCAGTCAAATACACCGTGGAGCCAATCGCGTCCCGAGGACTTTTCGGACCGCCGATCAGCATGAGTCCCACCCAATGGTTGTGATCGTCGTTCACATTGCGCAACAGCACGGGAGTATGGTCCAGGCAATTGATTACAACATCGATTTTTCCGTCATTGAACAAGTCGCCAAAAGCCGCGCCGCGCGCGGGAATCACATCGGCCAACCCGGTCCCCTCGACTGGCGGAATAACTTCGAATTTCTTGCCGTGATCGAGATTGTGGAAGAGCACCGGACGCTCGGCGAACGACGTCCCCCAGTTATGCTGATCGACTTGCGGGTACACATGGCCGGAGACGAACATCAAGTCTTTCCACCCGTCGTTGTCGTAGTCGAAAAACTGAGTACCCCAACTCAAGAATGGGTAGGTGGCCTCGGCGATGCCCATCTGCGGCGTAATGTCGACGAAGTTGCCCTCGCCGTCGTTTCGATAGAGCGTCTTATAGTCATCGGAAAAGGTCGTGGTGTAAAGATCAAGTCGACCATTGTTGGCATAATCGCCCACGGCAAGTCCCATGGAGGCTGTTTCACGCGCATCCTGGTTGAGTGCGAATCCGGAGTAGAAGCTGGCGTCCTGAAAAGTACCGTCGCCCTTGTTCAAGTAGAGATAGTTTGGCGAAGAGTCATCGGCGACCAGTAAGTCAACCTTTCCGTCGTTGTCAATGTCGACAAATGTCGAGGAAAAACCATAGTAGCGCCGCTTGTCGCTCACTCCCGCCTTCTCGCTCACATCGGTGAACGTGCCATCGCCGTTGTTATGGAAAAGATGATCGGGCTCCCCTTGTAGGCCGCGCGGCCCGCACAATGTTTGCGCTCCACGGAAAGAACAGTTGGCGTACCCGACAGCTTTCGATCCGGCATACGGAAGGTTGTTCATATCCCAGTGAACATAACCCGGGACGAACAGATCGAGGCGGCCATCGCCGTCGTAATCGCCAAAGCTCGGCCCCGTGGACCAGTTACCGAGAGTTACGCCAGCCTTCTCGGCCACGTCCGTGAATGTGCCGTCATGATTGTTGTGATAAAGACGGTTCTTTCCATAATTGGCCACATAGAGATCGGGCCAGCCGTCGTTGTCGTAGTCACCCACAGCCACGCCAAAGCCCCAGCGGTCATTGGTCACACCGGCCTTCGCAGCTACCTCGGTAAATGTTCCGTCGTGGTTGTTATGAAAGAGTGCTGCATGGGGTGGTTCTTCCTTGCCATCGAGAGCGTCCCGCGTCGAGCCGTTCACGATGTAAATGTCGAGCCAGCCGTCATGATCGTAATCCAGTAGCGCCACGCCTGAGCCGATTGTCTCCAGGATGTAGGGCTTCTGCGGAGTGCCCATTTTGTGGGTCCACGCGGTTAGTCCGGCTTTCTCTGAGATATCCTGAAAGACAACCGGACCCGTTTTGACGAATCCGCCCGCGGTGATGGGGCGCTTTTCAGAATCGAGAACCGGAGCAAAAACGCCACCCGTCGCTGAACCGCCTTGTTGTTGCGCCGGTTCGCTTGCCGAATTTCCGCCATAGAGAGGCGGTTGGGCTGGCTGCTGACTGTGCGCCAGTACAGGCAAAGCGCAGGTTGCAACCGAAACTCCGATGATGCCGGATAGTGAGCGCCGTTGCGCCCAGGTCCACCAGGAACAATTCAAGACATGACCTCGAGGGTGGGGTTTCCCTTAGTCCAGCATTCTCCTCGGAACAGTGCACGACTGTCCACGACTTTTTGATTGAGCCGGCACTCATTCCTCAGGTGTACCTGGGTCAATATCAATATGAATGATGGGATAGTTGCGGTTAGGTTAATACCAATTATTGGATCGACGACGGTACTTACGTCGTACCTGCCAGATGAATATACTGGCTAACCTTTCTGATTCTCCTAAGTCGTCCCAAAAGGGCCGCCTTCGAATTGGGACATAGGGCGATGTCGAATGCTTATCCAGCAGCATCCTTCTCTGCAAACACTTCCTGCGCGAGGCGAAAGGCGTGGTTCGCCGCCGGAACACCGCAATAGATGGCGCAATGTAACAAAGTCTCTTTGATTTCGTCCTGGGTCACGCCGTTGTTGAGCGCGGCACGCATGTGCATTTGCAATTCATCGGTGTGTTGCAGCGCAACCAATAGCGCGATGGTGATCAGGCTCCTGGTCGGCCTTGGCAGTCCGGGTCTCGACCAAATCTCCCCCCATGCGTAGCGCGTGATCAGGTCCTGAAAGTCGGCATTAAAAGCCGTGGTCGAAGCCACGGCCCTGTCCACGTGTTCATCCCCCAAAACAAGTCGTCGAATCTTCATCCCCGAGTTGAAACGGTCCTTCTCATCCATGATGGCTGCTCCGGTGATGTCAGAAAAGATGCGCCAACAAATTCTCGGATCTAGTGGAAAGGATCGGCGCCTCCAATAACCCGCTCGATGAATTCCTGGGTACTGCCGAGGTAGTTCTGTGCATCGAGCAAACGATCCACCCCGGAATCCGTAAGGTGCTTCCGAATCTCGGGCATTTCCAATAAAACTTCGCGCAAGCGCCTCTTCGACTGGATGGCTTTCTTTGCGGCGTGCTCCATCAAATCGTGAGCTTGCGCGCGACCCACGAATTCTGCAAGAGCTACGCTCACTGCTTCGGTCAAGACCAAGCCGTTGGTGGCCTCGAGATTTGCCTTCATGCGGTCTCGATCCACTTCGAGACCGTCGGCTATCTCGTTCGCACGGGAAATCGCCGCTGCGGCAAGGCGAAAAATCTCCGGCAATGTCTCCCACTCTGCTTGCCAGCCGCCGAGCCCCCGTTCATGCTCCTGAATCATCGCATGCAGCAGCGTCGAAACCAGTGCCGGAACGCGCGCAGCGACGGCAAGAATCGCCGCCGACGCGACCGGATTGCGCTTGTGGGGCATGGTGGACGAGACCCCGCGCCCTTCCGCGGCTGGTTCAGAAACTTCGCCGACTTCGGTCTGCATCAGCAATGAAACATCTCTTGCCATCTTGCCCAGCGTACCCACGAGCAGGCCAAGGCATGTGGCGATTTCAACGAGGTTGTCGCGTTGCGTATGCCAGGGAAGAAGAGGTTCTGCCAATTCGAGCTTCTGCGCCAAAACAGCAGACACGGCCGTCCCCTTGTCGCCAAGCGCCGCAAGAGTACCGACCGCGCCACCAAACTGCAGTACGACCGCGCGAGTGCCTGCCGTTTCCAGTCGTTCCTGGTGGCGGCGAAGAGCGGCTAGCAATCCAGCAATTTTCAACCCCAACGTGACTGGCGGTCCATCCTGAAGCCAGGTCCGGCCAGAAAGAATTGTCCCAGCGTGCTCGCGAGCCAGATGCGCAAGGGATCCTTCGAGTTTTTGCAAATCCGATCGGATCAGTGCCAATCCATCGTGCATCTGCAGCACCAGCGCCGTGTCGAGTACGTCCTGGCTGGTCGCTCCCAGGTGAACATACCGTGCCGCCTCTTCGTCGTGAAGGCGGACAGCCCCGGTAAGCGCGCGAACAAACGGAATTGCAAGGTTACCCGCCAGCCGTTCCTCTTCAACGAGTGAAAACGGGTCGACAAACTTTGCACCGAGCAGCGGCTCCATGGCACTCGCAGCGCCGGAACTGGCAATGCCGTTGGCCTCGAGCGAGAACAGCAACGCCCACTCGAACCGCGTCATGTACTCCAATTGGCGCGACAAGGAAAAAACTTCATCCATTGCCGGCGTGGAGAACTGCGAACTCGATGTTTGCGCGTGCATGCTGTGGAGGCTCACCTTCTACCATGCGAAGAAGACGGTCTCATTCTCTCCTTGCAAAACAACATCCCACTGCAGAGTATCTGCTGAATCCGTTGCGCGTCGCGCGATTAGAGTAGGCCGGCGGTCGTCGGGCAACGACAGCAGGAGCGGGTCAGTTGTGTTCCCAGCCTCATCTGGAAAATACATGCGCGTGATCAAATGGCGCAGCAGACCGCGGGCAAACACCAGCACCACAAGATGTGGAGCCTGCTTTTGGATGCCGTCGAATGCCACAGCACCCGGCCGACAAGTGGTGAAACTGAAAGAGCCTTTGTCGTCGGTCGCAATGCGCGCGAATCCTGCAGCGTAGCCGGATGCGTTTGCGCTCCCCGTCGGGTAGTTGCCGAGTGGGTCCGCCTGCCATAGCTCGAGAACGGCGTCAGGCACTGGCTCCCCATCTCCGTCTATTACTTTGCCGTGCACTGTAACGGGCCTGGCTTCGACCGCAGCCGTCACCGAACAAAGATGGCCGAACCCGATGCTGAAAAATGGGCCCACCGTTTGCGAGCCGGTCGCTACCAGCTTCATTGCTTCACCGCCTCAAATGGGGTGTCGTCCGATCCACGCAGCACAATGTCAAAATTGAAAGCCAGCGCATAATTTGGCTCCGTTGCCGCGAGGTCGAAGTGTGAAACCAAACGGCTGCGCGCCTTCTCGTCGGCAATGCTGTTAAAGATCGGATCGAGCGGTTGCAGCGGATCGCCTGGAAAGTACATCTGCGTGACCAGCCGCGAGAGTATGCCCGCGCCGAAGAGTGAGAAATGAATATGAGCCGGGCGCCACGCATTGGCATGATTGCCCCACGGATACGCTCCGGGCTTGATGGTCTTGAATCGGTAGCAGCCCTCGTCGTCGGTCATCATTCGGCCGAAGCCGGTGAAATTCACGTCGAGCGGTGCATGATGCTGGTCTACTCGATGATGATAGCGACCGGCCGCATTGGCTTGCCACACTTCAACCAGCGCGCCGCGCACGGGCCTGCCGTCTTCATCAAGGACACGGCCGTGAACCAGGATGCGCTCGCCGATCGGTTCTTCTCGATGTTGCGCGGTCAGGTCGTTGTCTTGCGGATGAATAATTCCGGGACCAAACACTGGGCCAGTTCGTTCGGAGATTGTGTAGGGCAGCATCGCAAGCGGCTGGCGCGGAGACCGCGCGATGGAAGACACATAGGGCGGATGGTGAAAGTCCGGCTGTGTCCCTGGCGGCGGCAATTGCACAATTGAAGGCTGAGCCATTTCTCTGAACTCCTAAACGCGTTCCATCGCCAAGGCAATCCCCTGCCCCACGCCGATGCACATGGTTGCCAGCGCGCGCGATCCACCGAATTTCTCCAATTGGTGTGCTGCCGTCAGAGCCAGTCGCGCCCCGCTCATTCCGAGCGGATGACCAAGAGCAATCGCACCGCCCATGCTGTTCACGTGCTCCGCATCGTCTGCAAGCCCGAATTGGTGCAGACACGCGAGCGCCTGACTGGCAAAAGCTTCATTGAGCTCGATCCAGTCGAAGTCGCCGATTTTGAGTTTTAGTTTCTCGAGCAGCTTCTCCGTAGCCGGCACCGGACCAATTCCCATGACGCGCGGCGCAACGCCTGCGATGGCCATGCCCAGGATGCGCGCTCGTGGCTTCAGACGATGGCGTTTTACAGCATTTTCTGATGCGAGAATTATTGCCGCCGCGCCGTCGTTGATGCCCGAGGCATTGCCGGCGGTCACCGTTCCTCCGGGATAAAGGGGTTCCAACTTTGCCAGTGACTCCAACGTTACGTCGGGCCTCGGGTGCTCGTCTTTAGAAACCAAAACGGTCTCCTTACCCATATTCACTTCGACCGGCACAATTTCTTCTGCGAAGAATCCCTCCGCAGCAGCCTTCGTAGCGCGCATCTGACTTCGGTAAGCAAAGGCATCCTGTGCTTCTCGCTCTACCGAAAAATCTCTCGCGACGTTGTCTCCTGTCTCCGGCATGCTGTCCACACCAAAGCGCGTCTTCATGATGGGATTGATCATTCGCCAGCCAATCGTCGTGTCGTGGATCGCGGCCGCCCGTTGAAAAGCCGCTTCAGCCTTGGCCATCACGAAGGGCGCGCGGGACATGGACTCTACGCCGCCCGCAATAGCGAAGTCAATTGCACCGGCTGCAATGGCACGCGCAGCTGTGCCGACGGCATCGAGCCCCGAACCGCACAAACGATTTACGGTGACGCCTGGAACCGTCTCCGGCAATCCAGCCAACAACAGGGCCATGCGCGCTACGTTGCGGTTGTCTTCTCCCGCCTGGTTCGCACAACCTAGCACAACGTCATCGAGCTGCGCCCAGTCGGCGCCGGAATTGCGCTCGATGAGAGCACGGATTGGAAGTGCAGCCAGGTCATCGGCACGGACGCCGGACAATCCTTTTCCATACCGCCCGATTGGCGTGCGAACTGCGTCGCACAGGAAGACCGCAGTCATGCCGCACTCTCTGCGCCGCCGTGGGCAACCGCTGAGCGCATTTGCAGATCGCGCAGCACTTCGAGTTCCTGAAGCGTGGGTTCGGCCGTTTCTTCGCAGCGATCGGAAAAGCGGATTGCCCAACCCGTTTCTTTTCGAATCATCTCGTGCGAGACGCCGGGATGAACGCTGTGAACGGTCAGCTCATTCGATCCCGGTTCCGGTCGCAGAATGCAGAGATCCGTGATCACAGCCGTAGGGCCGTGTCCGCGAATGCCTGCGCGTTGGCGCGCATCGCCACCAGATAGGAAACCAGCCGAAGTGATGAAGTCAACTTTCTCGACGAAAGTGCGCTCCGTTTGCTTCACGACGATCAACACTTCTTTCGCGAGGGCGCATATCTCAGGCGCCCCACCAGCGCCCGGCAAGCGGACCTTCGGCTTGAGGTAATCCCCGACAACCGTCGTATTGATGTTGGCGAAGCGATCCAGTTGCGCCGCCCCCAGGAAGCCCACGTCGACCCGTCCGCCCTGCAGCCAATAACGAAAGATCTCCGGCGTCGACACAACTGTGTCCGCGGTTTCGGCCAGGTTCCCGTCACCAATGGACAGCGGCAGGACCGGCGGTTTCGCGCCGATCGGCCCCGATTCGTAAATCAGCACTACCTCCGGCGCGTGGGTGAGCCTCGCCAAGTTCGCTGCTGTCGAAGGCAGGCCAATGCCAACGAAACAAATCTGTCTGTCCTGCAGCATCCGCGCCGCGGCAACAGTCATCATTTCATCGCTTGTATAGGCCAAATTGCTCATGCCGTCTGCACCTGCTTGCCCGACTCGCCAAGAACGCGCAGGAATTCGGAAAAATCATCGGTGTCGAGCACGTGATCTTTCAACCACGTCTGAAAAACTCCGCGATCCCGGGAAATCGCGTCCCAGCGCCTGTAAAAGGCATTGTCGCGCTCATAGTATCCATGCGCATAGGAGGGCGTCGCGCCCTTCGGGACCAAACAAACCGCGTCGACAACCCAATTCGGAAGCACGCACGCATTCGGAGGAGCCTCCAGAGATTCGACGCATTCTTCTACGGTCACGATTGAACGCTTCGCAGCGAGGACAGCTTCTTTCTGCACGCCGAGAATTCCCCACAAAAGAACATTGCCCTTGTGGTCAGCCTTCTGTGCATGAATGATCGAAACATCGGGACGGACCGCGGGCGTCGCTGCCAATTCCTCTCCTGTGAATGGACACGTAATCGTGCGGATGTGGCTGCTGACGCGCGGCAAATCGGAGCCGGCATAGCCGCGCAGTACAGTGAATGGAAGATTCGCCGCTCCCGCCACGTAGGCGTTTGCCAGGTCGCTGTGGCTGCGCTCCTCGAGCTGCAAGGGTGCGGGCCAGCCATGTTCCACCGCGTCTCGAAACCTGTGAAGCGAGCCGATGCCGGGATTGCCGCCCCACGAAAACGTCAGCTTCGATGCGCACCCCGCGCCGATCATTTGGTCGTAGATCAGGTCGGGCGTCATGCGAATCAGTGAGAGATTGTGGCGGCCCTGGCGAATGACTTCGTGCCCCGCGGCGAACGGAATGAGATGCGTAAATCCCTCGAGAGCGACACAATCGCCGTCGTGCACGATGGAAGAGATTGCTTCGGAGAGAGACAGCCACTGTGCCATGAAGTTTTGCGGACCGCCGGACCTGATTCATCAGACCATACGGGCGGACTTCAAGCAAGGTGGGCGATATTCGCACATATCGAAGTTGCCATCTGCCGAGCCCGGAACAACAGACAAGGGGCCTCGGATTTGTTTTCGGGCCTCCCTCAGGCGAGCAGTTGGCCCAGGGCCCGCGCGTTCTCATGCAAAACCGGAAGGAAGCGGTGGATCATCTCGGCAGCCGAAACACGCGCCGCATGCACGCCGATGTTCATCGATGCAATCACACGGCCGTTGCGTGTCTTTACTGGCACGGCAATTGAGCGCAGGCCAAGTTCCAGTTCCTCGTCGGTCATGGCAAAACCTTCGGAGCGGACATTCATAACGATCTCGCGCAGCACTCTCTTATCCGTGATTGTTTTGGGGGTCAATGCTTTCGCATTCGTCCTTTTGAGCTGGACACTCAGCTGCTCATCCGTCATTGCGGCAAGCAGGATTCGCCCCATGGACGTGCAGTACGCGGGTAGGCGGCTTCCGACAGATAAGCCCACCGACATAATCCGCTTCGCCGCCGATCGGGCGATATAGACAATCTCGTCGCCTTCCAAAACGCACAACGAACTCGACTCGTGGAGCGATTCTGTGATCCGCTCCAGCACTGGCTGGGCAAGTGATGGCAACGAAGCCGAGGATAGGTAGGAGAATCCAAGCCGCAGCACTCGCGTGGTGAGGCGATAAGTCGGACCATGCGATTCGGCATAGCCAAGCACCTGCAGCGTCATGAAGGATCGCCGGACTGCGGCGCGGGAAAGGCCCGTATGACGCGCGACATCGGCAACGCTGCGGCCTCCGGGGCTCCCTTCAAATGCCTCAATGATCCGAAGCCCTCGAGCGAGGGACAAGACGAAATCCGGGTCCCCCTGGAATCGGTCAAAGCCCGCACTGGTTGGAACAATGACCTCCGTCTCTTTGTCGTCGTCGCGCGGGAAGAGCTGGTGCTCCCCGTCCGTTCGTCGCAGCCACCCGATCCCGCCTTGGTGCTCTTTTCGCATAGGCGAGCGATTATCGCACATCACTTATGCTGTCGTCTCGGATGAAATACCGGGAATGTCACTCTTCTGGAAAACGGCCGAACCTGCCTGCACTCAGCACCGATATCAGACCTCTCTCGATCGCGGCGCGCTCAGCCTTTCGGACGCCACAGTTTCGGGAGTGCTCCCGAAATTCCGCTCACGGGGTCAGAAGCTGGAAACACCAACGGCTCTTCCTCCGGAAGGCAAGAAATTAGAATCTCACCGGACAATCCGGCCATGCGTTAAGAATTGTTAAGCGACGCGCATGGCCCCTCGTTTGTGCGAGACTTAAAAGCCGTGGGAGCAGACGTGTCAGCAGTCGAGATCGAGATCGAAGAGCGGCAGAAACACCTGTCGTTATTGCTGGTGGACGACGATGCGGAGCTGTGCGGAATGATGCGCGAGTTCTTTGCCGAGTCAGGCCACAAGCTTGACACCGCCTACAACGGGCGCGAGGGACTGGCTAGTGCGCTGCGCGGCGGATATGACCTGATGATCCTGGACGTGATGCTGCCGGGGCTGGACGGGTTTTCTGTGCTCGAACAGATCAGGCGAAAGAAGAATCTGCCAGTCATTATGTTGACGGCCCGCGTCCAACAGCAGGACCGCATACTCGGCCTGAATAGCGGTGCGGACGATTATCTGCCCAAGCCATTTGATCCGGATGAACTCCTGGCGCGCATTCGCGCGGTGCTGCGCCGCACCCAGGGCCCCAGCTTGCAGAGTGATGCCACCGTCACCTTCGGCAACATCTCTGTAAATGCGTCGACACGTGAAGTATGGAGCGCAGGTGCGCCCGTGGACTTGACCGCGATGGAATTCGACCTTCTGGAACTGCTCATACGCTCCGCGGGCCAGGTAGTTTCACGCGACGAGATCACGGCTCTGCTTTTCGAGCGCGAAGCAACACCCTATGATCGCTTTCTCGATGTGCACATTAGTCATCTCCGAAAGAAACTGGAAGGCGGACGGAACCTGATCCGCACCATACGGGGAGTTGGGTATGTCTTTACCGGAACGTCTTAAAACACTTCCCACCATTTCTCTCTACGTCGGCGTGCTTCTGGCGATGGTGGGCATCCTGTCGCTGTCGTTCCTCGCGTTTCACCTGATCGCCGATCGAATGCAACGGATCGAGATCGAACCGACCTTTAACAAGTTCGACGAACTGCAACTGGAAAGCGCGCGCACTGCGCTTCAGCATCGGGGACAGCCGGGCCTGAGAGACTACCTCGCAAGCCTCGACCGCATCTTCGGCGGATCGCATTATCTGCTCGATGCGAAAGGAGCGGACCTTGTCACGGGCGCGAATCGGGCGTGGATGCTTCCCGCACCTCCGGCGGACAGGTTGCGTGTGCGCGCCCATGGGCGTTGGACCCTCGCGCATAGATCCGACGACGCACAGTACTGGTTCACTGCCGAAGGTCAACTGGGCCCTCCTCATATCTGGACGTTTCTCCCCTATTACTTCCTCGTGATCGGTGTGGCGGGCGTTCTGTGCTGGCTAGCGTCTGTTGGCGTGGTGTCTCCTATTCGGCGCATCGCCGCGACCATTGGACAATTTGGGCAAGGCGATTTGACGGCGCGCGTGCACACGAAGCGCACCGACGAGATCGGCCAGTTAGGGCGGTCCTTCAATCAAATGGCTGAACGACTCGAGCGCCTGATCGTGAGTGAGCGACGCCTGTTGGGCGACATCTCGCATGAGTTGCGATCGCCCCTCGCACGATTGAAATTCGCAGTCAAGCTGGCCCGAACTTCGCAGGACAACAAAACCGCCTTGGATCGAATCGAGCGCGATGTGGACCGCATTACATCTCTCGTGGCCGACATCGTAGAGATTACGTTTATTGAAGGCGACCCGGCGGTGCAGGATACAGGAATCGTGCGCGCCGGAGAGATCATCGATGAAGTCGTACGCGATTGCGCGTTGGAAGCGCAGTTTCGCGATTGCAGCATCGACGTAGGCGGAAAGCTCACAGGCGAAGTGCTGGGCAGCCACGAACTGCTGCGACGTGCGATTGAAAACGTGCTGCGCAACGGCATTCGCTATTCACCCAAGCGATCGGCCATTCAGCTGACCGTTGCAGAAAATGAGCGTGAAGCGACGATTACAGTGCGCGACTTTGGGCCCGGCGTTCCCGAAGATGCAGTCAAGCGGATCTTCGATCCATTCTTTCGCGTGGAAGATGCGCGCGATACCAATGGCGGCGGATCGGGGATGGGGTTGTCGATTGCGAAGCGCGCCGTTCAACTGCATCACGGCACCATCGTTGCGGAAAACGCATCTCCCGGTTTGCGCGTGCGAATTATTATTCCGCTTGCGGTGCAGCCAGGCGTTGCATTTGCACAAGTTACTGCACAAGAATAATCAAGCTCGAAGCCCTTAAGATTTCTTAAGCTTCAAATACTGGACAACCGTGTGTAATCTCCCTAATGCCTCAAGCAGCCAATGTTGAAAATTGAGGCATTCGAGGAGACACACATGAAGCGCTTTTTTGGGTTCGCACTCCTAATTGCATCGCTGTCCGTTCCAGCTTTCGCCGCCAAGAATTCACAGAACGTAACCTTTACCGACGCGATAAGGGTTGGATCGACGCAACTTCCTGCCGGCGATTACAAAGTGACTTGGACCGCTAGCGGATCGAACGCCCAGGTCACCATTGCGGAAAAGGGCAGAGCTTCCGTGACGGTTCCGGCAAAACTGATTGACGCAAAGAACGGCCACGTTGCGGTGCTCACGAACACTGTCGGCGGCGTCGAAGTTTTGGAAACAATTCAACTCGACAACCTCAGCCTCGTAATCGGGGGCGCAACCGGCTCCGGCGAGTAAGTGCGCATCGGCTGCGCGGGCAACCTTTATTCTTGAATTGAGCGCCGGAGGAAAGGAACTTGTCGCCGGCCAATCCCGTATTCAATTCCCGTGACTGTAGTCCTTCCTTTTCACCCCCATCCCGCAAGGGATGGGGGCTCCTTTTTTCTGCGTGCCGCTAAAAATGCGATCTGCTGAAATCTTTAGCTCTTCACCAGACGCGGCAGCGCGCCTCATGCACCATCGGCTGGCCGGCTTTGCAACTGAAGGCCTGCTGGAACTCCGGCATGTTTGCCAGAACATTGTTGACGCGAAGCACCGGCATCGAGTGTGGATCGATCTTCACCAGGGTCTGCATCAATTCCGGACGGAACGTATCGCACCATGAAGTCCCGTAAGCGATAAAGAACCGCTGCAGATTGGTGAGACCATGCTCGTCTTTGTCTTCTAACGTCTTGCCTTCTGTCTTTAGATCCGCAGTCAAGGCAGACAGCGCGAGGTAGATGCCGCCGTTGTCCGCGGTGTCTTCGCCTTGTGTGAGTTTTCCGTTCTGCTTCGCCCCCGGAACGCCTGGGACGTCGACGGTGTATTCGTTGGCGACGCAGGCGCCCCGCTCGTCATACGCTTTCGCGTCTTCGGGCGTCCACCAGTCGCGCAAATTTCCCTTCAGGTCGAACTTGCGGCCCTGGTCGTCGAATCCGTGCGTCAATTCGTGACCCACCACAGCCCCTTCCGCGCCGTAGTTCACGACATCATCTTCTTTTGAGTCGAAGAAAACGGGCTGCAGAATCCCCGCCGGGAAATTGATCGTGTTACTTTGCGGATCTTCATACGCGTTGACAGTCGGCGGTGTCATAAACCACTGCGTGCGATCCAGCGGTTTGCCAATGAATGAGAGCTGGCGCCGCAGCTCGAACTGAGTTGATCTTTCAATATTCACCGGAAAACTATCGCGCGTAATCGTGAGTGTGCTGTAGTCGATCCATTTGTCTGGGTAGCCGATCTTATTGATCACCGCGGCAAGTTTCAGTAGAGCCTCTTTCTTGGTCGCTGGTTGCATCCAGGTTACGGAGTTGATGTCGCGCCCCATTGCGTCTTCGATGTCGTGCACCATCTTTAACGCTCGAGCCTTGCTCTCCGGAGGGAAAACCTGTGCAACATAAACCTGCCCGAGCGCCTCACCCACGCCGCCGTCGACCGCTGCCGTGCACCGGCGCCAATCCGGCGGCTGCTGCGCCTGGCCCGTAAATACTCGTTCGATCGCGAATTCAGCGTCGCGCCACTCGCTCCCGAGATATGGTGTTGCGGACATAAGTAGATGGGCACGCAGATAAACCTTCCAGGTAGCGAGATCCTCGTCGACTAGCAGCTTGTTCACTGCGCGAAAGAAGTCGGGCGCATACACTTCGTAGAGCGGCACCGCCGGTGCGTCGATGGCGCTCAAATAGCTATCCCAATCGAAGGCCGGTGTCAGCGCTTTGAGCTGAACGAGCGTATAGCGATTGTTCACTTTATTCGGATCGCGGCGCGTCACGTTGTCCATCTGCGCCTGCGCCAGGGCCGTTTCAACACGCAAGATTGTCGCTGCGTCTCGTGCGGCCTCCCCCTCCCCAGTCCCGCTCTGCTTGAGCAGGGTGGTCAGAAACTCTTTGTACTTTTCGCGAATCGCCTTTGTCCTAGCGTCGTCGCTCAGGTAAAAATCCCTGCTGGGCATACCAAGTCCGCCCTGGTCGACGCCGGCAACAACCCGGCTCACATCGTTGTAATCGGCCAGCGGCCCAAATCCCAGCAACGCCACCGCGGTTTGATTCTCATCTCCCTGCCACGCCGCGCCGAAAGAGCTATGTATCATCGCCAGGACACCGGCGATTTCGCTCTTGTCACGCAAAGATTCAATGCGCCCCAGCAGCGGCTTGACGGCCGACAGATCATTCGCCTTTGCACTTGCCTGGTTCATGCAACTGGCATAAAAGTCGCCAATCTTTTGCTCATTCGATGTGCGCTGCGCGCTCGGGGCTTCGTTCTTCTCCAGAATCGTCCGCAGGATCTCGCGATTCCATTCCGATAAAATTCCGGCGACTCCCCACATCCTCTGGTCGGGCGGAATCGGATTCGCGGCATTGAGTTTGGAGCAGGCGTACTGATAGAAATTCTCGCAAGGATTGACCGCCGAATCGACGCGCGTCACATCGATGTGCTGCAGTTGAATCGGCTGTTGCGCTTTCTGGGCCAGCGCACATCCAGCGGAAAAGACCAGCACCAAAACAGTCAAGCGTGTTCTCATCAGGTTCTCCAATCTCGGATTGCGACGGGGCCTGCGTGCGCCGTGGCGCGGAAAGTTCACGTTTCGGCAAGCATGAGTACAGCTCATGCGACCCGCAATCCAAAAAGCCTAATTCACGGGCGTGCCATTGCGTAAGTCGAGAGTGACGGAATTCTGGCCTGCGTTCACGTGAACAGCCTGGCCCCCAATGGGCGGCTTTGCGGTCGCGGCGATGTGCCGGCTTGATCACGGCTGCGAAAATACAGAGGAAAGGAACGATGACGGGCTGAAGAGGGCGCGGTGGGATAGATCAGGCGCGGTTTCCTGTCCGCGTCTTTTGAGCTGCCTTTTCAACTTTGGGAAATTGCGGCTTACGCCAGCGCCTGGACTCTCAAGGCGTCTTTAATGTGGGGTTCGATCGAGTTAAGCACTTTGGGATCGATCACGCGCTGCGGGCTTTGGGCCGATTGGGAGTTTCTACCGCTGATGTCGTAGACGGGCGTTGTGGCCGGGCGGACTACGGCGGGCTGATCGACGGAGCCGACGACCAGTTCCAGCGCCTCCACCGCGGAGCAGAGCTGCTCCTGGCGGGCACGTAGTTGGTCGATCAATTCAGCAATCTCACGGAGGTCCGCGCGGGCCATGTCGATTGCGGCGCGATAGACCGGTTCATGCAGCTTATCGTTCATCGAATTCTCCCATGCGCAGTTTAGGCGGAGGTAACACCCGAAAGGCATTACACAAACGGGCTAAGCGCTCACACTTTCGTTGCATCCGTCGGGGTTCCGGCTTGGAATGTCCTGTTTGACATCAAGTTGCGGAGTGAAGTCGATGCTCGCCTTGGCTGGGAGGCTGGTTCACGATATACTGAGAGTTCGGGAAGCCGACAGGGGACGCTCTCTTGTGCGTGCCGGCGGTTCTGGCGCCTGAGGGCTTGGGCGCGGCGCAGAATGCGCCGGGAACGGCAAAGTCGGCACGAAATACCAACGAATTTTGGAGTGGGACGATGGCACAGGTATGCGACATTTGCGGCAAAGGGCCGCAGTTTGGCAATAACATTTCGCACGCGCACAATGTGACGCGGCGCCGGTGGAACGTGAATCTGCAAGCGGTCAAGGCTCTTGTGAACGGCGCACCGAAGCGGATTCGCGTGTGCACGAGCTGCATCAAGGCCGGGAAGATCGCGAAGGCCTGAGAGACAGCGGTCGGGGGTCCGGATCTGAAGTTGAACCCGACCTCCGCATCATTTGCCGTGAAGTCATTCATCCACCAAGAACCCCGTTGCAGGTTGGCGGGGTTTTGTTGTGCGGGAAAATGAGCTCATTCCGTTGGTCCGTGGCTGAAGCCCCCTGAAGGTTTGTGGCTCTCATTCAGGGGCCTGAAAATCACTCGGCCTGCTGCAGTGGTTCGAAGGGATAAGCCCGTCGAACGCCATTGACGGGGACTACAGTTTCCCAGATCCGACTCGGTTGACTGCACCCTTTACTCCGTGTCAGACGCCGTAGAGGGCGCGGCGAGGGGAGCTGGGTTCGCAGAAACGGGTTGCTGAAGGGACAAACTCCACCTGGAGAGGTGGGGTTTGTTGCGTGGTGAAGGGAGGCACGATATTAGGCCGACTTTTCGCGCCGATGGGATCTGCGAGCGACCTGCGAAATTTGGACAACTGCAGTTTTCTTTCTGCTCAGAGCACTATGAACGATATATGCGGAACGTGTGAGCTTCGCGGCTCGAGCGCGATTGTCGATCTCGGAAAGTTGGCTTGCACGCGCGGTGACGTTAAATCGAACCGTCTTTTCCGGCTGCGCGACCGTCACCAGGAAGGCGACCGCAGTCTTCAACGCCGGATCGTTGCGCAGGTCATCGAGCGTGGAGGGCTCTGGAACCAGGTCTCCGTCATTTCGCATGCCCGCGACGTGGAAGGCGAGCGCTTCGGTCGCCATGCGGCGCGCTTCTTCAAGAGTGGAACCTGCCGTGACGCAACCAGGAAAATCGGGAAAGCTAACCCCGTAGTCTGACTCTCTGTCTTTGTGAAGATAAGCGATGTATTCCATCTGTCCCTACCTGAGCTTGATGCCCGCTTGCTTTTCGATGGAGCGAAGAGTCCCCATCGGGATTTCTTTGCGTGGCGATGGAACCGTGACACGACCCGCTTTGATCGCATGCTTGAGCTGCTTGTGGCTCCCGACCTGAGCAACCTCAAACCATCCGTCTGCTTTCAGCTTCTTGATGATTTCACGGCTGTCCATCCTTCCGCCGCTTTCTTGCACTCAGTCAATCGTACACACCGCATACACACTACACAAGTCGCGTTTTGCGGGCGGATTACTCCGCCTTGGTGAAGGAAAGCGACGCGGAGTTGATGCAATAGCGCAGGCCGGTGGGGCGGGGGCCGTCGGGGAAGACGTGGCCGAGATGGCCACCGCAGCGGGCGCAAGTGACCTCGACGCGGCGCATGCCGTAGCTGAGGTCCTCGTGCTCGTGCACGGCCGTGGAGCCGGCGGGAATCATGAAGCTTGGCCATCCGCAGCCCGAATCGAACTTCGCTCCCGAGAGAAACAGCAACTCGCCGCAGCCTGCGCAGTGGTAGTTGCCGGTCTCGTGGTTCTCAGTCAACAGGCCGGTAAACGGACGCTCGGTGCCCTTTTCGCGCAGCACTCGATACTGCTCGGGTGTCAGAGTGGCGCGCCATTCCGCATCGGTGCGGGTGATTTTTTCGGGTGCCTGGGTGGTGTCTTGAACTTCGCTCATGTTGGGCCTCCAAATGCGTAGCAGCGGGTGGTTAGATGCGCTGGGCCGCGGGGAAGATACAGCGCGCATGGGCCGGGTCAGACTTCGGCAATCAAGTCTATCTCCACAAGGGCGTCTTTGGGGAGGCGGGCGGCTTCAATGGTGGTTCGGGCGGGCGGCGCCACGCCTTCCGGGGACAGGTACTTGCCATAGACCATGTTCATGGCCGCGAAATCGTCGAAATTCTTGAGATAAACGGTGGTCTTGACGGCCTTCTCGAGGCTGCTGCCCGCCGCTTCGAGAATGGCTTTCAGATTCTCGATCACGCGTGTTGTCTGCTCGGCGATGCCACCGGGAACGAGCTGCCCGGTGGCAGGATCCAGCGCAATTTGTCCGGCGGTGAAAAGAAGATTGCCCGTCCGGATGGCCTGAGAATACGGGCCGATGGCGGCGGGGGCGGCAGGAGTTGCGATGACGGTCTTAGGCATGACTCGATTTTAGTGCGGTAACCAAACGCCGCCGCCGCGGAATAGCTTAGGATCGGGCACCCATTTTTGATGGCTAGCGCCAGACTGCGAGGACACCGCCGATAATCAGCAATCCCACAAGCCAGTAGCCGGAATTGATGGCGAAAAGCTTGAACGGGCGGCCCTCATAGATGCCCTGCGGCAGGTTGGGCGCGGCGATGAAGCCGACCCACACGATGAATCCGACCAGAGCGCCCCAGCCAAACGTAGCGGCTTGAGTCCAGATGACGATGTGCGCGAGGATGAAGGCCAGGATCAAATCGCAAATGAAGGATGCGATCATGCCGGCGATCATGGAGTTGCCCTTGGTCGCGTCCTTCTTGAGGCCGATGATGGCCATCCAGGGCTTGGCGAAGAGCGCGGGCGAATACCACACGGCGCCAAGAAGCCAGAGAATGACCGCGGAGACGATAATCGCGAGGTGATTCAGATCGTGGAAAATGTGTTGCACCGGATTCCCTCCCAGGATACAAAGGTTTGCTGCGAGCAGAGCCGCTGCGTTGCATCTTGCAGTGGGGACGCGCACTTGAGGGTTTCGCGGGGATGGGGCGAATGTCAAGGTTGAATAGAACGAAATTGAAATATATTGTGCGTGGATGTGCAGAATTGCTCATGCCATCCCGCCAGCTCATCCGCCCGCCCTCGGCGCGGCTTGTAGCGGAGCGCCAAAATAGGATGGCGGGTGGGAACAACGTGCGCAAATCAGGATCTAGCCGGGGGCTTTGACACCGGTGCGAAGCATTTCTACGGCCTTCGCGACGCGCGTTTGACGGGTCTCTTCTTTCTTGGCTTCCGTGATCCAGCGGCAGTATTCCTTGCGATGCGTGTAGCTGAGCTTTTCGAAGACCGGCAACAGTTGTTCTCTCCTGAGGAGTTTCGCAAGCTCGGGAGGAATCTCGACAGTGCGAACGGATTCATCGCGCTCCAGGACGACGGCTACAATGTCGCCGGGGCCTTTGCCGATTTGTTCACGAATGCTCTTGAGCACGCCGAGCATGTGGTTCCCAGGCCCGCACTTGATGAGTGAGCCCGTGTAAGGGATGTCGTCAATGGTCGCCTTCACGGGCACTTTTCCTCGCGTGGCGAATTCCTTTTCGACATCGAAGGGAAAAACGACGCCGGCACCGCCGCCGATGCCAGGCTGAATGGTGGCTTTGAATTTGTATTGCTTCATGGCAGTGAGAACCTCGCAGGAACAAACAAGCGACTCGGCGAGGTGCAACTAATTTCCCATAGGCCAGCGTGCCGCGCAAGTCATGAGTTGGGAGTGGGCGATTCGCGCGCTGCAAAAATGCGCCCCATCCCGCCGCTCAAGGACTGCGGCGAGGATGGGGCGATTAGGCCGAAAGCGAGGACAACTGAGCGCCGCGCCTAGACCAGCTTGGCGTCGAGGGTGATCTCGGTGTTGTTGGCGAAGAGCTTCGAGATCGGGCAGCCGCCTTTGGCGTCGGCTGCGGCCTTGTCGAAGGCTTCCTTGGACGCGCCGGGCACGCTGGCGGTTGTGGTGAGGGCAATCTTGGTGATGGAGAAGCCGTCGCCCACCTTGGCCAGCGTTACAGCGGCATGGGTTTCTATCTTGGTCGGTGTGAGGCCCGCGCCGCCGAGCTGCGCACCCAGCGCCATGGAGAAGCAGCTCGCATGGGCCGCTGCGATGAGCTCTTCGGGAGTGGTGCCACTGGTTGCGCCTTCAAACCGCGTAGCGAACGAATAGTTGGCGTTGTTCAACACGCCTGTCGCCGTAGAGATGGTGCCCTTGCCTTCTTTCAACGAGCCAGTCCAAACCGCACTTGCCTTGCTTGCCATAGACCCTCCTTGGGGTTCCGGAATCCGGTGTTTGTGGGGGTGATTGATGCGTCGCCCTTGGAGAATCGCTGGCGGCGCAGAGAGTTGATCCTTCAGGCACCTGCCGCAATGCCGCTGGCGGGCTGCCTACTCTCTAATGGTAATCTCTGACCCATGCTTCCACACAGGCCCCTCGCCCTTGATGGGGATTTTGCGCGCAATTTTTCACAAAGCGGTGCGACTTGCGATGCGGGAGCTGAACGCCCCATCGAGCATCATAGCCAGGTGTGCCCCACGTGTTCGCACCGCCTCACCGGGCATCGCTGCAAGCTGGTTTGTACCCAGTGCGGGTATTTTCTTAGCTGCGCGGATTATTACTAACTGACTGCGCATCCAGCGGCACTGCCCATCCGGCGAAACGTCCGGCGAATGGCGCTTCGCGCGGATCCACCGCTACGCCAGCTACTTCGCCTCGCTCACCTTCCGCGGTGCCTCGAATTCATCGCCCGGAAGCCACTCGACAGGCTTCGCCTGTTCTGCGGCGAGCCAACCGAGAACGAATCCGAACCGCGCCATCTTGGCGTTGCCACGAAAATCCCAGTCGGCACGATACTCATCGCTGGGCTGGTGGTAGTGGTGCGCGACGAAGTCCTCGCTTTGCGCGTGGCCCCATGCCTCGTCATGGCCTTCGTAGAGCTCGCCCTGATCGACCGAAAACGCCGGGACGCCAACGCGCGCCAGCGAGAAGTGATCGCTGCGGTAGTAGTGACCAGCCATCGGCGTCGGATCGGGCAGAAGCTGAATATCGAATGCCTTGGCGACCGTCTGCACAGTGGGCCAGAAATCGATGCGCTCGGCCCCATTCAAGTCAGCCGACCGCGGCACACCAACGGGTAGCAGCATGTCGTAGTTGAGATCGAGCGCAATCTGGTGTGCGGGGACCGGCGGATGCATGCCAAGAAATTGCGAGCCGAGCAAACCCTGCTCCTCCGCGGTGACGGCGGCAAAGAAGACATCGTGAGGCGGCGGCCGCGTGGATTGCGCGAAGGCACGCGCCAACTCCAGCAGAATGCCGCAGCCAGTGCCGTTATCCGCAGCGCCGTTGTAAATGTTGTCTCCCTTCGCGTCTGGGTCGATGCCGAGGTGGTCGTAATGCGCGGTGTAGAGAACTGAATTTCCGCCGGGGCTTGCTCCCGGGGCCCGGGCAACCACGTTCGAGCTGACGTAGCGGCGCACGCGGCTCTCTATATGAGCGCGCAGGCGGACGGAAATCTCCGTAGCATGAAAACCGCGCTTCCCTGCTCGTTCGATAGCCTGATCGAGGTTGCCGAAACCAGCCAGCGTGAATAAATGCTGCGCCACGTCATGCTGGATCCATGCGGCAGCGCGCAGGGTGGCCGCGGGGTCGCCCTGCAGATAGCTCTTCTCGGTAGCCTGCGAGTTGCGGACCACCTCCCATCCGTAGCTGGCGAGGTCCCGGCGGTGAATGATAAGCACGCCAACGGCTCCGCGGCGCGCGGCTTCTTCGTATTTGTAGGTCCAACGGCCGTAGTAGGTGAGCGCCTTGCCTTTGAAAAACTTTTCGTCGTCGGATGGCGGCTCGTTCACAATGACCAGCGCAATTTTGCCTTTAAGATCGACTCCTGCATAGTCGTCCCAGTTGTACTCAGGAGCGTGAATCCCGTAGCCAACGAATACGATGGGGGCATCGAAGTCGGCCACGGGCTGCCCGGTCTGATCCTTCGCGACGATCTCCGTGCCGTATGCAAGATTCACGGGCTGCCCGCTGGCGGGCACAAAGGCGAATTTGGTTTTGTCCTCGTCGGTGTGGACGGCGAAGAGCGGAACCGGCTGGAAATAAGTGCCGTTGTCGCCGGCGGGCTTGAGTCCAGCCAGCGCAAACTGGGTGGCAATATATTCGGCGGCAAGCTCAGCGCCACGTGTGCCGGGTCCGCGGCCCTCCAGTAGATCGAGCGAAAGAAAGCGCACGTGGGCGCGAATCTTCTCGGGATCGATGGAAGCAGCGGCAACGCGCGCGGCAGCCGCGAGACCAGGAACGCCCGGAACGACGGAGGACTCCTGAGTGCGGGCCACAGTCGATAGAACGACGATTGTGGCCGCTAGAAAAACGATGTGCTTCGAATGCATTCAAACTCCGTGACGCGGGAATTGAGAAGGGGTAAAGTTGCTGAATCAGGAAAGATTTTTCGGACGCATTGATTTTACGATGTCCGGCTCCAGGTCGATTGCCGCCATAGACCGCTGGCTATGGCATCGCGAAAGAGCCGCTACGAAGCGTCTTCGCGACCCAATCGGCATGAGGAAGACCGCTGGCGGCGAGCGCTTTCGCTTCCTCGTCGAGATCGTACTCGACGCGACGGATGATAGGAACTTCATCTTCAATGAGCAGATAGGATGCCCGCCAGTCGCCGTCATAAGAAAGGCTCACACTGCCGGTGTTGGCGATGGTCCGATTCGAAACGCGCCGTACATACGGATGATGGATATGCGCATAGATTGCGATGGGTGAGGCAAGTGGCTCGTAGGTCGACTCCAACTCGACGTCCGTGGCTTTGGCGCCGGGCGCCAGCCAGGTGCTTGCCGGACTCGCATGCACCAGCGCGACCGATCCGGCACTCTGCAACACCGGCAGGCTCCGCAGCCAGGCAATCCGCTCATCTCCAAGTGCCTCGCGCGTGAACGCAGCTTGGTCTTCGATCATGCGGAAGAGTGGCTTGAGATGCGGCGAACGCGCCGCGAACTCCGTCAGCGACTCCGGCCGGTAGAGCATTTCATCGGTATTGCCGAGTACGCCTTGCCAGCCGAGGCCGCGGATGCGATCGACGATCTCCGCAGGACGAGCCCCGCCCGCAGCCAGATCGCCACCGTGAAGAATCAAATCGGGCGAGACCTCGCGCAGGTCCGCGATGACCGCTTCGAACGCAGTCAAGTTTCCGTGGATGTCGGAAACGATGGCGAGGCGCACGGACGATTCACCGACAGACTATTGCAATTCTGTGCCTTCCGAAAACTCTCTATCAGGCAGGATCTTGCGTGGCGTTCTGCAGAGTCAAGATCTCAAGCGGCGCCACCGGCAGCAGGTGCGCCCTGCTGAGCACCTTCCGTGTCAGGCCAGTGAGCGCCATGCCCGCTGCGTTGATGAGCGGAACCCAGCAACGGCGGCCTTCGGCGACAGTGAGGCCGTCAACGTCATCTTCAAAGACGGTGCGGATACGCACGTAGTAGTTGACCTGCATGATGGCGTGACGCACGGTCATGCGCAACTCGGACTCGGGCACCGCAGCTTCGCGAAGAACGGGAAGCTGCCACAGTCCCGGCATCACGGTGTTGGAATCGGGGCGCTGTTCCAGTAGAACCTCGCGGTTGGTAAAGCCGGGAAGTTTGCCTGTGCGCACCGCAAGCGCGTAAGAAATCTCCTTGCTGAGCATGCGCGGCCGGGCGTGCGTTTTGTGCTCGCCGCGCGTGATGCAATCAGGCGACAGCGGACATACAAGGCATTGAGGATTGCGCGGACCGCAGACAGTGGCCCCGAGTTCCATCAGAGCCTGGTTGAAGTCCCCTGGACGACGGGGATCAAGGATCTGCGTCGCCACGGAGTCAACTTTATGCCGCAACGCCGCAGCGCCAGAGCGGCCGGAGGCCTCCCATCCCTGGAGGCGGCACAGGACGCGCTCCACATTGCCATCGACCACAGGGATCGACTCACCATGGGCGATGCTGGCGATCGCAGCGGCGGTGTAATTGCCGATGCCCGGAAGAAGGCGCAGCTCCTCTGCGGTGGTGGGCAGGTTGCCTTCGCGATTGGCGGCAACGAATTGCGCGGCCTTGTGCAGCATGCGCGCACGGCGATAGTAGCCGAGGCCGCTCCAGAGAGCCAGAACCTCCTGCTCGGTGGCCAGGGCCAGCGAAACCAGGGTCGGAAAGCGGGCCATGAACGCCTGATAGCGGTCAACGACAACAGCGACGCGGGTCTGCTGCAGCATGATCTCGGAGACCCAGATGGCATAGGGATCGCGGCTACGACGCCAGGGCAAATCGCGCTGGCTCAGGTCGTACCAGGCGAGCAGCTGCCGGCGGATTCTGGATCTCGCTTCGGGTTCGATTTCAATTCTGAGCATCGCGCAAGCTTAAGGCATCTCTTTCGGCAAATCGTCGTGCATGACCATCAGCCACGTATCTCGAAGTCAAGGTTAGGGCGCACCGTCGTCTACATCTTCCGTAATAGGTCATTCCGCCTTTAGGTAACAACCTATCGTTCCTCATGGTAAGTTTTGATAGCACTTTCGTCATCTAAAAAATAGAGGACCGAATCGGCAGCGGGCGGGGAACCGGAAGCCGGATCAGTCGAAAAGCTCTACTCACCTTTTTAAATTCTGGGGGCACATATGTTGAAACAAAAGATAGTTGTGGTGTCGATTACCGTTCTTCTGGCCGCTTCGTCCCTGGCCGCACAATCTCTCATCGAGTCGTCAAGCCTGATTGCCGAGGGATCGAATACCACGGTCGGCGCAACCTATCGTCCGGCGGCAACCGTTCAAAATGGTCCAAGCAACGGGCCGTTTTCGCGGGTAGCCATTGGCGGCGGCGTCGGCACCCTTGGTCCTGGGCTGCAGATAACCACCAATATCAACCAGCATTTGAATCTGCGCGCCTACGGCAATGCCCTCTACTATTCCACCAATTTCACCACCAGTGGATTCAACGCCAACGCCAAGCTGAACCTGGTTTCGGCCGATATTTCGGCGGACATTTATCCGTTCCATAAAGGCTTTCGTCTCAGCCCCGGCGTGCTGATGGTCAACAACAACAGGGTCTCCGGAACCTCGGTAGCCGCTGGCGGCACCAGTTTCGATTTCGACGATGCGACCTATTACTCCGCAAATGCCAACCCTGCCACGGGGGCCACTCCGCTAAACGCAGATGGATACCTTCATCTCAATTCCACCAAGCCCGCCTTCACCATCACCACTGGCTGGGGCAACACCATCCCCAGGGGCGAGCGCCACTGGTCATTCCCGGTTGAGGTTGGAATCGCACTCGTCGGCTCGCCTACGATCGGCGTCACGTTATCGGGTTGGGCCTGCCAGGACGAGGCGCAAACCCAGTGCGGCAACGTACAAGACACCTCGAACTCGACCGCGCAGGACGTTCAAACCAGCCTGGCCGCGCAGATTGCGAAATGGAAGAGCGATCTCAAACCTCTTGAGACGTATCCGATCGTCTCCTTCGGCGTGGCGTACAGCTTTCCCGTGCGCGGCGGAACCGGCAACCGGTAAACTACAGGTCGGCCTTGTAACAGGGCACGGCTTCAGCCGTGCCGATAGAAACGCCAAAAAAATGGCGGGCTTCAGCCCCTGAGGAATTGCGGGCTCCGCAACCAGACTGAGCGTTCCTTAGGCCAACAACGAGGCCACTACTTCAGGCACAGCTTTGAGCGCCGCATCGATCTGCGACTGGTCCTTGCCGCCGGCTTCGGCGATTTCGGGCTTTCCCCCGCCCGACCCACCGACGTATTTGGCGACCGCGCCAACAAGCTTGCCAGCCTGAATGCGCTTGATCAGTCCCGGCGTGACTCCGGCAATGATGGCGACTTTGCCTTCCGGCTGCGCGGAGGCCAGGACCACCACGCCCTCACCGGCTTTCTGCTTCAGGTTGTCCACCAGCGTGCGCAACTGCCCGCGCTCAAGATTGTCGGCGCGGTGCGTCAGGACCTTGACGCCCTTCACCTCGGTCGCCTGACTGACAGCTTCGTCCAACCCACCGGCGGCCGACTTCATCCGCGAATCCTCGAGCTCTCGGCGCAGGCGCTTCAGTTCGTCCTCCTGCGCGGCCAACCGGGCGCGCAGCCCGTCAGAAAGATCGCCGTCAGGAGACCCAACAATCTGCGAGGCGAACTGCGCCACAGCAAAGTCGCGACGAAAAGTATCGAGCGATCCCATGCCGCTGATCGCTTCAATCCTTCGCACCCCGGAGGAAACCGATGTCTCGCCGGTGAGTTTGAAGAGGCCGATCTCGCCCGTGGCCGATGTGTGCGTGCCACCGCAAAGCTCGGTCGAAAATCCATCCGACAGTTTCACCACGCGGACCTTGTCGCCGTACTTCTCGCCGAACAGCGCCATGGCGTGGTATTCATTCACGGCCACGTCAATGGGAACATCCACCAGCGTCTCCACCGTGGCGTTTTTCAGCACTTCGCGATTCACAATGGACTCGATCTCTTCGAGTTCCTCATCGGCAACTTGCGCAAAGTGAGAGAAGTCGAAGCGCAGCCGATCCGGATGCACCGCGGAACCAGCCTGCTTAACGTGCGTGCCAAGAACTTGCCGCAACGCCGCGTGCAGCAAGTGTGTACCAGTATGGTTGCGGCGAATGGCGTCGCGGCGTTCTCCATCCACGACGGTGTTGACGCGATCGCCGAGCGCGAGCGGCTGCTTCAGCAGCGCTTTGTGCGCACGCACGCCCTGCACCGGAGCGGCACAACCGATGATCTCCGCAACGGTAGTGTTGCCGTCCGCGGAGGTGAACCACCCTGTGTCGCCAATCTGTCCACCAGAGTCGGCATAGAAACTGGTGTGATCCAGGACGACCTCGACCTCATCGCCAGCAGAGGCAGCGGGAACACCCGCGCCGTTCTTGACGATGGCGAGTACTTCGCAATTGGACGAGGTGAGCTGCTTGTAGCCTTCGAAGATGGTCTTGGGCAGATCGCGGAAGGCAGGGCTAGCGGTTTTTTGCGTGCCGCCTTTCCATGAGGCGCGAGCACGGGTCTGTTCTTCGGCGCGAGCCGCTTCGAAACCGGCCTCATCGAACTTCACGCCGGCATCGCGCGCAGCATCAACCATGAAGTCCAATGGCAACCCAAAGGTCTCATATAGGTGAAATGCGGTTGTGCCTGGAAACTTTACTTCACGTCCGAGATTGCGCAACGTGCCAATTTTGTTGGTCCGCTTAATTGAAGCAACTGTATCCGGCGAGTTTTTGAGCCGTTCGTCATCGTCGACGTCGAAGTGCAGATTCTTAACATCGCTCAATTCCTCGTCGAGTCTTGCATCTAGCGCTTCGGTAAACTGCTTTGACCCTATTTCTAGAATGGAAAAGAAACGCTGCTCTTCCCGATTGATTACAACTTCTATGCGATCTTTTGCTTCGACGAGCTCTGGATACGCGCCGGACATCAAATTGATGACCGGCTTGGTCATGTAATGAAAGATAGGACTTTTCGCGCCGTTGATGTATGTGTGCCAAATTGCACGTCGCATGATCTTACGAAGAACGTAACCGCGCCCTTCATTGCTCGGCAGAACTCCATCGTTGATCAGAAAAACCGAAGCCCTTGCATGGTCTGCAATTACGCGAAATGAGGCGGCAGATGCCGAATCTACGGATTCGATCACTTGCTGTTTCCCGGAGGCGTGATGGACCAGAGTCACCGCGGCATCAATCAGCGGCGTGAATAAATCCGTCTCGAAGTTGCTGACCTTGTTTTGCAGCACAGCAGCCACACGTTCCAGCCCCATGCCCGTATCAATCGAGGGCTTCGGCAGTGGAGTAAGTTTGTAAGTCGTCGCCTTGGTAGAAGGATCGACAATTGCTGCGCGATCGAACTGCATGAAGACCAAATTCCAAATTTCAACGTACCGCGCATCGTCATGGCCGAAAGGCTTATCCACCCCTGGCGTCTCGGCAGCCTCGATCCCCATGTCATAAAAAATCTCCGAACACGGCCCGCAGGGCCCCGTCTCGCCCATTTGCCAAAAATTGTCTTTGAGCCCGTATTCAAAGATGCGTTCCTTGGGGACGCCCGTCTCAATCCAGAACTTTTCGGCCTCGTCATCGCGCGGCACACCGAAATCGGGCGATCCCTCGAAGATCGTCACATACAACCGATCCTTGGGAATGCCGAACCACTCTTCGCTCGTCACGAGCTCCCATGCAAACTGAATCGCATCGCGCTTGAAATAGTCGCCGAAGCTGAAGTTGCCCAGCATCTCGAAAAACGTATGGTGGCGGCGCGTGAAGCCGACGTTCTCGAGGTCGTTGTGCTTGCCGCCCGCGCGCACGCACTTTTGCGAAGTCGTCGCGCGCGTGTATTCGCGCTTCTCCGCGCCGAGAAAAAGATCCTTGAACTGGTTCATGCCCGCGTTGGCGAACAACAGCGTCGGGTCGTTGTGCGGCACCAGAGAAGACGATGCCACGCGTCGGTGGCCCTTCGACTCAAAAAAGCGCAAAAACAGCTCGCGAATCTCGTTTCCAGATCGAACTTGCATGTCCCTCTTAGTGTAAAGGGCGTTGGGGATGCGGCGCGGTTGGGTCAGCCCGGTAACCTCCGCAGTCCCATTGCATCCAACTGGAGTGCAGGTTCCCCAAGGAGGATCAAGTGGACAAATTCGCGTTGCTGGCATTGCTACAAGCCAAACCCGGGAAAGAAGCGGAGGTCGAGGAGTTCCTGAAGTCGGCGCAACCGATGGCTGTGCGCGAGGCAGCTACGACTACCTGGTACGCGGTGAAGATAGGCGAAGGCCGGTTCGGTATCTTCGACACCTTCAAAGACGAGGCGGGGAGAGACGCGCACCTTACCGGCGAAATCGCGAAGGTGCTCTTCGCGAAAGCAGCGGATTTGTTTTCCACTCCACCCCAGGTAGAGAAGCTCACTATTCTTGCGTCGAAGACAAAATAAGCACACCGGGGTCTTGGGCCTCGGTCGGACCGTCCAACCAAGCATGACGTCTCGCGCTCGCAGGGGATTGTGTCTCTGGCTGCTCATGCAGATTCTCGCGTGCATGAGCGGGGCGCCGTGTGCCGCGCAGCCATGGCGCTGCGTGGAAATCGCGCAATCGCGCCATATCAAAGTTGGCGACGCTGTAGTGCAGGTTGACCTTGCGCGTGGCGCGATGGATTTGCCGGTCGACACAGTAATCGCACACATTCAGGCCGCCATCTCCGCGGTGACCGCATATTACGGCCGCTTTCCGGTAGAGAAAGCGCGTATTCTCGTGATCCCCGTCGAAGACCGGCACGGCATTCTGCAAGGCACGACGTGGGGCGATATGGGCGGCTTCCAGGGATTCACGCGCATCCGCATCGGGCAGCACACCACGACCGCGGACCTCGCTGACGACTGGATGATGACGCACGAACTGGTGCACATGGCATTTCCCTCTCTGCCCGACGATCAGCACTGGATGGAAGAGGGGCAAGCGACCTACATCGAGCCAATAGCGCGCGTCATGACCGGCGAATTGAAGGCGCAGCAGATTTGGCAGGATATGTTCCGCGACATGGCGAAGGGAGAGCCGGGACCGGGCGACGAGGGTCTGGATCACACGCATACGTGGGGACGGACCTATTGGGGCGGCGCGTTGTTTTGCCTGATGGCCGATGTTGAGATTCGACGCGAAACCAAGAATCGCAAAGGCCTGCAGGATGCATTGCGCGTCGTGGTGGCGCAGGGCGGCGCCATCGACCATGAATGGAGTTTGCCCCAGGCGCTCGCAATCGGAGATAAGACCACAGGAACGCAAGTGCTGACCCGGATGTATGCGGAGTGGAAAGATACTGCAGTGCCTGTGGATTTGCCGAAGCTTTGGGAGGAACTCGGAGTGCGTGCAAAAGGCGACGGAATCGAATTGGTTACGACTGCTCCCCTGGCCAGCGTCCGCGAAGCAATTACAGAAGCGAGAAAATCCGGTGAAACGCAAGCCCCGAGTCGTCGTTGAACCTGCGAGCGCTGCTTTAAAGTGCCTCAGGCGAACTCCCAGCGGCGGGCAATGCGGCGAGCGATGAGAAAGAGCACAATGCCCGTTGCCAGAAGCACCGAGACCTGCGGCCACAGAGCGGTGATGGGCAGATCGCGCCAGAAGACTTTCGTGAATCCGTCAATCGCCCAGGCGTTGATGGTGAACAGGCCTGCCTTCTGCATCCCTTCGGGCATCAAGTAACGCGGAAACATGCTGCCGCCCACCGACGACATAATCAAAATGAGCAGCGTGGAAACAGCCCCAAGCTGCGCGCGAGTGTGGCACATACTGGCCAGCAGCATGCCGAATGCGGCCACGGCAACGGCCGTACTGAGGCCCATCACGATGAAGCCGGGGATGTGGCTGAAGAGATCGACATGGAAAACAGCCCAGGCCCAAAGGAACATGACCGTCAACTGCGTAAAGGCGAGCAGGGTGTTGTACGTCAGTTTGCCGGCGAGCAGAGTGGTCATGGTAATGTGCGAGCTCAGCACGCGATCGAGCGTGCCGGAGTCCGCTTCATCGAGCAGGACGCCGGCCGATCCGCTGGCCGTGAAGAGAAGAAACATGACGCCGATGGCCGCTGCATAAAAGGAGACCATCGGATTCTTCTTGTTTTCTCCAACAACGGCGCGCTCGTGGACAGAAATGATGCCGCCGGAAGAATTGCCGGAGGAAGCTGTTGTGTCGAGCCCCCCGTTTTTCTGGAGTTCGCGCAAAGTATCGAGATTTGATTCCATCGTCTTCCGCTGCTCGGGAGTGAGACCGCCGATGTAGCGGTCGGTATATTTCATGCCCTGTTCAGCCATGGCAACGGGCATGGAAGTCATGGCAGCTTTCTGCAGAAGGCCGATGACCATTTGCGGAGCGATGATGTCGCTGGAATCATTGAGCAGTTGAATGCCGGAGCCGGTTTGCGCGGGACCGAAGGAGATGGGATTCTGACCGAAGCCTTTCGGAACGATGAGCGCGACAGGCGCATCGCCTGCCTTGACGGAATCCTCGGCGGTCGCGGCGGTGTAATCGGGCGTTGCCGTTTTGTCTTTGGATGTTGGCCGGGTCATGATCACAAGCGAGCTTTCCCGCTGGAGGGCGTGGACGAGTTGTTGCGATGCGGTGCTCTGGTCCTCATCCACCAGAATCACATGGATCTTCGGCGTCGCATCACGCTGGCCGCCGAAGATCGCGGCAAAGATACTGAAAAAGGAAATCGGCAAGATAAAGCTCAGCGCCAGTGCGGCGCGATCACGGCGCAGGGAAACGATGGCGGTGCGGATAATGGGGAGAATCATTCGCGCAGCTCCCTTCCGGTCAGGTGCAAAAAGACAGATTCGAGATTGGGGCGGCGTAGCGAGACATCCTCAAGCTCGAGACCGTCATTTGCAGCGGAATCGAGCAGAGCGGCAATTTCGATCGAACGTTCGATCGTGAATTCGGCAGTAGCATCGACCATGCGGCCGCCGTGGCTCTCGACCCATGCGGCGATGCGATCTACAGGGCCGGCGAAGCGCGCCAACACCTGGCTGCGCGAAGCGAATGCGTTGTGGACCAGCTCTTGATTGGTTCCGAGAGCGATGATGCGCCCGTGGTCGATGATGGCAACTCGATCACACAGCCGCTCTGCCTCTTCCATATAGTGCGTGGTGTAGACGATGGCGGTGCCGCTGTCGCGAAGGGCCTCAATCATCTCGAAGATGCGATTGCGCGACTGCGGATCGACGCCAACGGTGGGCTCGTCCATGAGCACAACACGCGGACGCTGAATGATGCCGGCCGCCATGTTGAGGCGGCGCTTCATGCCGCCGGAGAGCTTGCCTGCCAGGTCACCGGATCGGTCCTGCAGCGCGGCCCACTCAAGACACCATGCGACCGATTCGGCGAGTTGCTTGCCCGAGAGACCGTGGTAGCTACCGAAGGCGACCAGATTCTCTTTGCAGGTGAGGCGGGGATAGACAGCAAGCTCTTGCGGCACCCAGCCGAGTGCGGCACGCGCCTGTGCGGAATCGGCTCGCGCCCCAAATACCGTAATGCTGCCGGAGTCAGGAATCACGCGGCCCACGATGGCGCGAATCGTTGTGGATTTGCCGGCGCCGTTGGGGCCGAGTAGACCGAGGCATTCCCCTGCGCGGACTTCAAGCGAGACTCCGTCAACCGCAGTCAACGCACCGAAGCGCTTGACGAGAGCATCGATGGCAAGCGGCAACGTTGCAGAGGAAACCGGGACAGCCGGGGCCGAGGCCATGAAACCTCCGGAAAGTTCTACGAGGCGACTCTATACCAATCGTTGAGCAGTCATACGAGACAAGCAGCAGAATAGTTCATTCTTCGTGAGGATCGTCGCGCAGATTATCCAGCGCGGTGAGCGATTCGTCCGAAACGTTCCACTGGCGGAGAATCTTATAAATGACAGACGTTGAGAATCCGGCACCCACGAGCCGGCGCATCACGCGCGCGGTTTCCTTCTCGTTCTGCGGTTTGCGCATGCGTTTGCGTTCGAGGTGCTGGCGGGCAAGAGCTTCTTCGTTGGTCTGGGCGTAGGCCGCATCCACGGTTGGAGCTATCAGGTTTGTGGGCACACCCTTGTTCCGCAGATCCTGCTGGACGCGGCGTTGACCGAACTTCTCGTTCTCCTTGCGCAGGCGGGTGTAGGTCTCCGCGAACGCAGCATCGTTGAGATAGCCGTTCTCCGTTAGGCGTTTGAGGACGGCGTCGATTGTGGATTCGCCGAGCTCGCCCGCCTCGACGCGCTGCTTCATAAGGCGACGCAGATCGGCGTGGGTGCGCATCTGGCGTCCGAGCGATCGGATGGCGTACTCGTAGAGCCCGGCTTCGTTGAGGAAGGATCTCGGCTTTGCGGATTTGCGGCCAAAGGGCATGGCGCTACTCCAGCGGGACGAGGTTATGAAAACGCCGGTTCCGCCTCCATCGATAATGCGCGAAATGGCTGTCGAGGGTGAGAATATCGCCGGTGTCGAGATGATCTGCCATGTGGATGAGGCAGGCATCGGCGAAATCGGCGGGCGTGTCGCGGTATTTATGGATGATTTCTCGAATCTGCGAGGCCGAAAGCGAAATCTGAAGAGGAATTCCGAAGAGGCCAGTCTCCACGTTGGCGAGCACCGCGTCAACGGCATCTCTTCGGCTGCGCAGCAGGTAACAACTCTCAGTAATGACAGCCTCACAGGTCACGAGTGGCCTATGAATGGTCTGAAGGGCGCGAACACATCTCTCATGCGCCCTCTCGTCCTGATCGAACAGGGCAAAGATGGCACCCGTGTCGATAAGGATTGGCTCCATCGCTAGCTGGCCCTGCGCCTCAAGGCGTCCTGGGCCCTTGCTTTGGATCGCTTCCCAACGCCTGAGTTGCTTCCCAGACCCTCAAGATACTTTTTGTTCGACCCCATATCGGGAACCCCGGAGCGGATCATACCGATGCCAATCATCTTTCCTGCGGCCCCTCTGCTCCGTTCCCGATCAACCAGTCGAATGGCCTCGCGGATGATGTCAGAGGTCGTGCGGCCGCTACGCCGCAGGCGGTCAAGAATGGCCTGGGTTTCTTTGTCGAGGCGGGCTTGAACCGTGATACTCATGAAACCGATTGTACTACAAAATGATCCTCCTGTAATACAGGTACCTGGAACTCCTCGACTCTTCGCCACCACTGGCACGCTGTTCCCTGTTGCCTACTCAGCGTTCCCTGCTTTTCCCGTCCATTGATCGACCCAGTCGTTCACAGTTTTGTACCAGAGTCGCGAGTTTTGCGGCTTGAGGATCCAGTGGCCTTCATCGGGGAAGTAGAGCATCTTGCTCGGGACCTTGAGCAACTGGAGTGTGTCGAAAAGTTGAAACCCCTCACTCACGTCAAGGCGGTAATCAAGCTGCGAGTGAATGACGAGTGTGGGCGTCTTGAAGTTTTTGGCGGAGAGCGATGGCGACCACTTGCGGAAGGGGTTCTCGGAATCGGGCTTGCCGTAGTAGTCCCACGGATTCCCTTTGAACTCCCATTGATTGAACCAGTCCTCTTCCGTTGAGCCGAAGGCCGATTCGGCGTTGAACATGCCGTCGTGCGAGACGATGCACTTGAAGCGGTTGGTGTGGCCGAGAATCCAGTTGGCCATGTAACCGCCGTAGCTCGCGCCAAGAGCGCACTCGCGGTTCATATCGATGAAGGGAAAGTGCTGCTCGGCATAGTCGAGGCCAGTCATCAGGTCGGTGAAGGGCTTGCCGCCCCAGTCGCCGTTGACGCCATCGACAAAGTCCTGCCCATAGCCGGTTGACCCGCGCGGATTGATCATGACGACGACGTAGCCGTTGGCGGCAAAGAGCTCGGCGTTCCAGCGGTAGCTCCACATGTCGCCCCATGCGCCCTGCGGGCCGCCGTGGATCAAAAATTTAACCGGGTACTTCTTGCCGGGGTCTAAGCCCGGCGGCCGAATCAGAAAACCCTCGGCCTTCGTACGATCCGCGGCAACAAACCAGAAGGATTCCATCTCGGGCAGGTCGAAGTGCGCGAGGAGGGCATCGTTGAGATGCGAAATCGAATTCACCTCAGCCAATACAACCGGCACCGGGGGAACACCAAGCAGAGTCCCGTGGGATGCACCTGTCGGTGGATGAACTTGGGGACGGGTCCCAGCTCGAATAGCGACGATTTCGCCTGGCAGGCTCGCTGTCATGCGCGTCGCGAGGAAGCTCCGACCATCGGGTAATGGATGCAACGCTGCATACTCACCTTCAGGTTGGACTGCGCTACTGTATCTCACGAAGTATTTGGTCGAAACCTCGACAGAAAAGACCGGCGCTTCGCCCTCAACGCCGCTAGCAAAAAGAATCGACGTCGAGTCCGGCGACCACGCAAACTCGTCGACCCAGTTATCGAACTTCGGCAGCATATCTTTGATTGTCTTCGCCGCGCGGTTATACAGCGCAAGCCGAAACTTGTCGGCCTCGTATCCCGCGCGCGCCTGCGAGCGCCACGCCAGATATTTGCCATCGGGTGAGTAGACAGGGTTAAAGTCGCCGCCGGGCGAGGTCGATACCTTCGCAGGCTTTGCTGTGGGATTCGTGAGGTCGAGGGTAAGGATATCAGCGTTGGTGCTGATGGCCGGTTCGGGATCGAGGTTCTCGGTGAAGGCCAGTTCCTTCGAGTCGGGAGAAAAAGCGCAGCCGCAGCCCAGCGGCTCCGTTGGATACTCGGGTGGAACATCATGCGGATCGTTGGGTGTCAGGTCGCGAACCGCCCCGCTGTCGACCGAAACAAGGAAAAGATGCGACCTCTTGCCGCCGGTGAAGTGATTCCAATGACGGTAGAGGAGGTGCGTGAAGATCTGCGCCTTAACTTTGCTGGCAGCGAAAACGGCGTCGCGATCGCGATTGCATTGGTTCCCGGGTGCGAAATCGTTCTCGGTAATCGCAGGACAATCCGGGTAAACCGCCGAAGTGAAGACGATGGACTTTGAATCCGGCGACCACTTCGCGTTGTCGGCCTCTGTGGCGATATTCGTCAGCTTCTTCGAATTGCTGGTCGCACCTGTTGCTGGGTCGAAGTCAGCGAGCCAGATCTGCTGGCCATCCTCTCGCCCCGAAACGAAGAGCACGGAGTGCCGGTCGGCCGAGAACTGAATGCCGGAGTCGCCGGGCTTGCCAACCCCCAGCTTGAAAGGCTCTCCGCCCGCAATCGCCTGCAACCAAAGCTCCGCCGTTTTCGAGTCCTGTTCGAGGTTCACGGTAGTGGCGGAGTAGGCCAGCCACTTGCCGTCGGGCGAGACAGCGGTTTCGCCCAGCCGCTTCATCTGCATCATGTCCTCGAAGGTCATGGGGCGCTTTTGCGGATTGGGTTGGGCGAATGCGATGGATGAGAAAAGGAAAAGGGCGAGGGTGATTTTGTACATAGAGATCCCCGAGGCGGAGTGGTACGTGCGAAGGATCAAGTCTACAACGGGGGCACGAACGAAAGGGCGAAGGTTAGCCGCTTCCACGGCTGCAATTGAAATGTGTACATTTCCGGGGCTGAAGCCCGCCTTTTTCACGCCGGTATCCAGTGGCCTGAAGGCCACCGCTCCCTCCGCGCTTCAGGCCGCCTGTAGTTCGAGCACAATCCCAGCGCCCCGCGGCTCAAAATTCATCGCCGAAATGCGGCCGTTATTTTCGCGCAGGATTGTAGCGCAGAGGCTGAGGCCTAGGCCTGCCGTTTCTCCCGCGGCCTGGGCGGGGACAAATGGATCGAAGGCGCGTGTGGGATGGAGGAAACCAGGACCCGAGTGCGCGATAAGAATCTTGACAGAGTCGCTCTCCGCGGTGGCCTCGACGCGAACCGACTTTTCGGTGGGAGAATCACTGTTCTCGACTGCCTCGATGGCGAACTGGAGGCAATACAAGACAGCCTGGCGCACCTGCTGCGCGTTGCCCAGGGCGCGTGGGAGCGCCGGCGCGACCTGGAGGCGAAAGTCGATGGCCCGATGCAAGAATTCGGAACGATGGAGCTGCTCCATGTCGTTGAGAAGCTCGGTGACCGAAATGGCGGTGAACTGGTCGCTCTGCGAGCGGGACATGCGCGAGAGGCTTTCGAGGGTTGCGCGCATGTTACGAGCTTCGGTCAGGATGGCTTCGATGCCCTTGCGCTCCTGCGGGTTCATGGCCGGAGTGACCTCAAGCAACGAAGCGTAGCCGAGGATCACGGTGAGCGGATTGTTGAGCTGGCGCGTAACGTTGTTGGCCAACTGGCCGAGGCCCGCAAACTTCTCCGCGTCGATCAGCTTCTCGAGCATCATGGTCTGACTGCGCGAGGCCTGGATGCGGGAGGCGAGTACTTCGACGGGGAGCAGATCGTCACCGCGAAGCCGTTGGCCGGGATCGCGCAGACCAGCGAGGAGCAGAGCACCATCGGCGCCTGCGCGGCCATGGAGCGGCACTGCGACGACTTCAGTGAGGTGCAAGCGCTCGAGATCGTCTCCCGGCAGAAGCCAGGGTTCGAGGCTCAGTGAGAAGGACTGGCTGTGTTCGGCTGCAGGCGGGGACGAACCCGCGGCCAGAAAGCCTGCCGCGGGAATGCGCGCGGTGAGCGATTCGAGCGCGTTCAAAGCCGCGTCGTCGAAGCCTGCCGCGCCGGCCAGCCGGTATTGCCCCGAGGATTGAAGGAAGATAAGGGCAGCCTGCGCGAAACGGCTGTTCGCGGTGATGTTCTGGCAAATCTGGTGGGCCTGGCGATCGAAGTCCTCGACACGCCTGCGTGAGAGAACGACCTTGGTGTAGGCCTCCAATTCATTGCGAGCGCGGCGTTCGCGATCCTTGGCCGTCTCTTTGATGGCCAGCTGATCTTCGAGCGCGAGAACGATCATGCCCACGGCGGCGACCACTTTGCCAAGGACGGAGAAGTTCTGCATGCCGAGGACGAGCGCCGGATGGTCGAT
>CAZAQN010000013.1:0-97980 GCA_964487345.1 uncultured Occallatibacter sp. | reverse complement strand
ACGCCACCCCGTTCGGCGTGCCCCCGAGCCTGGGCACCTGGGGCGGGTCGGGCGCCGTGGTGGACATGGCCATCCGGATGTATTTCCTGCACAAGACATATCCGGATCTTGTGAGCTCCGAATACACGTTGCGGGCCGTCAATTACATTCTCGGCACGCACCCGGTATCGAGCACTTCCTATGTCGCCGGCGTGGGCACGGTCTCGAAGACGAAGACGTACAGCAACAATCGCGCAGACAACGCCTACATTCCAGGCGCCGTGATTCCCGGATACATCATCATCAAACCGGATTTTCCGGAATGCATCGACGACTTCGGATTCCTCTGGTTCGAGGATGAAGCCGTAGTGGCCGGGTCGGCAAGTTGGGTCTTGGCCGGCAACGCGGCGGATGCGATTACCAAAGAATCGAAGTAGGTCCAGTACTGCAGCGCCAGCGGCTCCCGGGGTACCGCTTTTCGGGAAAATCCCACTGCGGCCTTCATCGCATTTACTAAAATGGGATCGAGGCGGGCGAAGGCGGACGAACGCGAAGAGCGCGAGGAACAAGAGAAGCACCGCGAAGAGAGGAGTCGATCGGAACGCGGTCAAGACGGTCTTTGAGATCTCGTCGTTGTTCCCTGGAAGCCGGAGCGGAACGAATCGTAGCGGCGGACACCCTTGGCATGACTTGTGGATCTTCCCTCGATTCCAGCAGCACCAACTCCCCCATCTTCACGCCGCTCCCGTTTTTAGCAATAATGAAAGATGCTATGTCCAAGCAACAATTCCAGACTGAAGTCAGCCAGCTCCTCCAACTCATCGTCCATTCGCTTTATTCCCACCCGGAGATCTTTCTCCGCGAACTGATCTCGAACTCCTCGGACGCGCTCGACAAGCTCCGGCTCCTGACTCTCGTCGACGACAAGTACAAGGCGCTGGTCGGCAACGGTATCGATTCGCCGCGGATCGACCTCACGCTGGACGAAGAGAAGAAGACCCTCACCCTCTCCGACACCGGCATCGGCATGAACGAGGAGGACCTCGTCTCCAATCTCGGGACCATCGCCCGCTCCGGCACAAAAAACTTCCTTGCGCAACTCTCCGGTGACGCCAAGAAGGACTCCAACCTCATCGGGCAATTCGGCGTCGGCTTTTATTCCGTCTTCATGGTGTCCGACAAGGTCGAGGTCATCTCCCGCAAGGCCGGCGAAGACAAGACCTTCAAGTGGACCTCCGACGGCAAGAACGGCTTCGACATCGAAGAGGTTTCTGGCGAGGCCGCGCGCAAGACAGCCGGAACGACCGTGCTGATCCACTTTAACGAGGAGGGCGCACAATACGCCAACAGCTGGCGCCTCCAGGAAATCGTCAAGAAGTACTCCAACCACATCGCCTTTCCCATCTTTCTTACCTACGACAAGAGCGAGTGGAACGCGGAGAAGAAGGAGTCGATCAAGACCCGCGTTACCGAGCAGGTGAACGCGGCGAGCGCGATGTGGCAGCGCCCCAAGTCCGAGCTCAAAGACGAGGACTACAAGGAGCTCTACAAGGCGCTCACCGGCGACTGGGAGGACCCGCTTTTCTGGTTTCACACCCGCGCCGAAGGCACGCTCGAGTACACCACACTTTTCTACATTCCCTCCAAGGCTCCGCTCGATCTCTACCAGGCGGACTACAAAGGCGGCGTCAAGCTCTACGTCAAGCGCGTCTTCATCATGGACGACTCCAAGGACCTGCTCCCGCAATACCTCCGCTTTATCCGCGGCATCATCGACTCCGAAGACCTGCCGCTCAACGTCTCACGCGAGATCCTGCAGCAGAACAAGGTGCTGACGAGCATCAAGACCGCGAGCGTCAAGAAAATTCTCTCCGAGTTGAAGAACATTGCGGAGAACGATCCCGAAAAGTACGCGAAGTTCATCGCCGAGTACAACCGCCCCCTCAAGGAGGGTGTCTACGGGGATTTCGCCAACCGCGAGACGCTGCTTGACCTTATTCGCGTCAAGTCAACGAAGGTCGAAGGCCTCACCTCGCTCGCCGAGGCCAAATCTCGTATGCAGCCTGAACAAAAGGCGCTCTACTACATCACCGGCGGCTCCGAGAGCATGCTTCGCAACTCGCCCCTGCTGGAGATTTACAAGAAGAAGGGCATCGAGGTGCTCATCCTCGACGACGATATCGACGAGATTGTCTTTTCGTCCGTACCCAAGTACGGCGAGATCGACTTCAAGGCCGTCAACAAGTCCACCAGCGGAGACGACCTGAAGGATGAGTCCACTCCCGGAGAGGTCGAAGAGCTCAAACCCCTGCTCGAAAAGATTAAGGACACGCTTGGCGATGCCGTCAAGGAAGTGCGCGCCTCCTCGCGCCTCGCCGACAGCCCATCCGTGATCGTCTCCGACGAGGACGAACCGAGCGCGCGCATGCGACAGATGATGCGAGCCATGGGCCAGAAAGAGATCGACGAGCCAATCCCGACACTCGAGATCAATCCTGACCACGAGATCATCAAGAAGCTGCTCGCTGACCCCAGCAACAGTCGGGTAGAAGACGCCGCGTGGCTTCTCTTCGACCAGGCGCTGCTGCTCGAAGGGGTGCCGCTGAAAGACCCCGCCACCTTCGTCCAGCGCCTGAATCGAGTGCTGAATCAATCCATCTCAACCGTTGTTTGACGTGGGGTGGAGGGGGCGATGGCGGACGGACGCGAAGAGCGCGAGGAACAGGAGAAGCGCCGCGAAGAGGAGCGGCGGCGAGATCTCGAAGACCATCTTCAGCGCGTTCCCATCGACCCCTGGGAGCCGGAGCGGGACGAATCTTGAGCTAACAGATAAAAAGAAAAGCCCCCGGGCGAACCGGGGGGCTTTTTTGCTGACTTTGGATCGAGTTACGCGCTGAAGAGCAAAATACCAGCTGCCTTCTCTTCGGTGCCGGTTTCGTCGGCGCTGACCGGGCGATAGAAGAGCTGGTTGGTATCGAGGTAGACCTCGAGGAATGCGGGCCGGGCCGTGATGTGTCCCGCGATCAAGGCCTCTGACAATGGGTCTTCGACGTAGCGCTGCAGGGCGCGGCGCAACGGGCGAGCCCCGTAGCTGCGGTCGACCAGCGTTTTGTCCAGAATCCACTTCTTGGCATCGTCGGTGACCGAGATGGTGATGGCCTTCTGCGCCAGGTTGAGGTTCAGCTGCTGCACGAGCAGCTCGACAATCTGGATCAGGTCCGCATCGTTAAGCGACTGGAAGAGAATGATCTCGTCCAAGCGGTTCAGGAACTCGGGGTTGAAGGTTTTCTTCACCTCGTTCTTGACCAGCTCTTCGATCTTGTCGCTGACGATATCTTCGCGATCGCTCTGGAAGCCGAGGCCCTGCTTTTTCATCAGGTGCCGCGCGCCAATGTTCGACGTCATGATGAGGATGGTGTTCTTGAAGTCGACGGTGTTGCCCAGTCCGTCGGTCAACTGCCCGTCCTCAAACACCTGCAACAGGATGTTGAACACATCCGGATGCGCCTTCTCGATCTCATCCAGCAGCACCACCGAATACGGCGCACGCTTTACGCGCTCGGTAAGCTGTCCGCCCTCTTCATACCCCACGTATCCCGGAGGCGAGCCGATCAGCTTCGAGACCGAGTGCTTCTCCATGAACTCCGACATATCGAAGCGGATGAGCGCCTTGTCCGAACCGAAGAGGAAGTTAGCGAGGGTGCGCGCCATTTCCGTCTTTCCTACACCCGTTGGTCCAAGAAAAAGGAAAGATCCGATGGGGCGATGCGGCGACTTGAGGCCCGCACGCGACCGGCGAATCGCCCGTGCCAGCGCGCTGATTGCCTTCTCCTGCGAGATGACGCGCTTGTGGAGCTCTTCTTCCACGCGCAGCAGCTTTTGCGTCTCTTCTTCCTTGATGCTGGTGACAGGCACGCCCGTCCAGCGCGAAACCACATCCTCGATATCTTCTCGGCCTACGATCCCGGCAGCCGAGTCGTCAAGGTGGTACTTGTCGCGCAGTGCGCGCAGATTCTCGCGCTCCTTGCGCTCCTCATCGGAGTAGAACCGCGCCTTCTCGAACTCGTGATTTGCAATCGCCGAATCCATGCGGTGCACGATAAATTTGATCCGCTTTTGCACCTCGGTGATCTCTTCGGGCAGCGAAGTCTGGCGCAGCTTGACGCGCGCACCGGCCTCGTCGATCAAGTCGATCGCCTTATCGGGCAGGAAGCGGTCGGGGATGTAGCGATTCGAGTGCGACACCGCGAACTCGACCGCGGCATCGGTGTAGCTGACCGCGTGGAACTTCTCGTAGCGGTCCTTGATGCCGTTGATGATTTTGATTGCGTCGGCTTCGTTCGGCGGCGGCACCTTGACTGCTTGAAAGCGCCGTTCGAGCGACCGATCCTTCTCGATCGACTTGCGGTACTCGGCAGGTGTCGTCGCGCCGATGCACTGAATCTCGCCGCGCGAAAGAGCCGGCTTCAGGATGTTGGCCGCGTCCAAAGAGCCTTCAGCAGAACCCGCGCCCACCAGCGTGTGCAGCTCGTCGATAAAGATGATGGAGTTCTGATTCTCCATCAGCTCTTTCATGATGGTCTTCAGCCGCTCTTCAAACTGCCCGCGATACTTGGTTCCCGCCACGATCAGCGAAAGGTCCAGTCCCAGGACTCGCTTGTCTGCGAGGAAGCTCGGCACTTCGCCATCGGCGATGCGCTGCGCAAGACCCTCGACAATCGCCGTCTTGCCAACCCCGGGCTCGCCGATCAGCACGGGATTGTTCTTGGTCCGGCGGCAGAGAATCTGCACCACGCGCTCGAGCTCGCTATCGCGGCCTACAAGCGGATCCAGCTGTCCATCCATGGCGGCCTGGGTCAAGTCGCGGCTGAACTCCGCCAGCAAACTCGACTCACGCTGCCGCTGCTGCGCGGGCGCTTTCTCTTGCGTCACGCGGGCCAACTCGTCGCGAATCTGCGCCAGCTTCAGGCCGCGCTCCTGCAAAATCTCCGACGCGAAGCACTTCTCTTCGCGCAGCAGGCCAAGCAGCAGATGCTCAGTTCCAATGTGCTTGTGCCCCAGCCGCTCCGCTTCTTCCGCCGCGTAAGCCAACACTCTCTTGCATTCGTTCGAGAGCGGCAGGTCCACGCTGGTCGACACTTTTTCGCGAATGGTAGTATGCGCCTCGATCTGCTTGCGAATCGATTCGACCGATGCATGCGAGCGCAGGAAACGGTTGGTTAACGCCTTGTCCTCGCGCAAAAGCCCGAGCAGCAGATGCTCGGTCTCGATATAAGGCGAACCGAACTGGCTGGCCTCATACCGCGCGAAAAAGATCACGCGCCGTGCCTTTTCCGTATAGCGTTCGAACATTTTTCCCCCTTGCAGCAGGCTTTCGGTAAGGAGTAACCGTCCGGTGATCTTAACCGGCCTCGGCCCACCCGCACGCGCCCTTCAGTAAAAGCCGCCGCCAGAGGCCCCTCTGGAAAAATCCCTTGCGCGCCCCCGAACAGCTCTTTTGGATGGTTCCGGACTCCTCTTCCCTCCGAACGTCTCGGCCTTGCTTTACCGCCGACGACTACCACCCTGACCTCGTAGTCCTCGACGGGCTTGTTGTCCGTCGAAGACTTCTTACCTTAATCAGACTCTCAAATCACCCGATTCGCAGCGTCATTTATCACACGTTTCCGGGATTGAGTCCAGCTTGGGAGGTTTGTCCCAAACGTGTCAGGCGCCCGCTCTCCAGGCGCAGAGTCCGCATACATCGCGCGGCCAGATCGAGGTTGTGGGTCACCACAATCGACGTGAGCCCGTGGGAGACATGCAACCGTTCCAACAGATCGAACACCCGCCCTGCCGTGGTTTCGTCCAAATCCCCCGTCGGCTCATCAGCCAGAAGCAACCGAGGCCCGCCCACCAGCGCGCGCGCCAATGCTACCCGCTGTTGCTCGCCGCCCGATAACTCCCCGGGCCGATGGTCGCCGCGATCTTCCAGATCGACCTCTCTAAGCCAATTAGATGCAACAGCCAGCGATTCGCGTCTTGTTTCTCCGCGCGCCAGCAGCGGCATCGCTACGTTCTCCAGAGCTGTGAACTCCGGCAATAGATAATGAAACTGCCAAACATAGCCAATCTCGCGGTTGCGAAAGGCCGCTGCCTCACGTGCACTAAGACTCGCTACGTTGGTTGAGGCGCAGTGTACCGTTCCTGCGGTCGCGGTATCAAGAGCACCAAGGATATGCAACAGGGTACTTTTGCCTGCGCCGGACTGACCCACAATGGCCACCAGCTCACCCGGAAGTACCTCAAGATCCAAACCATGGAAGAGCGTAAGCGAGCCGCGCGCGGTTTTGTACGTCTTTTCCAGGTTCCGCACACGCACCAGGGGTGCCCGCGCGTCCGGCTCCCGCTGTGTGCGGGAAGCCTCGCGGTCAGCCGCTGGAATGGTTTGGTTCATCCGGTTGAACCCATTCTATCGTGCTCGTCAAAGCGAATCTGCAAAACCGGGGTCGAATTAGCGGCAATTCGACCAGGAACCTTTTATCACTTTGAGTCCTGCCCACGGTTAGATCGAAGGGTTGCCGGATTCAGCCGCGCAATCCGCCCGTTCGGGCCCACGACGAAGGGCAGCGAAAGCGCGTTCCAGTTGCCGTTATCGAGCAGCTGCCAGGTGCGGCCGTCGTCCCAACTGATATCGGAACCATTGGTCCCGACGGTAATCCAGACTTTGAGCGGCACGGACCATTGGACGCCGGAGCGATAGCCGTGAGGCGGGTCTGTCGATGCGGTCCATGTCCAGCCGCCATCCGTCGACATTGCAGCCGTCCTGGCCGAATCGTTCGGTTTCGTATAATCGCCGCCCACCGCGACAAACCGTGAGTTCTCATTGAAGCTGCAATCCACGCACTCTCCGATCGTGACTGGATAACGATACGTGACCGCGAATGCACCGGCGCTGTCAGTTCCGGAGGCAACAGGGATAGGACTGGACTTCCACGGAGGCTCCTTCCGCACCAGCCGGTCAATCATGCCGTGCTGTTCCTCCTCCGCAGTGAATGGGCGGCTGAAGAAGACAGAGCCGCTCTTGCCGCCCGTTGCAAAACCTCGCGCAAAGAGCGAATTTCCTATAGCAATCGAGCTATTGCTCGCGGCAAACGCCGCGAGCGACAGCCCATGCACCGAGAGCCCTCCATGCTCATCGCGCTTCCAGGTCTTACCGCTGTTCTCAGTAATGAAGACAGCGAACTGCTCCCGCACCGGGTCGCCGAGCAAGATGCCTCGTGAGCCGTTGAGCCAGAAGCTGTCAAAGAAACCATTCGGCACATCGGGATTCTTAAAGAACAGCATCCAGGTCCTGCACCCATCGATGGTCTTGAACAACCGGCTCTTCTCTCCCAGTCCCGACGCCATCACAATCGCAGTCATGGCATCCCACGCCTGCACTCCTCGAAAATCCAGCGTTCCGCCGTCCGCGGCCGCGTCCGGCACAGCGCACTTCTCCCAATGCGTACCGCCATCGACGGTTTTGAGAACGGTCCCGCCTGTCCCGCTCGCCCAGGCTACCGTGCCGTCGACTGAGTCGATTCCGCGCAGGCCCACCGTCGTTCCTGACTCTTGCATCTGCCACGGCGAACTCTCTTGCGCCCGCACATGCACCGTAGCCACGGCGGCCAACTCGCACAACGCAACCAACAACATCCATCGCATGGGTCGCAGTATATCCGCCGACCTCCGCATCCCATTCTTTCCGCATTCTCGGAAAAGAGCGAGAGAGCACGAAGTGCCTGGGCGCAACTTCAGTTGTCCCGGAAAAGGCTGCCGATGTTACCGTAAAAAGTCGAAGTTCACATCGAGAACACTCATGAGGGCATTGGGCCGATAGCGTAAACCGACGCCCCGCCCCTCAACGTTCTCGGAATTCCTGCAGTCCTATAAAGAGTGGCTTTTTGAATCGAGATCCCGGACTGGGAGAATTGAGGTAATGAAATCGACTATATTTGAGGCCATTCGCGGGTCCCGGTTGGCGAGACCGACCAGCACATACCCTTCGTGGGGCAAGATGTGCAGCTCGCCATTGATTCCGGGCGCGCCACCGCCGTGACCGTATCCTCCATCCGGTAGCACGTAGAAGCCCATGCCATAATCCGAGCGCTTGGGACTCGCTTGTGTTGCCTGTCGCAGAGAGTCAGGGCCTAACAACTTGCCGGATTGCAGAGCTTCCGCAAAGAGAAAAAGGTCGCGGACCGTAGAGTATCCCCCTCCGGCTGAGGTGCCCGACCAGGGCATTCCGTCCGTGTTCGGCGCCAGTCCATTCTGCCCGGGCGTGTAGCCTATCGCGCGGCCGTTCATATGATCGGCCTCGGGACGCGAATCCGTGTGCATCATCCCCGCAGGTTGATAGATATGCTCCTGAACGTATTCCTGATAAGCCTCGCCACTCACAAGCTCGATCATTCGCCCCAGGAGGATGAAGCCGTAGTTGGAGTATTCCATGCGGGAGCCCGGCTCGAAGGCGACGGTCCGGCTTCCAAAGAGCTTGACGTAGTCCGCAAGCGTTCGTGTTTCCTCGCGATGCGCTTGATACTCCGGAGTAAAAATGTCTCCGGTGCCGCCGGTATGATTGAGCAGTTCTCGAATCGTGACACGCGCGGCCAAGTCGCGGTTCGGATAATCGGGCCAATAGGTGGCAATCGGCTTATCGAGCGCGAGCTTTCCCTGTTCCACAAGCTGAAGGATAGCCACTGCGGTGAACATCTTGTTCATGGAGCCGATGCAGAACTGCGTGTCGACCGTGTTCCCGATGTGGTTGGTCTCGTCCGCCATGCCCCATGCACGATCGAGCACGATTTTGCCGTTGTGGGCGATGAGAATTGCCCCTGAAAATGCGTTCGTCCCATTCATCGCCGCAACATGCTCCTGCACCCGATCGGCAAGCTGGTTGTCATTGGCAGCCGGATTTCCCGAGCCCTCCGGCGGCGGTACCGGGTGCCCCATCATACCCGCGATGACGGGAGGGTTCACTGACGACAGATCCAACGTGGATTCGGAATAGACGCCGCGATTCTCCTTCATCAATGCCATTAGGTGCGTGTCGGTGTCTTGCTCGACCCGGTAAATAATCATCCCTCCGGTCATGGTCCGCAGGCGCAGGTCGCCTGCAACGCGGTCATCGGCCCCGCTGCGCCCGTATTTCTGCCAGAACGCGGTAATCCGGGCTGAATCGCCCGAATTGAACGCGTCCAACCATTGTTTGAAGACCTGCAGGGCAGGTGTTTCTGAAGCAGGGCCGGCGGGCGCCGTCAGAGCCGCCGCAAGCGGGAAGAGTGCGAGAAAAACAGCGGCACGCTTGAACATAGTGCTGGTATAAGACAGCACTGGGCTATTTGTGAAGTGGATATGCATAATATGCAATATTTATTCCATGAATATCGGCGGAATCGATCTCAACCTCCTGCTTGCCTTTGAAGCGCTGATCGACGAGCGGCATGTAGGCCGGGCCGCGAGACACGTAGGACTCAGTCAACCGGCGTTCAGCAACGCCATCGCGCGACTGCGAACTCGTCTTGGAGACCCGCTGTTTGTGCGCACAGCGCAGGGTATGATGCCAACTCCCCGCGCCGACCAGCTTGCCGGACCCATACGATCCGCTCTTGCTCAGCTTCGGCAGACCTTCGAAGCACCGCATTCCTTCGATCCTTCGGTAAGCGCGCATCGGTTCCGGATAGGGCTCAGCGACGATGTGGAGCTGCGCCTGGTTCCATTGCTCGCTCGCTCCATGCTTTCAGGCGAGTTGCAAATGCAAACGCGCCGGCTCGATTGGTTGTTCACAGTGCCCGAGAGCGAGCTTCGCAACGGAACCCTTGACCTCGCGATCGGCTATTTTCCGGATGCGCGTCAATTGGCGTCAGGCCTCGTCATGGAATCGATTTCAGAAGAGAACAACGTCGTCATTGCGCGTCGCGGCCATTCTATGTGGAAGGACAAGCTTACGCTTGACCGCTTCACAAGGTTGGACCATGCCGCCGTCATCTATCGCAATCAGCTATGGGGACTGATCGATAACGAGCTCGCTGCAAGAGGGCTTCGGCGCCGCCTCAGACTGGCGCTCCCGCATTGCCTGTCTGTGCTGCATGCCGTCTCGTCGAGTAACCTCGTGGCATGCATCCAGGAATCGGTTGTTCGGAAATTCGGCGCAAGCCTCAACCTGAGGTCCTGCCCCGAACCCCTTGGATTGCCTCCGTTCGTCCTGCGGATGGTGTGGCATCGCCAGAGGGACAACGACACCGCACAGGTCTGGCTTCGCAGGCTCATCGCAACTGAACTTCGCGATCAGGAGAACCAGTCAACCAAAACGCGGAAATTGACGAAAAGCCGGAAATAGGCGGAGCGCCTGAAACGTGACTGCCGCCGCACCATCACCCTAGGTGCTCCAGGTCACAGAATCATTCTTGTCCCGGTTGCTACAAGGGATCAGGAACCGTGATCAACCCAAGCACACTCTCAGCGGTGGGACTCGCTGCAGCAATCTTTTGCTCCGGCATGCCCGCTCTCTCTCAGCAGTCATTCCACCAACAATTCCGTTCCCACAACAATCAGATGGCAGACCTGCAGCCCGCTTGGATGGGGCCATTAATCCAATCAGACGCGCGCTTGTCCCAGGCCGTCCGCCTCTCGGTCTCCGATGCCAATGCGCCCGGCGAGCAGATTGTGAGCTACGGCAACAACCACGGCATCAGCGTGATCGCCGATCGGAGATTTCAGGTCGATTTCGATCAGCCTTCGTTCTTCAGGAACCACTCAGCGGCATTCCCCGACGGATTCGGCAATGCCGGGGCGCAGATAAAGTACCGCATCGCCTCGGGCAACGCCGAGCGTGGCAACTTCGCCCTGACCGCCATCGATTTTCACGGCTTCGCACCCCGCGACGCCCAGAACGGGATGCTCTCAGCCTACGATTGCCCCAAGATCGCCGCAGGCATCGCGCGTGGCCGTTTCGATGTGCAATCGACACTGGGAGGCCTTCTGCCCGCAGCCAAAGTTGCCGCGCAGGGCCAGGCGATTGAGTGGAACGTGACGGGACAAATTCATTCCACGCTGCACACATGGTTCGACGTCGAGAACAACGCGGCCTTCAACTACGGCGGCCCGAATGACGCAAAGACGCAAAACTTCATCACACCCGCCGCGTTCTACATGGTGCGGCGCAAGCGGTGGGGGGCCTACCCATTCAGTTCTAGTCTTCGATGCGGGCATGCAGATCGCAACCTCGAGCTTCCACCTCTACAATCACAACCTGGTCTCGGAAGTCCGCATCCTCTTCTAGTCTGCCTTTGGTGAATTCCGCAGAGGGCGGCTCTTCTCACGGACTGCGGCAAGAGTGGACTTCTCGTTCCAATTCTTGGACAAAGGCCAGTGAATCTCGGGATCAACAGCTATCTCGAAAACTGATTTGCTCACGAATCAGAGAATTCGATTCGATCAACCACAGAGTTCAGTCCACCAAAATACAACCAAAGTTACCCGCCTAGGGATCGCGCCCGTTATCTCTTTCTATCATTTTCTCAGGTACCTAAGATTCGTGGTTTTCAGAAACGACAGCAGTTAGTATCCCTCGTAATGAGGGAGTCTGCGCATGCAAGTGGCGAAAGTTGGTGCGGAAGAAACGGAATCTTCTCGGTCTTCAGCTAGCCGGCTCCAGCTCAACGGTTCGCTTATCATTTCTCTCGCCTTGCTCCTCGCAGTCTTTCTTGCCATTCACATACGCCTCGACGCACACTACGATTTTGGGACCTTCTACTACGCAGCGCATATGGTCATCGATGGCTCCCGGCACGCCCTCTACGATCGCGGTGTTCAGAGCGCATTTCAGATTCAATATCACCGACCACAGGACATGGTCTTCCGCAATCCTCCATTCGCCCTCCTTCCGATTCTGCCGTTGGCCAAGCTACCCATGGCCGTTGCATTTTCCCTCTGGACCGCCGTTTCCTTCGCACTTCTATTTGTGAGCCTAAAGGTCCTCCAGGACGAAACAAATGTCTTCTACGGGAACTGGCCAATTCTGCTGTCACTGGCCTTTGCGCCCGTTCTCGCTGTTTTCTTGCATGGCCAGTTCTCGCTCGTAGTCGTTGCCTCCTATTCCGTCGCTTATGCTCTATGGCGGCGTGGCCGCCTGGCTTTGGGCGGAGCGGTACTGGCAATCGCGACAATCAAGTTCCAACTCGTGATCGGTTTTGTTGCAGTGCTGATGTTGCGGCGCAGAGGACGCGAATTGGCCGGGTTTGCGTGCGGAAGCGCTGTGTTGCTCCTGATTTCGGTCTGGATGGTCGGCGTACCATCGCTACTGAGTTATCCGGCGTTCGTGTTGCACGGCGACCTGCCCATTTCAGAGCTCTCCCATCTAGCGAACTGGCGCGGATTCCTTTCAATCGTTGAGATGAACCATCTGGCCATCCTCATTCCGCTTTCCATTGGAACAGTCCTATGGGCCGCGTGGGCCTGGAAGGATCTCGATCATGGATTTTCGGCAGCAACTCTCGCGTCCATGCTAGTCAGTTATCATCTGGCCCCGCAGGATGTTTCGCTCGCACTTGTTCCCTTCTACCTATGCGTCAAAGCGGGAATTCTGCCGCGCCACCGCGTGCCGGCCTTTGTAATTCCTGTTATCGCCACGACCATGGCAATGGTGATAGTCCAGGTGCCCCTCGCCTTCCTTGCGATTCCATTGGCCACAGCTCTCTTCTGGATCGGCACAGAACCTCTGGAAAAGTCCTCTGGCGCGGAAAATACGCCTAGCTACGCGTTGTCCTCGCCAGAACTTCGCCCCAATGCCTAACCAATCCTGTCGCATGCAAGACCGTAATTCTTCGCAAATCCAGGTCAACATCGGTGGCAATTGTCACAATTGTTCCACGTGGAACAATTTGGACTGCCGTCCAGGCAGACGCTTCGCGTGGCGTCGCTGAGATTGTTCCACGTGGAACAATTTTCGCGCTCCGATACTGTTTGAGTAGCCACGCGAGGCACTCGCCTCGACGGCAAGTCTCGAGCTCGCTTACGACTCCGCAACAACCCGATCGATGGAATCTGCGTTTACCGGCGCGGCGATCCGCATCAATGCAACATAGACGATTCCCGCCGTGAAGAAACCGACGAACCATGCGTAGTCGTAGAGGAAATGCAGCGGCTTGACCGCAAGGCCAACAAGAGCAATCGTCACGCCCAGCACCAGCGCCACAACCGCGCGCGGATTAACGCCCTTCGTGTAGTAATAAATGCCCTCGCGATGGTAGAGAGAGTTCACATTGAGCTCCGTTTTGCGAATGAGGAAGTAATCGCAAACCATGATGCCAGCGACTGGCCCGAGCAATCCCGAGTAGCCGACAAGCCAGCCGAAGATGTAAGCGTCCGGCGTCGCCAAAAGCTTCCACGGGCACATCGCCAATCCGAGAAAGCCGGTGATGAGTCCGCCGGTCCGAAAGCTGATGAGGCGCGGATAAAGATTGGAGAAATCGTTGGAGGGCGAAACAACATTCGCTCCGATGTTTACGTTTAACGTCGCGATGAGAATTGCAATGAGCGCAACGAACGCGACAACGGGCTGATGAAACGCACCGATGAGCAGTATCGGATTCCAGATAGGATGCCCGAAGAGAACAGTCGAAGCGGAGGTAACGGAGATGCCGACAAATGTGTAGAGCGTCATCGCAACGGGCAAGCCGAAAGCCTGTCCCCACGACTGCGCGGATTGCGATTTGGAGTAGCGCGTGAAGTCGGGAATGTTCAGCGCCAGCGTCGCCCAGTAGCCAACCATCGCCGTGAGCGAAGGGAAAAAGACTGCGAGAAATTCGCGGGTCGAGTGGAATTGGCTTGGCGTTGAAAGCATGGTGCCGAAGCTGCCTGCCTTGATGCGCACCCAGATTAGGAGAGCCGCGGCCATGATGAACATGAAGGGTGCGCCGAATGCCTGCAGATGCCGGATCGATTCGACGCCGCGCCAGACGACGATCATGTTCAAAAGCCAGAAGCCCAGAAAGCAAACCCAGAGCACGCCCGGAGCGTCTGCGACTGACGGCCATATGACGGCAAGCATGGAGTGAATCGCCGTGCCGCCGATCCAACTCTGAATGCCGAACCAGCCGCAGGCAACAATGGCGCGAAGAATCGCGGGCAGGTTCGCACCACGCACGCCAAAGGGAGCACGAATGAAAACGGGAAACGGAATGCCGTATTTCGCGCCCGCGTGCGCATTGAGCAGCATGGGAACGAGCACGATGAGATTGCCCAGGAGCACCGTGCCCACTGCCTGTTTCCAATCCATTCCTTTGGCGATGAGGGACGACGCCAGCTGGTAGGTAGTGATCTCCATAGACATGGAGAACCACAGAGCGATGTAGTTATACATCGTCCAGGTGCGCTGTGCGGGCGTCGTGGGGCGAAGGTCCTGATTGGATAGGGATGGATCGTTGACGGTCAAAGGCGCTCCTATGAAGAAGACAATTCCTGACGCGAAATCGCGAGAAGCAGATCCTTCGTTCCGCTGAAGAAAACCGCTCCGCTCAGGATGACAATTCTCTTTTTGAATTTAATAGCCTGCGCACAAAGAAGAAATGATGATTATTTCCACGCGCCGCCGCGTGCTTCGCGACGCAGGTATTGCCCGCGGCCGGGCTTGCCGATGAACTCGCCCTTGGAGACAATCAACTCGCCGCGCGAATACACGTCGCGCGCGTTGCCGCGCACCTTGAAGCCTTCAAACATGGAGTAGTCGACGCGCATGTGGTGCGTTGCGGCAGAGATGGTATGCGCGGCAGTTGGATCCCACAGAACGATGTCAGCGTCGCTACCGGCTGCGAGCGCTCCTTTCTTCGGATACATGCCGAAGATGCGCGCGGGCGCGGTGGAAACGAGCTCGACGAAGCGCTGGAGCGTGAGATTGCCGAGACCGACACCATGGTGATGCAGTAGCTGCAGGCGGTTCTCAATGCCGGGTCCGCCATTCGGAATTTTGGTGAAATCGTCCTTACCAAGCGCCTTTTGGTCCTCGAAGCAAAATGGACAATGGTCCGTGGAGACGACCTGCAGATTGTCCCTGCGCAAGCCTTCCCAGAGTTTGGGCTGATTCTTCTTCTCGCGCAGCGGCGGCGTGAAGACATACTTCGCGCCTTCCCAGCCCTTGTCGGCCACGTCTTCAAGCGAGAGGAGCAGATATTGCGGACAGGTCTCTGCGAAAGCGGGCAAGCCGCGATCGCGGGCCTCGCGCACCTGATTGAGCGCGTCTTCGCTGGAGAGATGGACGATGTAGACGGGCACGCCAGCCATCTCTGCCAACGCGATCGCGCGATGCACGGCCTCGGCTTCGGCGCGTGTTGGCCGCGTCAACGCGTGGTAAATGGGCGCGGTTTTCCCTTCAGCTAGCGCCTGCTGCACTATCACGTCGATGACCGATCCGTTTTCCGCGTGCATGCAGATCAGCGCGCCATTCTTGGCTGTTTGGCGCATGGCCTTGAAGATCGTCGCATCATCCACCATGAGTACGTTGGGATAGGCCATGAACAACTTGAAGCTGGCTACGCCCTCCTGCACCATGTCGTCCATGTCTTCGAGGCCGGCATCTCCCAAGTCGGTGACGATCATGTGCAGACCGTAATCGATGCAAGCCTTCCCCTCGGCCTTCTTCCACCACGTGTCGAGCGCGGTACGCATCTTGGTTCCGCGCGCCTGAATGGCGAAATCGACAATGGTTGTGGTTCCACCGATGGCTGCGGCGCGTGTGCCGGTCAGGAAGTCATCTGCAGAGTTGGTTCCGCCGAAGGGCATGTCGAGATGCGTGTGGGCATCGATGCCGCCGGGAAGAAGCAGGAGACCGGTGGCGTCGACGATGATATTCGCGGAATTGGGCGGGATGTTGGACTGTACTTCCTTGATGATGCCACCAGCGATGAGCAGGTCGGCGCGCACGGTTGCATCGGCGTTGACTACGGTGCCATTTTGAATGAGGACGGTGGACATGGGTGGATTACCTGTAATCTCTCACTTGCATGAGAATTCTAGAACCAATACTTGTTCATCTCGCTTAAAAACTCGGGCGAAAGCTGCTCAAACCCGGGAAGAACCGAATCAATTCCGCAGTGAGGACAAAGTGCGCAGTCGTCGCCCGTCCACTCAGTTATCTCTCTCGGCGAGAATATTTCGAGGCAATAGAAACATCCGACTTTCTCACTCGCGAGCACTCGTTCTTTGTGATTATTCCCAGGGCCGCAATCCTTGTGCGCTGACTTATACGGCTCTGGGATCACCATTTGAACATCCACCGTTCAAGAAACCATTGCAGGGGCTAAAGCCCGGTCTCTTTCGTAGCCACTTTCGGCACGACTGAAGTCGTGCCCTGTTACGAAACAAGTTCGGGACAGGTACAGGGAATGAATCCGCAAATGACTTCACGATCGCTGCGGTTCAGGTGCACAAGCAGCGCCCCGGGTGCGCTCTTCCCATGTTTCGGAAGCGACTCTGGAATCGACTCGAACCATCGTGATGCACTGATCGACCGGGCAGACGAGGGAACAGAGATTGCAGCCCACGCATTCGGTTTCGTCTACGCGCGGAATGCGCTCAATCGCCGTCATGTAGGGTCCGTGGGTTGCGCTGGCTGCTGCCCGCTCCTTGCGCGTCACCGGGGTTACGGTGATTGACTCGCGGCTTTGGCCTTCGTTTTGCGCCGGAGTGGGATGCAATTCGACATGCCCATTTACCGGGCCGGTTACGCGATCGAGATGGATGCACTGGTGCGCGCCGTCCCAACAGGCAATGTGGCAAAGATCGCAGCCTATGCATTTCGACTCGTCGATGCGCGCGACAATCTTGTAATTGAGATTCAAATGCTTCCAATCCGTGACGCGATTGAGCGACAAGCCGCGAAAATCCTCGATGCGATCGAACTTCTTTGTCCGCATCCAACTCTCGAGGCCTTCGGCCATGTCCTCGACGATGCGGTAGCCGTAATGCATCACAGCGGTGCATACCTGCACCGTTCCGCAGCCAAGCAGCATGAACTCTGCCGCGTCGCGCCACGTCTCAATGCCGCCGATGCCGGAGAGCGGAAGCGCCGACTCGGGATCGGCCATGACCTGCTGCACCATGTTCAACGCGATCGGCTTGACGGCAGGGCCACAATAGCCGCCGTGGGAGCTTTTGCCATCGACATTGGGCCGCGGCACCAAGGTGTCCAGATCTATTCCGGTGATCGAGTTGATGGTGTTGATGGCCGCGAGACCGTCTGCGCCACCGCGTTTGGCCGCGCGCGCGACGGCGCGAATATCCGTGATGTTGGGGGTCAGCTTAACGAGCACAGGAGTGCGCGCCTTCTCTTTGACCCACGCGGTGATCATCTCGGCATACTCGGGAACCTGACCGACCGCCGAACCCATGCCGCGTTCACTCATGCCGTGCGGACAACCGAAATTCAATTCAAGGCCGTCGGCACCGGCATCTTCCGCGCGCGCCACAATCTCGTGCCAGGCTTCGCGCGTCGATGCGACCATCAGGGACGCGATGACTGCGTGATGGGGATAGCGCTTCTTGACCTCGGCCATCTCGCGCAGATTTGTTTCGACGCTGCGATCGCTGATGAGCTCGATATTGTTGAAACCCATGATGCGCAGGCCATTCCAATCTGTGGCCGAATAGCGCGAGCTGACATTGGTGACGGGTTCGCCGATGGTCTTCCACACGGCGCCGCCCCAGCCTGCGTCAAAGGCGCGCATGATCTGCTCTCCGCAGTTGGTCGGCGGCGCAGAGGCAAGCCAGAACGGGTTCGGCGAGTTGATTCTGCCCGCAAATCCTCGCACGCGAATGTCAGGCATACATGGCCTCCGCGATCTTCAACATGGCCAGCGCAGAGCGCTTGCCATCGGCCACGGCGTCCACCACTTCCCTGCCGCCGTTGATGCAATCGCCGCCTGCAAAATACCGCGGATTGCCCGTTTGCCCTGTCGCGCGGTTAGTTACAATCTGGCCGTCGCGCACTTCGATCCTGCAGAAATCGCGCATCAGATCCGTGATCGGCGATTGACCAATGGCGGGCACCACGAGATGACACGAGATGGTGAATTTGGAATCCGGAATCGGTACAAGTACCTGGTCGACCTCGCGGACCTGAACGGTATCGAGCAGCAGAACACCGTGCGCGTCGGCACGAATGCCCATGGGCTGACGGTGCCATAGAAACTGCACGCCCTCGACCTTCGAGTGCTCGTATTCAGACTCAAACGCGGGAATGTCCCGCTCGCCGCGACGATAGAGCAGATAGACGGTCTCCGCGCCGAGGCGGCGGGCCGCATTGGCGGCATCGATTGCAGTGTTTCCCGCACCGACAACAACGACGGTTCCGGCCAATTCGCGAATGCGCCCGGTTTTATAGCCGGCAATCAGCTCCAGCGCATTCATCACGCCTTCTGATTCTTCGCCGGGAATATTCAGCTGCTGCATCGCGCCCAGGCCGAGACCGAGAAAGATGAAGTCAAATTCCGATTCAAGCTCCTTGAGATCTTCGGCAGTCTCGATGCCCGCGCCGAATCGAAACTCGACACCCATTCGACGGATCATGTCAATCTCGCGCAAGCTCTCGGAAGCGCGCAATTTGTATTCCGCTATGCCATAGGTGTTGAGGCCTCCCGGTAAGGCGCGGCGCTCAACCACGGTGGCCTTCGCGCCCTGGCGGCATAACTCCGCGGCACAAGCGAGAGATGCCGGGCCAGCGCCGATGCAGGCAACGCGCACATGCCGGGAACCGCGCGGCGCAGTCTGCACATCTCCACCCGCATCGTGAAAAGCGTCGATGGCGTGGCGTTGCAACTGACCAATCCGAATGGGATGGCGGCCCTGCTTATGCATCACGCAGGCACCTTCGCAAAGGATGTCGACGGGGCAGGCGCGAGAACAACTCCCGCCGAGAATATTCGCGTCGAGAATGCGCATGGCCGAGCCGCGCAGATTGCCCGAGGCGATGCGCTTGATGAATCCAGGAACATCGATGTGCGTGGGGCATGCGACGGTGCAAGGCGCGTCAAAACAATAGAGGCATCGATTGGCCTCAATGGTGGCGGCCTGCGGCGTCAAAGGCGGCTTCAGTTCGGTGAAGCGCTCACGCAGCTGTGGGTCGTCCGGTAAGGTTGTTACGCTCATCCATTCCTCTGCAATCTCATCCTCCATTATGTCCCTGAAGAGCCGATGTTCTCGCACTCCAAGGAGGCTCTGACCAAACAACTCGCGTTACCTCAGGGGCTAAAGCCCGCGCCTATTTTGCTCCATTTGCGGCACGGCTAAAGCCGTGCCCTTTCAAAACGTCGATTTCCTCAGAACTTCCCTCGCTGCCTTACGAAGCGACCAGCGGCCCGTATTGATCGGGTCTGCGGTCGCGGAAGAATTGCCAGGTACGCCGCACTTCGGCGATCTGGTCAAGGTCCAAATCGGCAGTCAGGACTTCGTCCTTGTCCCGTGAAGCCTGGGCAACAATCTGGCCGCGCGGATTGGCGAAGTAACTTGATCCGTAAAACTCACCGATGTTCCACGGCGGCTCGGTGCCCACACGATTGATGGCCGCAATGAAATAGCCGTTTGCCGCTGCATGTGCTGGCTGCTCCAACTTCCATAGATACTCGCTGAGCCCCGCTACCGTGGCCGAGGGGTTAAATACGATTTCGGCTCCATTCAGACCCAGGCAGCGCGCACCCTCGGGGAAATGTCGGTCGTAGCAGATGTACACGCCGATTTTGGCGAAGCCCAGATCGAAGACGGGATAACCAAGATTGCCCGGCCGGAAATAAAACTTTTCCCAGAAACCCGGCGCCACATGCGGAATATGGGTCTTGCGATACTTCCCCAGATAGGTGCCGTCGTTCTGGATCACTGCTGCTGTGTTGTAGAAAATGCCTTCCTGTTCGACTTCGTACACGGGCACAACCATTGCGATGCCGAGTTCCTTGGCCAGCGATCGCATGAGGGTGACGGTGGGGCCATCCGGAACCCGCTCTGTCGTCTCATACCATTTGACGGACTGCTCCGCGCAAAAGTACGGGCCGTTGAAGATCTCCTGGAGGCAGACGATCTGCGCGCCGGCTTTGGCTGCCTCGCGAATCAGATCGAGGTGCTTCTCGATCATGGCTTTTTTCTGCGCCGCCAGCGGCTCAGTGGCCGGCAGGGCGTTCGAGGCCTGGATGATGGAACAACGAACGACACGGGGCATTCAGCGCCAACTCCCACAAGAAGCTTTTGAGTCTTTGACGTTAATGCATGCAACGTAGGATGGGCAATTGGTTTGTTGCCGTTTGCCGGGCTTCCTCTCGATTCAGCTCATGAAATCCGGTGATTTTGAAGTTGCGCTCTCGTCACAGACGCGCTATCAAGAGAAATGCCCAGAACAAGCTTGGCCTGGATTCTGTCTTTTGTCTTCGTGTCTTCGGTCTCGGCGCAATCTCCAAACGGTGCCGAACCGCCAAAGCTGCTCGTCAAGAATGCCTTCCTGGTGACGATGGCACCTCAGCAGATGCAGCCCTTCACCGGCTATCTGGTTGTCGATGCCGTGGGAAAGCTCACGGAAGTGGGTGCGGGCGAACCGCCCAAAGATCTCGCGGCCAATAAGACCTGGGACGCTCACGGAGAGTGGATCATTCCCGGATTTCTATCGGCGCATAGCCATCTGTGGCAGAGTGCGTTTCGCGGGATTGCGGCCGACAAGACTCTGCCAGGTTGGATTGACGGTCTCTACGATCACCGCGCGCGATTCGCGAAAGCCGAGGATTTCTATTGGTTCACGCTGCATGGCGCTCTCGATCACCTTGAGCACGGGATCACGGCGGCGTATGACTTCTCCTACGGCGGCACGAAATGGGGTATGTGCAAAGGAAATGACTGCGACGAGGCTTCGTTCAAGGGCGAAATCGATTCGGGCATCCGCTTTGTGCACGGCTATCAGCCGGACACGATCACGGCGAACGATACACCCCCAATGGCGCGGGAGCGACTGAAAAGCTTCATCGACTGGATCGGCAGCCAACCAAAAAACACCCGTTTCCTCAGCGTGATGCTGAACGGCGCGACTTCCTTCAACGACACGTACCAGCAGTCGGTCTCAGAGAAAGCGCAGATGGATGAATTCCACCTTGGCAACCAGAGCCATTACCTTGAGCCGCCGGATACTGTGGGCATTGAGCAATCGAAATTCCGCTGGTTCATGGAGAGCGGACTGCTGGGACCGACTTTGTATTTCGGCCATTTCATCCACACGAACGATTTCATCCTCGATCAGGTGGCTGCGGCGCACGGCGGCATGAGCTGGAACCCTCTGTCGAACGGGCGGCTGGCTTCGGGTGTAGCTGATATTCCGAAGTATCTGAAGAAGGGTATTCGCGTGGGAATGGGGGTAGACGGTGAAGCGAGCGCCGACCTTGCCGATCCGTTTGAGAACATGCGCACCGGCCTCTATGCAATCCGTGACAAGTATGAAGACGCTACGATCATGAGCCCTTATGAGGTGCTGTACCTGCACACTATGGGGTCAGCCGACGTGATGGGAGTAAAGGACAAGCTGGGCAGCCTGGAAACAGGCAAATTTGCCGACTTTGTCGTGATCGACCCTACGCGGCTGGGAACGATCTTCGATCCGTATGCCAATCTCGTGCTGGTGACTGCGGAACGAGACATCGACCGGGTTTACGTGGGCGGCGAATTGATGGTGGATCGTGGCAAGGTGCTAATGCAGGACATGGTGAAAATTCAGGCCGAAGTGAATCGGCGGTCAGCGGCAACGCTCGCACACTGAGTTGATTCTTGACTCTTGTGCCAGCCCATCGTGGGTGAATCGCCCCTCCTCAGTACTCGATCTTGTTCGAGGATTCAATCCAAGCGGCAAAGCTGGCCCATGCTTCGTCGCCGAGCAGTTGCGTGGAAGGGAGCGACCGCTCACCGACCCCCTTGCGCATCTCGCTATATAAGAATGCGTCGTCGAAACCGGCGCGAGCGGCATCGGCGGCACTGCAACCAAAATAAATAGCATCGAGGCGCGCCCAGTATGCGGCGGCGAGACACATAGGACAGGGTTCGCAGCTTGTGTAGAGCGCGCAGCCGGCGAGGGTAAACGTGCCCAGAGCGCGGCATGCGGCGCGGATGGCGTTGACCTCACCATGAGCCGTCGGGTCGTGTGTTGCTGTCACCGAGTTCGCGCCTTCGCCAACCACCTCGGTGCCGCTCACGATGACGGCAGCGAAAGGGCCGCCTTTGCCGGTGACGACATTCTCCGTGGCGAGCGCGATGGCGCGCCGCAGGAACTCTGGATTTGGTAGGCTGGACATGAAGAATTGGCTCTTCCCTGTTCCTGAATCACGAAAGTTAAACACAGTATGGCACAGGCCTTTCGATCAACCCGAGTACTAACAGAGCAGGGACTGATGCCCGCGACACTCGTGGTTGAAGAGGGACGATTTTCTGAAATCAGTACCGGCAACGATGCTTCTCCGGTCCCAGACCTGCATGATTTTGGCGATGCCGTGCTGCTTCCGGGGCTGGTCGATTCGCACGTGCACATCAACGAGCCCGGGCGCACCGAGTGGGAGGGATTTTGGACTGCTACGCGGGCTGCGGCGGCGGGCGGTGTGACGACACTGGTTGATATGCCTCTGAATTGCGTGCCGGAGACAGTAAATGTTGAGGCGCTCGAAGCTAAGCGAACTGCGGCACAGGGAAAGACATTGGTGGATTGGGCCGCTTGGGGCGGAATCGTTCGGGGGAACGTGGAATCGCTGGGAGCCTTAGTGAATGCGGGTGTGCCGGGGTTCAAGTGCTTCCTGATCCACTCCGGCATTGATGGTTTTGCGTGGGTGGATGAGAGCGATCTTCGCGCCGCGCTTAGCGAATTGCGTGGGACGGGATTGCCACTGCTGGCACATGCTGAGTTGTGCGGGCCGGTGAATGTTGCGACTGCAAGGTTGAACGCTTCGCATGTGGATTGGCGCGCCTACGCTACCTATTTGGCTTCCCGCCCGGATGAAGCGGAGACCGAAGCCATCGCTCTTCTCATCCGGCTCGCCGAGGAATTCGAAGCGCCGATTCACATCGTGCATTTGTCGAGTGCGAAGGCATTGCCGCTGCTGGCCGATGCGCGGAAGCGCGGCGTGCCCATCACCGTCGAAACTTGCACGCAATACCTGCACTTTTGCGCAGAGGAGATTCCCGATGGGGCGACGGAGTCCAAGTGCGCGCCGCCGATTCGCGATCGGGCAAATTGCGAGGCTCTGTGGAAGGCGCTCGGAGAAGGCGTCATCGACTTCGTGGTGACCGACCACTCCCCTTGCCCGCCGGCGATGAAGCGTCGCGAAGAGGGCCGCTGGGATCTCGCTTGGGGCGGCATTGCCAGCCTCGGTCTCGCGCTTCCAGTTCTCTGGAGTGGAATGAGCCAACGCGGGCTGCCCCTGGAAAAGATTGCCGAATGGATGGCCGCCGGACCGGCACGGCTAGCAGGCCTCGAAGGAATGAAAGGCGCGCTGGTTCCCGGTGCCGATGCAGATTTTGTCGTGTTTGATCCTGACTCCAAATGGAAAGTGGCGCCAGAGGATTTGCACTTTCGCCACAAAATTTCTCCCTACATAGGAGCCGAATTACGCGGACGCGTGATTGAAACGTGGCTGCGCGGAGAACTTGTTTTCCGGGACGGCGAATTTGTCGGTGAACCGCGCGGGCGGGAACTGGTGCATCCATGAAGGACCGCGCGCTCCGCGGCATCGCGGATTGCCAACGCATCGCCGCCATGACGGAGGAGCCGGGACGCATTACGCGCCGCTTCCTTACGCCGCCGACCCAGGAGGTTCATGCGCATCTGCGTGCCCGCATGGAAGGGCTGGGTATGACGGTCCGAGTGGACGATGCCGGAAACCTGCGCGGACTATTGCATCCTGAAGGGGCGAGCGAAAAGCGGCTGATCCTCGGATCGCATGTCGACACGGTCCCCAATGCCGGTGCTTTCGACGGAGTTCTCGGCGTCATGCTGGCGATCGAATGCGTCGATCTTGTGAGTGCACTGCATCTACCGCTGGCGATGGAAGTCATCGCATTTTCTGAGGAAGAAGGGGTGCGGTTCGGTGTGCCGTTCCTTGGAAGCCGCGCAGTTGCCCGGCGCTTCGATCCGGGATTACTCGCTCTCAAGGATGGGGAGGGTGTTACCCTCGAAGGCGCAATCCGTGCCTACGGTCTAGACCCGACCCGCATCGCCGGGTCTACCGTCGATGACGACACGCTCGGTTTTGTCGAAATCCATATCGAGCAGGGGCCGGTACTCGAAGCCGAGAATCTGAAGGTTGCCGCGGTTACTGGAATCGTTGGCCAGACACGGTTGACGCTCGAGTTCGCGGGACAGGCGAACCATGCGGGCACGACACCAATGAACCTTCGCCGTGACGCACTTGCCGGTGCTGCCGAGTGGATCGGGGCCGTGGAAAAACTTGCCAAACGAACTGAGGGTTTGGTGGCAACAGTCGGCAAGATCGAAGCCTCGCCCAACGCTATCAACGTGGTCGCCGGAATTGCCTTGATGACCTTAGATGTGCGCCATCCGCATGACGCAGTCCGGTTTGGCTCGGTGAACGAGTTGATTGAAGTTGCCAATGCGATTGCCGAGCGACGCGGCCTGGCAATGCAATGCACACGGCAGATGGACCAACCCGCAGTTTCAATGGATGAGCGATTGACGGCCTATCTTGCGGACGCTATCGAAGCGGCGGGATTTCCGCCGAAGCGGATGCACAGCGGTGCCGGTCACGACGCAATGGTGATGGCCTGCCGCATGCCCACGACTATGCTTTTCCTCCGCAGTCCTGGCGGAATCAGCCACAACCCGGCAGAGGCCGTGCGACTCGAAGATGTGGAGGCGGCATTGGAAGTGATGAGTGTCTTTCTGCAACGTGTCGCGGGCGGGGTTCGCTAGAATCGAACAACACAGTCCGCAATACCTGTCAGAGGTCGACCTTGCATCATTTGGGAGCAACCCGAAGCAGCTTGAAAGCAGACCATCTGCTTCAAACGCCCGACACGTTCATTCGCACGCCACTGCCCGGCGCGGAGAATGTGGATTTCATCGTTCACGTGGCGCCGCAGATTGGCGCGCGGTTTACGCAGATGACTGCCGAGTTCGCGGCAGGCGGCACGCTCGGGCCTGCACCGGCACAGAGATTTCTGTATGTGATCGAAGGCGAATTGGAATTAACTACGGGCGCACGCAAGCATGTTCTCGCCACAGGGGGCTTCGCCTATTTGCCGCAAGGCGCGCAGCACACGGTGCGCTCACTCGGCAAAGCCAGCGCTGCGCTTATCGAGAAGCCTTATACGGCGGAGGCTGGCTCCACTGCACCCAGCGCAGCTGCGCCGCAAATCGTGACGGGTAACGAAGCATCCATCGCCTCCTTGCCGCTCATGGGCGACGAATCGTTGCGGGTGCGTTCCCTGATGCCCGATGGTCCCGCCTATGACTTCGCTGTGAACACCATGACGTACGATCCCGGTGCTGCGCTGAGCATGGTGGAGATTCACATGATGGAGCATGGCCTGCTGATGCTCGAAGGCGGCGGCATCTACAAGCTGGGCGAGTCGTGGTATCCCGTCGAAGCCGGAGATTTTATCTGGATGGCGCCGTACTGTCCGCAGTGGTTCGGTGCGCTTGGCAAGCAACCCGCGAAATATCTCATTTACAAGGACTGGCGGAGACATCCACTGGGAGCTTGAGCCATGACCACAACTCGCCCTGCACTCACCATCGACGGTCTTCTCGCGGAGTTGAAAGCGCTCGCGACGATTTCTGAGGCTGAGCCGCCGGTGGTGACGCGGGTTGTATTCAGCGAGGCGGATCTGCGCGCACGCACCTATCTGAAGGGACTCTGCAAGGATGCGGGGCTTTCGATATCCGAGGACGCAATCGGCAACACCTTTGCACGATGGCAAGGCGGCGAGGCTGAGCTTCCGCCGATAGGCACCGGCTCACACATCGATGCAATCCCAAACGCAGGACTCTATGACGGATGTGTCGGCGTACTGGGAGGACTGGAAGCGATTCGCGTTCTGCAGAAACTTGGCTTCAAGCCGAGGCGCTCGATCGAGCTAGTCATTTTCACGGCAGAGGAACCTACGCGCTTTGGCATCGGCTGCCTGGGGAGCCGCATGATGGCCAATGTGCTGACGCCAGAGCAGGCACGCAGATTGCGCGACAAAGAGGGCCGCACTCTGGATGAGTTGCGCGGCGACGCGGGGTTTACGGGATCACTGGAGTCGATCGCGCTGCCTTCCGACCGTTTTCATCAGTTCGTTGAACTTCATATCGAACAGGGTCCGTTGTTGGAGCAGGAGGGCATCGATGTCGGCTTGGTTACGCACATTGCCGCACCGGCGAGCATGCGCGTGGTGGTTGAAGGCGAGGGCGGACACGCTGGCGGAAAACTGATGCCTGGACGCAAAGATGCTCTGACCGCCGCAGCCGAACTGATTCTCGCTTTGGAGTCCGCGGCGAAATCCACCGGCGCCATCGACACCGTAGCGACCGTCGGGGTTTGCGAGGTATTCCCGGGGGCGGTCAATAGCATCCCGTCGCGGGTGCGGCTTGAAACCGATGTGCGCGACATCGATGGCGCGCGCCGCGACCGCGTGCTCGATGCTCTGCACACAGCATGCGATGAGGTCGCGAGCCGCCGTGGCGTGGCAGTTACCACTGAGTTGGTCAATGCTGACCCTCCCGCCACTTGCGATCCGGCCATTCTCGCGGCACTCGAAGAGTCGGCAATGGCTGCGGGAAAGACTTACAAGAAAATGGTCAGCCGCGCTTACCACGATTCGCTGTTCATGGCGCGCATCGCGCCTGTGGCCATGCTCTTCATTCCCTGCCGCGGCGGGGTAAGTCACCGGCCTGACGAATACGCATCTCCGGAGTGGATTGGTTCCGGCGTTCACGTGCTGTCGCGTACGTTGGCCAAGCTCGCCAGCTGAATCGTTCGCTTTGCATCCAGGCGGGTTCGTTGTAGGATATCCCTCAACCTGTACGCTGATCCGAGGCTTTCCCAAGCATGAGCGCGCATGCGAGAACCCGCATCGTTGGCTCCCCCGTCCCCAGAAAGGAAGGGGTCGACAAACTGCTGGGCCGCGCCCGTTACATCGACGATATTGAGCGTGAGGGCATGTGGCATGGGGCGACCATTCGCAGCACCATTCCTCGCGGGTTGATTCGCTCCATCGGCTTCGATCGAAGCATTGACTGGAGCGAATTCGCCATTGTCACTGCTGCCGAGATCCCCGGGCACAACCACATTCAACTCATCTTTGCCGATCAGCCGTGCCTTGCCGACGGCCAGGTAAATCACTGCGACGAGGCCGTTGTTTTGGTGGCGCATCCCGATAAACAGAGAGCGAGAGAAGCAGCAGCAGCGGTAAAGATTGAATACGAGCCGTTGCCCCCCGTCTTCACTATTGAAGAGAGTGAGCGTCAGGATGTGATGGTGTGGGGCACCGACAATGTGCTGAAGAGTTTTCTGCTCGAGAAAGGCGATGTTGATTCGGCGTGGGAGAGCGCGGCGCATATCGTCGCAGGCGAGTACCGCACTGGCGCGCAGGAACATCTTTATATCGAGAACAACGGCGTCATTGCTGAATACAGCGCCGAAGGCGGCGTCACGATTTGGGGCTCGCTGCAGTGCCCGTATTACGTACACAAATCTCTGCTCTCTGTCTTCGATTTGCCTGAAGATAAGGTCCGCGTGATTCAGACTGAGACCGGCGGAGCGTTCGGCGGCAAAGAGGATTACCCATCCGTGCTGGCTGCGCATGCGGCGTTGCTGGCGATGAAGAGTGGGCATCCGGTGAAGATGGTCTACGACCGCGTGGAAGACCTGGCGGCTACGACCAAGCGGCATCCGTCGCGCGTTCGTCATCGCACCGCTCTCGATGCAGACGGAAAATTGCTTGCGATGGACATTGAAATTGCCACGGATGGCGGCGCTTATTCCACGCTGTCGTCGACGGTTCTGTCGCGCGCCACCCTGCATTCGCCGGGACCCTACGTGTGCCCCAATGTTCGCGTTCGCTCACGCGCGTGGGCTACCAATACGGTGCCGTATGGCGCGTTTCGTGGATTCGGCGCGCCCCAGGCCATTTTCGCGATTGAGCGGCACATGGATGAGATTGCCGCAGCAATCGGCATCGATCCCATCGAACTGCGGCGGCGCAATTTTCTTCATGATGGGGACACGACGGCAACGGAACAGGTGATGCGCGAACCTGTCATTCTCGATCAGTTGCTCGATCGCGCACTTGCCGAGAGCCAATACCACGCGAAACGCGCTCGCTTCGCGGGAGAAAATAGAAACAATTCGGTTAAGCGCGGGATGGGTATCGCGGCCTTCTATCACGGGTCTGGGTTTACCGGCTCGGGCGAGCGAAACCTGAATTCGCTGGCGGGCATCGACGTGACCCTGGACGGCAAAGTGCGTGTGCTTGTATCGAGCACTGAGTTTGGTCAGGGCACGAATACCGTGCTCACACAAATCGCGGCCGAAGCGATCGGAATCGATTACGAAGACGTGATGATGGCGCCACCCGACACTGGCATCGTCCCGAATTCGGGCCCGACAGTCGCCTCGCGCACGTCTATGGTCGTCGGCAGACTGATCGAGCGCGCTTGTCTCCAGCTTGTTGCGCTGCTCCGCAAGAATGTCGGCTTGGGGGAGACCTTCATGCGTGAGGAATTCTTTGCGGCATGCGAACGCTACCGTGCTGCGACGGGTGAAGTTGTGTCGCTTTGCCGCTACGAGGCTCCGCCCGGGATTTTCTGGGACGACCAGAAATATCGCGGCGAAGCCTATCCCGCGTATGCGTGGTCGATTCATGTGGCACAGGTTGCAGTTGACACTGTGACCTATTCGGCCGAGGTGGAGGATTTCTGGGCTGTGCAGGAAGCCGGGCGCGTGTTGAATCCAGTCCTTGCCGGCGGGCAGATCGAAGGCGGAGTTGCGCAAGGCATCGGCTACGCGCTCTATGAGAAGGTGCTTCTGCAAAACGGTCACATGGTCAACAACCAAATGACCAACTACATCATGCCAACCGCCGAAGACGTGCCGCCCATTCATGTGTACTTCGTGGAGATTCCGTTCAGCCACGGCGGATACGGCGCGAAAGGCATTGGCGAATTGCCGCATGACGGCCCTGCGCCTGCAATTCTGAACGCGATTCGCGATGCCATTGGAGTCTCGTTCACTTCGATTCCTCTGTTGCCCGAAGATTTGTTCGAGAAGCTTGCGGTCCGCACCGCAGTGGCAGAGGTGGCTGCGGTATGAGTGCCGATTGGTCTGCAATCGAATTCGTTGTTAACGGCGAGACGCGCAACGTGCATGTGCCGCCTATGAAACGGCTCCTCGATGTACTGCGTGAAGACCTTCATTTGACCGGCTCGAAAGAAGGTTGCGGGGAAGGCGAATGCGGGTCTTGCTCGGTGCGCATGAATGGCGAGTTGGTGAACAGTTGTTTGGTGCCGGTGCTTCAGGCACAGGGCGCGTGCATTCAAACCGTCGAGGGGCTGGCATGCGACGGTGAACTGCATCCGCTGCAGCAGGCGTTTTTGCATTGCGGAGGCGCGCAGTGCGGCATCTGTACTCCGGGGATGCTGATAGCTGCAACTCATTTGCTGACCAACAACCCGCATCCGACCATGGCGGAGATACGCGAGGGGCTAGCCGGCAATCTCTGCCGATGTACAGGATTCAAACGCATCTTCGATTCGGTCCTCTCCGCGGCGGCCCAAATCAACGAGCCGACTGCACAGGAGGCGGCTCATGCGCGGTAATGCCGAAGCGCATGAATTGATCGCGCCCGGCAGCCTGGATGCTGCGCTTGACTTGCTTGCCGATGAACCTGGCGAGTGGACACCCATTGCGGGAGGCACCGAATTGATGGTGGCGCATGCAGCGGGCCGGCTGAATGCGAAGCGGCTCATGAGCCTTTGGGGGATCCAGGCTCTTCGCTTTATCGAGACTACCGAGGGAAACATCGTCATCGGCGCGTGCACGACGTTTCGCGATCTCCGCGCCAGTGGCGCCGTTGCTGCTGATTTCCCACTTCTTGCCCAAGCTGCGAGCTGGATCGGGTCGATTGCGAATCAAAGCCGCGCCACCCTAGGCGGAAACCTGGTGAACGGTTCGCCGGCCGCCGACTCTTCGCCAGCTCTGCTGGTTTATGACGCAGAGATCGAACTTGCGTCGGTGCGCGGCAAGCGGCGTGTTCCCTATGCTGAGTTTCACACCGGCTACAAGCGAACCGTTCTCGAAAGAGATGAGCTTGTCTATGCGATCCATATGCCGCGGCGATTTGCGCGACATCGGCAGTACCTGCGCAAAGTCGGCACGCGTCGCGCTATGGCGATCTCCAAAGTGGCGCTGGCTGCAAATGCCCTTGTCGAGAATGGCTCGGTGTGTGAAATCCGGGTGGCTGCGGCAAGCCTTGCGGCTTTCCCTACGCGGCTTTATCGGGCAGAAGATGCAGTGCGCGGCGGTGCGGTATCAACCGAGGTGATACGGGCTGCAAGGCGGGCTCTGCTTGCCGAAGTCGTGCCGATCGACGACATTCGTTCCACAGCGGATTACCGGAAGTGTGTCGCGGCGAATCTGCTCGAAGAGTTTCTCGTCGGTCTCCAGACGGAGCCGCGATGAATCGGGTTCTAGCCGAATGGAATCGCGCCGTCGCGGAAGATGCTCTGGACGCGATGATCGCATGTTGCGGCGCGAAGCGATGGGCGTCGACTATGGTCGATCGGAGGCCGTTTGCAAGTATCGTGGACTTGAGCGAAGCGGCAGACCGTACATGGAACGAGATGCAGGAGGCGGACTGGCTTGAGGCATTCGCCTGTCATCCGCGGATCGGTGAGCGCAAGGCAGTGCATGCTTCCGCACAATCCGTCGCGTGGTCCCGCCAGGAGCAAGCCTCTGCCGCTTCGGCGTCAGAAGGAATTCTTTCCGAATTGGCTGAAGGCAATGCGCTCTACGCTGAACGATTCGGATTTACCTACATCGTTTGCGCCACCGGCAAGAGCGCTGAAGAAATGCTGGCAATTCTTCAACGGCGGCTGGCAAGCGGCAGGGAAACTGAATTACGCGAGGCTGCTGAGCAGCAGCGGCAGATTCTGCAAATCCGACTGGGAAAGTGGTTGATGCAATGAGCAAGATTTCGACGCATGTGCTCGATGCGGTGCTGGGCAAGCCGGCTGCCGGCATCGTCATTCGACTTGACGCTGCACGTGGCGGCGTATGGATCAATGTTGCCGCTGGAGTGACGGATGCGGATGGCCGCTGCCGCGATCTTTTTCAGGATGCAGCCGCGAGCCGCTATCGGCTGACCTTTCTCACGGGCCCGTATCTGAATAGCCGCAGCCGCAATAGCATTTACCCTGAGATTTCGATCACGTTGGATTGCGATGGCCGCGAACACTACCACCTCCCGCTGCTTTTGAGCGATAACAGCTACACGACCTATCGAGGAAGCTAGGCATGGCACGACTGGGCGAGAATCGCTACGGCAAATCGCGCGTGAGGCTGTCGCGTATCACGCGGCATGGGGACCATCACGAGTTCAACGAATGGACGGTGCAGGTGCTGCTGTATGGCGACTTCGAAACCAGCTTTACTGAGGCTGACAACAGCAAGATTTTGCCGACCGACACGATGAAGAACACCGTCTACTATGTCGCGCGTGGATCGAAGGCTGAGACGATTGAGGAGTTCGCGAAGGAATTGGGAGATTATTTGCTCAACAACAATCCTCAGGTCTCCAAGGTCACCATCGAAGTTGCAGAGAAGTCGTGGGAGCGCATGAGTGTCGATGGATCCTCTGAACAGACGACGTTCAAGCTTGGCGGCCCTGAAAAGCAGACCGTAGTAGCCGTTCGTGAGAAGAGCGGACCATGGTCGATCACCTCTGGCATCGACGGTCTCACGATTCTTAAGACGACGAAGTCGGCGTTTACCGGGTACATCAAAGATAAGCTGACCACTCTCAAGCCGGCCACCGATCGCATTTTCGGAACATGCGCGACGGTCACTTGGGACTATGCGTCAACTGCGCCAAATTACGCCAGGGTTCGCGCGCGGATCGTCGCCGCATTGCTAAGAGAGTTTGCCGCACATCACAGCATGAGCGTGCAGCACACGCTGTATGACATGGGAATAGCGGCACTCGATGCTGCTCCGGAGATCGCGCGGGTCACTCTGACCATGCCGAATCTGCATCACCTGCCGGCCGATCTCAGCCCCTTTGGCCAGGAGAATCCGAACCACATCTTTGTGCCCATCGACGAACCGCATGGTTACATTGAAGCTACCGTTGAACGATGATGGCTAGCCGAGATTCGCAAGATCGGAAGGCAGGTCAATGTCCACTTCGCCGCCTTCAAACGGAAGAGCAATGAGCGGACAGGGCGGCTTCTCGAGCAATACGCGCGCACCCTTGTCGCCGTGCAGAGCATGCAACTTGGGAAAGACGCTGCGTGGAAAGACGGCCGGGATGCCGTGTATCCCGGCATAAGCCGACGCTATGATTGTCGGCTTGTCCTGGGCTGCGAAGGCATCGAGCAAAGCGCGAAGGTGCACCGATGAAAGACGAGGCTGATCGCAGGCCAGTACCAAAGCACCAGTAATCTCAGGCGCGCGCACATCCGCCTCATTCAGTCCCGCATGAATCGAGGTCGACATGCCCTGTTCCCACTTTTCGTTGAATACCGGAATCGCGCCGTCAAATGGAATCGACGCGCAAATGGGTGCAAAGTTCGCCCCCAGTACAGCCAAGACCGGCGATGCCTTCGCCTCTTTGGCCAAGCGCAAGGCGCGCTCCAGCAAGGATTCTCCGCCAAACCCCACAAGCTGCTTTGGCTGTCCAAGACGGCTGCTTGGTCCCGCGGCGAGAATGATGGCGGCTACGATTGACATCAGGCGTAGTGTAGAGCGATTCCAGAGTATGTGTATCATTTTTTGGCTAGCGCGGGGTCGACGACTCCCTGCGGGTCGCGTCGACTCAAGGGAATCGGCTTCAGGGAAGGCAACTCCGGAATCGCTGATCGCGCGGTCCTTGACGCCGGGCTTCCCAGCGGGCAAGACTAGGTCAACCAGGAAACAATCAAGCGGCAGAAGGCGGACCCGTGACTGAACATGCGAGTACGGCAGGTGAAGTGTACACAGAGAGGGGCTCTGCTGAGAGCTATGGGTTGCATGCGGGCGTCCTCGGCCCGATCGAAACACTCGCCCAATCGGTTTCAGCAACAGCACCCTCCACGTCGCCCTCTCTGACGATTCCACTTGTCTTTGCGCTGGCTGGCAATGCCACGTGGTTTGTCTATCTCCTGGCGACGGCCACAACGCTGCTGGTCGGATTCTGCATTAGCCGATTCGCCAAGCTCTCCGCCTCGCCGGGTTCGCTCTACAGCTATACCGCGGATACTTTGCCGCCTTTCTTCGGTGTCATCGCGGCGTGGGGACTGCTCCTGGCGTATCTCGCAACGGGCGCCTCGGTCGCGGGCGGCGCACTCTATTACACGAACCTACTTTCTTTGCAGTTTTTTCACCGCGCCCCGCCCGGATTGATCACGCTCGCCCTAGTCTGTTTGGCTGCAGGCTTTGTCGCCTATCGAGACGTGAAGCTTTCGGCCGAATTAATGCTGTGGATCGAAATCGGCTCTGTCAGCTTGATTGTGCTTGTGCTTGCCGTTATGCCGATCCGCTTTGGCTTGCACATCGACATGGACCAGTTCCACTTGAAGGGCGCCTCTTTCTCTGCGCTTGGACCAGCGCTCGTTCTTTCGATGTTCAGCTTCGTTGGTTTTGAAAGCGCAACCACACTGGGAGGCGAAGCGCGCAACCCGCTCCACACCATTCCTCGCGCCGTGCTGCAATGCGCGATTCTTGCCGGCGTTTTCTTCATGCTGTGTTCTTACTCCGAAGTGTTGGGCTTCCGCGGGGAATCGGGAAAGCTGAGTGAATCGACCAGCCCGCTGCACCACCTCGCCGAGAGGGCCGGTATTGCTCCACTCGGCGTGGCCATCGATTTCGGCGCGCTCATCAGTATGTTTGCCTGTGTTCTGGCCTGTACTACGGCGGCAGCGCGCGTGCTGATGCGGATGGCGCATGGCAGGCTGCTCCCCAGCGCCTTTGAGCGCACGAGCAAGAAACACGGCACGCCCGGAACAGCTATTGCCTTGTCTGCGGGACTGATGCTCGCCGCGACGCTTGCGATGGAGTGGCGCGCGTTTACAGGCTCCGACATGTACGACCTGCTCGGCTCGCTCTCCGTTTTCGGCTTTCTTACTGCGTATGCTCTCGTTGCGCTCGCGCTGCCGTTTGCACGGCGCGCCATGGGCCAGCATTCACACGTGGTTGCCGCGGTCAGTGTTCTCACCGTGGTCGTCCTCGTCCTGATCGCGGTCTTCGATGTCCGCTCCACGGCGGATGCCCTTCACGCACGAATTCCTTACATCTATCTTGCTTACATCGTTGTGGGAATTGCGTGGTACGCCTTACAGCGAAAACCTGCAGCGATTACTGCGGCGTGATGCATCAGGGCTGCGCCTCGGTTTCCGACTGCAAAAGAATCAACAGTACGATTCCCACTACCGTGAACATCCGAAAGGCTGCTTCCTGACCGTTCCAGGTATGCGACTGCCACATCAGGAACCACTCCGCGCCCACCGACAAAAAGGCAACGAGCCACATCAGCATCGAGAGTGTCAGCGCCATCACCGGAACGCGCTTTGCCGCCTGGAAGGCCGCAACGTTTCGACGCGAAGCGCGCAACAGATTTGTCACTCCCCACCACAACAGCACCATCGTGACGATCTCCCACGAGATGATCGAGAGGTAGAACGCAAGATGCAATGCCGGCGAGGGCAATGCGCGCCACATGCCGCGATTTCCTGGGAAGGTCGAATCCATTGACAGCACGTGGTGAACGAACTGGTAGTTCGAATCGAAATCCGTGAGGTTGTTGAACACGACAAGCGTGTAGAACAATGCGATGCCTGCCACTAGTAGGATCTTCGCCGTTCGGGTGATCATTGCGGAAGTCCCCGCAAAGACAGTCCGTTGGGATTGTGCCACGGGAACGCCCATTTCCATCTCGATTTCGGCATGGCACATGCTACCGTGGGTTGACCCCAAATCCAAAGAAAAACTCGCGCGCGCATGCTACATTCGAATGCAAATGGCCGAAGTCATCAGTCCTGAAAAGAAGCTTGCCGCGCTCGGGTTGGCGTTGCCGCAACTGCCGGCAGCGGGGGGTAATTACGTCGCCGCGAAACGCATGGGAGCGGTCGTCTATCTCTCCGGCGTCATCTCGACAGGTGCGGATGGAGTTATCACGGGAACGGCGGGCGCAGACCGCAGTATCGAAGACGGCTACGCGGCGGCTCGGGCCTGCGCGCTGACGCAGTTGGCGGTGCTCAAACGAGAACTCGGCTCCCTCGATTCGATTGCCGAAGTGCTCAGTGTGAACGGCTACGTCAACGCAGCGCCGGGATTCGCCGATTCGCCCGCAGTGATCAATGGGGCCTCCGATCTGCTGGTGCATGTCTTTGGCGAGGTGGGCCGCCACGTGCGCGCAGCTGTGGGCGTGAGCGCGCTGCCGCGCAATGCGTTGGTCGAAGTGCAAATGACTGTGCGCGTGAAAGAGTCATGACCGAGCACGTGCTTTCCGCTGAACCCACGCACTCCGTATGGGACCGATCGTTGAAACCTCGTCTGCGCATCGAGCCGGGCGACGAAGTGCAGATTGAGTGCGTCGATGCAAGCGGCGGACAGGTGGCGCCCGGAACCACGCTGGCGGAATATCTGAGCATTGATCGCACGCGCATTCACGCGCTCACTGGGCCCATCTGGATCGAAGGTGCAGGACGCGGCGATGTCTTGCAGGTCGACGTTTTGGCCACTCGCCATGGCGGCTGGGGCTGGAGCAGTGTGGTGGAGGGACTCGGCTTTCTTAAGGATCGCTTTCGCGGGCCTTATCTCTTCCACTGGCTGCTTGAAGGTGAAGCAACGCGATCTCTCGAGCCAGCCGTTGTGCCGGTTCGGCCCTTTCTTGGCGTGATGGGAGTGGCGCGCGCCGAGGACGGGGCATTCCGCACACGCCCACCAGGCCCCTTCGGCGGCAATCTCGATGTGCGCGAACTTTGTGCCGGCTCCGCGCTTTACCTACCCGTCTACAACGCCGGCGCGCTGTTCAGCTGCGGCGACGGGCACGCGGCCCAGGGAGACGGCGAAGTTTGCATCAACGGCATCGAGTGCCCGCTCGACGTGACTCTTCGCTTTCGTCTGCACAAACATCAGCCGCTCGCCGGTCCAATCGTCGAAGCCAGTGAGAGAACAGCGCGCGATTCGACCAGTGACGCATGGGTGGTCGTCGAATCGGGAATCGACCTCGCCGCAACCGCACGCGCCGCAACGCTTCGCATGATTGAACTGCTCGTAAGTCGCTGGGGATTAAGCGAATTGCACGCCTACCTGCTTTGCAGCGTTGCTCTCAAATTGCGCCTGAGCCAGGTAGTGAACGAGCCGATGTATACCGTCAGCGCCGCGCTGAGCAAACAAATCCTTCCTGGGCGGGAGCTGTTTCCTCTCCCATGACCATCAACGATCCCGAAGTCGTGGCAGAACTCGAGGCGCTCTACCCGCTCTACGAACGGGCCCTTGTGACCAACGATGTTGAAAAGCTGGTCGAAATGTTTTGGGGCGGCCCTCAGGTAATGCGCTTCGGAGTTACCGAAAATCTGTATGGCCCCGAGGAGCTGGAAGCATTCCGCAAGGCGCGGCCAGCGGCGAATCTGGCTCGCACTCTCGGTCGGCTCGATATTGTGAGTTTTGGGCGCGATTTTGCGAGTATTACGCTGGAATTTGAGCGGGCAAAGGGTTCCGCGATTGTGCGCGGACGGCAAAGCCAGGTTTGGGTCCGATTCACCCAGGGATGGCGCATTGTCCAGGCGCATGTATCGCTGCTTCCGGCTTGAATTTCCGGCCCATTCGTCCCAGCGAATGGGGAAAATCTTTAGATGAACTTTATTTCATAGCAATTATCCTACCCGTATACCGCAGGTCGCACCGAACCTGAAATGAAGCGCCTCGACTGATAGAGGCCGCTTCACTTTTCCCTATTTTTAACGGGACCCAGAACTTCAGAGCTACTACCCATCCGAAGGCTTTTTGAGATTTCAAAGAACCTTCGCGGGAACTTCTATTTCCGAGGCCGTCCTCCTTGAGGTATTCCATGAGATCGTTTTCCTCGCTGTTTCTCCGGCTGCTGGCAATCGTGGCGGCCGCTGCGTTGTGTGGTTCAACCCTTTTCGCACAGCAGACGCTTGGCGGCATCACCGGCGACGTAACCGATCCATCGGGCAGCGTGATCCCGAACGCTTTGGTGACCCTCGTAGATGAGCAGACCTCGTTAACGCGCACGACGACCAGCAATGGCGCCGGGACGTATTCCTTCGTCAATCTGCCGATCGGGTCGTACACAGTGACTTATGGGGCCGCCGGTTTCGAGACGCAAAAGACGCCGCACATTACGGTGCAAGGGAACCGAACCGCGACACTCAATGTCCAGCTGAAGGTAGCTGCCGCTGCGGGTCAAACGATCGAAGTCGATGCAACGCCACTGATGAATGCCGTCGATACGACCAACGGCTATGTCATGGACAAGTCGCAGATCGATACAGTTCCGCTGGCGACAGGCAGTTTCACAGGGTTGGCCGTACAGTCCCCTGGCGTGAATGCAGAACTTTCCGGTGGCACCGGTGCGAACTCCGGCTTAGGCAACGCGCCCATTTGGTCCAACGGACAGCGCGACACATCGAATAGCTTTCTGCTGAATGGCGTCGACGCGAGCAACCTGTTCAATGGCAAAAGCACCAGCCAGGTTCCGTCCGCGCGCGTCATCAATAGCACTGGTGTTTCCTCGAGCGATGGCGCCGGTGGTGTGATTCAAACGCTCGCTTCTGTCTATCTCTCCATTGGCAACGCGATCCCCACGCCAGCCCCCGAAACGCTTTCTGAAGTTCGCGTCAACGCGTCGATGTACGACGCGACCCAGGGCTCAACGTCGGGCGCGCACATCGATATGAGCACCGCCTCCGGCACAAATAATCTTCACGGAGGCGCCTATTTTCACCGCGGCACCGACTGGCTGAACGCTGCTCCGTTCTTCTTCAATCAAGATGCCGATATTCCCGCGAATGACAAGGTCCCGCAGTTGCACCGGTACACAGCCGGGGGCACGCTCGGCGGACCGATCGTCAAAGACAAGCTCTTCGCGTTTCTTTCCTATCAGCACATTCACGTTTCTGATCAGGAAATTGGCGATTCGGTGCTCGATGTGCCAGTTGGTCTGTCCGACGATCGCTCGGCGGATGCATTGGCCACAGTGACGAACAACTCGTTCTGCACACCGGCCGATCAAGCGAACTTTGGGTGCCCCCCGCTGACAGCTGCCAATATCGATCCCACCGCATTGGCCCTGTTCAACTCGCCTGCACTTCCCGGCGAACCCGGCAAATGGCTCATCCCCAATGACGCCTTGGGTGGCGCCGCTCCCTCGCCAGCGCACATCGACAACGCATTTCTGCCTGGTACCGGTCGATTCACGGCAGATATGGCAGTGGCGGATTTGGATTACAACGCCACCTCAAAAGACACGCTGGCGCTCAAATACTTCTACCAGCACGATCCGGCTATCGCTCCGTACTCTTACTCAAGCGTGCCCGGGTTTGACGAACACCTTGACTCAGGTGCGCAGGTCTTTTCTGTCAACAATTCCTACATTGTTAAAACAAACCTGAGCACGAGCGAAACCTTTGGGTTCATCCGCGAGAAAATCTGGGGCGACAACCAGCAGCCGTTCGGACCCGATGCGATCCCCGGCGGCGCGGCGGGAACGGCATCGATCAATATGTTCGGATCTAAGTATTTCCCGGGCGTATCCGTTTATAACGTCCTTGGCGATAACCAGCCCGCCGGTGAACCTACGGCGATTCTCAACATCGGGCCAAACGCCGAAGGACAGGCTCCGAACACCGGGGTCTTCCAGAACCGCTGGTCGCCCTCCGGCAATGCGATCTGGATGCTTGGCAAGCACACGCTGAGCTTCGGTGGGAGCTACAGCTACACCCAGCTCAACACGATCGACAAGCGCACCGGCACCGGCACCATCGCAACGGATGACTTCAGCCAGATGGTCCAGGGCTTCGTATCTCCCGGAAGCTCCTCGACGGGATTTTACGTCAGTTCATTCCTGCAGGGCGATGCCAGCCGCTATTACCGCTCCAACCAGCTCGGCACGTATTTGCAGGACAAATGGCAGATCATTCCGAGTCTCTCGCTGACCGCAGGTGTTCGCTATGACTGGGATGGCGGCCTCACGGAAAAATACGGCCGGTTGTTCAACTTCGATCCCAGCCTCTATAACTACGCCGTCGGGTCGGATACGATCCAAAATTCCGGCCTGATCATCGCGGGCAACAACGCCAACGGAACCAAAGGCGTGAGTCCCACAACGCTCACCGGCCGACAGTGGGGCATTGCTCCGCGTGTCGGCGCTGCGTGGCAGCCCGGATTCTTCCACAACAAGGTAGTCATCCGCGCGGGCGGCGGCATGTACTACGACCGCGGCGAGCTGTTCAGCTACTTCTCTCCGGGCTATGCCATCGGCACAGTAACCGGTGGGCCTTTCGGCGTGAATCAGCAGCTTCCCTTCGTCAATGCTTCGAGTTGTCCCGTCGCGACGCAGTATCTCTATGAGGGCTATATCCCGACCTGCGGCGGAACGGACGCACAAGGCAACCTCGAGAACCCTTATGGCACTGCGCTGCTGGCCCCTCCCAACAACCCGAAGGCTTCGGACCTGAATAACTATCTTCCGAATGCCGGCACGATTGTAAACGACTTCGGCCAACCCATTTCACTCGGTGTTTACGACCGAGCCAACAAACTTCCCTACACCATGAACTACACCCTGGATTTGCAGTGGCAGCCGCGGAACGACCTCGCCATTGAAATGGGCTATGTAGGGAATCTGGGCAGGCACCAGGTCATTCCGGTGCCTTTCAATCAACCGACCATTGCTTCGCCATCCAGCCCCACGCTATCGGGCGGAGCCTATCAGCAGAACTACAGCTACGGCTATAACGTTGGCGGCGCCGTCCTCAACGACGGCACACCCTACCTTGCCAACTACGAAGGCGGCAACGTCGACCTGCGCGTTCCGTACATCGGGTACGCCGCCGAGTCGATCTCCTACGTTGCGGCCGGCGTCGATGCTTACAATGCGCTGCAGGTTCATGTCGACAAGCGGATGAGCCACGGCGTACAGGTTGGCGCCTCGTACACCTATTCGCACGCACTCGATGAGCAAAGCGGTCTTGGTCTCTTCTACAACGGGAACAATCCCCTCAACCTGCGCGAGGCATACGGATCGGCGGACTTCGATCGCACACATGTGCTCAATTTGAATTACGTCTTCCGTGCTCCCGATTTCGCGCGCAAGAGCTCCCTGGAAGGCGCTTTCGTCAACGGATGGTCGCTGATGGGCCTTATGGTTCTGCAAAGCGGGCAGCCCTACAGCGTCATCGACTTTTCCGGAGCCGTCGGCAGCATCTACTACTCCACAGCAGATGGAATCACCAATCCGATCGTTCCTCTTGCGCCCGGGTGCACTGCCAAGAAAGCGACGACCGGAGCCTCGGGAGCCTGGTTCCAGGCGACTGGAAAAACCGCTCTCGATCCGGCCTGCTTCACCATTCCGTTGCTCCCAGCGGGCGGACTCGGCGGAGCCATTCCCTCTTCCGATCCATTTGAAACCGGCTTTACGAGCGGCCAGCGCAACATCTTCCGGCAGTCCTTTCAGAAACGCGCGGATGCTTCGCTCGAAAAGATCTTCAACATCAAGGAAAACTACAGCCTGAAATACACCTTCGATGTTTACAACCTCACCAACACCACCAGCTTCGATGTGCCCGGCAACGAAGTATCGCAGAACCAGTACTACGATGCGTTCCCAGTGGCGGGCACCACGCCTGCGCCAACCGGCTGCGCGCCCGACGGCTCGCAGACGAACGACAGTTTCTACAATTGCCCCGGCGGCCTGGGCATCATCACCCACACCATCGGCAGCCCTCGTCAGATTCAGATGTCGCTTGCGTTCAATTTCTGATCTGAAGTCGGTTCAACGGAAAGGGGCGGCTCTCGACGGAGCCGCCCTTTTTCATGCTCATCGCTCGTCGATCGAAACTATTGCGTTAACGTAACCGACAGCTTCTTCTCCTCTGCTCTGGAGAACGCTGCATCCAGCGCCGCCGATGTGCTGAAGACCTTGCCCTCAACATGGCGCGCCGGAAATTCGAAGCGCAAGTCTGGCTCAGCAAATGGCCACGGCGTAAGGCGGAAATGCCGTAAACCAATGGGTAGCACGCGCACTTCCCAAGTTTTGCCGTCATTCAATGGCAGCGGGTGCAGCAGATGTGCGGGTGAAGCATATGCGACACACGTGAGCAGCGAGAGATTGTCGCAGGCCTGCAGCAATCGAAAATGCTCCGCAATTGTTTGATCCTCTTTTGCAGACGACGCGAGCGATCGATCCTCGCGAATCGCCGCACGCAGTTCATCCTGATAGGCGCTTTGCGTTTCGAGGAAGGCATCGAGGATCATAAGCCCCTCCGGAGAAATCGTCGACCGGTCCGCATGCGCCGTTAACAGATTGTATGTATGCATTGAAATCAGCAGGGCAGCATATGGATCCTTCTCCGCCATGATGCGCACGGCCCGATCGCGCACGGCGAGATACTCCTCCAGATCGATCTCTTCAAACGCCGAGTACTTCCCCACCAGTTCAATCGAGAAAGCCGACGGCTTCCCTTGCCGCGTGACGACCGGGTGCGCATCGCGCACCGTCCATCCATCATCGTGCCGCGCGATGCCAAGCAGAACACGTTCCCGCGGCTCGGGTTTGCGAAACATCGCGTTGCCCCATTCCGCAGCGAAAGCGCCTGCCAAGTCCGCGTGATCGGGATGCTTGATGAGCCACCAGCCCGTTTCCGTTTCCATGCGCAACATCGCTCGTGCGCCTCCTATTCCGATATTTGTGGCAGGCTCGACTCGTGCCAATTGTGCAGGAAGAGCCACTCGAAGAACATCACCACAAAAAAGAAGCCGAATCCCAGCACGGTGGCCGCAAAAACCAGCGCGAACATGTAGCTGGTCTCCATCTGATTATTGGCATAGATGATCGCATAACCCAACCCACCCTCGCCTACGCGCGTTGAACCCGCGAATAACTCGCCGGTAAGGGCGCCGATTACGCTGATGCCAGCTGAAATGCGAATGCCGGTGAAAAGATTGGGCGTCGCATTGGGTAATCGCAGTTTGAACAGAATCTGGGCTGGCGTCGCCTTGTGCATCACGAATAAGTGGATCAGATTCTCGTCCACACTGATTAGTCCTTGCGTGGTGTTGGCGATGATTGGCGCAAGACAGATGATGAATGTCACCACCGTGACAGCAAGGATTCCGGCTCCAGCCCAAAGGATGATTGGCGGCGCGATCGCCACGATGGGCACCGTCTGAAGCAGGATGGTGTAGGGGTAAAGCGTCTGCCGCAGCCATCGCCATTGCGCAAAAATCATCGCCGTCGCCACTCCCACGACAATGCTGCCCGCCAATCCGCCGGCTGCTTCCTCGGTCGTAATCCAAAGAGAATTCAAGAGCGACAGATATCGATCATGGAGTGCCAATGCCACGAGTTTTGGTCCGGGCAGGATATAAGGTGGCAGGTGATTGAGACCCACCACGGCCTGCCACAACCCAACCAAGCAAAGGAACACAACGATGGCATTGATTGCGAGCATCCCTTGGCGCTTCATGCCGCTGACACTCCACGCAAAAGGCGTGACGTGTGCAGCACGATCGCTTCAAACGCGGTTGATTCGCGCGTCTCGCCGGTGCGCGGCCACTGCAAATCCACTTTGACTTCGTGTGCGATCCGCCCCGGATGGGCTGCCAGGATCACGATGCGCGAAGACAGAAATACCGCTTCGGCCACCGAATGTGTGACAAACAGAACGGTCCACTTTTGTTCGGCATAGAGCCTCAGTAGTTCTTCGTTCAGACGATCGCGCGCCATCTCATCGAGGGCGGCGAATGGCTCGTCCAGCAGCAATATCCTTGGACGGCTCACAAGCGCGCGTGCGATCGAAACGCGCATTTTCATTCCACCCGAGAGCTGACGTGGATAGCGTTGCGCCACATTGCCAAGGCTCACAAGAGCCAACATCTGCGCTACCCGTTCTTTCCGCAGAGCGCGCGCGGCATATTCGAGTTCGAGCCCGAGTCCAACATTCTGTTCTACGGTGCGCCACGGCAAGAGCGTCGCATCCTGAAAGATGAAGCTCATCATCTCACGCGCGTTTTCAGGTGTCATTCCGTTCACCCGCACCGCTCCGGCACTCACCGGGCTAAGGCCCGAAATGAGCTTCAGCAGCGTAGATTTGCCGCAGCCTGACGGTCCAAGAAAGGTCACGAATTCCCCGCGTTCGACGGTAAGCGAAATATCCTCAAGCGCGACGGCCCCGTTTCTGTAGCGCTTCGTGACACCCTCCAACGCGATCTCAGGAACCGTATCCGATGCGTGCCTCACCGTCCGGGCGCTCCTTTGATGGGGAGATAGAGCGCCGAAGTATGCTCTGACGTATGCAAGATTTGCTGCGTCGAACGTGCCCAGTTCCAATTGTCCGCGCGCTGCGGCGGGATATCTGTAGAGGGATTGCGATCATAGAGAGGAAATGCGGAGCTGGAGATCTCAAGGCGCAGCCGCTCACCGGCAACGAGCACAAACGCGATGGGCTCGAGCGTAAACTCCCACGCGTGGATTTTGTCGGCCGAATATTCCGTGTCGCGAAATAACCAGGAGCTGCGTGCGATTCCGATACAGAGGAATTCAGCTCGATCATTCGCTGACACCCGCACGAGCTTAGCGATAAAATCCGCGTGGGCCGCAGAGGTGGCGGCGCACAACTTGATCCGCGGCTGGCCGAAGATCTCCGTTGGTTCCTGGACTGGATCAGACGTGTAGACGAGCAGATTGTTTCCCATCTCCGGTGCGGACTGATCGAAGGGCCCGTTTAAGGCTTGCGGTCCGCCGGGCGCCGTTACAGGCACTTCCGGATCATAGACAAACACGTCGCGCGGCTCTTCACTATCCGGTGTGTTGGGAGAGAGGTGACCGTCCCCTTCGCGTGAATTCGCGTTGCCCGCACTATGCAGATAGAGCGTGTGCGTCTCCTCATTCCAATCATGGGCGCCACGCCAGTTGTTGATACCCAGCCGGAAATAGCGGATGTGGGCATCGATCGAGAATTCAGACGAGTCTTTCAGCCAATGGCTGAACCAGCGAAGCAGAATTTCGTTGGTGTTGAGATTTGCTGCCTCACCCAAGTTGGCGTCGCCGACGCGATCTCCCCAGGGGATGTGCACCCACGGGCCGACAAACAGGTATTGATGCTCACGTGCGAACTCCGTACCGGCGCCTTTGCGCAGCGCAAGGTACCCGGCGATGGAGCCCTCGAGATAGGTGTCGTACCAGCCCGCGATGTGGAGTGCCGGGACTTGGACGCTATCGATGCGTGTACTGATATCCTGCGATGTCCAATACTCACCCGGCTCGCGATGCGCAAACCAATCGCGCACGTAGCTGGGTAACGCCGGATCGGCGATCGCTGGATGTTCGGCATACGGAACGTATGCCGCCTGCGCGCGAATGTTGGCCCACGCGGCCTCCAACTTGTTGCTCGCCTCCCGCAATCCTTTGCGCCGCGCATCTTCGCGCAGCATCTGGATACCCCATCCGAGCGCCGAACTTAGCCGCAATGCGCCCTGATGGTAAAACCAGCCGTGATACAAATCCGTCGCGGTCATGTGCGGGGCAATGCACTGGAGTCCATCCGGCTGCTCCACCGCGGCCAGCAGTTGCGTTGCGCCCTGATAAGAGAATCCATACATGCCGATGCGCCCGTTGCACGCCACATGCCCGCGCAGCCAAGCGATTGTCTCGGCGCCATCGCGACCCTCGTGTCGAAACGGATAGAACTCCCCTTCCGATTCGCCGCGGCCGCGCACGTCTTGAATGACTACATGAAAGCCATTCCGCGCGAACCATACCGGATGCGCGTAGACCACCGTCGATGCTATATCGCGGCCATACGGTTGGCGCATCAATAAGGTCGGCCATGGCCCCGCGCCCTCTGGATAGTAATGATCTGAGAGCAGCGTGACACCATCTCCGAGTTTGCAACCAACCCCTCGCTCAAGGCGGACTCCATTGCCGCAATCGACAAGAGTCATCGTTTATACCCCGTACCTTGGCTCAAAGTTGTACATCGCGACAAGAATCTCGGCAATCCGCGCGGCTGCCTCGTTGGCCCAGCGCTCGCCGTTCTCGGCAGTAGCTGCGGTTGGATCGCCGAGCACTCCGCTCGGCGCAATGTCTCTGGTAAGCCACGCGAAGTTTGCCGCCGAACCCTCGGGCTTGAGCAACTCCGGCTCATCGAGACGCGCAATGTAGTTTTTCGTATATTCCTCGGGATGGACAAGCTCAGGCGTTCCGTACAGCAGGTATGCGGTTTCAATCTCGCCGGCGTGGAATCCGTAGGTGCGTTCTTGCTTGCTCACGCCCTCGAACATCGCTCCTGGCGAACCGAAGAGCGAAAAGGTCCGCAAGCCAAATTCTGCGCGCAGATCGCGCGCCAGCACATCGACGAGCGACGTATTACCGCCGTGCGTATTGTAGAGAACAACCTTCTTGAATCCACTGGCTGCGATGCTCGCGCCCAGATCGCGCACCACCGCGAGAAACGTCTGCGCACTTACCGAGAGCGTCCCGGGGAATCCCAGATGCTCGTTGCTCTTTCCAAAGCAAACGGGTGGCAACGCATAGATCGACAGCTCCGCTGGCACCAACTCCAACGCCTTGCCGAGCAGCAGATTGTTGATTAGCGTGTCTGTCGCGAGCGGCAGGTGGTGGCCGTGCTGCTCTATCGCGGCCGTGGGCAGCACCAGCAGCGTGCTCTCGCGCGGCAACGTGTCGACCTGCTTCCAGGTGAGATAAGTAAAATTGCGTTCGTCGGGAATCCAGGTTTTCACGGCGCGACCGCCTGTTTTTGGAAGCTAATCATCTTGCCCGGATTGAGCAGGCCTCGCGGATCGTACTTCTGCTTGGCCAGCAATTGGATGTTGTCCTGACGAAAACGCCCGCCGTCTTCGAGGTAATTTACGTGTGGGTTTGCTACAAACACGCCGATCGACCGACAATACGAGATCATTTCATTTAAACGTTCCTCTGTTGTGAAGCGGACCACCGGAATCGCCCCCGGAATCACAACTCCCTCACCGTTCTTCATGAATTCGATGTGAAACAGAATTTCGTTGCCGTAGCGCTCGCGGAGCCTGCGGAATTGTTCCCGGCATTCGGTCGGCGAGAAACCGCATTGCAGATAGGTATACGCCGGGTCTGCCTTCATCGCCCAAAGTGTGGTGTGGTTCCACGTGTAATCGCTCAGCAACGGCTGTGTGCGTGGTCCATCGAAGGGTCCGGTAAACGTTACTTCGCCTCCGGACGCTTCGGCCGCCGCGGCCAGAGCATCTAACTGCGCGGCTGCAATCATGATTAGCGCCATCGATTTTCCGTCGCGCACCAGTGTTTTGATCGGCGTGAAAAACGAGGGGATCGGCCACTCGAAGACCGTCGCCAGGCGCTTCGTCCACTTCGCATCGGTCGCGATCGATTCGGTAAATGTGAAGGCCTGTTCGTACGTTTCGAAAACGACAGTGAATTGGGTCCACTGTTCTGCCTTCGCCATCGCGAACCAAATCCGCGTCAGCACACCGTTGGTTCCCCAAGCATGCAGGATTTCGTGCACCGCAGCGCCTTCATGCAGCACCACACGCGGTTCCTCCTCCATTGTGACAACCTCAAACGCGCGCACCGTGTCGAAGTCGCGCAGACCGCCATGCGCTACTGAGCCGATGCCGCCTGACCCTCCTGCGAGAAATCCCCCGACCGATGCCTTCACCAGCGTTGACGGGTACATGCGGAGCTCCCAACCCTGCTTGCGCGCTTCAGTCTCCAGCACACCGAGCCGCAGCCCAGGCTGACATACAGCGACTCCATCGGATGTAATCTCTTCGAGCTTGTCCATCAGCGAGACATCGAGCACAATGCCGCCATGCAACGGTACGCACTGCCCGTAGTTGCCGGTCCCTGCGCCGCGCACCGTAACAGGAATTTCGCTCTGGCCCGCGAAGCGAAGCACTGCCAATACTTCGTCCACATTCACCGGCAATATGGCGATGTCCCCTTTCTTGCTTGCCAACTTTGGGCGCAGAACTGGCGAGTACCAATAGAAGTCGTGTGACAATCGCTCCAGCACGGCAGGCGCGGTCAGCACGCGCGCGGGGTCCGTAATGATTGCCGACAATCCTTCTGCAAGCTTGTCATGCATGGGAAAAGACCTCTTCAGCAAAAGGCGCTTGCGTGTGGTCCATCATTTGCGCTTGCGATTCGACGAGCGACGAATCGCGCGCTGCATCTTGGGGTGGGTAAAGAGAGCATAGCAATCGTCTCGCAGAAATGGCCCATCGATCACGCAATTCATATCGCTGCGCGCTGCGACCTCCTCTGCGGGTATCTGAATCTGGTTGAAGTGCCGGTTTGCGTCTTCGATGGTTGCGCCGTACACCACTCGATCGACACCCGCCCAGAGCGCCGTACTCATGCACATGGGGCACGGTTCGCAGGTGGTATAGAGCGTGTAGCCTGCGAGGGAAAGTTGTTTGAGTCGCTTGGTGGCGAGGCGAATGGCTCGCACTTCAGCATGAGCGCTTGGATCGAACTCCTGCGCCACATTGTTGAGTGCTTGTAGAAGCGTTTTGCGGGATTTTGTCTGAACAATCGATGCACCGAATGGGCGTGGCCTGTCTGTACGCAAAGAGCGAGCTGTGAAGGCGATGAGCGCTTTCATGCGCTCCGTGTCCTCAATCAAATTTCGCGGAGGCCGCTTGGTCACCGGGCGTGCGGCCATCAAAGCAACTCCCATACTCGAACTTAGCATGTCGTCCCGAGGGAGCAGGGCAGAAAAAGCCATCTCTTATGCGGTCTTTATGCGAAGCAATCGCGTACCCGATCCGGGGCCCGCGGTCAGCACCTACAATCGCTCTATGACCGCGCTCCCATGGACGCTTCGCAGTCTCCGCACCGCTCTCGGGCAAGGAAACGTCCGGCCTTCCGAACTGGCCGAACAGGCACTAGCCTGCGCGAATCGAAATGCGGGACACAATACGTATCTCTGGCGAGATCCTGAGTGGACAAGGGTAGAGGCCAAACGCGTTGAGTTGATGAAGAAGGGCGAGGGGGGTGCGTTCGGCGATGGGCGCAATGCGCTGTGGGGCCTTCCCATTTCCGTGAAGGATTGCTTCGATCTGGCCGGCGCGCCGACAACTTGCGGCGTGGAATTCTATCGCGACCTGAATGGAAATGCGGCGGAGGATTCGTGGCTGGTTGAAAGGCTGCGCGCGGTTGGAGCCGTCATTACGGGCAAGACGCACCTACATCCGCTGGCCTACGGGATCACCGGCGAGAATCCAGAATTCGGCGATTGTGTGCAGCCCGGAAATCCTGGAGCGCTGACCGGTGGCTCATCTTCCGGCGCTGCGGCCAGCATGCTTGAGGGCTCGGCCGTCGCTGCCATTGGAACCGACACCGGAGGTTCTGTGCGCGCGCCTGCGTCGCTGTGCGGATTAGCGGGCTATCGGGCGTCCCTCGGACGTGGCGACTGGCGCGGCGGTGCGCATCTGGCGCAATCGTTCGACACGATTGGTTGGCTTTTTCGCGATCTCGAAGATGCGCCGCTGCTGGATCAGTTGTTCGCGCCTGCGCACATCGAACTACGCGCGCCCTTCACTCATTTTGCCGTGATAGACGATGGTTTTCTGCGCGACTGTGAGCCGGAGATTGTGGAGTCACTGCATGCTGCTTCCGCCGAACTTGAAGGGCTTGGCCTCCGAAAATCCGAATTCGATCCTGACTTTTGGAACGGGGCTTTCGAGATCTTTGCGCCGATCCAGGCGTGGGAAGCCGCGCGGATTCACGCCGGCCACTTCGATCAGTTCCAGCCCGCCATTCGTGACCGGCTGGAGTGGGGGTCGCGGATTACCGAAGGCGAAATTCTTACGCTGCGCCAGCGTCACGCTGACTTCAATTCACGCATGGACGAACTTTTCGCTACGCAGGAATTGCTTCTGATGCCTGCCACACCTGTTGCGCGTCTCGCTGTCGGCGAGGATCACAGTGAAACTCGCGCACGGCTGCTTCGTTACACCACACCGTTCAGCCTCACCGGCATGCCGGTCGTCACGATTCCCTGCAAGACGGGCGGCATGCAATTAGCTGCGGCTCGGGAGTCCGATGAGCCGCTTCTGCAACTCGCAGCACAACTCGGCGCGCAGAGAAAGAGTGTGGCTCAGCGACCGTTTGCGTGATAGGTTTCATTTCAAGCCCTACTTCCTTTGAGGTCCAGCAGTGAGATACCTACGATTTCTCTCGGCCGCATCGACTGCAATCTTCGCCCTGGCGCTGCTTCTCGCCGGCTGCCGCTCGCAACAATCGCCAACGAACAACGGCCTCACACCGGTGCGTCTGCAGCTTGACTGGTATCCGCAGCCAGAGCATGGAGGCTTCTTCACCGCCGCGCTGCAGGGCTACTACAAGGCCGAGGGCCTCGACGTGACTTTGTTGCCGTTGCCGCAATATGGCAGCGTGGCCCAATTGGTTTCGACGGGAAAAGCAGACTTCGGCCTCGGCTCTAGCGACCAAATTCTGGAATGGGATTCGAATGGGCTGCCTCTTATCGCGGTGGCCGCGACCATGCAGCACGATCCGCAGGCTGTCATGGTGCACAAAGATTCACCGGTGCATGACTTCAAGGATCTCGAAGGCCACACCATCGCAGCCCAGACGGGCGCCACGTGGCTCAAATACGTTGTTTCGCGTTATAACCTGCACGAAGTACGCCAGATTCAATCCACGCTGTCAATTGCTAATTTTCTCGCCGATCCCGACTACATCCAGCAGATCTTCATCACCAGCGAGCCGTTTTTCGCCAAGCAGGCCGGCGCCGATGTCCGCACATTTCTCATCAGTTCATCCGGTTACGATCCTTATCGCGTTCAATTCACAAAGCAGGATTTCGTCGCGCAACATTCCGATGTTGTCACCAGATTTGTGCGTGCGAGCGTTCGTGGATGGCAGGAATATCTGCGCAATCCGGGCCCGACGAATGAGTATCTGCTCAAGCTGAATCCGGCATTGAATCCCACGCAGGAGGCTTACACCGCGCAGACGTTGCGAGACGGCGGGTTCATCACTGGCGGCGATCCCAGCGGCGCTCAAACAGGGCGGATGACGGCGGAGCGGTGGCAAACCAGCTACGAGCAACTCAAGTCGCTCGGGATTCTGCATGGTCCGATTGACCCGGCCACTGCCTATTCGTTGAAGTTTGTGCCGTAGAAGCTGCTTTTAGGAGCCGATCACTTTCTCGGAAACTCCGGGGCAAGTTGGTTACCGGACGACACTCCCTCAGAGGCTATATTGGCCGCGAAAAAACTCGAAATTTCGGGCGAATCTGATCAGAAAGGCCCCCTCCGCGGCTAAAGCCATCGACTCTATTGGCTTAATGAGGGGGTTGAAACCCCCGCCTCCCTCCGAGTTTCTTGCGGGCTCCTTGCGGCACGGCTAAAGCCGTGCCCTTTCAAGACAGCGGCAAGGAAAGTTCCTCGACAGGTTTTCAGACTTGCGAGCAATCGAGCGGGCTCAGGATCAGATTTGTAATATTCGAGACGATCGCTTCATAGGCGAACCGCGAATCGGCCGAGAGCTTCTTCCATGCCGGATCGTTTCGGAACACATCCCACTTTGCATCCAGTTCCGCGCTATCGGCAAAGCTCAGCATGTAAGTAAGGTTCGGCATGCGCGGACCGGCGAGCGTGTCGCCGAAGAAGACCATGTGGAATCCGGCTTTGGCGAAGATCTCAAACTCGCCGGAGTGAAACATTTGCACCTTGACCACGTGAGCTTTGTAACTCGGGCTCTCATAGGTGCGGAGCTGAAAGATGCGCTTTGCTTTCGTGGCCGACGTGGGCGGCGGGGTCAGTTTGGGCCATCCTTCAAACGCTGAAAGCAGTGAATACTCCACACGTTGAAAGGCCGGGGCCACGGCGGGCGCACTCCAGAAGGGGTCTGCTGCTTTCAGGAATTCAGAGTCCTGCGCGAGGTGCAGGTCCACTTCGGCTAGTGCAGCCAGATCCGAGGCCGGGATCAACAAATCGTAGGTCGGCGTTTCGGGGCCAATGTCGACTCTGAATGCGCCTACCGGTCCCATGCCCATGCGCGTCAAGGCAGGAATCAGCGCATTGCTCAAATAGGTTTCTGTCAGCTTCAGTTGCGGGCCCGACTGCAAGAAGTAGCGGCGAAGCTGATAGAACTCACCTGTATGTTCGGCACGCATCTCGGTTCCCCCCAACATGGCTGCGGCCGAAGAAGCAAGAGAAGCCGCGAGAAATTTCCGACGCTGCATCGTTCCTCCTCAGAGACATCACTGCACACAAAAGGAATCCGAAGCAATCCTACACGCTCCCGGCCAGGCGCCTTACTCTTCGCCGATGTCTTCATTCCACACTTCGGGATGCTCGACGATGAACCCCTCCAGCAGTTCGCGGCAGGCGCGATCGTCCAGGTCGATCACTTCAACGCCATTCTCGCGAAGCCAGTCCAGTCCGCCGGCAAATGTGCGGCTATCGCCCACTACGAGAGTCCCGATCCGGAATTGGCGCACCAGACCGCTACAATACCAGCATGGCGCCAGTGTCGTGACCATGACCATGTCACGGTAACTGCGTTGGCGGCCCGCGCGACGAAAGGCATCGGTTTCCCCGTGCACGCTGGGGTCGCCATCCTGGACGCGCCGGTTATGCCCACGACTTAGGAGTTCCCCTGATCGCGTAAAGAGCGCTGCCCCGATGGGAATGCCCCCCTCAGCGCGCCCTCGCTGGGCCTCCTCGAGAGCCACAGTCAGCATTTTCCTGAACAGCTCGATATCGACAGCCTTCTCTGCGCCCACGCTCACAATCGCCTCATCGTGTTCGATCATACGAGATGAAATCGGCTCGAATCAGGTTGGAATGTTCCCTTGCTGCGCGGCCTACTTGAGCCGCACAGCAGAGGGCTCCATTCCTTAAGAATTGTTAAGCAGATTCTATGAGCGGTCTAAAAGTTAGATCGTTATCTTATTGAGGATGCAATCGTTACTCCCCACACGCATTTGACACCGCCGGGCATCGTTCTGCCTACTCACCAGACACACCTTTCGCTCCCTGCGCGGTGCTTGACTTCGAGCGCGCTTTAAGTTGTACGGTGATGGTATGCAGAACCCGGGGTACACCATACGAAGCATGGCCGAGCGTTGCGGAATGACCGCGCACACGCTCCGCTACTATGAGCGCGTAGGGCTGATCCAGCCGGTAGGACGCGCGCGCAACGGTCACAGGCGCTATTCGGAGGCCGACGAGGCCTGGCTTCACTTCCTCCACTGCATGCGGGCGACCAGCATGCCGATTCGCGAAATGCAGCGTTACGCCGAGCTGCGCGAACTGGGCGATGCGACGTCGCTTGAGCGGCGTAAGCTCCTTGAGGATCACCAGGCTGGCATAGCCGCACAGATCGTAGAATTGCAGCAGGCCCACGCGCTGCTGACGCACAAGATCGCCAACTACAAGGTCATTGAAGAGCGCATTCGCATTACCAATCCGGCCCTAGCTGAACCGGAAGTTGATTGCGAGTTGGCGCCTGTCAGCTGACGAGCAATCAAATCTCAGAGGTATTCAAAAATGAAGACCCGCAGGTTGGGCTCGAACGGACCCACAGTTTCGGCTATCGGCCTTGGCTGCATGGGTATGAGCGAGTTTTACGGTGGGCGCGACGACCAGGAATCCCTGGCCACGATCGATCGCGCCCTTGAACTGGGAATCGACTTCCTCGACACTTCCGATGTCTACGGCCCGCACAAGAACGAGATTTTGGTGGGGAAGGCTCTGAAGGGACGGCGGAATCGATTCTTCGTCGCCACCAAGTTCGGCATCGTTCGCGACCCGAATGACCCTACAAAACGCGGCATCGATGGCAGTCCAGCGTATGTGCGGAAGTCGGTCGAAGGCAGCCTGCAGAGACTTGGCATCGACACAATCGACCTCTATTACCAGCACCGAGTCGATCCGAAGACTCCGATCGAAGATACCGTGGGCGCCATGGCTCGGCTAATCGAAGAAGGCAAGGTTCGCTATCTTGGCCTGTCTGAAGCTGCCCCGGCCACCATCGAGCGCGCGAACCGGGTTCACCCGATTGCGGCACTACAAACCGAGTACTCTCTCTGGACGCGCGATCCCGAATCCGAAATTCTGCCCACGTGCCGTCGTCTTGGGATCGCGTTTGTGGCGTATAGCCCGCTCGGCCGTGGATTCCTAACCGGCGCGATCAAGAGCCCCGACGATTTCGATCCCGATGATTATCGTCGCCAGAGTCCCCGTTTTCAGGGCGAGAACTTCCAGCACAACCTTGAATTGGTGGAGAAGGTGAAACAATTTGCCGAGGCAGCCGGCGTGACATCGGGTCAACTCGCGCTCGCGTGGGTTTTGGCACAGGGCGATGACATTGTTCCGATACCGGGAACGAAGCGCCGGAAGTATCTTGAAGAGAATGCGGCTGCAGCGGACTTTGCGATTCCGCCAGAAGTGGTGAAATCATTGCGCGAGGTTTTCCCTGTGGACGCCGCAGCTGGCGATCGATATCAGCCAGCGATGAAGGCGTTGGTGAATGTTTAGGGTCTGCTGCCCGATTTTCCGATTCCCATAGCAGACAAGGCGAAAAATTCTCTCCCGGATCGCCACGATTCTCCACGTTTCGATCCGGTCTCTTCACTCGACGCGAACGATTCTTTGTTGCGCGCCGAATCACTCTTCCTGCTCATGCGGGAAGTCGGATAGGATGGCGGCACGGGCATTGCCCCCAGGAGGTCCCCTGTGGCAGACACGCTCCCTCAGCATCTCAAACACCTTCGCGCAAAATCGACTCGGGAGGAACTCGCGCCAGACCAGCAGACGCTGGAGTTGGAGCCTTTGCCTCCGCCCAATTCGCCGTCTGGTGGAGGGCGGTTCAGTCGCCGGTCGTTTCTTTCGGGTATCGGCGCGACGGGACTTCTGGCTGGCGCTGCTCCGCTAGCTGCGGCCGCTCCAGTGATTGCTCCAGAGGCCGACGAGGCCACGGACGCCGCAGGGACTGCGACTGTTTCCCTCCACATCAATGGCAAAGACTACACGCTTCGCGTGCTGGATACGCGGGCCACACTGCTCGATACGCTGCGCGAGCGCATTCATCTCACCGGGACGAAAAAGGGTTGCGATCACGGCCAATGCGGCGCCTGCACGGTGCATGTGAATGGCCGCCGCGTGAACAGCTGCCTCTCGTTTGCGGTGATGCATGAAGGCGATGAAATCACGACAATTGAGGGGATTGGCCAGCCCGACAATCTGCACGCCATGCAGGCGGCCTTTGTCGAGCATGACGGCTACCAATGCGGCTACTGCACAAGCGGCCAGATCATGAGCGCGGTTGCACTGGTGAAGGAGCCGATCGGCCCCAGCGACGAAGACATCAAGCACGCCATGGCCGGCAATATCTGCCGCTGCGGCGCCTACACCAACATTGTTGCCGCCGTGAAGCGCGTGCGGGCGCAAGCCTGACGGAGGAGCGAATCCATGCAGACCTTTAACTACGTCAAGGCATCGAGCGTCGAAAAGGCAATCGTCGGCGCGCCAGCAGGCAAGTTTATTGCCGGTGGCACCACGCTCGTGGATCTGATGAAGCTCAGCGTGGAGCAGCCTTCAGCGCTGGTCGATATTAATCTTTTGCCTTTGGACAAAATCGAGAAAACGGCTGACGGGGGCCTGCGCATCGGTGCGCTGGTTCGTAACTCCGATCTTGCCTGGAATGCCGAGGTGAAGGACAAATATGCTGTGCTGTCCGAGGCTCTTCTATCTGGAGCTTCGCCACAGCTGCGTAACATGGCCACCACCGGCGGCAACTTGCTCCAGCGCACGCGTTGCGCTTATTTCCGCGAACCAAGCGCGGGAGCGCCGGGGGGCTATGGATGCAACAAGCGCACGCCCGGAACCGGATGTGCGGCGCTCGAAGGCTTCCACCGAACGCATGCGATTCTCGGGACCAGTGAGCACTGCATCGCTACGCATCCTTCTGACATGTGCGTAGCGATGGCCGCTCTCGAGGCTGTGATTCACGTGGACGGCCCGAAGGGAAAGCGGACGATTCCCATTGCCGAGTTCCACAAACTGCCAGGCGACACGCCTCATATCGAAAATGCTCTTGAACCTGGCGAGCTCATCACTTTCGTCGACCTGCCGAAACCGATCGAAGGATCAAAGTCGGTCTACCTCAAACTGCGGGATCGCGCCAGCTACGAGTTTGCGCTCTCGTCGGCGGCTGTCGTCGCGAAGGTTGAGGGCGGACACATCCGTTATGTGCGCGTTGCCATGGGCGGGGTGGGAACAAAGCCATGGCGCTCCCACGAGGCCGAGGCCGCTCTGATGGGCAAGCCTGCGGATGCTGCCACTTTCCGCAAAGCTGCCGAAGCAGCCCTCGCGGGCGCAAAACCCCACACCGACAACGCGTTCAAGGTCGAACTGGCAAAGCGTTGTCTGGTCCGTACGCTCAAGCTCGCAACCGCTTAGGAGAATTGGAATGGCGACCGACACGCTTCCCCACGCTGCGGGCATCATTGGCGCGGCCGTGCCTCGCATCGATGGACCCTTGAAGACCACGGGCACTGCACGCTACGCCGTCGATCACGATTTCCCTAATCTCGTCCATGCCGTTGCTGTGCAAAGCACCATCGGCAAGGGGCGCATCCGGTCTCTGGATGTTAGCGCCGCCGAGAAGATGCCCGGCGTGCTGCTCGTCCTGCGCCACGGCAACATTCAGAACGTCTTCCGCACGTTCCCGCGCCAACAGGATGGAGCGATGGCCGAATCGCGCGCTCCGTTTGAGGACGAGAACATCTACTATTGGGGCCAGTACATCGCAGTCGTGGTGGCCGACACGCTGGAACAGGCGAAAGCCGCCGCATCCGCCATTCACACGGACTACGAAGTCGAACCGCCGGACGTCCGCACCGACCTGAGTGCGGACTTCGACGGAAAGCGCGAAAGCAGCTGGAAACGCGGCGATCCCGATCAGGCCCTGGGGTCGGCGCCGGTAGTCATCGATCAGACCTATTCCACTCCGGTAGAAACACACAACCCGATGGAGATGCATGGCACCGTCGCGGTGTGGGACGGCGATAACGTGACTCTCTACGACAGTTCGCAGGGGGTCGTGAGTTTTCGGACGGTCATGTCTGAGGTTCTCGGCGTGCCACGTGAAAACGTCCGCATTATCTCCCGGTTTGTCGGTTCCGGTTTCGGCGGTAAGCTTTCTCCGTGGCCGCAGGCAACGCTCGCGGCTGCGGCTGCACGCCAGTTGAACCGGCCGGTGAAGCTCAGCGTCGACCGGCGCATGATGTTTTCCAATGTCGGTCATCGCCCGCGCACGCAGCAGCGCATTCGTCTGGGGGCCACGCCGGATGGCAAGCTCGCGGCGATCCGGCACGACTTCTACACAGAAACTTCCCAGCTCGACGACTTTGTGGAGCATTGCGGCGAGCAGACTCCGTTCATTTACAGCTGCCCGAATCTCGAAGTGACGACGGCCATGGTCCACCGCAATGTCGGCGCGCCTGCTCCGATGCGCGGTCCTGGCGCAGTACCCGGCCTTTTCGCGCTCGAATCGGCGATCGACGAGCTAGCCATCAAGCTTAAGATGGATCCTCTCGAGCTGCGTTACAAAAACGATGCCGAACACGACGAAAGCAAGAATCTTCCCTTTTCCTCGCGCCATTTGAAGGAGTGCTACCAAGTCGGCGCCGAAAAGATCGGCTGGAAACAGCGCACGCCGGAAGTAGGCTCGATGCGCCGCAATGGCAAAGTCATTGGGATGGGCGTCGGCGGTGCCTCGTGGTCCGCGGCTCGCATTCCCTGCACCGCTTCATTCGAATTCTGCCCCAACGGCCGCGTTTGCGTGCGCTGTGCGACGCAGGATATCGGCACCGGAACCTACACGCTCTTTGCGCAGGTAGCTCATGCGAAGACCGGCGTGCCGTTGGATCGCATCGATGTCTTCCTCGGGGATTCCTCGCTCCCGGATGGGCCGACCTCTGGCGGGTCCATGGTGACCAGCGCCATTCTGCCCGCGGCCACCGCAGCTGTGAACCAGGCGGTGACACGCCTGCTCAACATCGCTGCGCAAACGCCCGGTTCGCCGTTCCACGGGGCGCTTCCTGACTCGCTCACAATCGCCGAGGGCCGTGTGATCGCAAAAGAGCAACAGCCGCAGGTCGTAGGTGTCGCGCTGCACTCGGGCGCCGATCTGACGGCGAACGGCTTGCCGTTTGAAGAAGTGCTCAAGCTGGCAAATCTGAGCGGTATCACCGCGACGGGCCGCACGTTTCCTTCATTCGAAGATCCCAAGGCACAAAAATATTCCCTTCACTCGTTCGGTGCGCACTTCGCCGAAGTTGAGTGGGAGCCCGACATCGCGCATCTGCGCGTGAGCCGCATCTTCTCGATCTTCGATTGCGGTCGCATCATCAACAAGAAGGCAGGCGCGAATCAGATCCTCGGCGCTGCGGTGATGGGCGTCGGCATGTCTCTGTTTGAAGAGACGCATTATGACAAACATTTTGGCCAGCCTATCAATGGCAACTTTGCGGACTATCTTGTCGCCACCTGCGCTGATCTTCCCGATCTCGACGTGACGTTTCTCGATTATCCCGACCTGATCGTCAACGAGTACGGCGCGCGCGGCATCGGCGAAATTGGTATGGCAGGCGTAGCACCGGCCATCACGTCTGCTGTTTACCACGCCACTGGTGTTCGTGTGCGCGAACTGCCCGTGCGCATTGAAGACCTGCTGCAATCGAAGGTGCTCGAGGTCTGAAGAGATATACGGTGTGCCCCATAGTTCCAAGAAAAGCGATTCGCAAGAAAGGCAAGCATGAGCACGACCGATTCGATGATTGGCACTGCGACTCCGCGCATTGACGGACCGTTGAAGACTACCGGCGTTGCCGAATACGCCGCTGACTTTCACTTCGATCACATGGTTCACGCCGTGCCGGTGGTTTCCGCGATTGCGAGCGGCGGCATCCGCAAGATTGACGCGAGCGCAGCAGAACAGATGCCCGGCGTATTGCTCGTCCTGCATCACGGCAATATCGGGCCGCTCTATCGCACGGTCCCCGGGGACGACAATGCGACGAACAGCGAAGTGCGCTCGGCCTTTGAGGATAATGTCGTTCGACATTGGGGCCAGCATGTCGCCGTCGCAGTCGCCGAGACGCTGGAAGAGGCCACTGCTGCGGCCGCTGCTGTCAAAGTTGAATACGAACCGCAGGCTGCTAACCTGCGTCCCAGCCTCGACGACTACACCGGAGCTCGCAAGTCTGTCTCCAAGCGCGGCGATCCTGACGCGGCTTTCGCCTCTGCGCCGGTTAAAGTCGAACAGACCTACATCACGCCGAACGAAACGCACAGTCCCATTGAATTGCACGCGTCTGTCGCGGTGTGGGATGGCGATCGGGTTACCCTCTACGAGACCTCACAGGGCGTTGTGAATCATCGGATCGTGATGGCGCAGGTGCTTGGGCTTCCCGTTGAAAATGTCCGCGTGGTTACGCGTTTTCTCGGGTCCGGATTCGGCGGCAAGCTCTTCCCCTGGCCACACACTGCCATGGCCGCGGTCGCCGCGCGCCGACTTGGTCGCCCCGTCAAGCTGAGCCTCAATCGGCGCATGATGTTTTCTGCCGTCGGTTATCGCCCGCGGACGGAGCAGCACATCAAGCTCGGCGCGGGAAAAGATGGCAAGCTGTTGGCCCTGCGCCACGACTATCTCAATGTCACTTCACAGCTCGACGATTTCAACGAAGGCTGTGGCGAAGCCACACCTTACCTCTATAGCGTCGCCAACCTGGAAATCACCAGCGGTTTGGTGCGCCGGCATGTGGGCGCTCCGATGTACATGCGTGGTCCCGGCGCGGTGCCTGGCCTTTATGCGTTAGAAGCCGGCATGAACGAGTTGGCCGAGCAGTTGAATATCGATCCGCTTCAGCTTCGTCTCATCAACGATGCGGAGAAGGATGAAAGCACGAACACGCCTTTTTCTTCGCGTCACCTGAAAGAGTGTTTCGAAGTCGGAGCGAAAAAATTCGGCTGGGACAAGCGTACTGCTGCAATCGGCTCGATGCGCCGCGAAGGCAAAATCCTCGGCTGGGGCCTCGCCGGTGCTAGCTGGGTTGCGCTGCGCCTGCCCTGCACGGCCAACGTCGAGTTTTGCGCCAACGGACGCCTTTGTGTGCGCTGCGGCACACAGGACGTCGGTACCGGAACCTACACCGTCTTTGCCCAGGTCCTCAGCGAGAAGACCGGCATGCCGCTTGACCGCATCGATGTGATCCTCGGCGACAGCGCATTGCCTGACGGCCCGATGTCTGGCGGCTCCATGGTTACAGGTTCCGTCCTCAATGCCATCGCTGCAGGCGCCGATGGGGCGATTCAGAAACTACAAAAACTCGCTGCTGCCACCGATGGTTCACCGTTCCAAAATGCCAAAGTTGAGAATGTTTCCTTCACGAAGGGCCGCATCCACGGGAAGGATCAGAGCCCTGACAAGGGAATGCACTTCGCCGAATTGCTTAAAATGGCGCGACTCAATGGCCTCAGCGCGGAGGGCAAGACTCAACCTTCCTGGGAAGATCCAAAGGCCAAAGGCGTCTCGCTGCATTCCTATGGCGCACAATTTGTCGAGGTGGAATGGGAGCCTGAAATCGCGCGTCTGCGCGTCAGCCGAGTGGTCACGGTGATAGATGCCGGCCGCATCATCAACCCGCGCGCGGCCGCAAATCAGATCGCCGGCGCAGTGGTGATGGGTGTGGGAATGGGCCTGCTCGAAGAGACGGTCTACGATCAGCGCACCGGGCAGCCAATCAACGGCAGCATGGCCGACTACCTGATGGCCACATGCGCGGACTTGCCGGATATCGACGTGACTTTTCTTGATTACCCCGATCCGGCCATGGGCGAATATGGCGCACGGGGTGTAGGCGAAATCGGACTTGCCGGTGTTGCGCCGGCCATCACGGCGGCCGTCTATCACGCCACGGGCGTGCGCGTCCGCGAACTACCCGTGCGCATCGAGCACTTGCTGCAATCGAAGATTGTTTCAGTCTAAGCAACACCACCTGCGCGAGAATAGGAGTCAATGACCGATCTCGGACAGATCCTCCAGTTACGGCGCGAACTCGAAGCCACCGGGGCAGACTATGTGCTCGCAACGGTTGTTGCGGTTGAAGGCTCCAGCTATCGCAAGCCGGGGGCGCGCATGCTTCTCGCACAAGATGGCCGGCGCGCCGGCACAGTCAGCGGCGGATGCCTTGAGGCTGAAGTAGCGCGGCGCGCCTGGTGGCTCACCGCCTCTGGGCCAGTGGTCGAGCGCTATTCGACAGCTGATGACGACGGCGAACGTCCCTTCGGTTCTGGGTGCGGCGGCGTCGTCCATCTTCTGCTGGAGCGCCGCTCGATCGCCGCACCTTTGCTGGCGGCTTTTGAAAAGGCGTTCGAAGCACGCACTGACCTGGCCATTGCCACGGTTCTTGAGGGACGCGATCTCGGGCAACGAGCGATTGCCGGTTCTTCAGAGAATGCGTCGTCCTCCGCAAATCGACTTCATTCTCTCGACTCCGCACTCTCGCCGTCAATGGATAGTGAACTGTGGGCCCTGGCCCGTATCGCGCTCGAAAACCGCACATCTTTTGAGCAAGCCATTCCGCTGCATGGCATCTCGACCCGCGTTCTCGCGGACTACCGGCCTGCGCGGACAGGCCTCTGGATCTTCGGCGCAGGCGACGACGCCAAGCCGCTTGCCCAATTGGCGCAGACGTTGGGTTGGTTCGTCGCTGTTGCGGAGGGGCGCTCTCATTTGGCCACGCGTGAGCGCTTCCCTGCCGCCGATGACGTACGCGTTCTGCCGATCTTCGATTTGCCCGAGGCCGCGCCGCGAGATTTGCAGATGCGTCCAAGTGACGCAGCCGTTGTCATGACGCATAGTTTCGATCAGGACTCGCGCATCCTTGCCTCGTTGCTTGGGCTCAATGCGCTGCCGGCCTATCTTGGAGTCCTCGGGCCGCAGCGGCGCACCCGCGAACTCCTCGCCGAAGCTGCTCGTCTGCTTCAAATGCCTGCAACCGACGAACGCATTGAGCTGTGGCTCGCACAATTGCATGCGCCCACCGGCCTTGACCTCGGCGCCGAAACGCCCGCCACCATTGCGCTCTCCATCGTTGCGGAGATCCAGAAATCACTCCAGGCAGCCACGGGCCTTCCGCTTCGCGAGGTGCGTGCAGCGCGAGAGATCCCAGCAGCCTCTTGAGTGGGCTGGCGCGCCGGGCCCGTCCTCGTGACGCTCAAGCTGCCTTGTTCGCCAAATGCGCTTCCAGCACGTCCAGGAACTTCGCCAGCCACGCAGGGTGCGCCGTCCATGCCGGGCCTGTTACCAGGTTTCCATCTACAACCGCATCGCTGAAATCCAATTTCACGAACGTTCCACCGGCCAGCTCCACTTCCGGAGCACACGCAGGATAGGCATTCAGCTTGCGGCCCTTCAACACGCCCGCGGCAGCCAGCAACTGCGGGCCATGGCAAAGCGCGGCAATCGGTTTTCCGGTTTTGTCGAAATGCCGAATCAAATCGAGCACTTGTGCATTCAGCCGCAGATACTCCGGCGCACGACCTCCGGGAATCACCAAACCGTCATAGTCCGCCGGCTTCACTTCATCGAACGTCGCGTTCAGCGTGAAGTTGTGCCCGCGCTTTTCTGAATACGTCTGGTCGCCTTCGAAATCGTGGATCGCCGTACGCACCTGTTCGCCCTTTTTCTTGCCGGGGCAAACCGCATCGACCGTGTGGCCCACCATCTGCAACGCCTGAAACGGAACCATGATCTCGTAATCCTCGACAAAATCGCCGGCAAGCAGCAACAACTTTGCAGCCTTCATCGTATTCATCTCCAATTCGCTGGATTCGTTCATTCGAAAACTCGTCCGACTTTCACCGTCAGTATCTCTCTTCACCGAGCCCAAGAGGAAGGATTGACCGTTTAAACCTTCCAGCTTTTCGATGCCCTGGGACCGTCGTAGATTCGCGGCAATGTTAACCCTTGAAGCGCGGCCCCAACTCAACGGCACTGCCATCGATGCCATAGAATTCGACTATGGACTCGTCCTCTGCGCTCGACGCTCTCAACAGCCGCATCGTTGCCTGCGAGCGTTGTCAGCGCCTGCGCGGTCATTGCGCCGAAGTGGCGCGCGTCCGCCGCCGCGCTTATGCCGATTGGGAATACTGGGGTCGGCCCGTGCCGTCTTTCGGCGATCCCGCCGCGCGTGTCCTCGCTCTCGGCCTCGCGCCGGGCGCGCATGGATCGAACCGCACTGGCCGCCCGTTCACCGGCGACGGGTCTGGAGATTTTTTATATCCCGTGCTTCACGAGGCGGGATTCGCGTCACAATTACGCTCAACCTCGCGCGACGACGGCATGAAGCTCACCGATCTATGGATCAGCGCGGTGGTCCGTTGCGCGCCGCCCGGCAACAAGCCGACACCCGAAGAGCAGCGCAACTGCGCGCCGTGGCTCGACGAAGAGCTGGGCCTTCTTCGCAATCTGCGCGTCGTAGTCTGCCTCGGCCGCATCGCCTTCGACGGACTTGTCTCGTTCGCTCAACGCGCCCGCATCCTCTCTTCGCGCTCCGAATACATATTCCGCCACGGCACCGAATACACACTGCCGAGCGGTCTCCACGTCATCGCAAGCTTCCATCCCTCCCTGCAAAACACCAACACCGGGCGCCTCACACGTCCCATGTTCCTGGACATTTTCAGGCGTGCACGAGAGATGGCTGCGGTCGAGAACCCCATTCTTTCTGCCGTAAAATAAAGTTGAGGTTATTCCAATGGATGACTTCTCCAAGACGATCCTGAAAGAACTTCTTCCTGTCGAGAAAGAGCCGCCCTTCCCGTCGAAAGGCAAACGAGGCCGACGTGACGATGCTCTCGATCATCTCGCCGCGCCGATTCTTCTGGAGCGTGCGGCCCATCTGCGCAAGCTTGCCAAGGTTGGCGACGGCTCCGCGGGCGAAGTCCTCAAGGAGTATCCACAGCACGCCATTCATCTTCTGGTGCGCAGCCGCAACGGCGGCGCCGAATTGCATGAAAACTTCGCCGACCTCTTTTTCGTCATTGAAGGCCGCGCGGCTCTCGTCACCGGCGGCACCATCGCGGAGGCCAAGACCATCGCGCCCGGAGAAACTCGAGGCTCGATGGTCGAGGGTGGGATTCGGCAAGAGTTGCGTGCAGGCGATGTGGCGCACGTTCCCGCTGGACTGCCGCACCAGATGCTTGTCGAAGGAGACAAGTTCGTAACTTGTCTTGTCATCAAGATTCAGCAAGATCCGGAAACGCCCTGAATGTGCAGAAGGAATCGGAATTTGGAGCGGGAGACCGGGATCGAACCGGTGCCGGCGATGAGATGAGGTTGATCCCTCGCGAACCCAACTTAAGGGTGAAGCCGAGATTGAGCGCGGTCTCTTCTGCATAGTCTGTCATCCGTTCAAAATTCGTTCACAGAAGTGTGGTCTAATTGGGGTCTCTCGATTGAAAGGAGCCCTGTCTATGCCCACAATCACAACCAAGGACGGCGTGGAAATCTTCTACAAGGACTGGGGAACAGGCCAGCCCATTGTGTTCAGCCATGGATGGCCGCTGTCGGCCGATGACTGGGACACACAGATGCTGTTCTTCCTCGGTCGCGGTTATCGCGTAATTGCGCATGACCGGCGCGGCCATGGACGATCAACGCAGACGGCCGATGGGCACGATATGGACCATTACGCGGATGACCTGGCCGCGCTGACGGCGCATCTCGATCTGAAAAACGCCATTCATGTGGGCCACTCGACCGGCGGCGGCGAGGTGACCCGTTATCTAGGCCGGCATGGTGAAAGCCGAGTTTCGAAGGCAGCGTTGATCAGCGCAGTGCCACCGCTGATGTTGAAGACCGCTGCCAATCCGCTGGGCCTGCCGAAGGAGGTGTTTGATGATCTGCAGGCGCAACTTGCGGCGAGTCGTACGCAGTTCTATCGAGACCTGCCCGTCGGACCTTTCTATGGCTACAACCGGCCCGGCGTGAAATCCTCGGAGGCGGTCATCCAAAATTGGTGGCGCCAGGGCATGATGGGAGGCGCCAAGGCACATTATGACGGCATTGTCGCCTTTTCCCAGACCGATTTCACTGAGGATCTGAAAAAGATCACGGTTCCGGTGCTGGTGATGCATAGCGAAGACGACCAGATCGTTCCCTATATCGCCGCCGGGCCACTGTCCGCCAAGTTGCTGAAGAACGGAACGCTGAAAACCTACAAAGACTTCCCGCACGGCATGCCGACAACGCAGGCAGAAACAATCAATGCCGACCTGTTGGCGTTTCTCAAGGGTTAGGGTGTTCGCATCCGCCCTTCGAAAGCAGCTGCCCGGCGTTCAACCCGCTAGAGCAAAGCCTCCGGGGCATGTAATCAGAGCAAAAATGGAGCACGGATTGAAGCCGGCACGGTACCTGCAAACCATCGATTGTGTTGGAGCGGGAGACCGGGATCGAACCGGCGACATTCAGCTTGGGAAGCTGACGTTCTACCACTGAACTACTCCCGCCAATTCTGTTTTGCCATCGAGACCCGCCCCATTGGACGCAACCGTTACCCAGGTTCGGGTCCGACGGAACCAAGGTGGATCGTCAACAAGGATGTTGCGAACAACACCAAAGTGAACCAGAAAAAGTATATCAACTTCGACTCTCGTGCTGCGAAATCCGGCTGACACTCTTCTTCGACGCGTCCCTCGCAGCGAGGAGACACGTATCAGTCAAAATCCGAAGGAAGCGTCCAGAACACGCAATTCAATCAGGCTTCCCTGTGTAGTGTTGTCGGTGGCGGTGGGCTTCGCTGTGGTCTTCCAGGCCCTCCAAGTGAGTGACTACCTCGGCAGGCATTGCTAATTCAACTGGCAGACGCTCTTCGACCATGGTGGCGAGGTTATGCGCTTCGCTGACTGAAGTCAGGTTCGGGAATAACAGATGCACTTCTATCAAGAGTCGGTAACCAGTGGTTCGAAAGCGCACCCCGTGGTATTGAATCCCCAATTCTGCGCAAATTACGTCCAGTTGTTCCCGGATCTGGTGACCCGCTGATGGGTCGGAATAATCGAGCAGCCCGACCGCTGAACTCCAGACCAGCCGCCCCCCCGACCAAAGAATGTTGACAGCGACCGCAATTCCCACCAGCGGATCGAACGGTTTCCAGTTCGTCAAAAGCACCAGCACCAGCCCCACAACCACTCCGAAGCTGGTCCAACTATCGGTCAGGACGTGTTTGCCATCGGCTTCGAGAATTAGAGAATTGGTGCGCCGGCCGATGCGCAGAAGATAATAGCCAAGACCGGCATTGAGAATGCCTGCAAGAAGGATCAGCAGCATTCCGGCGCCCAGGCGTTGCAACTGTAACCCCGTCGCCCAAGCGTGAATTGACTGAATCAGAATCGCAATTGCGGCTACGACAATCAGGGCCCCTTCAAAACCCGCGGAGAAGAAAGTGATTCGCTCATAACCGTAGAGAAAATGCGGTGAAGCCGGTCGGGCGCTAAGGCGAAGGCTGTAGCTGGCGAATCCAACGCGATTACATGAATCACCGACTCGGCCGCATCGGAGAAGATGGCGACAGAGTGAGTCATGAAAAAAGCTGCCGTCTTCCCCAGAAGCATGGCCACGCCGAATAGAATCGAAATGCGCATCGCAAATTGCGCATCTCGCATCTCTTGCGCTTCGCGCGGCGACGCCTGGCCGTCGATTTTTCGTCTCGACACGCCGGCCTCCAGTCGAGAATAGCCCCGTCTTTGGGGAATGTTGCTACCTCGATCGCGGTGAACGATGTGACGAATCGCACATCGACGCTGGCCCGGCGTTCTCATGGCTTGACGGAGGGCTTGACGAGGAGTTATCGCGCGCCCGTGGCGCAAGCGTATACTGGCGAGTCCTTCAAATCTGAGGGGAAATCCAGCGTTTGTGTCCAGGATGGTGCCTGTATTTCCCGCTCCAGGAGCTAAAAATGAAAAGCTTTTCACGGCGCGACATTTTGAAATCAAGCCTGCTGGCACCCGCTATTGCCGTAGCGTCCCACGAGCTGAGCCCCATGGCCGCGGCAATGGAGGTTTCCGGACTGAATGCGGACCCGCAAACCGAGAGCGCGCCGCCCAGCCAATCGCCTACACCGAGTGCCGGGCGCGAACGCCTTCTGCTGGATTTCGGCTGGCGCTTTCATTTCGGACACGCCGACGATCCCACGAAGGATTTTGGCTTTGGTAGCGGACGGTCCGGCAATTTTCAGAAGACGGGAAACTTTCTACCTGCCGGCTCTACCGCTTTCGATGATGGCGATTGGCAGGCTGTCGATTTGCCGCACGACTGGGCCGTCGAGCTTCCTTTCAAGAACGACCCGGCTCTTGCCAGCAAAGGATACTACCCGCTGGGGCGCAACTATCCCGAAACCAGTGTGGGCTGGTATCGACGCGTACTCGACCTTCCTGCGACCGACACAGGCAAACGCATCACTCTCGAGTTCGACGGCTCCTATCGCGAGTCGATGGTCATTTTCAATGGCTTTTATGTGGGCCGCCACAGCGGTGGATATGATCCCTTCAGTTTCGATGTAACCGACTTCGCTAATCCGGGCGGCAGAAACGTGCTGCTGGTGCGCGTCGATGCCACTTTGAGCGATGGATGGTTTTACGAAGGCGCTGGGATTTACAGGCACGTGTGGCTGGTGAAGACAGACGCGGTCCATGTGAAGCGGTGGGGAACGTTTGTGGCAGCGAAGGTCGAGGGAGGAAAGGCGAGCCTCTCGATCCGCACAGAGCTGAATAACCGTGGCAAGGAGACGAAAAATGCGCGCGTGATCTCCACGGTGCTCGATCCGGCTGGGAATCCGGCAGGAAAGTCCGTCTCGCCTACCATGCCGATTGCTGAAGGTGATGAACAGACCTACACGCAAGAGATTGTGGTAAGGAATCCGGTGCTGTGGTCGCTCGAGAAACGTAACCTCTACAAGCTGGTGACGGAAGTGAGAGCGGGCGACGAGATTGTCGATCGCTACGAGACGCCGTTTGGCATTCGCGATCTGAAGTTCGATGCCGAGAAGGGGCTCTTCCTCAACGGCGAGCCCGTCAAGTTGAAAGGAACCTGCAATCACCAGGACCACGCGGGCCTTGGTGCAGCGCTGCCCGACGCCGTCCAGTACTACCGCATCCGCAAGCTGCAGGAGATGGGCTGCAATTCGCTGCGCACGTCGCACAATCCACCTACTCCAGAGCTGCTGAATGCGTGTGACGAGCTGGGCATGCTGGTGTTCGATGAGACGCGCATGATGTCTTCGAACCCCGAAGGGCTGGGCCAGTTCGAGAATCTTGTCCGACGCGACCGCAATCATCCCAGCGTCTTCATGTGGTCCATGGGCAACGAGGAAGGCCAAGCAAATGGCGAGAAGGGAGTCCGCATTCTTACTGCGATGAAAGAGGTCGCCACTAAACATGACGGCTCGCGCCCGGTCTCGATCGCGCCAACCGGAGCTATTGGTACTGGCGGCCTCGCGGTGTGCGATGTTATCGGCTATAACTACATGGACCCTGGCGCTGAGGCCTATCACAAGGCTCATCCCGAGAAACCCGTTATGGGCACGGAGACCGTGAGCGCGGTGGGCACGCGCGGCATTTACATTACCGACCACGACAAGGGCTTCGTCGGCTCCTACGATCCCTACACCACCACGGGACGTGCATCGGCAGAAGGCTGGTGGAGTTTCTGTAACTCGAAGCCATGGCTTCTTGGCGGATTTATTTGGACGGGCTTTGATTATCGCGGGGAACCCTCGCCCGACGAGTGGCCCAACATCAGTTCGCAGTATGGAATCATCGATACGTGCGGATTTCCGAAGGACTCGTTCTATTACTACCAATCGTGGTGGACTTCTCAGCCGGTGCTGCATCTGTTTCCGCATTGGAACTGGCCCGGAATGGAAGGCAAGGAGATCGCCGTCTGGGTTTATTCGAACCTCGATAAGGTTGAGCTTCTATTCAACGGCGAGAGCCTGGGCACGAAGGACGTGAAGAAGGATTCGCACGTTGCGTGGAACGTGAAGTACGCCGCCGGCACCATCGAGGCGCGCGGCTACAAAGCCGACAAAGTCGTGATGACGACCAAGCGGGAGACCACGGGATCCGCAGCAAAACTGGTGATTACCTCTGACCGGCAACAGGTTTCCGCAGATGGCGAAGACGTGGCTATGTTCGCTGTTGCGGTGCAGGATGCGCAGGGACGCGTCGTTCCCATCACCGACAACGTCGTGACCTTTAGGGTTTCCGGAGCTGGAGAGTTGATTGGCGTTGGGAACGGCGATCCAACCGATCAGGAGTCCGACAAAGGCAACGTGCGCAAAGCATTTTCCGGTTACTGCATGGCGATCGCCCAGGCTTCGAAGACCGCGGGCGACATCGTTGTCGAAGCTACATCGCCGGGACTTATATCGGCGAGAGTGACCATTCAGGCCAAGAATGTCGAACTGCGCCCACAAGTGCCGGTCTGGGCTCGTGAGGTACCGAAAGGCTCGGGGGTCACTGGACTGTGGAGACCCGTGCCAGGTGCTGCCGAAGCAACGGGCATAATGTCGTTCCTCATGGGCAACGGCATCACGGTCTTCACCCTGCGCCAGGATGGCAGCAACCTGACCGGAACCGTCGAAGGCGCGGGAGGGGGTTTCTTTGGCGGGAGCGATGCCCCCGTTCCGATTACCGAAGGCAAGGTGAACGGCAATGATGTTTCCTTCAAGAGCGGGAACAGCACCTATTCGGGGAAGATCAACGGAGATCAGCTTGAACTGGAGAGAAAGATCGTAATCCCCTTCCGGATGACTCCTCCAGCCGAACCTACGGGGCTGCGGCCCGCGATTGGGCCCCCGCCGGATGGATCGGATCCATCGTTCAATCTGCCCAGGCGAATGCCCCAGGGGATTTCGGTCGTTTTGCATCGAGTTGAGAGGTAGGCCGACCATAGAATCGCGTCTGGGTCATGCCTTCTGATGAGGGCAGTAGCGCTGTCGTGTCGCAGTTTTTGCGCCGACGGTCAGGGTCGTTCTCTGCTCCCAACCAGAATTTCCGCAATTGACTGAGCTCAATCCCATTTGGCTAAGTTAGCCGATGTGGAATCGCAGCACCTACCGGTCCAATGAGACGCATCCAATAGTTGCGAAGCGTGGGTGTCCTCGTCGTGGTCTCACCCCGTTAGCGTGCGGAGACTTGTTGTCCGAAAATGCTCGCGGACAGTTCGGAAACGCTCGGGACAGTTTGAAGTCGCCTAGGAGCTATGGAGCCCAATTCCACGATTGCATCCGAAAAGAAGAAGAGCATCCGCGCGCTTGAAGCGACGAACTTCTTTCTGGCAGATGTCCAGACCGGACTCGGTCCCTTTCTTGCCGCTTACCTTGCCGGAGCAGGATGGGCGCCTGGACGCGTCGGCGTCGCGCTCTCCGTGGGCGGCATCGTCACGGTTCTACTGCAGGCTCCTGCGGGCGCAGTTGTTGACCAACTGCGGTCGAAGAGGTTGATCCTCGTCATCGCTTCTGCGGTCCTCGCGGTGGGCGCGATTCTGTTGAGTCTGACGGTAGCTCCCTGGGCGGTATATGCATCCCAGGTTCTGATCGGAGGGGCCGGGCCATTTCTTGGGCCGACGCTCGCTGCCGTCACTATGGGAATCGTCGGTGTCACATTGTTCGACCGACAATTCGGAAAAAACCAGTCCTTTAACTCCGCGGGCAACGTCTTCTGCGCACTTCTGGTCGCTGGAGTCAGCCACTTGTTTGGTAATCGCGCCATCTTCATTACAGCTGCCTTGCTGACCATTCCCACAATCCTCGCTACCCTGGCGATCAAGAGCAAGGACATCGACTATGACCTTGCGCGGGGTGGGGCGCGACAAGTGGACGGGAAAGAAATTCCTGCAAGGGTACCTGTGATTCGAACCCTGCTTGGAGATCGAATTCTGCTCGCCTTTCTTGCCTGCGCCTTCCTCTTTCATTTCGCAAATGCAGCCATGCTGCCTCAACTTGGCGAAATGCTTTCGCATGGTGTGCGGACATCCGCGGCGCCGTTCATGTCTGCCTGTATCATCGTCACGCAAGTGGTCATTATGTGCTCTGCCTCAGCAATTGGCCGGTTCGCGAATGTGCACGGCCGCAAGCCGCTGCTCCTGGTAGGATTTGGGGTTCTTCCGATCCGTGCGGTTCTCTACACCCTCACCCATAACACCGGCAGTCTCATTGCGATTCAGCTTCTCGATGGCGTCGCCAATGCGGTCTTCACGGTCGTTGCGATTCTTGTGGTCGCGGACCGAACCCGGGCCACTGGCCGATTCAATTTAGTCCAGGGGAGCTTGGCGACGGCAGTTGGTATTGGCGCGGCTTTGAGTACGACTTTTGGAGGAAAGCTGATCCAGCATTACAGCTATCGCATTTCATTTCTCGCCCTGGGGGCAGTAGCGGCACTCGCGTTTGCGTTGTTGTGGATTGCCGTTCCGGAGACGCTGCCGGGGCCTAACGAGCCGGATACCGATCCATCTTCCCCTGCTCTCGCCCAGGAGACTCCAGCGTGATCGCCCAGTTCTGCCAGGCGTCCGCGAGAGTTTTCATGACCGACCTACATCGGTGACAAAACCTCATTCCTATGCAACCCACGCCTCCGTCTCCCGGTGGGGCGGCGGAGCGGGCGACCACATCACAAAACCCAATGAAGAGAGCATGGAACAGGCCCTTCTGTTAGCGCTTGTTCCGCTCGCTCCCTTCGCTTCGTGGCTGACGATCGCCGACAGGGGTTCGAGTGGAGGGGCGTCGGGGAACTGAAGGCCAGTGCGTCTCGGGAGACCAACGTCCTTTATCTAAATGAGCTCCGACCTGCTGCCCGCAACGCGCACATGCCTGGGGAAGCCATTGCGCTCGGCCCAAATTGATAAGGAGCGCATTAACTGTCTCCTCGCTGAAGAATCCATCGCACGGTTTGACCGGATTTGGCATAATGAGCCCACCCTCAATTCACTTCTTTCGGAGAATGAGGTCCTGGCCGAGAGAGGTGTTGCTGCGTTTTGCTTTCCCATTCCGGCTGTCAGCGGTGGTCGGCAAAAACCGCTGGCCAATCGCTGCGGTCGAGAATGCGCACAGCCTTATCTTTGCCGGAACCCAAGACGATGTGTTCAGCGAGGCAGCCCCAGGAACGGCAAACCACCAGGCCCCCTTTGAATTTTACTCTACGCTCTGTGCCCTTAGGGCGAGTGTCCCGTATCGGACAGAATATTGCGTCCTGGCTCGCGATGTCCGATGTCCTTCACGACTTGTGACGCAAGGACTCCGCAGCGCGCAGCGCCAGACCATGGGCAACCGAGGTAAACTCGTTTCCGCTTCGGATGCGGTCCTTTCCAAACCGCGTCTCGAAGATGCGGCGCACAGCGGGTACAAAAGAGCTTCCTCCGGTCAGGAATACGCAGTCGACGGCACGCGGATCGATCCCGGAAGTCTGCAGAAGCGTGTCGATGGAACCCTCGATAGCTTGCAGGTCACTCTCGATCCACGATTCGAAGGCGGCTCTCGTCACCGGGATGCGCAGGTCCATGGTCCCGTCGCGGAAGCGGAATTCGGCACTCTCCCTGCGCGAAAGTTCAAACTTCACTTTCTGCACCGCCTGATGGAGTTGGTAGCCAAGATCTTCCTCAATAATTGCGATCAAGGCTTCGATCTTTTCCGGCTCCAGGGCTCGAATGAGCGCGCTCTTCAAAATCTCCCTTACGTTATTCGTCCTCAGGAACGAAAGGTAATGCCAGCGTTCGAGGTTGGCATAAATCCACGCCGGCACAGCGGGCAACAGCTTGTTGAGGGAACGCGCCTCGGAATTGGACCCTAATGCGGGCGAGACAAGCTTGCGAACGATCCGAGCATCGAAGGCGTCGCCAGCAAGACCCACACCGCTGTTGCCGAGCAGATCCTGTGGAGTGCGCCCTCGCCGCCGCACACCAGGGCCAACACGGAGCAGAGAAAAATCACTGGTGCCGCCGCCGAAGTCGCCGATGAGAATCAATTCGTCGTGATCAAGGGTCGATTCGTACGCGTAGGCAGCCGCAATCGGTTCCATTTCAAAATCCACTTGCTCGAAACCGGACGCCAGAAAGGCCTCACGCAATCGCGAGACGGAAAACTCCTGATCGTCGTCTGTCTCTGCGCCAACAAATCGGACCGGACGCCCCACCATGGCATACCGAATGGGCTTCTCGAATTGCCGTGCGGTCTGTTTGCGCAGATCACTGAGAATGCGGGAAATCAGGTCTTCGAGCTTGTACCGGCGGCCGAAAACTTCCGTCCCGGTGAGCGTTCGACTCGAAAGGTGAGACTTGAGCGACTGGATGAGACGGCCCTTTTCTTCCGCCTGGAGATAACGCTCGATGGCTGCGGGGCCCGTCAGACTATGCGTCCGTTTCGCTCCTTCCGCCGATTTCAATTGCTCGAAGTAGAGAACAGACCGAAAGGGCAACGTCTCCGTCCCCTCCAGCGAAAACGACGCGAACTGGACCTGAGAGGCGCCATCCATGATCGCTACTGAGCTATTTGTGGTACCAAAATCGAATCCAACCGCATCCATCTCGCGTCCCGTTGTGTGCATTGACTTCATTATTTCGCAACTTCAAGAAGCAAACTTCGATTGATCTCCTGGGAGCACAATTTGGGCGTCCAGATGAAGGCATTTGCGTGATTTGGAAGCGCCCGATAGACTTTCACCGGGCGGAGTTTAGGCCGCCCGACGCTCGCAAGATAGACTTCGCCACGGCGTGCCTGGAACGAGTGAGTGGCTTTGCAGGCGCATCCGTGACGAAGCAAGTCCGCAAGAGCGGCCGTTTTCAGACATCTGACATCACTTCAAAGGAGATTCCTTGCGCGCTGGACGAAGTTTCCTGATCCTCGCTTTCGGTTTGTTCACTTCGATCGTGGCAATGGAGGGCACGCGCAGCTGGGCGCAATCGCCGGGGACCGATGCCTTGCCACCGGCTCCCCACGCCAAGCAGATCCACTTGAAACATGTCCTGGTTGTCGGGCAAACCAAGGGATTTGAGCACGACTCTATATCCGACGCCATGGCTGCTGTTTTCACCATGGGCAAGGAGAGCGGCCTGTGGGACACAATGATCCGCACCGATACGGAGTTACTCACAAAAAAGGACCTCGGGCGGAATGCGAAAAACCTCAATTATTTCGATCTGATTGTCTTTGCCAGTACCACGGGTGAATTGGACCTGGATGCCGATCAGAAGAAGGATATGCTGTCGTTTATCCATGATGACGGCAAGGGCTTCGTCGGGATTCATGCGGCGCTCGATACCAATTACAACTGGCCGGAGTATGGGGAGATGATTGGCGGCTGGTTCGACCAGCATCCGTGGATGACATTCAACGCGCCGATCGTCAACGAAGACCCGGACTTTCCCGCTGTGCGCCACTTTCCGAAATCGTTTGTGAAATACGACGAGATCTATCAACCCAAAACATGGTCGCGCGATAAGGTGAACGTGCTCCTGAGCCTCGATCCCAACAAGCTCGATTACTCCAACAATCCGCGGGTACATCGCACCGATCATGACTTCGCGGTTGCGTGGAGCAAGATGTACGGCAAGGGGCGTGTTTTCTATTCGACACTCGGCCATACCGAAGAGTCGTGGGACGATCCGGATATTCGCAAGATGTATTTTGAGGCAATTCGCTGGGCTTTGTGGATGACGGATGGAAGCACTGCAAGCCATCCGCGGCCGGCGGCTTCTGTACAAGCTCGTTAAGAGCGCGACTGTAAATTGGTCCGTGCGCGCGATGAACAGCAACAAGCGCGAGTAGGCCTCAAAAAGGAAGACGTTTTCAATCCGGGGCGCGTCAAAGATCATGGCTTTGGCGCCTTCCGGTACAGCCACTACACCTAGAACGTTGCGCGAGAAGAACTAATTGAAAACAGGCGAACGAATTCCGATGGACCGTAGAGACTTTCTTTCGTCGGCGGGGATGTTGCTGGCGAGCCAATCGCTGAGCGCCTTATTGCCGGCGCAGACGAAGCAGGGAGACTTGCGCGCCACTGGGAAGGCCGACCACATCCTTCGCATCGAGCCGTGCACGCTGGAGATTGGCCCAGGCATAACCGTCAAGACGCTCGCCTACAACGGTCAGGTTCCAGGTCCGCTGCTCCGCCTGCGCGAGGGTGTGCCGGTAAGCATCGACGTGATGAATGCGAGTGCCGACCCCGATATCGTGCACTGGCACGGGCTCGCCATCGACTCGCTGAACGACGGTGCCATGGAAGAGGGATCGCCGATGATTCCCGCCGGCCAGCGACATCGGTACACATTCACCCCGAAACCAGCGGGCACGCGCTGGTATCACACCCACGCATCTGCGTACGGGAATCTCTCGGCGGGCACATACAGTGGGCAATTCGGATTTTTGTTGATCGAGGGCCGAGAGAACCCGGCGCACTACGATCAGGAATTCAATTTGGCGATCCATCATTGGGAGCCGTCGTTCGTCCCGATGGTCGAAACCATGCGCGAGCAGTCGTCGAACATGCCGCTGACCGCGGGTTCCGACGTCGGCTACAAGTACGCCACGATCAACGATCGGATGCTGGGAGCGGGTGATCCGATCCGCGTGAAACAAGGGCAACGCGTGCTCTTGCGCCTGCTGAATGCCAGTGCGACCGAAAATGTGGTGCTGGCACTGCCCGGCCATCGCTTCACAGTCATAGCGATGGATGGAAACCCGGTTCCCAATCCAACAAGCGTTGAGGTGCTGTCGCTTGCCGTTGCCGAGCGCGTCGATGCAATCGTGGAGATGAATGCACCGGGCGTTTGGATTCTGGGATCGACACTGGAAAAGGCGCGACAGATGGGTCTTGGCATCGTGGTCGAGTACGCCCGTCAATCGGGGCCGCCGATCTGGAAGGATCCCGCACCGTCGACGTGGGACTACACACAGTTTGCCGGCACGAATAACGCTCCTGCACCAGACGAGAGCTTTGTCCTGACCTTCCGCGATATCGGCCAGCAGCATGGTTCGCAATTCGACACGTGGACGATCAACAACAAATCATGGCCTCAGATCGAACCGCTGATCGTCAGTGCCGGCAAGCGGTATCGGCTGGTGTTTCGCAACGGCAGCGGAGATCAGCATCCGCTTCACCTGCACCGGCATACGTTTGAGGTGACGCGCATCGGCGACAAGCATCTGAGCGGTTTGATGAAGGATGTTATCAACGTTATGCCGCTCGGCACGGTTGAAGTCGATTTCGTCGCGAACAATCCCGGCGACACGTTGTGGCATTGCCACCAGCAACTACATATGGACTACGGATTCATGCAATTAATCAAATACTCCGCATAGAAAGTGGTAAGTCAAATGTCAATTGCCACATTCTGCAAAGCGGGATTTCAGGGGTTTCAACATTGAAGAGGTTGAAGAGACTTCGGATCGTATATATTTCGGCTGCGGTTGCAGTTGGTCTCCTCGCATCTGCATACATTCAGGAGCCGATTCGCGCGGCCAAGCAAAATGAACCGGCGATGCATGCGGACCAATCTTCTGCCCAAGGTTCCGGGGCGGCATCCTATGCGACCCATTGCGCGATTTGTCATGGCGAACAGCGCGAGGGCATTCTGCCTGCCTTTCCGCCGATCATGGGGATCAATCATCGAATGACGGACGACAAGATTGCGGACCTGATTCACATTGGCAAGGGACGAATGCCCGGCTTTCCACGCCTGCAGGATGGCGAACTGACGGCATTGCTGCGCTTCGTTACGAGCGCAGAACCGGCATCATCGGCTGCAGGGAGTGGCACAAAAGGCACAGAGGCGTCTGGCCTGGCGGAGACAGGAGACACACTCTTTCAACAAAACTGCGCTTTTTGCCATGGCCGCGACGCGATGGGCGGAGAGGCCGGGCCTGACCTGACGCAATCGAAGTTGGTGCGGGAAGACAAGACGGGCGAAAAGATTTCTCAGGTGGTCCATGAGGGGCGACCGGACAACAAGATGCCAGGCTTCAATCTTTCCAATCCGGAGATAAGCGGCATCATCGCATTCATTCGTGCGCGCGAAGCCGCCGCTGCTGCTCATCCCGGCGGACGGCGCGGAGTCGCAGTTGCCGATCTCCAAACGGGCAATGTGCAAGCCGGCAAGCAATATTTCGATAGCGAAGGCGGATGCGTGAAATGCCACTCGCCCAGCGGTGATCTCGCGGGAGTTGCAACGCGGTTCGAGGGCTTGGAGCTCGAGAAGCGCATGCTGTATCCCGAAGGCGCCGAGAGCACGGTTAGCGTAAAACTCCTTTCCGGACAAACGATCTCCGGAATACTTGCATACCGCGACGAGTTCACTGTTGCGCTACGCGATGGCAAGAGTATTTACCGTTCATGGCCGATCAGCCGGGTGCGCTTTACGGTAGATTCGCCTGTCGATGCGCATGTGCGGCTCTTCAACAAGTACAGCGACGACGACATTCATAACCTGATGGCCTATCTGCAGACGCTGCGTTGATAAGTGCCGGCTGCAAGCTGAATTTGAGGTCCGATTCCGATATGAAGTTGCTGAAAGACTCGGTGCTATCCATTGTTGCCGCGACCTGCCTGTGCATTCCATGCGCGCCATCGCTCAACGCGCAGGATCTTGAGAACGACCAACTCCTGCACCCGTCTCCGGATTCTTGGCCCCTCTATCACGGTGATTATTCGGGAAGGCGTCATGTTCACCTGACACAAATCACACCGCAGAATGTCGGAAATCTAACGCTGGCGTGGGCCTTTCAAACCAACCAGACCGCTCAGATAAAATCCTCACCGCTGCTCGTGGATGGCGTTTTGTATTTCACGGTGCCGGACAACGTGTGGGCCGTGGACGCGCGGTCCGGCCATTTGATCTGGCATTACAATCGGCCTTCCAAGGGCGAACATATCGGCCATCGCGGTGTAGCGATGTACAAAGGCTGGCTCTTCTTCACCACACCCGATGCGCATCTCATCTCGCTCGACGCAAAAGACGGAAAGGTACGCTGGGACAAGCTCATTGCCGATGCGAGCCGGGGTTATTGGAGCACCATGGCGCCGCTCGTCGTCAAGAATCACGTCATCGCCGGTGTGGGCGGAGACCTCGACAACCTTCCCGGCTATCTACGGGCCTTCGATCCAGATTCCGGTGCGACGCAGTGGCAGTGGGATGTAACGCCTCCCGCGGGAACGCCGAATGCGGCGACCGGAGGCATGACATGGATGACCGGCACTTACGATCCAGAATTGAACTTGCTTTATTGGGGAACGGGGAATCCTACTCCCGTGTTGAATGGAACGGTACGGCCCGGAGACAATGCAAATACGTGCAGCATCGTGGCCATCAATCCCGATGACGGGAAGCTGACGTGGAGTTTCTCTGTATCGCCGCACGACACCCACGATTGGGATGCGGTGGAAACGCCGGTATTGGTCGACGGGGAGTTTCATGGCCTGCCGCGGAAGATGCTGATGCAAACCTCGCGCAACGGCTATTTCTTTGTTCTTGACCGCACGAACGGTAAGAACCTGCTGACAGTTCCGTACGGCCCGGTGAACTGGGTGCTGGGAATCGATAAGCAGGGCCGGCCGATTCCCAATCCAGCCAAGGAGCCTGCGCCGGATGGACGGCTTGTCGCTCCGGATGAAGGCGGACTCACCAACTATCGTGCGCCGAGCTTCGATCCGAAGACCGGATTGTTTATTGTGGACGCTCACCCCAGTTACAGCATCTATTTCGCCAAGCCGGCCGATGGTGCTTATGGATGGGCGGGCGCGGATTATGGATTGTGGGGCAAAGGAGTGATCGAGGCAATCGACTACCAAACCGGCAAGATTCGATGGAGCCATGAAGTGGGGTCGGGCGGGTCGGGCGCAGGCGTGATGACAACCGATTCGGGCCTGACAATTACCGGGGATGCTTACGGAAACTTGCTGGCGCTCGATACGAATGACGGAAAGACCCTTTGGCATGCGGGTACCGGATCACCCATGCAGAGTTCTCCCATCAGTTACGAATTGGACGGCCGCCAATACATCGTCACCAGCAGCGGCGGGGTGCTATTCGCTTGGGTACTTCCAGAGGGAATCATTGCTGCGAAGAAGTCGGCATCGGAGCGGCGCTAGGTCTCTGACCGCATGATTTCGCTCTATGAGGTTTTGTGCATTCCCACCCATTCGCCAGTAAAAAGGCGAATGGATGGGGCACGGAGATGGTACAGGTACAGCGGTCAGAGAACCAGAAGACACCTGGAAGCCGCCCGCATTGAGGGTAGATATCTCACGCATGTACCCGCGGGCAGCATAATCTGGCAGGCCCTCCGCTGGGCTTCACAGGCCCGCGCAGGCTTCCAATGCAGGACGATTCATCACCGTTAGGATTGACCCGCGCAGATTGACAATTTGCTTGCGTTGCATGTCACCCAGGATACGAGTGACGGATTCACGGCATGTGCCAATGCACTCACCAATTTCTCCATGAGTAAGTGAGACATGGATACGAATACCGTACTCGGTTGGCTGGGCGCTTGCAGTCCACTCCAGCAGAAGCCGGGCAAGCTTTGCCGGAACGCTGAGAGCCATTCCCGTTACACGCAGCCGCGAGCAAGCCAGTTCATACTGGCTTCCGAACTCCCGCATGGCGGCCTGAAAAGCGGATGGATGACGAACCAGGAAACGGGCAAACTCCGCACAGCGTATCGAGATGAAATTGCAAGGGCTTATTGCCTGCGCGGTCTCTTCATAGAAATTCCCGGAGAATGCGGAGGATAGGCCGAGAACGGCACCCGGCTTGGCGAGACGAAGGATCAAGCGCCGCCCATTGCGCGCGCTGATTGAAACCTTCACTTGTCCCTGCAGAAGGATGAAGACCTTCGCTGGGATTTGCTCCTCGCTGTACAGCTCTGAACCGACGGCGCAAGAGGAGTAGGAAGTAATCTCGCCAAACTCACTGAGCGCTTCGGGCGATAAAGACTTGCAGAACGATGCTGCTCCAACATTCCCCCATTGCGTGCTCCCCTTCAAAAGTCTTTCAGTCGCAAAAACAGATGTGGTCATTGTCTTTCCTCTCGCAAAACTTTCAGATGCGGTTTAGAAGACGCCCATCATCATGGCTCCTTTGCTGGAGCGTCTTTCTGGTTTGGTTGAGTGTTTTTCAAATCATGCGGCCGGATCGTACGGGGGGCTAGGCTTCACCGCTCCCCTTGACTGCTTGGTTTGCAGACGAAACGAATTCCTGCCGGCCGGCAGCATCAGTAAGACAGCTCCATCCCCATCAACTTTCAATCTAGTTTTCTTGGCCGTAAGCCACGCGCAAAGTCGTGGATCGACAATCTCCGGATGGTCCTGCCAGAAATCCTGGCCCAGGTCGCACTGGATCTGCACGCTATCCAAATCGAGATCGACTGTCGGCATTCCCTTTGTGAAGTACCGTCGGACATTCCGTGCACCAATCCGCAGACTGGTGACACCGCAGCCTCTATCCTGCATTTTGACGATCATGGGGGGGGTCAACTTTCTATTCGGGTCACTCCTACTTTGAAAAGGCGCACGAAAACGTCCAGCTCAGATCTGAGTCTGGGCGTTCTGCGGAACCTAGACAGTGAAGATATTGATGTGATGTTGCCCTTGTCGTTCTTTCTTGTCAAGACAAATGGCCGGTTGCTGACAACATCGGTGATAAGTGTCACAGGACACTTTTCCAACGACGGCAATTCCACAGCAGTTGAGATAATCTTCTTGCGCAATCATTCCGAACTTCGGCTTTGGACTCATCTTAATCCCCTTCTTCTATAGTTACTACTTTCTAAATATATACCGGGTTTACGCTCGCAATCGTATTCTCGACCTTTGGTGCAGGCCACGTAGTTCATGCTCCCAGGGCGTTCATTAGTTATCAAACCAGCTATCGGATAGATCGAAGGGTGACGCGCCTGCGGCGCAGTCCAAACTTACGAAGATGGTTGACATTTACCTTCTCGTTGTAGGATGTTGAATCAACTTCGATGTTCGTTATCCGACCGACTGTCGCTTTCGAAACTTAGAAGCTGCTTGAGATGTGTTCAACGCATTGCGAAAACCGGCGAATAATCCGCCGTTTGAACAAAACGTGGCGAAGTGGAAAGCGGTATCTGCCTGAAATTGGGAGAGTAAGGATTTTCTTTGAATGTTGAGGCCTAATTATCCGTGATGGCGCAGAAGATCACACGGCCGTGACTGCACTCATTGAAAGCGCAGCGCGAAAAAGTTGAAAGAAGAAAGGCGGGAAGATGACCGCCCGAATCGCCCATTTTGGAATCGACGAATTCGATAGGCTCCGAACCCTCCTAGATGCCGGCTATTCAGTGAACAGCTGCGTCAGCCTTCCCGAGCTTCAGTCTTTCTTAAGTTCGAACGAAGACATCGATGCAGTCGCAATCACGGAAAGCAACAGCGCTGTCTCCCCAGATGACATTTCGTTCATCCGGGCCAGTTCCGATGCTCCGCTGATCCTGTTCAAGGGTTGGAATTCGAACGCCAACGAATCGGAGTTCAACCTGGTTGTCCCGGTCCTCGCACCGCCAGATATGTGGCTGAAAAAGATCGCTGTACTTACAGAGCACGGCCGCGTTAAGCGCGCAAGTTCTCAGCTTCTAAGACGGGAATCCAGGTCGCTGCGAGAGGAAGACGGCCCTGCGGTCGAAGAACCTCCCCAGGAAATTGAATGGTTTGCAAAGAAGCGCGGCAGGAGTACTGCTATTCCTTCCAGCAGCTTTCTACCATTTGAGGTTCCGCAAGGAAGTCTGCAGGACCTCCGCAAGGGTAAGTTTCTAATGTCCTTGTCGGAGAAGGCGTTGCTCGATTTTCAGTCCTTGGCGTCGTTTTCTACCTGCGGCTCAGGTACCGTACTCTATGTTGAAGGGCAACCCCCGCAGGAGGTATTCGCTCTTCTCGAAGGTCAGGTGAAGGTCTTTATGAATTCAAACGAAGGCAAGCGACTGACCGTGCACATCGCCGGGCCGGGTGAATTCGTGGGACTTCCATCGGCGTTTACAACCAGTCCCCAAAGAACCAGCGCTGAGACGCTGTACCCCTCCAAAATCGCGTCGATAAGCTGCGCCGATTTTATGAGATTCCTGTTGGCCCATCCCGCAGCCTCGTTGTCCGCGGCGCGTGAACTGGGCGAATACTGTGACAGGAGTTATACGCGTCTGCGGACGATTGGCGTTACGCCGTCCAACCGATCGAAGCTCGCCCGGTTGCTCCTGGAATGGTCCGCGCAGGGGCAACAGACGGAGCGGGGCATCCAGATACATCTGGCTCTCAAGCACGGCGAAATCGCGGAATGTATTGGGACATGCCGTGAATCGGTCACGCGCATTCTGCGGGATCTGCAGCGACGGAATGTGATTGAGCTGCGCGGCTCGTTATTAACGATCACCGATCAATCTGCCCTGGAGCAGTGCGGCGAACTTAAGTAAGTCTGCGAATTCAGTTAATGGCTTCCAAGCCGCAAGTCGGTCGTCTCGATCATTGTCTATCGCTTCGACAAGACGCCTGCCGCTCTGAGCGCATCGGCTGTTAGTCTCTGTCTGGTTCGAATCATATCCTTCCAGGGATCACGGCTCAGCCTTGATCGCCATTGTGCAAAGTCGGTCACATGAAACGAGGGAGCGCTTTGCGATGCCAATTCGCTCCAACTTAGAGTGATGGCTACTGGCGCGCCGGGACGGGCCCGCGGCGAGAAGGGCGCAATGGATGTAGCTTCGCGGTCATTGCGCAAATAATCCAAATAGATTCGATTCTTGCGCAGTGTTTTGGTCATTTTAGTCACATAGAGATCAGGCTGCTCTTTTTCCATCTCCAAAACGACAGCGTGCGCGAATTGCTTGACGGTTGGCCATTCAAGTTCGGGCTCGATTGGAACTACGATGTGAAGCCCCTTGCCTCCGGTGTGTTTCAGAAAACTGGTTAGACCAAGCTTCCCAAGACGAGTGCGCAAATCCCGCGCGGTCGCAGCAAGCGTTTGCCAGCTAATGGATTCATCGGGGTCCAGGTCGAAAATGATGCGGTCTGGTTGCTCAAGAGAGTCGTTCCGCGAACCCCACGGGTGGATCTCGAGCACTCCCATCTGCGCAAGACCCAACAATCCGTCGGCTGAATCCAGGGTAAGGAATTCTTCGTGCTTGCCTGTCTTTCGATTCGGCACCGACACGCTTTCCACGCCGTCAGCCAGTCCGGAGCCGACATGCTTTTGAAAAAAGCACGGCTTACCGATACCCCCCGGACAACGAACCACGCTGAGTGGCCGTTCCGAGATATGCGGAAGCATCTGTCCCGCTACCGCCAGGTAATACTCCGCGAGCGCCTGCTTCGTCATACCACTTTCGGGGTCCAATACTTTGGTGGGATGGGTAATGGGAAGCGGAGCAGCACTCTGCTGTTTCACCTTCTGACGCTTGATGCCTGCGGGTGAATTTATTCGGTTCGATGCATTTCGATTTGACTGTCCGACAGAAATAGCCTTCTCTCGCTCGACTTCACTTGCCGGCTTGTCTTCACGCAGACCTTTAAACGCAGCCTGTCTCACCAGGTTCTCCTTTGTCCACGTGGCGAAGAAAATCTGAGCCACCAACTCCGGCTTCACCCAAACCGCATTTTTACGGGCGTCCCGCGGAATCTCGGCAAGGGTCGACATCTTCTGAGTCAGACGATTCAATCGCGTGCGCAAATCGTGGCTTGTCTTTTGCGTGAAGCCTGTGCCGGATCGGCCCGCGTAACAAAGCTCCCCATCCTCATAGTAGCCAAGCAGTAAGGCGCCAATTCCGTGGCCGCCCTTGGATGGTGGAGTGAATCCCACAATGACGAATTCCTGTTCCTGGATGCATTTCACTTTTCGCCAGCTGGCGCTGCGGCCAGATACGTAGGCTCCTGACCCGAGCTTTGAAACGATACCTTCGCCACCAAGATGACAAACTTTTGCGAACACATCACTGCCCTTCGCCTGGAAGTACTCGCTCAAGCGAAGAGGCGTGTCCTTCCGATCCCCGGCAAGAATTCCGGCCAGCAGCTGCTTTCTGGTGAGGAGGGGTAGTCCGCGAAGATTGTGTCCATCGAGATGCATGAGATCGAAGGCAAAGTAAGTAATGTACCGGTTCCTGCCCTCTTGAAAGGCGGCCTGCAATTCCGCAAAACTCGACACGCCCTTTTCATCCAGGACTACCGCCTCGCCGTCGAGAATGGCATCCGTCCCTACAAGCTCGGTAGCCGCTCGCGCGATATCCGGCATGCGGTTGGTCCAGTCCAGTCCTTTACGCGTAAGCAGTCTTGCCTCGCGGGTGGTTCTGCCGTTCCCTCTGCTCGAACGTATTTGAATCTGAATTCTGTATCCGTCCAACTTCAGTTCATGTATCCAGTCCGTTTCATCGGGAGCTGTAGTAGCCTGTTGCGCAAGCTGCGGCTCAATGAATCCGGGAAATCGCTCTCGCGGCGTGGTTTGCAAAAGGCGCGACAAATCTATATTCGGTCTCCGCACTTTCTTGATTGAAGTGCGCTGTTTCTTGGCGGGCGCCGGCGGAGTTTGCTCTGGAATGGCTCCGCTCTTCTTCGTTGCACTCCGCTTTGCAGCGGAGCTGTTCCAGACATGGTCCTCACTCTTCGCAATCTGGTCCATGCTCCGTTTCGTAATTGCGCTTTCGAGCTCTCTATCTGTGATCGCAGGGTCAGTTTCCGATCGCGCGAATGCATCCTTCTCCTTGATCAGGAGCCAATTCTCTTTGCCCGACTGATTCGCGCGCCCCTTCATCCTTACAAGAGCCCATGCACCTTTCAGCTTTTTTCCATGCAATTCGAATTTGAGATTCCCTTCCTCTAAACCGCGTTCCACATCGACCAATGGTGTCCAGTCGCCAAAGTCCCACACCATCACGGTGCCGCCGCCATATTGGCCTTTCGGGATCGTGCCTTCGAATCCGGCGTACTCAATCGGATGATCCTCAACCTGGACAGCGAGTCGTTTGTCCCCTGGGAAGTCGCTGGGACCTTTCGCAACCGCCCAGCTCTTAAGGACCCCATTCCAACCCAGGCGGAAATCGTAATGCAGCCTTGACGCGGCGTGCTTCTGAACCACAAACGGGAGGGCCGGGGCGGGTCGAGACTTGCTTCCATTCCCACTCCCGCTAGGTTCCGCAGTGAGATGAAAATCGCGCATGGAGCGATAGCGGGCAAGCTGTTGCTCCACCAGAGTGGAGGCTTTGGATGCCGGGTTGGATCTGGTCGCCATAAGTGAAAGCGGGACGATGAACTCTTTGACTGAACCTTTCGTCTATCGAAAGGAATTGTTGGCTACGCCATCTCCGACGCGCCTTGATCTGAGAATAAGCGGAGCCATGCATGCAGAGTGCGATCTTAAGGTAAGATTCATAGGCATAAGAGCCCTGGAAGACGCAGAAAGCCTCTCATACCTAGATGCGCGAGTTGAGCCAGCGTTTGGTCACACCCACTATTTCACTGAACCTGCAATGCGTAACTAGACGTCCTCTGTGGGTACAGACGTAATGCTAACCTCCACAGCCTGTGTTCCCAGACGCGGGTGCTTCGCCGTCAGTCTCAGGGTGCCTGGTTTCTCCCCAGCGCGTAACCACACCGCACCGGTCCCGCCCACCAAGGAAAATGGATTGTCGCCAATGAGTCTACCGGGACCCTCCAAAGTGAAGGCGATGGGATCATTCGCATAAGTCCTGATCGCGCCAAATTCATCGGTCACACGCAGGACGACGCGCGTCGAATCGGCTCCGTCCGCCTTCAACTCGTGATCGTCCGGCAATAGGATGAACTTGGTATCAACCCCTCGGCCGGACAGCGATTTCGATATGGCCTGCTTGCCATTGATGAATCCATCAACCCGCAAATCTCCCCAACCGGCACGGAACTTTCGCAGATCGATTTTGCTCAAATCGAGCAGGAAGGGCGGGTACTTGAGATGATCGAACTCCTCTCGGTTCGGCTCGACCTCGGCAAGAAGGACCCAGGGATTGGATTCCAGGCTATCCGCGCGAGCAAAGACCTTGAGATGATCGCAATTGGAACAGAAGACGGCTTTGGTGAAGCCCACAGATTCGTCGCCACGGGCCCAATGGAATGCCGGCTCGAGCACAACCTCCTCACTCGGGTCGCATTGTGACTTATAGAAACCGGCCGCAGGCTTTGGCTCACGAAAAATGTCTGTTACCCCGTGATAGCAAATGCGGTCACCGGCGCCAAAGTTGGAATGGGTGTTGTAGTCGAACGCGCACCAGCCGATGCCGCCGGCGTATTGTGGATTTGAAGCAAGCTGATTGTGAATTCTCGCATGGCGAAGCGTGTGCTCTCGTTGGCGCTCGTCATCGTCTGTGGTCTTGGTTGGAAAGGTGTGCCCGACAAATTCGGTGTTCAGGTAGCGTGGATGACATGGCGGCTTCAATGGGAATCCAAAATCATTCATCGTGAAAACGTCTTCCAGGAACTCTGACTCTTGGAAATACCGAATTCCACCCGTCTGCCGCGATGGATCGAGAGCATGTCCAAGCGCATTCGTTCGAGTGTAGAAATTATGATCGTCAAGCGATTCATTGATTCGTACACCCCACAAGACGATGGAAGCGTGGTTCCAGTCGCGACGAATCATCCGCCCAACATTGTCGATTGCCACTTCCTTCCATTTTTCATCGCCGATATGCTGCCAACCCGGAATCTCCTCGAGCACAAGTAGTCCAATTTCATCGCATCGGTCGAGAAAATGGCGCGACTGCGGATAGTGTGATGTGCGCACGATGTTACAGTGAAGGTCCTTGCGCAGGATATCGGCATCCTTTCGCTGAACTCTTGCCGGCATCGCCTGACCTACAAAAGGAAATGTCTGGTGCCGATCCAGGCCACGTAACTTGACGATCCTGCCATTCAATGAAAATCCCTGATCAGTAAAAACCGCTTCCCGAAAGCCAATACGACGCTTATCTTCATCAACGGTCTGACCGGATCGGATGAGCCTGACATACACCGTGTAGAGGTTGGGTTCTTCAAGACTCCAAAGCTTCACGTTTTTGAGTTGGGCAAGCGAAATCGTGTAGCGGGTTGGATCCTTTGTCGTCTCGGTTGTGGAGTAGACGGACGCGTCAGTGTACGGATCCAGTGAAGCCTCATTTCCCGAGGTTGCCGCGTTGGGGCGTCCGATGGTTTGCCTACCTTTCGCCATAACCTGGTCGCCGTCGCGCAATTCCGCTTCGATCGATAGCTCGCCACGCGCCGTGGCATCCCCAGCTAAGAAGCAATGGACGTCCAGAGACGGCCTGCCGCTCGCGACATCCTTTGGCTGAGCAAAGATGTTGTCTATGTAGACGGGGGGGACTATGCGCAAAGATACTTCGCGATAGATGCCTCCGAACGTCATGTAATCGATCTCGTAGCCGAAAGGCGGAATATCTGCTCGTTCTGTTGAATCCACCTGCACGAGTAAAACGTTTTCAGAACCACGCCGCAGATGTTCCGTCAGCTCAAACGAGAACGGAGTAAAGCCGCCCTTATATTCGCCCAGGCGAACCCCGTTAATCCAAACGGTTGATGCAGTCATCACGCCTTCGAAGTCAACAAAAACTCGCTTATCCGCAGCCTCTTCGGGAAGTTTGAAGCGGCGCCGGTACGTAGAGACGAATTCGTAGTCCTTGTCGTCAAAATTGTGCCAAGGCAACTCGATATTGGCGTGGGGCACTGCGATGCGCTCAAAGTTCGAGTCATCGAACTCGATCGCTTCCGCACCATCGACTTTTGCGGGATGGTACCGCCAATCCCTGTTCATGGGAAGAATCAACCTTCGTTGCGCAGCTTGGTTGTCGGCAAACACTTCGGAACCAGGCAAAGCTGTGGACGCCAACACCGCACCTGCTGTCTTAATAAAGTCGCGCCGGATCATTCACTATCTCCATTCCGATTTTTGGTTTCAGTTCAATTGCAGAATCTACTCTTCGTTCATGCGCTTATTCATGCGGACTGGCTATGCCATCCAGTTACAAAGTGCGCCTTTGAGAGATGATCGAGAGACAGGCTCCGCTTCTTGCCAAAGCGGAAATTCCGATGGCGCAATGACGTATGCTTGGGAAATGCTCTCAGCAAGAACAACACAGACGGTCGCGCTTCGATACTCAGCGTAGCGCGTCGCGGCGAGCCAAATATAGAGCGCGAGTATCTCAGCGTCAGCAGCGCTCCCGGCGAGATCATCGACCGAGGGAGCGGGGTTGATTTGATTTGGATTATCGAAAACGGCAACTCCAGTAAAGGGCTTCGGTTTGGCGCGCATACCAAATCTGGCCGCGACCATGGACGGCCGTGCTCGTCGAAATGCCTCTGAAGCTCCCCATTCCACGAAGGAGTTGCCAAAAAGCACCGCGCCATTTCCTGAAAGAAAAAGTGAACGAACGAATTCCTTCACGGCGAGATCCGCCGAAACCTCCGGCGGGCACCAGGCAGTCACATCCACCTTGCGCAACCGATCCAACACATCATCCGCATCGGCAAGATCCTTTCGCATTGTGTTCATCTCGTGCGAAAACGTTTCACGGTATAAACCAAGTCTTCCATAACTCAGTGAGATAAAACCCAAACTTGAGTTTGTTGATGCAGTTGGCGTCCAACTCAAATCATTCAATCCTTCGCCCGCATCCAAAAACCACCTATCCGCTGAAGATAATTCCCGCCGGTTACCAGGCGCATTTAGTAATCCCGAAGTAGGTGTACCGGGTTCTCCCGGCGAGGGGGTCAAGAGAAATTCGAAGAACTCCCGATCATTGGCGGAAGTGAAAGGCCCCAGGTTAAGTGACTTGCCAATCCCCTGCCACCGCCGCCAAACGATTGACGGGTCCACAACAAGAGTCTGCGGAATGTCGAGTATGACCAACCGATGCTGCACCTCCTCTGCAGCGCTGCCCGGCTGAAGCGCATACTGATCGGCTGCATCGAAAACCGCTTGAACGGCTCGCCTCCATTCCTGAAAATATGGTGACCGCGCCAGTTCGGAAGCATTCTCGATTGTCTGCTCCGTAGTTGAAAAGTGCCAGTGACCGACACCCATCTTTTCCTCGAGTTGAATCACATCCTTAAAGAGTGCTGAAGATTCGCCTGTGCTCAGCTCGGCTACATAATGCAATAACTTCTCTACCGACTGCCGCTCATTCGGAAATAGATACACCCATTCCCTAATTTGCTGATTGACAAACGGAAGAAATGTAATCGGAAGACGCTGCAACACCCCTTTCTCCAAGGCAGACCGCATATCCTCTCGATGCTGTTCCGAAATTGTCATGATTCCGATTTCCGGGTCATTCCAGTTCAAGGTGAACGTCGATCTCACTCCGGCTCATTCGCCTTAATACGCGGCATCTTTGTCATCAACCGTGAAGTTCCGTTAGTTTCAAGCCTTGCGATTCAAGCGGAGAGCACCCAAGCAAAGCCGTCAGCGTCGGGCAAATATCAATGTGACGTATCGGGCGTTCCACGATTTGAGGTCGGTCGACCGCCGGCCCCAGAGCCATCATCCACGTGTCCATTGTCGATTCTTCATGAGCGCGGTGATTGAAAAATCCGTTCGTCGACGAACCGTCCGGGTCTCGACCAAATTCCGGAAGAATCAACATCGTGGTCCGACCGCGGTAAGCGGGATTCGATTCCACTTCCTGCCAAAGTTGATAAGAAAGCCGGTCGGCCGCATGAATACCTGCTAAGTGGAGAGAATAAGAACCGAAATGCGCAGCTTCAACGTCCGAGAATGCCACCACCAGCACCTTCGGCGAAAACTTGCGCATAATCTCGCGAGTCATGAAAAAGGTAAGTTCGTCTCCGGAAGTAGCGCCGCCATCTCGGACAAAACTGGCAATTGCCGTCTTTATGGTGCCTTCAACGCGCGGGTCAAGACGACCCGTAGCCTCAAAGACATTCCAGCCTAACCCTTCATAATTGCTTCCCTGCATTGCATTTTCAAGTTCGGATTCAACCTTGCTCCGGTCAGCCATATTTTCAGTTCGTCCGGAGCGAAGCGCCTCTTCCACTGCCATCAGCATTAGTTGCTTTGGAAAAACGACGTTGGCTCCATAAGCTGGGCCGTAGTTCGAATCGGAACTTGCACCAATGAGGCTTGTAAGTGCCTTGTTACTCGCGACCACCCATGTTTCGTTTCGATCGACTCGAGCGGACTTGCGAAACTGCTCAAAGAATGTCGGAGTAGCTGGAGCGACCTTGCCCCAGTCGTCCAGCCGTTGCCAATTTCCGGTGAGGATACTCGAAATCGCGTTGAAATGAGCAGTAACACCTTCGTTGCGCGCATGAAGATAAAAGAGGGACCGTGGAAGCAAATCCGACGCCAGATGCGGAATATTGACAAGACCATCGCCGGAAAAAGTCTCGACACGCCGAACTCCGCCAATCACGACCAACAAAACCTTCTGCTCCAAATCGCCTGACGCACGCTCTGTTATCTCCGCGTATCCCTTCGGGAGCATCATCCCAGCGACGAGAATTCCCGCTGCCTGAAGAAATCTCCTCTTGGATGCGTCGACCAAGAGGTCCGGGCCGCTCAAATTCGTGGAGTCGAAATGGGTGTCTAAGCGATCACCACTCTCCATAACTTACCTGCTCAGGCGCGCTCGCCTGGGAACTCGCCATTCTCTTATCTCAACTATCGAGAGTAACTTCATTATAGGCGCCGCAACGCCTCTCCTCAATCCCGAAATTCCCCGCTCATCAACTTGTGGCAAGCAAAAGCAACTGTCCTAGATCAAATGCGGAATTCGAGGTTGTTCCCCGAGGTAGGTTCGGGGCAACTACCAGAGCCTCATTGTGTCCCTCAAACCAAACTAGAAAGGCGGATCGGTCATAACCCGTCAGCCTCTGTTGGTTGATCCAGTGGTAATACGATGCCATGTCTGCATCAATAAGCGAACCAAGTGGATCAACTTCGGAATCGCCCTGGGAACTCGACAGTAGCTCATTCATCGGGCGTTGTCGCTGCCTTGGAGCAAACCTAACCAATAGGGTAAGCGCCTGCGCCCGGCGAAGAACCTCGCGTGCAGTCCACTGAGCAAAGGTTGTGCTGAATATCTGAGTTCCAGAACCCTCGGTCAACACTTTGAGTTGGAATCGATCCAGCACCGGGTTCCCCCCTGGATTCATTCCAAGATCGGAGGGCGTTAGTCGAGCTAAGTGCGTCCGCAGCTCCTCTGGTCCCATCCCAGGTTTCTCAATCTCTGTCCTAACGTTCCTTAATAAGGCTTCACGTGTCGGCTCCAGCGACTTATACGAGATGCAGGTCAAGAGAGAACTATGGCTACTCTGCTGCCCGCCCTCCACGTACCAATGCCCATAAGGAACCGGGTAAGCCTTAGAGCGCGCAGCCACGCCCTCGAGCAGAAGGTCAAGTCCGCGTTCTGGTTTTATCTGATTGAAATAGGTTCCGTGTTCGCGCAGGTTTTTGAACAATCGGCCATCAAATGACGTTACACGCTGCCCTATTACGGCAATGCCGAGTCTGCGCGTTGGCAGTGGTTCCGAAGGCATCTCTGACTGCAAACGGGCGCCATATTCTGTTGCCGCGGCTCGAAAGGCATCGAGTTGGTGAGTACTCCAAAGATATGCCGAAAGCCGCTCTGTAAACTGCGCCGGTTGATTGATCCAGTCGGACTGCTCGAGATTCTCTGAAATCGAAAGCCGCTCAAAAGCCTGGAATCGATCGTGTCTCTGTGCCTGCGAGGAATTGCTCAATAGAGCCAATTCACCATCAATTGCCGAGCGCTCCGCGGGGAACTTGAAGTCGTAGTCGATGACTTCTCGCAAGAGACTTGGGATAAAAATCAGCGGTAACTCTCGCAGTGCCTCGAGATGAGCCAGTACTACCCTCTTGGCTTCCGGAGGATAACCAGAGAATTGCTCGGCTTGGAGTTCGCTCGGCTGCATGAGTTACATGAATTCCTTGATCGGCCGTCCCTTGGATTCCGCGGGAGTAAATCCGAGCATTGCACCGAGAGTCGGTACAAGATCAACAGACTGCAACGGATCGTCGAAGACCACACCAGGACGGACGCCGGCTCCGAGCGCCATCATCCAGGTCGTGCGGCTCGCGGCATCCCCAGTGCGATGATGCTGAAAACCGTTGCCGCCTGGCTCAAAGTCGGAGTCACGCCCAAAGTCAGGAAGAATGAACATCGTGGTATTTCCTGCATATTCTGGCTCACTTTGCACGGTCTTCCACAATTCGGCACAAAGCCGATCAGTGCGCCGAATTCCTTCCACATACAGCGAAAATGCGCCCGAATGGGCTACGTCTATGTCATGCATCGTGATCCAGAGAAGACTGGGAGCCTCTTGCTGCATGAGACGCTTCGCGATATACACCGATAATTCGTCAGGACTCGACAACGTCCGCGCATGAGCCATAAAGTCTGCAACGGACAATCTGAGGATCGACACAAGCTGCTGTAGTTCGAATTCGCCGCCACCTATTTGTGGCGTGTAGAACGGTGTTTCGTAGTTATCTCGAAGTAGATGGTCCAAGTCCTCCGTAGCTCCGGAAGCAGTCGCACTCAGCAGATGTTTGGGAAGGATTACTGCTGCGCCTGTGCCGGGCCCATACGCACGGGAGTCACTCTCACCAATGCGGTTGAACCCGTTGCTCGGCGCCACAACCCAGGTATCGGAAGCCGGCCGCCTCAGATCCTTGCGGAAATACTCGAAAACCGTGGGGTGTTCCGGAGGCACAGCCGCGAAGTTATTCAGCGTCTCATATACCCCGGTAGTTAAGCTAGCTGTCGCAACATAGTGACCCAGGATCCCCTGGTTCGTGACATGCGTAAAAAAGCTTGATTGAGGAGCCAATTCGTTGATCAGATGAGGAATATTTTCCTGACCTTCAGGCGCGAAAGTCTCCTGGTCCCGTGCGCCGCCTCCAAAGGTAACAACAATTGTTTTGCGTTTCTTTCGGATTGCCTCGCCACGAAGAAATGGGCTTGACCTCCCCAACCCCGCTCCCAGAGCGAGGCCCGCAGTTGTCCTCAGGAATTCTCTTCTGCTTTGACTGAGACGAGAAGCGATTTCCTTGGCGGTTGGGGCATCGAGCCTCGGCCAGCCAAAAGCAAGATCGTCTCTGAAGGATCGTCGATTCATTTTCTCAAGTCATTCATAAGAAATTGCGGCCTTTGTCCAATTCTTTGAAAGCTCTCCATTTTCAGATCGGCTACCGCCTCCGTGCTCGCCCGATGAGTAATCAGAACTTGGAAGATGCACTACCCTTTTCGGAGTAGACGAATTGTTGTACTTCGGCTCTCTCTTTGTCGATTTCCGCTAAATGTGCGGCGCGTAGCTTTTGATAGACCGCGAATTCCTTCTGCGCATCATCCTTTTGTCCCACATGAACGTAGTCCGTTCCCAAGCGATAGTGTGCATCCGACAAATTCGGATTCAGTTCAAGTGCTCGCACATACTCTGGAATCGACTTATCATATTGATGCTGGCCTGCATACAAATCGCCTAACTGCACGTGTGCTTCAGGTATGTTTCCGTTAAGCGCAATCGACTTTCGAAGAAGGGACTCCACAGTCTGCAGGTCCGCACTTGAATCTTCTGATCTCTTCCCTTTCCAAAGGCTGATTGCGAAATAATATTGCGCCAAGGCGTCCTGAGGCCGCAATTCCGCATAGCGTCGAAACCTTTGAATGACGCCTTCCGCCTGCTTAGGGGAGCTATCATAAGCTTTCGACAGAAAAAGATAGCAGCGCGGATCGGAAGGATTGAGATCGGCTGCGGTGAGCAGAGCTTGGACAGCGTCATCGTACTTTCCCCGCGAATAAAGCGCCAGACCCAACCCTATAAAAAGACGAGGCGAGCGCGGATAACGCATTGTGCCTTGCTGGAAGATCGCAATCGCCGGCTCATAAGTCCGATGAAGAAGCATCTCACTTCCCCAGTCGAACAGGTTATCCTCGCTCGGATCCATATGAGCCGCAGCCTCAAACTCATTCGCCGCTGCGACAAACTCCCCGTTCTTTTCATCGATTTGCCCTAGAAGATTTTGCAATTCTCCTGTATTTTGCTTGCCTGCAATCGACGCCGCTACCTCTCTTGCTTCCTCAAGCTGGCCTAGATGAAAATCCGCCATGGCTAAGTCGTAGCCGTTGTCATAGGATTCCGGCTGAATGCGATGGGCCAACTCGAGGAGCGGACGGGCTTCGGCAATCTTTCCTGACTGGAGCAGAAACTCGGCTAGGTTGTGGTTTGCGTCGAAGCTTTGCGGATCGAGCTGCAGGGCTTCGCGGAACTGCTCGCCAGCCAAAGCCGCCTTACCGGAATGGAGGAGGATCGTACCGAAGTTCGTCCGCGCCGCAGCCGACTTGGGATTCAATTGAACTGCAATCTTTAACTGATCTTCTGCTTTGGGGTTCTCCGCAAGCGATGCATACACCATGCCGAGAAGCTCATGAACTTCGTAGCTTCGCGTGGCATACGGAAGAACGCGCTCCAGTTCGTCGGCTGCGCGCGGGTAGCGCCCCGCATCGTAATCGGCGGCAGCCGATTGATAGATACGATCGAGCTCCTGTCTTGTGAGGTTCTCGGCAAATGCAGGAATCGCGCAACAAAAGCCGATGCAGAGAAATGAGAGTAGTTCTCGAGGCACTCTGCTCACCGTCCACCTCCCAGTGCCGCGTGAGCATTCCGCTACGCAGAACAACACCCCGGAACGGCGCCTAATTGGCGCGTCTTCCCGGGGTGCGTTCATTCTAGCCTAGTAATATAGCTTCAGAGCAAATTGAATCTGTCTCGGATCGTACGGGGCATCGCGAGTGGATCCAATTTCTCCGAAGTTGGAGCTATTGAAGTTAGTTGAGTTCGAAATCGCCACCACACCGTTGCCGCCGAAGCCGGGTGCATTGAAATTCGGGTGGTTGACGATATTAAAGAACTCAGCCCTGAACTGCATCGAGAATCGCTCGCTCAGTTGGAATGCCTTAAATGTGGAGAAGTCGAGCCGGTGGAATCCCGGACCCGTCGTTGTCGTGTTATACCCTCCCAGATAGCCAGCAAGGGTCGATGGAGTGATGCATCCAGTGGGCGCTGCCGGAGTCACCCCCAATTCGCAGGGCTGCTGGAAGGCATTCGGGTTCCCAAACCAGCTTTGCTTTCCGTTTGAGTCGGTGTGCATTCCGAGTTTCGCGCTCTGCCCCGGTACACGAAAATCGAAACAACTGGATCCAGCATCGTTTGCCGTCGGACCCGTTGGGCAACCAAGAGAAATCGGTTGACCGCCCTGAAGCGTAAGAATCCAGTTGACAGCCCAGCCGCCCAGTACGGCGTTGGTCGGTCCGCCGGCATTCATGTAGCGCATCCCCTTGCCGAAGGGTAGCTGATATCCGCCGCTGAAATGTAGAACCTGGCGTAGATCGAAATCGGCAAGGCCCCGATCGAAGCCAATTCCAAGGCCCGGGACCCACGGAGCACGGTAGCCACCAGAGCTGCCGCCGTTTAGCAAATCGCCTGCGTCAGAGAGCGTCTTCGACCAGGTGTAGGCGAGAAGATAAGTCAGCCCATTTGTGAATTGCTGCTCGAGCTTAGCTTGCAATCCGTTGTACGTGCTGATGCCGATCGTTCTCTGGTAACTCGAGTTCTGCCCGAAATCTGGGAACGGTGCGGTGCCAGGAACGTGTGCATTCACCGGAGACGTAGTGCTTGAACCGAAGGGCAAAATGGCAGTTACTTCATTGTCGCCAATACCCGCCTGAAGATTCTCGCCGTGCGTGACCACATACGAAGCCTGCGCCGACAATGTGCGTGTCAGCGAGTATTGGACCGTGGCGTTAGCGCTCATGGTTAGAGGAGTCTTGTAGTCAAACTGCAATCCCTGCAACCCGAGGCCAGAAGCATTTACTTGCGTCGGTGTGAAGGAAATGCAGGAGAATCCAGCCTCCAGAGTCGCGGTTCCACCAGGACCCGCCGTTGCACAACCGGCAAACGGAGTGCCGAAGCTTACAGGGGCAACCTGAGGGTTCGGCCCCAGAACCTGATAGTTGAAGTTGTACACGAAGGGGTAATTCTCGCCGATATTCGGCCCGTATCCCTGATTCTCAAACGAGTTGTAGAAGACGCCGAATCCGCCGCGTGTCACCACCTTTGGAGAGACTTCATAGGCGAAGCCTACGCGCGGGGCAAAATTGGCCCTTTGCGTTTGGATCAAACCGTTTCCGAATTTGTTGGTCTCCCGCAGCGTAATTCCATCCGCCGCCAACAGATCGAGAAAGCCGTCGCCGGCGAGACTCGGATTGGTGGCGGTAGAAGACAAGGTCCTAACGTCTTTCCCTGTGGCGGGGATGAGGTACTCGGGCAGATTGTCTGGTGGGCCGCTCTGAATGAAATTCGCCTGGCCGCCGTTCGACTCCCCAATCGGTCCGAAGTAGTCCCAGCGCAGGCCGGCGTTAATGGTCAGCTTGGGATTTACCTTCCAGTCATCCTGGAAGTAGCCGGCGAGATAGTTTTTCTCGTCGTAGGTCTTGCTGATGTTCGAGGCCCGCACATCGTCGGAGCCTCCCGAATAGTTGATGGCAACGTTCGCCGGAATCACTTCGCCTTCCGAGTTACTGGCATCCAGTGCCGGTGGTATCAGGATCTGGGCGATTGCCGTCTGGTTGCTGTTCTGGCCTGGAATATCAGTGAATGACCCGTTATAGTCGAAGGCACCACGCGACCACGCCGGTTGCAATGTAGAAAACTTCACATGCTGGAACTCAATACCCAGCTTGAAGCTGTTTTTTCCGTAAATCTTCGTAAAGTCGTCTGTGACCTGAATTGTCTGACTGACTTCGTCCGAAGGCAGGAAGTTATTGCTCCCCAGGTTCGATAGATCATTGAAAGTGAAGTTAGGTAACCCGCCATTTTCAGCGACCTGCTGGATTCCCTGGATTCCGTATTGGGCCGGGATGCCCGTTGTATTGCCGTCTGGTCCGAAACGTGTGGTGTGAAGATGTGCGAATCCGCCGCGCACCTGGTTGATGGTGTTCGGATTGAAGACGTGTGTGTAACCAGCGACAGCCTGCGATGACTTCGCCGTCTGGATGCCCTCCTGGAATGCGCCACCGTCGGCGACTCCTCCGAATGGACCCGGTATGTATTGCGGGTCGTCGACATAGCTGAAGCGGAAGAAGATCTGATCCTTTTCGTTGGGATTGAAGTCCTCGCGAGTGTCAAAGGAGTTCGAGTGTTCGAAAAGATTGGGGCTAGATCCAAAATTGTTTGTGACCCCCGAGCTGGTTGGTGCCGGATAGAGATCCAGCAGCTTGACCGCGTTCGGATCGATGAGGCCGGCAGGGAGCTGATTCAATCCGGGGCATGCTGCGACTGTAGGGGCGGTTTTTCCGGCAGTTGAACAACCGTTGTAACCAAACGGATCGCGTGCATAACCGGTGGTTGTTGCAACGATACCGGTCACGGGGTCCGCGACACCAGCCGTCACTGATCGTGTGGTCGCAGGATCCATGATCGTGCCGGGGATGATCAGTCGACCCAGAGCATCCGCTCTTGCCGTCCCACCAATACGATCCGACAGATCTGAATAACCGCTTGCCCGTTCCGCAGCAGTCGGTACGGAAAGGCCCGACGACGTATTCCCCTGTACACGCCGTTTGCCCTCGTAGTCGCCGAAGAAGAACATCTTGTTCTTGATGATCGGACCGCCGCCGGTGGCTCCGAATTGGTTCTGACGCAATTCGCCTTTTTTGATATTGTTGTTGTCTTCAAACCAATCCGCGGCGTCGAGTTTATCGTTGCGGAAAAACTCCCATACATCGCCATGAAGGCTGTTCGTGCCGGACTTGACTGTCGCGTTGATCACCGCGCCCGCGGAACGGCCCAACTCCGCGCTAAAGTCCGCGGTCTGGACCTTGAACTCCGCAATCGCATCAATCGGCGGAAGGTTCACATAGTTGGTTCCGTTCAAGAAGTCGACCGCGTTGGAGTTATTGTCGATGCCGTCGAGAAGGTAATTATTCTGCGCCGGGCGAAGCCCGTTGGCTGAGAAGGCTCCAGATGCTGCATTCCCTCTGGTATCGGCTTGCGGTGTTTGCATGCCGGCGCCAAGCTGAGCAAGAAACGTAAAGTTGCGGCCATTGAGTGGCAGATCATTCACTTCCTGCGCACCGATCACCTGGCCAACCGACGCCTCTTCGGTCTGCAGCAGGGGTGGCGCGGTGTTCACCTCGACGGTCTCCGACGCAGCGCCGAGCTTCAGCTGCACGTTAACCTCGAGGAATTGCGCAACGTTTACAGTCAGGTTCTTTTGTGTGGTTTTTGCGAACCCTTGGGCGGTCACGGTGACGGTGTAATGCCCGATCCTGACCGGCGAAAAGGTATAGCCGCCGCTGCTGTTCGTCTTCGTTTCAAGAGTGATTCCCTGGTCGGTATTGAGGAGGGTCACTTGGGCGTTGGGTACTACAGCGCC